>JBHJHM010000028.1:0-44183 GCA_050330865.1 Leptolyngbyaceae cyanobacterium
GGATCTGCTTTATCTGCTGTGTTGTTGTCTGGTTCAGGTGCAGTTTTCTCTGTTGTGTCCTGTTTCGGTTCAGGTGCTGTTTCCTGTGTCGGCTCCGGCGTCGATTCGGGCGTGGGTTCCGGCGTATCGGATTCTGACGCAGGTCCGGGGGATATCTCAAGCGAGGGTTCTGTGCCTGAGAAAATACGAATACCAGATATTTTCGGTTTAGAAGATGCTTCAGGAGTTCCAGAAGCTAGGGTGTTTTCTGTCTGATTTGCCCTACGACTGTAAGCTCCTGAATCAGAAAGGCTTTGTAATACACCATCCGATGCCTCCTCTTCTTGGAAGACTACGCCTCCCGCATCACCGGAACCACTCAGAGTCAGTGTTATTGGGACACCGCTCGTCGGTAGAATATCTCTATCATGACTACTGTCGGGGGATGCTTCCCCATCAAATACGATTGCAGAGAAAGTTTCAATTAGAAACCTACTTTGAGCGTTTCCTAAATTGAGCACGATGTCTTCAAGTAAGACCTGGATCATTAAATTTTTAATGCCAGCAGATTCTGGTCTTTTGAGCAAACTAAAATCAAAGCTTTGGCTAGCAAATGTAGTAAGTCCGTAGACTATATTCAGGCTCAATAATGCGGCAACATTTGCTTTTATAGCCTCAGAATCTCTTTCTCCTTCCGTATCTTTTAGAATCCGCTTTGATGATCCAAAATTGCTCAATCCTACTTTCTTAGAGTGTTCTGACTTTAGTTTTTCCTTTAGAGAATCAAGGAGGTAATCAGGATAAACCTTGAATACGTTTTGAGAAAATGCCTTATCATGATTGCCATCATCGACAATAGAGCTGTTGCTATGTTCATCCTCAGCCTTGATGTCACTTTTGGGTAACTCAAATGCGCCGCTTGTACCATTAGGGATAATTGGAGCCGGTGCCTTCGGCAAGCTTCCATAGCTTGGGGGAAGTTCAGCGCCAGGATCCTCATTATCCTCGCCTAATTCTGTATTTTCATCAAATGAGCCAGTTCCGGAAAGCCATCTCTCTGATGTTTGATCTCCTTCTACCGTCTCATCTGTTAGATCAATATGTTCTGACGATAGAAAGCTAATAAGCTCTTCCACTTCACGGCTTCCGGACCGTTCTGATGTGCTTGTTGACGGGAGCAGAAAAGGGAAAAAGGATAAGAGAGTATATAAGTTTCTGTTGGCAAAGCGAATTTCTATATCATCTGCGTTAGATTCTGAAATGGAGACATTTATTTTTCGATCTTTTATAATAATCGCATCGTTTTTTATTAGACTTACAAGATCATTCGGAACGACTTTTTCCTGAGTCTTACTTGAAAGATAGTCTGCTACTTTTCGTAAGGTAACTTCGAGAACAAATACTCTATACTCTCTTGTTTCTCGAAGCTGCAGAAGGAGTTGACTTGAGCGCTCAAATCGATCTCTGATGAAATCAAATTCATTCTCCAGAAGACCCAATTTGCCCATGAAGAAAGGAATCAGGACATCAGGCATCAAGAGTAAAGGCTCGTCCATAGCTCTTCTTTAGAAAAGATTTCTATGAGTGCTTTTTCAAGACTTTATCAGCGACACCTATGCTGACTATTCAACGCTTTAAAGGCTTGTCAGGCTGAATCAGTGTCGCGTGTGCCTTCTCATTTAAAGTCCAGCAATGCTGTAAGCAAGAACTTTTGGTAGCCCTGTGTCATGGATTATCATACTTCTTTAGGTAGGAATACGCATCCTTGTTATCACCTAAAGAAGTCGTCAATGATTATTCGAACCAGCTTTACGATGCCTTTCTCAAAAGGTTCAGCCTCGATAAGGGAACGAACTGCATCGAGACCAGTTAAAAGTTCCTCTAAGGCACTTATCCAGTTCTCAATACCTACTGAAGTCAATTCATGCACTAATCCTGAGGTTTTCTTAAGAAGCTTTGCAATATCAATTTTCTCGATGCTGTGATCTTGACGGGGTGAATTTTCCTGAGTTCCGCGGGATCGCTTCTCCGTATAATCAGCAATGATTATTTCAACTACCTTCATCAAACTCTCTTCAGGCAACTCCCCTCTCATAAAGGGGAGAACGCCTCTGAGACCGTATAGAAGTTGCTCCAGAGCAGCGATATGTGAATGGATCTGAGGCAATATATGTGGATTCTCACCAACTAATGTAATTAACTTTGTACGGTCATCTTTCTTAACGAGGCTATTGACCTCTTGATCCAGTAAGTCTCGTGACGCCGTCCCCAGAGTTGCCTCCATCCAAGCATTGATGCTCTTCCCAGCCTTAGCTGCGGCTAAGTAAATTGATCGGTGGATATCTGGCGTGGTTCGGAAAGCAAGTTTTCCAGAGAATGGTTTGTCCGGCTTCCGGCCTAATTCTTTACATTTCTCAAGGTAAGAATCAACTCTTTTATGAAATTCTTGGATGGCTTCCTCTACTGTGCTGCCATCGAACGTAATCGTATCGTTAATATCAAGAACTTTGCCGACGATGAGCTTCGACTCTTCGTCAATTTTTAAGTCAGCAGTGTAGCCCCGATAGGTAGCCATATCTTTGCCTAACCCACTGCTAGCAAGAATAGTCAACAGCGAAAACTACGAATACCATACAAAGCTACTGAATTCTATTGGGCTGAAGAAGTTAGGCTCCAGGTGCTGACGAAATCAATGGAGCTGTGATGCCTTCAGGTATGTCCTTTTCGAGAATTACCTCGAACAAGCAGTAGATTCAGCACAAATCGCATCGCCTCTCCACCATCCCAACCCCTCACTGTGCCCCCTGACTAAGAACTGAAGATTTTCTAGGCTGAAGAGCTGTGGAAAGAATGATGGAGCCTATGTAAATTAGACTTATCCTTATTGTGATATCACTTTCTAACATCAAGTGCCAACAACACGTATTCGGCTGCATGGAGAGCGATACTAATTTTTGATATCACTTATGTCTGCTCATATCACTTGACACAATCACAAACGCTTGTTAACTTGTACAAGATGCGACTCTACGAAGAAACACGCATCTACCTCAAAATAGTAGGTGTATAATAGTTCAATTGTTCCATCGCACCCAAATTTTCAGGTCTAAGCTTCAACTCCGTGTAACTCAGAGCTTGAGTCACGTTAGATATCAGGAATCTACCTCGACCCTTGAGTACAGAGGTAATGGCGTGAAAACTTTCTCAATGCTGCCTACGGTACAGGTAGCTAGGCTGAGTGCAATAGCTTTGCTGTTTACCTGTAGCGCACTCCTTCCACAGTTGCTGCAGAGTAATCGTCACAGCAATCTGGCTGTCTATATTCCACCTAAGGACTCAGGAACAGCCCCTATTCCACCAACCGTTGCAACATTCGTTGCGCCCACAACACCAGCTTAGAACTAAGGCTCAAACGACAGCCTTGTATGAGCCTGCAGAAATTTATTTTTATGAAGGATTTCAGAAGCTTCCTGATTGCTAGGAAGGTCTTCGGAATCTTAGTGAGTAAGCGTCTACCTTTAGAGGTTGCACCAGAAGCGTCTGCTCTTGTGGAGAGTAGGAGCGAAGCTTAGCCTAAAGACAGGAGCGCTTCTCTTGAGCTTTACTTTTATAGAGTAATTCTCTCTAACTTTGGTTCGTATACCAAGCAACCTCACACGCTGAATGTAGAGGTAAAAGATGCCACTATCCCCAATTTCTTATGGTCTGCAGTTTCTGAAAGCGAAACCCGCAGTTTTTTTGACGGCTTGTTGTGTCACCTTTTATACTCAGCAAAGCTTTTTCTCAAGCACACTTGCTGAGTATAAACCCAAAGATTCTGGCTCACCTTCTAGCGGTCTACCAATGACTGCTGCATCGAACCCAGAAATATATTTGATATAGAGTCAAATGTGCAGACTTTAGAGGTTGCTTCCCTGCAAATAAATCCAAGCTTTTTTGTTTATTAAAATGGCAAAAAGGTTTTAAAAAACTATCTCATAGATGAGATGAGAAGGAGATGTCTTTGCAGAGATATCTCCTTTTTTATTCAAGCTATTATTTAAAGACAAAATCTGGAAAATCATAGTTTCCACCTTAAGCAGCATAAGGTGCCGCCTCCAGGAATCCGCTTGCGATAGAACTCACCCCCTAGTTTCTTCGCTAGCCTTGTTGCCTGCTTGCTTCCTTCTCCTGATTTATCTGTCCAATTTTTAGCAATTCCATCATCTTCAACTACTAATGTGTAAAAAGTTTGACAGCACTTTCCTTCTATTCGAAGTGATTTCGTCGCTGTTGTATGCTTACCAACATTGCAGATAGCTTCCTCTAGAAAACGACAAAGTTCTCTTTTAATTTCAAAGTGAATATCTTCTGAAGAAATTGGGTCAAATGAGCGGAGTTTGACTTTAAGATCTTTGAAGATAGGGAAGTCGTGTTCTAGCGTTTTACGATAGACTTGGTAGAAAAGCTCATGAATCTCATTCCTAAGATCCAATTTTTCTCCATCCTTAAGATACAGCGTTTGCTCATACGTTAATCCTTCTTTTTTAAGATAATCTCCAATGCTTCGTATCTCCTGACTCAGCGCTGCTAATTCATGCTCTATATTAAAGTGGTTTTCTTCATTACTTCTAACTTTATTCAAAATGATCGATATTCTTTGTAAAGGAATATTGTGAATAATGTCAAAAGTTCTTTCGATTACTTTTCTTCTATCTTCTGTCCGTTGGCTTTCCATATCTAATAGCTTCTTCTGATTTTCCACCTCTAATAACTTCTTCTGGTTTTCTGTCTCCAATGATTTTCTTTGATAAGAGTGCGGCAAATAAGTCAAAAAATTAAAAGCATAAATAACTAATAATGGTATCACTACTATCCAAAGGCCGTACACTGAAAGAGCGAAATAGCAAATCACAAAGATAAATACTGACATCAGACCTGATATCAGAAGAAGATTCCTGGGAGAGATTTCCATATACCAGGCTGAAAAAATGACTGGAATTCCCAAGAGAATAATAAAAATATACTCATAAAAATCATTCCAACTTTTCCAGCTTTTAATCAAAGGTCTACTATCTAGCACAGCACTTATTATCTGGCTAGCAAAGTGCGCTGTCATCTCTAGTCCATCTATTTGAGAGGATGAGGATGTGCTTAGTCCAAATCTGAGCCTGGGATCAGTCACGCCAATGATGACAACTTTGTCTTTGATATTTGAAGGATTGAAAGCACCCGATCTAAATTCTTCAAGCGTTATTTTTTGGAAGGGTGATTTGCCACTGCGATAATTGACTAAAGTTTGAACACCCCCATGATCGATGCGATTGTAGCCCCCCGTGTTGGGATAGACTCTGGGAATTTCGATAGACCCAAACCGCATTGCGGCTTCATCAAGCTTGCCATTCTCCAATATATATCCTCCATTTTCAAGATAAAGTTTTGCTAATAATAAGGAAAAAGAAAATTTAAATGTCCCTTCGCCTCGAAAGTCCTCTGAGCCCAGAATTGCACGTCTGATACGTGAATCTTGATCTGGCACAATATCAGAGAAGCCAATTCTTTCAGATGCGATTCCAGGCAGAGGATAAATGAAAGGGGGAAGGAACTTTTCCGCAATAATGATATTTTTCTGATCTTCAATCAGATTACTTAAATCTATCGTGGATGTATGAGAGTCCTCTATTACATCAGTTAGAATATTTAATCCTATTACGGCGGGTTTATGTTCCTGGATTTGATTTATTAGGTCAATCAACCTTTGTGGAGGGATTTTGGATAAACTACTCATTTCTGAGACATCATCTGAATTGATTTCGATCAGTAATATCCGCTCATCTATTGGCTCTGGCCTGCGTAATTTAAGCATTAAGTCAAAACCCAAGAGTTCTAGCGGTTCTAGGAACCCCAAGAAACGTCCTAGTAGGACACTGATTAAGATAGAAGCCCCGATCGCAATCCTTAAAGATAAATTAAAATTTGAATTTGATGTAGAAACCCTGAATTGGTTCATGCTTCATTTCTAACTAATCTTCAATCAATCCCATTTGACGAGCCTTAATCCCAGTCTGAATCCGCAAATTCATATGCCCACCATAGTCCTCTGGATAAATACCTAAAGCATCTTGCAGCTTATTAAAATAGAGGCGAACCGTGCGCAGCGATATAGACATTTCCTTGGCAATGGCCTGATCTTGTAGACCATTCTCAAATGCTAATTTGAGCACTTTTAGCCACTCAGGTCTTAATTCAGCCCCAAGTCTGATTCCTCGAATATCTTTTGTGTGGGTTATGCCTTCAAGCGCCCACTGTACCCGCTTCATCACTTCGTCAATAGGAAGATTTTTGTCCGCAATAGTAAATCCACCAACATGATTTTCGATACTCCCTAGAATCGTGAGTAACCGCTGAATATAGCTGCTGAGGACTGTGAAATTCAAGTCCTTATATTGCTCCATCAGCTGTTTGAGTATGTTCAGCCCTATTTCTGTCTGGGCATGACCACCCTCTGTTATTGGGATGGAGAGATCAAGCAGCACCATATCAAGTTGAAAGTTTTCGACGCTGGCAAGTGCTGCTGTGGCTGAAGAGGCAGTGATTATATCTGATTCAGGGAAGCTTTTTTCTAATGCCGAGATAGTTCCCTTAAGTACGATTTCATGATCGTCTACAACGAGAAAGGTGGGCTGTTTGAGCCTTGGCAGATCTTGTCCCATCATAAATATTCAAGATACAGAATCTATTTCTTTCCATTTAGATTTCCATTACAAAATAGAAGCGTTTAATACACGCCCCCTTAAGAGGTTACTTAATAAGGTTTTTATGCCATACCGCTTATATGGTTAAAGCCTGTTGCAAGAAAATTGCTTCAGCAAACCTATAAATCCCATACATAGTAAGAATCCCGGTGTGAACGCTCAAAGCCTGGATTCCACTATGCAGCGGAGACGTGACATCATGTTTAGATTCTCTCGAAATGACAAATGTAACCTTCGAAGTATCCTCTAGACTTGCATGGAAGAACAACCGATGGTTGCTCAAAAATGAAGAAGACCCTGTGGTTGGTAGTGGCTCAAATACTTGCAATCTAAGAAAAGCCTAGTTGGCAAGCATAACTAACATCCTTTCGAATTTGGGCAGGTTTTACCCAAATATGTTGATGCGATGAAGAATCTTGACGTATCATAGCCCATACAAATTCTGAGTGGAAACCTCTACTGCGAGATATGCTCAGTATTTTTACGAGGTTGTAACGTTGCTGCTTGCTCAAAGCCTAGGCTGTCTTGACAGAGCAAGCTTGTCAGAACCTAGCCATAACCTTGCAAAGTCAGGCTCAGCAAGCTTTCAACCTTTTACCTGAATTTTTTCGGTTTTTTATTAAATTTCTCAAGTGCCAAAAAGTGCATGCACTACGTCATGAATAGGCAGTAACGGCTTCTAGTGATTACACCGAGTTCTACGTAAAGGGTTGATGAAGACTTTGCAATTACTCTCGTAACATCAGCCTGTAACCACTAAGCGTTATGGGAGTCGGTGCTCTATGGGTCTTACTACATTGCTGGAGAACTCGGGAAAATTTTCTTTCAATGGTCTTGGTCGAGTCGCACGGACAATTAACGGGTACTATTCTGGTCGAGTTTACTTTCAAGCAACATACTGGCCTGCAAGGTTACAACAACCTCAGGCTCAGTGCAAATTGCCTCCTGGAACTTGGGTTCAAGTTACAGGTAGAGATGGATTAACGTTACTCGTGTCTCCAGTCTCAGACAATCGGCCAGTTCTAAACACACCTAGGACAGAAGACTGTTGCTAGTTAAATCGATGGAGAGAGTAGAACGAGGCGATCTATTGGGGTAGGTCTGTTGAGGAATCGACTTGCCCCCTTATTTTTTCCAATACCTCAGGATTAAACCGCACAGACTCCTCAATCTTCAGAGTTACGGTGTCGAAGTCCATGCGATTCAGGCGTTCAATTTCATGCTCAAACTGTTCGCGCCCGCGATCGAAAAAGTCTGGTTCAATTCCGAAAATACCGTTCAAGACCGAGTCAGGGATATCGCCGTAGTCTGATGCATGAGCCGGGCGATCCGCCAGCGTCGCTTCTGAAAAGAGGGCTGTCGTCAACATCCCGAGGACGCCGACAGATAAGGTTTTACCGAAGTATTTCAGGTTCATCGGATCCGGCTCTTTGAAAAGAAGGTGGCTCACCTACCCCTAGCCTAGTACGTGAAAAGAGAAATTGCAGAAGGCGTAGAGATGTAAGAGTGGATAGGTAGGGTGTCATGCGCGCAGCAATGCACCCTATCCGACCATTTGCGCAGCAATGCACCCTTCGCGCCAAGAAAAAAGCTGCCTGTATCAACAGGCAGCCTCAGGTTCAGGGAGAGATTCTCAATAAATTCGGTTCAGTTGCAGATGGGTAAGCTGTTACGCCTTCCCCAAATCAGGCAGGAAGTAGACGACGCCACCAGGTCTTGTTGCTGACATCAACGAACGTGCCACAGTGGCTACACTTACGAACACCCCGGACGTGAATGCGCTTAAGGTCGGAATGACCACAGTCAGGACATTGGATTTGCTTTGCCATGATGCTCTCTGATGGATGACGACAGACCTGATTCCTGACTCTGTTCTAATTGCCAAAACTTCTGTGGGTCAGGCTTTCTGGACACTACCCAAGCTGGCATAGCTTTGCCGTAAAATGGCGTGCTGTTTAGCGGCTCAGCCAACCCAGTTGAGGTCGAGTCACCAGTCAAACCAAAAATTGTCTACGTCCAAAGCGCATCGTCTTTTGCACTGTGGGTAAGTAAGTTTCGCTTGTGAGTTGGGGTAAAAGCTAAAGGGTGAATAGGCAGAAGAGCCGCAAACCTTAAACCTCGAACCCTCAACCATCAACATTTAACTCCCTATTCCCTATTCCCTATTCCCTATTCCCTATTCCCTATTCCCGTTCGGCTGAGCGCTCACGTCGAAGCCTGTTTCCTATTCCCTGTAAACAAACGAGATGTACTAGGCCAACACGCACAGGACCACAATCGTTACGTTTCTTCGCAAACATGTTGCAAAACCTTTCTCAAGCTAAACCTTGATGTCAGGTATTTACTCTGTCCGCAAATAACTTTGTGTTGGGTGATACGGTAAGGGCTACTCAGAAAATTTTTTACGCCTGTATTACCCATGTACAAAAATCGCGAGAAAGACTTGCTGGGATCTTTGGTCGTTGCTGCCCTCGGTGCTGGCGTCATTACGACTTTGGCGGTTGCTCAGGGTCAGAGTCCTTGGTTAGCAATGGGAATCACCGTGTTTGCTGCGATCGCGGCGGTCATTTTCGATCAGCTGATGTAGGCAAGACAGTCTGCTTTGTGGATACCAACTCATGCCAGCTAGTCGCGATGAATGATTGTGTGCATATGCGATCGCGATCGCCCTGCAGGATGTTTCTTTCGATGCAGTCTCATGACGTTTGATGCAGTCTGCAAGTTCTTGGTTGAATCGTTCTCTGCAGATTTTGCGTCCTGGCTCCTAGGAGAAACCGTCAGTCCGACTGAGCTAAGCCATCAGAGCTGCTGCTGGAACCCATTCAAGCTGATGTCGTGCTGCGGTTGTCGGAACGTCAGGTCTGCATGCTGAGTTTCAAAAGATCCTGAGGCGAGAATGTATGCAACGTGAGTTCGATGCCGATCTGCGGCTCCGCTGCCAATCCGCCCGCGAGTTGACTGAGGCCTAGTCGGGGAAACTCATTTAAATGAGTTGAAACCCTTACTAGATAAGTCATTGAACCTCTGAGTCTACTTTCAGTAGACTTTCTCAATTAGCCCGCGATTTATAGCAGTAGCCAAGCCAGCTAAGACATGGATTTTAGTCTTTGAGCGGTTTCACGTTTCCAAAATGTCCTGGTTAAGTCGGCTACTGCTATATCTGCGGGTGGGATGTAAACGTAGCCAAAACGCTGCCGTCGAACGCACGTTATGCAGGAATCAGTAATCTATCAAGACATCATCGCTGAAGGTCTACAAGAAGGTATGCAACGAGGCGATGCCAACATCGTGCTCCGCTAGTTATGTAGACAAGTGGGTAAGCTATCTACCGAGAAGGCTTATCTGCCTTAGGTTTGAATTTTGAATTTTGAATTTTGAATTTTGAATTCCGCGTAGCGGTACTAGAAGACTGGTCGCAAAATACTGACGCATAAAAAGAGTGACCTTGAGGTATGGCCGCGTGATCTAAGCCTGACGACTGGGAGGAGCAATTTGAAAATCAGCCAGTTTATATTGGGGGCAGGGACGCTGCTGTTGCCGCTAGTGGTTGCTCTGTTCAAGCGCGAAATTGGTAGTCTCTATCAGTCGTGGGCTATCTACAATTCTCGTCCCTTTGATCAGGACCGCAAACCGGACACCCCTGATCGCTGCCAGCTCTACAACAGCTCCACGGGCGAATGGGAGGACATTCTCATCGAGAAGTATAAATTCTCATGGAAGCAGGATCAGCGCGGTGTATTCATCTGCCACCCAGTTGCGACCAAAGATGACAACACCATGCAGTGGGCCAAAGAACGTATTCCCTTCGATGTATGGGCAACGATGCGAAAGCGCACCATGCCGGAGCCGGAATCTAGGTTCGTCGATGAGCGAGGAAACGGGCAATAGGGAACAGGCTTCGACGTGAGCCCTCGATCTGAGCTCGGGCCGAAGGTCGCTCAGCCGAACGGGAATAGGGAACAGGAAACAGCAATAAACGGCTTGGAATTTACACGATCTAGCCGTCAATTAATAAGCTGATGTTTGTTTAAGTACTCAAGCACTTTTTGAGCGGCTGGAGCGCATTGTTTACGATCTTGAAGACTAAACCAGGCTATTTCTTCAATCTCAGAATTTGGTGTGATTTCGCCTCTATAATCTGCCTGAAAACATTTCATCCGAACTCGAGTTTGTTTTGAATATCCATGTGCCCAAGCCTCCACAACAATGGATTCAGTCAAGGTGTCAGCAACTAAGTCAACGCTGAGTTCTTCCCGAATCTCTCGCCTCAGAGCCTGCCAAGCTGATTCTCCCGGCTCTAGCTTGCCACCAGGCATATAAAATACGTCTTTTCCTCTGGTTCGTGTGCAGAGAACCTGTCGATTTTGCAAGCAAATCCAAGCTATCGCCTCGATAACCTCGCTCATATCTTTCCCCAATAAATCTTTTTCTTGTTCTTGAGCACAAAGAATATAGTGTTAGTCAATAAATTTAAATTCGATTTAAGAACCATCTGGAAAACCCTTTAGGAGAAATTCATCAGTGTTGCTTAGCGGAGGAATGATTTAGCCCCCCTCACCCCCAATTCTGGGGGGTGAGGTTGCTTGAAGTCCCCCAGAATTGGGGGATTTAGGGGGCTGTGCAGAATTTTTCGGACTGACCATTCATCTCTGAATTCAGCAACGCCTAAAAGATTTCTGCGTGTTGCCTCGTTATCAGATTTAGATAAACTGATACGAGATGTCATCTTATCGATCGCAGTCTGTAAATCTGAATACGGCTCCTTTCCTACTTGAAAATCAGCGAAGAGCGTAGCATTCGTTGGAACGGTAAGCCCAAAAGTCCGCTTTAACTCTGCCGAAGAATAAATTCTATAGTCTCCGAAAGACATGACTTTTTTCGAGCGTGTTCCAAAAACGACGCATCCAGAACCCACATTCCACAGAAAAGCGGCAGAAAAATTGTTACTGTGTACCCGAATTTGAGTCCTAAGCCTCTTCTTCGGGAGTGCTCACATCTACCGTTGGTGAATCGGGGTCCGCTATGGCGATCGCCGAAGCATCAATAACTTCAGGCTCTGCATCACCTTCAGCCGCTTCTTCATCCTCATCACTCTCTAGAGCGGCAGGAACCACGGCCACTGCTGCGATCGCATCTTCCTCATCCAAGCGCTGAAGACGCACCCCTTGTGCCGCACGGGACTGAATCGAAATATCGTTAACGCGCTGGCGAATAATGATGCCCCGATTCGTCACTAGCATCAGCTCCTCGTCTTCATTTACCACCAGCAGCGCCACTAGGGTGTCTTCCTCTAAACGGAACTTCAGCGCCTGAATCCCCATACCCGCTCGATTTTGCAAGCGGAAGCGTTCTACAGGTACCCGCTTACCCATGCCCCCCGCTGTGATGACCAATATCCAAGGACCTTGGCTATTAGCTGCCGTTTCTTCTGTGTCTTCACTAGCCCCAGCCGCTTCGGCCTCTGCGACGGCTTCGGTAATCTGCGACGGCAAGATATCCATGCTAATCAGCTCGTCGCCATCCTTCCGGTTCATTGCCTTCACGCCGCGCGTGGGGCGACCCAGCGGGCGCAGCTGATCACCATCCGCCTTGAAGTGAATCGTCATACCGTGACGGGAGCCGATCAGGATACTATCCGTTGCCCGTGCTAGGCGTACCCAGCGCAGCTCATCGCCATCTTCGAGCGAAATGGCAATCAACCCATTGGCGCGGATGTTGCTGAACGCGGACAGGGATGTCTTCTTGATGTAGCCCCCTTGCGTCAGCATCACCAGATATTCATCGTCTGTGAATTCCGATACGGCGATGACAGAGGTGATTTTCTCTTCCTTGGGAATCGGTAGCATCTGCACAATCGGAATGCCCTGTGCAGCTCGTGACCCTTCCGGAATCTGATAGGAGCGTAAAGAGTAGGCAACGCCGCGATCGCTGAAAAACAGAATATGATCGTGGCAGCAGCAGGTAATGAAGTGCTGGATGCCATCATCCTCCTTAATGCGGGCTCCCGCCTTACCGCGAGTCGCCCGGCTCTGAGCCTCAAAGGTATCTACGGGCATGCGCTTGATGTAGCCGTACTCCGTAACCAGAATAACGACCTGCTGATTAGCAATCAACGAAACATCAGTGAGTTCGCCAGCATCACGCTCGATCACAGTACGCCGCTCATTTGAGTGGCGATCGCGAAGCTGCTCCAGCTCCGTCACAATAATTTCCAAGATGCGCTCGCGGCGCGCCAAAATATCCTGCAGGTCGACAATCTTGGCCTGGAGTTCTTCATGCTCCTGCAAAATCTTGTCCGTTTCCAGCGCCGTGAGGCGGCGAAGCTGCATCTGCAGAATAGCGTCTGACTGGATCTCTGTTAGACCATAGCCATTAATGAGCTCTTGCTTAGCCGTCGGCGTATCAGCCGCACTGCGAATCAGCGCGATGATGGCATCCATATTATCCAAAGCTATCAAGTAGCCCTGCAGGATATGGTCGCGCTCCTCGGCCTTATTGAGCTCGTATTGAGTGCGGCGAGTAATTGTCTCCACGCGGAAGTCTAAAAAGACCTCCAGCATTTGCTTCAACCCGACAAGCTGTGGTTCACCATTAACTAAGGCCAGCATGTTGACGCCGAAGTTGTTCTGCAATGGCGTCTGCTTATAGAGGTTATTGAGCACCACGCGAGGGTAGGCATCACGCTTCAGCTCAATGACGATCCGCATACCGTCGCGATCGCTCTCGTCACGGATATCAGAAATGCCTTCCAGACGGCGCTCGTTGACCATCTCGGCAATCCGCTCGATCATCGCTGCCTTGTTGGTTTGGTAAGGCAATTCGGTGATGACGACAGCATCGCGATCGGGACGACCCCGCTGCTCAATGGTTTCAATATTCGCCACACCGCGCATGGTGACAGAACCACGTCCTGTCGTGTAAGCATCCCGAATACCGCTAGTGCCGAGAATCTGAGCCCCGGTAGGAAAGTCTGGCCCCGGGATCAGCGCCATCAGCTCGTTGACAGTAATGTCTGGATTATTGATGAGAGCAATGACACCATCCAATAGCTCTCCTAAGTTATGAGGAGGGATATTGGTTGCCATGCCGACCGCAATACCCGAAGAGCCATTCAGCAAAAGCTGCGGTACACGGGACGGGAGAACAATGGGCTCTTGCTGTGATCCGTCAAAGTTATCGACAAAATCGACCGTGTCCGACTCAATATCCTGCAGCAGAGCATCGCTGGTAAGGGCATGGAGACGACACTCGGTGTACCGCATAGCGGCAGGCGGATCGTTGTCAATCGAGCCAAAGTTCCCATGACCGTTGATCAGCGGTGCCCGCATGGAAAAATCCTGAGCCATCCGCACTAAGGCGTCGTAGACAGCAGTATCGCCATGGGGGTGATACTTACCAAGCACTTCCCCAACGACACGTGCGCACTTTCGAAAGGGGCGATCAGCCGTCAGACCCAGCTCGTGCATAGCGTACAGAATTCGCCGGTGTACGGGCTTCAACCCATCACGTGCATCTGGCAGTGCTCGCCCCACAATCACGCTCATGGCGTATTCCAGATAAGAACGGGACATCTCGTTCCGCAAATCTGTGGGGATGATACTCATAGGATGAAAAACTCCAAAGTGGAATCGATCTAGCTAGAAACCGAGGGATTGAATCGAATGCGGTTACGAAGGCTAAATCCATTCAAAAATGTGTACTATCGTACTCATAATTCTATCACGATTTCAGATATCCCTACCGGTAGCGCTATCGTTGTGTAACAGGCTTTTAATGGCGCTACGGCGTCCCTTTATCAAGCATGTCTCCCCAATTCACCGTCATTTATTCTGAACGCTTTCTAGAGCACGATACAGGTCCCCTTCATCCAGAGAATGAAGGGCGCTTAACAGCGGTGAAGCAAGCCTTACAAATGGCTCCCTGGAAAGCTCACCTCCATTGGCAAGTGCCTACCCCGGTTACTGATCGCGATCCCCTTCCCTACATTCAACAACTGCATGCACAACAGTACATTGATGCCCTTGAGCAGCTTGCTAAGCAGGGAGGGGGCTTTTTGGACCCCGATACACCTGTATCGTCCCAAAGTTACGATATTGCTCTGCTAGCTGTGAATAGCTGGCTCGATGGTGTCGATTGTGTCCTCCAAAGTCGCCAATCAGCCTTTGTCCTAGCTCGCCCCCCAGGGCATCATGCGGTGCGCGAACGCGGCATGGGGTTTTGCTTATTTTCCAATGCTGCGATCGCGGCCCACTATGCGCTTCAGCAGCCTCATATCAAGCGAGTGGGTATTTTGGATTGGGACGTTCATCATGGGAACGGTACTCAAGCATTGGTAGAAGGCAATCCCCATATTGCGTACTGTTCGCTCCATCAGTCGCCAGCCTATCCAGGAACGGGGCGCAGCAGTGAGCAAGGATTTCACCAAAATGTACTCAATATCCCTATGCATCGAGGCAGCACTCTTACGGAGTATGAGTCACAGTTCCAACAAGCGGTGATGCCTTTTTTCCAAACCTTCAATCCCGATTTCCTCATTGTCAGCGCGGGATATGATGCCAATCAGGCTGATCCTCTAGCCGGCGTTGCACTGCAGCCTGAAGATTTCGGCATACTCACGCACTACTGCCGCAAAGTTCAGTCGCAGCTCTTATTAGGACTAGAAGGCGGCTATGACTACAACGCTCTGGCTCAGTCTGTCGTCGCTACTATCCAAAATTGCTTGCCCACTGCAGAAAATCTCAATGAGAATGCTTAAAGGGCTGGTTAAGGACAGATAAAATTCTTATTGTAGCTTTAGGATTTGACCCAACGATTGCAGGCAGAGTGAGAACATAGACTTGAGGTCCATACAGAACCAAAGTGCTTTAGCAATAAGGATCAGAGATTTTTCTCAAGGATGGCATCGGTTGCAGCTAGGACAGTAATTACACGCTGCTAGATGTTTTCCTGAAGTAGGATCGAAATGTATGGAGGGGTATGACTAGCCTTGACCTTTCTACAGGATTGTATGTAATTTCCTACCATTGACAAGCAGCAAATTATACTTTGCTAGTTAAGCTACACGTGGCTCGGATCCATGGAACATATCCTAATCGTCGAAGATGAGGTTCGGATTGCAACTTTTCTCGAAAGAGGTCTGCAGTCAAATGGATTTGTGCCCACAATCGTAAACAATGGTAAAGATGCTATTACGCTGGCATTCAGTCAAAGGTTCGATCTAATTATCCTCGATTTGGGTTTGCCCTATGAAGACGGCTTCGAAATTTTAGACAAGCTTCGGGGTCAGGGGGTCAATATTCCAATCATCATCCTCACAGCACGAGACAAAATCGACGATAAAGTCGCAGGCTTTGAACGGGGAGCAGACGACTATTTGACAAAACCGTTTCGGTTTGAGGAATTGGTGGTACGTATTCGAGCGCGCTTACGCAAGCCTTCAGTTTCTAGTCACGAACAGACGGATACGGAAGTCTTGACACTGGGTAATTTAGAGCTGAACTTGCATACTCGTCGAGTTCAAGTCAACGGCAAAACTGTCAATCTTTCAGCGCGTGAATTCAACCTAGTCGAAACCTTAATTCGGCATAAAGGAAAGGTTGTCAGTCGTGAACAGCTTTTGGATCGTGTCTGGGGATATGCCCACAATCCTGGGTCTAACATTGTGGATGTTTATATTGGTTACCTGCGAAAAAAAATAGGGGGAGACCTGATTGAAACCGTACGGGGTGTGGGTTACCGTCTCAGACAAGGATAGGTTTCATTTAAGGGCTAGCCCTGAGCCTGCGATCGCCGACGCCGACACCGTTCCGAGCAATACTTCACCTCATCCCAGCAGTCGGCCCATTTTTTGCGCCAAGTGAAGGGACGCTGACAGACAACGCACACTTTTGTGGGCAGGTCAGATTTTGAACGTTGGCGGGCCATAACAAACCGTGGAGACTCCATTCACCTTAGCGCTTGTGAGAAAACCGTGCGAGCTTTGGTGAGCCAAACAGAGAATAGGGAACAGGCTTCGACGTGAGCCCTCGACGTGAGCTCGGGCCGAAGGTCGCTCAGCCGAACGGGAATAGAAAACTAAAGAATAAAGGGGATCAGTGCAATGGCTGACTGTTGCGCTTGCTGAGTAGATCTTTGCTTTAAAACAAAAGGTCGGGCAGAAGCTTTCCCAGGGAACTCTTCAGCCCGACCAGTGCTCAAGGAGCACACGCGAGTCTACAGGATATTTTTATAGTGACCTAAAAAAACTCGACCCACCATTTGGAAAAGTTCAGTTAATTTCAGGTATTTCGCGCTGAACTTCATCTGTCACGTCCAAAAGTTCATCCATCTGAGCCTTGGTGATGCTAGATGGCCAATGATCCTTGTCAGCTCATTCCTATCCAGGCAATTCACAGCTACTGCTACCGAACAGCGAAGATTGTTTACAATCGCTACAGAATAGTCCAGATTTTTTTGCTCTATATGCAGCAGCCTACACTCTCTCCGCCAGCTAATCGTCGCCCACTGTCGAGTTGGTTTGCTGACCTCGTCCTAGCAGCGTTAGTGAGCGGCCCGATCGCGGCCCCCTTTTTGGCGGCATCGGGCATATTCGGCCTCACGCAGATCAGTCAGATTATTTACTTCATGGGCGTGCATGTGTGTCCGCAGCCTGAATTAGGGTTACCACTGGCGGCAACTCACATTATGGCTGTTTGCATGCGCTGCTACGGAACGGTCTTGGGCTTGGTCGTAATGCGAATTTGGTACGGTCGCGATCGCGGGCGGTCGCCTTTTTGGCTGGAACGTTACGGACTCTTTGGGTTTGGTCTAACGTTTGCCCTTTGCATGGCCTATCCCGTAGAGCTGGCTCTTCAGGGGTTCGACTGGTGGCCGGTGAGCAACCTCCGCATGACAGTGTTTGGCTGGCTGGCTGGGCTAGGACTCGGTGCATACATCATGCCCTTGTTTCATCGCCCTGTTCGAGCCAACCCGTAACAGCTGTGATTATTACAGCCGGATCCTTATAAAAGCAGGACAAATGAGGAAATCTCGAAAGCTAATCCTTCCCTGCATGTGAAACTGAAGATTGAGAATTCTCTAGAGCTTACTTAAAGTCGGTATTCAGAGAATTTTTCAATCTGAGAAGGGTGTCCGCATAGAATAAAAAGTTGGCAGACCTAACCACGTGTGGGAGCGTCCAGAATTCGTGAAGCTATTTGTATATCACACCCCTGAAGAAGTTCCTGACAGTGACATGCCTGATTGCGCGATCGCAATCGATGTCCTCAGAGCAACTTCCACCATGGCAGCAGCATTTAATGTGGGTGCTGCGGCTATCCACGTATTCAGCGATTTAGATCTGCTGCGTCAAGCCAGTGAGCACTATCCTGCTAACAAACGATTATTGGCCGGTGAACGTGGCGGTGCACGAGTCGATGGCTTTGACTTAGGCAATTCGCCGCTTGATCATACGGCTGATCGTTCGTGTGGACGCCATTTATTCATGAGTACGACCAATGGCACCCGCTGCCTAAAACGTATTCAAAGTGCGCCCACAGTCATTACCGCTGCGCTAACAACGCGCCAAGCAGTGGTCAATTTTCTGGTTAAGCACCAACCAGCAGAGGTGTGGATGGTCGGTTCGGGTTGGGAAGGCGCATACTCTTTGGAAGATACGGTGTGCGCAGGGGCGATCGCTCACCAGCTAGCCTCACAACAGTCTTGGAAGCTGCAAGATCTGGCTGGTAACGATGCGGCAGTAGCCTCTGTTAGCCTCTATCAACAATGGCAAGACTCTTTGCTGGATCTACTGTGCTGTGCAACTCATGGTCAGCGTCTGCTCCGACTCAGTCAAGAAGACGATCTGAAATATTGCTCTCAGCTCGATGTCCTAGATTTGGTTCCTACACAATCAGAGCCCGGCGTGTTGGTCGTCAACGCTTGAGATACCTAGGTAATGCGATCCGGGGGGTACGCAGCTTATCATTAGTTAAGAACTGTAACTGATGCTGAGATTAGCGCTCAGACCAAAACACTATCCCCAACTTCTTCTTAACCTCACGGTGTACTCTCATATTAGGTTCAGGCAGTTCCCCTACTGTCTAAAATACGCGAACCAACAAGAGTGAACATGGGGGTAAGAACAGTGGCTGTCGATTACGACTTAGTAGTGATTGGCGGAGGGTCTGCAGGGCTGGTAGCGGCCAGTGCAGGGGCTCAAATCAACGCCAAAGTTGCCCTCGTGGAAAATGAGGGCCGACTAGGAGGTGATTGCCTGCACTATGGATGTGTTCCCAGCAAGTCTCTGATTCATGCAGGCCGTATTGCCCATGACGTAAAAAATGCTGCCATTTATGGCATCGAAGCCTCCGTTCACGACATCCGCATTCGGGAAGCGCTAGGACACGTTCATCGCGTCATTGATACTATTCAAGAGCATGATTCCACTGAGCGGTTTGAAGCGCTAGGGGTTGAGGTTATCTATGGTGAAGGACAATTTGTTGATCGCCAGACGTTTGAAGTGAACGGACGTCAGCTCAAAGCGCGAGCCTTTTTGGTAGCGACCGGCGGTCGCCCTAGCTTACTCCCGGTTCCAGGCCTGAAGGAAGCGGGTTACCTTACGAATGTGCAGATTTTTTCAATCACAGAGCAGCCCAAGTCACTCGCTGTGATCGGAGCGGGACCGATTGGCTGTGAACTAGGTCAGGCATTTGCGCGATTGGGGAGCGAGGTGACGATTCTGTCGAGCCGCAAACTGATTCTGCCGAAGGAGGATCCAGAAGCGGCTCAGGTTGTACAGGATCAGATGACAGCAGAGGGTATTCGTATTCTGTCTGAGACGCGTGCGAAGGAGGTTACGGTTGAGAATGGCCAGAAAGTGATTTTGACAGATCAGGGCGATCGCGTCAGAGTCGATGAGATTCTGGTCGCGGCAGGTCGCGTTCCCAATGTGGAAACTCTGAACTTGCAGGGCGCAGGCGTCGAAGTCGGCAAACAAGGCATCATTGTTAACGCTAAGCTGCAAACCACAAACCCCAAGATTTATGCTGCCGGGGATGTCATCGGGGGCTATCAATTCACCCACGTGGCTGGTTATGAAGGAGCTGTGGCCATGCAGAATGCTCTACTCGCTCCATTCTTTAAGGCCCATTACCAAGTTATCCCTTGGGCGACCTTCACTGAACCCGAACTCGGACGCGTTGGCTTAACCGAAGAGCAAGCCCGGAAACGCTATGGTGACGACATCGTGATTCTTCGCCATAACTTTGATCATGTGGATCGGGCCTTGGCGGAAGGAGCCGGTATCGGCTTTGCTAAGTTCATTACCCGTAAAAATGGCGAAATACTAGGGGCTCACATCGTGGGGCCTGCCGCTGGGGAACTCATTCATGAAGTGGTAATGGCGATGAGCCACAAGCTTAAAGTCGGCAAGCTGAAATTTATGCATGTCTATCCCACTCTGTCCGAAATTACGAGCAAAACGGCCCTCCAATTCACGAAGCAGAGCTATGCTCAAAACACCCTTCTTCAGGGAGCGTTTCAGCGTTTCTTCAATTTCCGCCGCTCGCTAGGACGGTAGTCTCTCCTGCCGTTGGCATGGCTACCCTTGAGGCATTAGCAATGCCCCCCTGGCGACTACCGATGTAATCCCGCTAGAAATGCCTGGAATCACATCGGTAGTGCCTAGCAGCGATTCACGACTGCAGCTAGCTTAGCCATAACCTATTCAGCAAAGCCTCGCCATAGCTCAGCCTCATGAGGAATCACCAGATTTTCGACATCAGCGCTGGTGGATGCCTGAGGCTGGATGAAAGCGACCCGCGTCACCGTGTAGCCCACAACAAACATCGCACAAGCTGCCATTACGCTCACTACCAGGCGATCAGCACCGGAAAGCGTAGAAGAATTAGTGTGTACCATAACGTAGTGGTCCTAAGTTCCTACCACGCTATATTCGCAGCTTTTTTGTAACAAGGAATACCGTTTTAACAGTTTTTAGTGAGAGTCGAATTCGTCAGACGAGAGAGAATAGACGAGCTGATCCGTTAGCGCCAACGGCAAATCAGCATGGTGAGAAATGATGCCGTGAGCAATCCCTGCAACTAAGCCCAGCAGAGCTGGCGTCACCAAAAACGAAAAAGACTTCATGCACTTAAAGCGTTACAGCGCCCTCAGCATCACAAGTCTCACAGACAAAGAGCTGTAACATCGCTTACAAAATGTCGTCAATCAATGCGATTTTTGCAACAAAACTACGCAATTCTTGCATTCCATCGAGATTAACCGCCGATGCAGACTGTCGCATTTCACAAGCTAACGTTTCTCCTGGTAGCGCTCTTTTGTTTGCAAATCTTGGCGTGCAGTCGAGGGAAGGGTCCGCCTGCAAGCCAGCCTGACAGCTCGTCTTCTAATCAGCAGAACGCAGTTTTAGGCGTAACGCAACCAGGGGCCTCGATCGCACCAGATTTCCTGATCGCCCCCTCGTCTTTAGAGCAGCGTTGGATTGTGAGCGCAACGGAGGCACTAGAACTCATCGATCAGGGCGCGACGCTATTGGATGCACGCGGCCAAGGGCTGATCAAGCAGAAACTACCTGGTGCGATCGCCGTTAACTGGCGCGACTTTTCGCCCCGTGCGGCGGCTGTCCGCGGTCGGTTGCTGGAAGATGATGCGCAGCTAACACAGCGATTGCAGGCTTTGGGCATTTCGCAAAATATTCCGGTTGTCGTCTTGGGTGATCCGCCTCGCGGTTGGGGCGAAGACGGTCGCATTGTCTGGATGCTGCGAACTCTGGGGCATCAGCAGGCGGTTTTAGTCGACGGCGGTTTGCGAGCGCTCGTAGAAGAGGCTGGGGACACACACTCCCTCAGCGATACCAGCACGGCTCATCAACCAGGGGATTTTGTCGTGCGACGCGATCCGACGTGGAGCATTCAACGGGATGCGGTGCGATCGCAGATCGGGAGTGACAACCTCGTCATCATCGATACCCGCGAGCCCCGCGAATTTGCCGGCAAGACACCCTATGGAGAGCAGCGGGGTGGCCACATTCCGGGTGCCGTCAATCTCTATTTCAAAGATCTTTGGGGTGAGGATGGTCGGCTCTTATCCAGGCAAGAGGTGAACGTCAAGCTTCAGGCGCTTGGCATCACGCCCGATACAGAAGTCATTGTCTATTGCACCGGCGGCATTCGCTCGGGCTGGGTTGCCGCAGTACTCGTGACTTGGGGATTCTCGACCCAAAACTATGCGGGCTCTATGTGGGAATGGTCGGCAGCTCCCGCCGAACAGTATCCATTGGCAAAAGTTGCCCCATAGTGAATGATGGGCATACCGGCTCAATCAGCATTAATGTCCTCCAGCCGAGAGAGGGTATTCAGCCTTAAACCTGATAATTTTGATGGATGTGTAGCCCGCAGCCACCTAACTTTTACAGTTGCCGGATAGCATACACATCCCCCAGTAAGGATGATCAAAGATCTTTTGGAATGATGATAAAAGCGATCGCCGTGAAAAAATCTTTAGTTCTTTTAGGGACCGTTGGCGTCCTAGGGCTTTCTGGATTACTGTCACGTCCAGTTCAGGCCCAGCGCGTAGTCGATGTAACGCCGGGAGTTAATGCTGAGGACGTATCCGCCGATGCTCTGATTTCAGGCGTGTTCGACACAGACAGCGGCGATATTGATGTCAATTCTGTTCAGGTTTATGTCAACGGTCAGGACGTTACTAGTAGCAGCTCGATCACGCGTAATTTCTTCAGCTATCGACCCGCCCAACCCCTGAGCCCAGGACAGCACCAGATTCAGATTGAATACAGCAATACCCAAGGACAGCGTCGCGTCGCGAGCTGGAGCTTCTCAGTCGAGAATCCGCAGGCAGCTCTCACCATCGATAGTGTTACGCACAATGCCACCGAGCCTCTAGCTCAGGACGCAACGCTGCTGACAACCATTAATGGCACTCCCGGTGCGCAGGCGGCTGTCTTGCTCATCGAAAATGGGACCGTTGTCCGTGAGGTCCAAGCCGACGAAGTGTCTTCTGGAGTTTATGTCGCCAGCTATAACCTCACATCCAGCAACGTGAGCACTGAAACCATTGCCGTAGGTCAGCTGAGCCGCAATGAGCAAAAGATTTTTGCGGCTGCTACTCAGCCCATAATCATCACAGCCAGCACCAGCGCACCGGAGGTCACTGATGTTGAAGTGGGTGATGCATCAGCGGCGGCTGAGGAAGTAACGGATGTCGCCATCGCTGATACCGTTTCCCTACAGCCTGAGTTCACCAGTCATCGCAACGGCGATACGATTCCGACCAGTGGTTTCACGTTGGTCGGACGCACGCAGCCGAATGCTACGGTCGAAATCACTGTAGACAGTACAACCGATGTCGCGGGCGGATTCCTCAGCTTGGGATCGAACAACTTAGTAGACACCACCGTAATCGCTGACATCAACGGTGAATTCAGCATTCGGGTTCCAGCGCCCCTAGTGCTGAACGACGACACCCGCTACGAAATTGAGGCTTCAGCGCGGCTAGACGACGAAGTAAGCTCAACCACCCAACTAACTTTGGAACAGGAATAGACGCGCTTCTGCAAACCATGCTCCCTTGTTTCGATAATTCCGGGTCTTAGGGATCATCAGAGACAAGGGAAGCGCGGTTTACGAGTGCTAACCACTAACACCCCTTGTACCTTTCATCGTGTCCTCATCGAGGCTTCTTCCTTAGCTTTCTGCAGTGCCGCTCTCTATTTCCTCGAATGTTGCGAAGATGTCGATATGTTGCGTTTCTTGAAGCTTGCGGGGCTATCGGTTGCGTGACTGTGGAGACACTGTGCAACAATGGCGGAACAGTTGCCAACATTCCCCAAAGCGCTTACCTATAGCTATTTCTGGGGAGTTCATAAACCTTTTTCAAGGTTGGCAGTCGTTTCCAGATAGTTGCCACGAGTGGTAGCTCAGCTTGCACTAGAGGACTCATGGTAGATTCCCTGAAAAAGCCTGAATTAGAAGAAATGCGCCCTGGGGTCAAGGCACCGGCTAAGGACACGATTCTGACCCCTCGCTTTTACACGACTGATTTTGATGAGATGGCCAAGATGGACATCTCAGTCAATGAAGATGAACTTCAAGCCATCCTGGAAGAATTTCGCGCCGATTATAACCGCCATCACTTTGTCCGAGACGCTGAATTTGAGCAGTCTTGGGAGCACATTGACGGTGAAACTCGTAAGCTGTTTGTTGAATTTCTCGAGCGCTCTTGCACGGCTGAGTTTTCTGGGTTTCTGCTCTACAAGGAACTCGGTCGTCGCATCAAAGATGCCAATCCTTTGGTGGCGGAATGCTTCAACCTGATGTCGCGGGATGAGGCACGTCATGCTGGCTTTTTGAACAAAGCCATGTCGGACTTCAATCTGCAGCTAGACTTGGGCTTTTTGACCAAGAGTAAGGATTACACCTTCTTCAAGCCAAAGTTCATCTTTTACGCTACCTATCTCTCTGAAAAGATTGGCT
The DNA here is from genome assembly GCA_050330865.1 of Leptolyngbyaceae cyanobacterium. Classification (GTDB taxonomy): domain Bacteria; phylum Cyanobacteriota; class Cyanobacteriia; order Phormidesmidales; family Phormidesmidaceae; genus SIO1E4. Next base: position 24,206 of record JBHJHM010000028.1, read on the forward strand.
ACTGGCGCTACATCACAATCTATCGCCACCTAGAATCCCACCCCGAAAATCGCATCTATCCCATCTTCCGATTCTTCGAGAACTGGTGTCAGGACGAGAATCGCCACGGTGATTTCTTTGCTGCACTCATGAAGTCTCAGCCTCAGTTCTTGAATGATTGGCGAGCGCGTCTCTGGTGTCGCTTCTTCTTGCTGTCGGTGTTTGCGACGATGTATCTCAACGATCTGCAGCGGAAAGACTTTTATGCGGCAATCGGTTTGGATGCACGTGCTTACGATATTGAGGTGATTAAGCAAACGAACGAGACGTCGGCTCGGGTCTTCCCGGTCATTTTAAATGTGGAACATCCTGAGTTCTTCAAGGCGCTGGATACGAGCGCGGCTGCTAATGCAAAAGTGGTTGCAATTGGTCAAACCAAGCAGCCCAAGCTAGTGAAGCTGCTGAAGCGTGTACCTCACATTGCTCAGATTGGTTGGCAAATAGCGCGGCTCTACTTTATGAAGCCGATTGATGCCACTCAAATGCGATCGGTCGTACGCTAGGCCATCGACGTTTGGGCCTGTATTGCAGTAGAAACCCCAGTCACTAACTGGGGTTTTTTGCTGTATAAATCTTTAGGCAGAAGTAATTTCTGCGGATGAGGGTGTCAGCAAGTGAAAAAAGCCCGTGAGTAAGAAGGAGCAAAATTGGTTTGGTTAAAACTCACCGGGTTAGGGACAAAAATGCTGAAGCCTGCCCTTCCAGCCGTTCCGCGGCCAGCCGCCATGGAGGGCCTACTGTCATTTTCTGTTGGGTAAGGTACAGGCTGCAAAAGAAACACTTGGCGCTCCCCTGGCCCTGGCAATTCTGGTTTTTTCTGGGGATTGTGGAGACGCTCGTCAGCTTAAGCGTATTGCCCGCCGCTCTGGCGACTGCTGTCCCGCCGCCCCCGGACAAGCGATGCCATATCGCTTCTACATTAACAACCAAATGGTCAGATAAGGCGTGCGATCGCCCACCTGCACTCACTACATCCCCCGGTGTAACCGCAACACCGACATTTTTAACACCAGCATTGCCCCCTGACAGACCAGGGGCCACTGACTCAATTCCGCACAATATTCCTACGGTTTCGAGCTTACAGGCTCAGGTAGAGGCCCCTCCTGGCACGCCAGACCTCGACCTTGATCCTCAGATTATTGAAGATAGCCCTGTGCTACAGCGCTGGCTAGATGAAATTCCCGATATTGCCGCCGATATAAAATATGATCCCGCCTTTCGCACGCGGGCACGAGTAGGGTATGCTCACTTTCCTTCCAGTGACCACACCAGCGGCATTGCGATCGGCATCCAAGATGTCTTTGTAGGACAAACTCCCCTGACAGTGAGTGCTGAGTACGCCGCCAATTTTCGGGGCGATCGCGAACAGTTTGGCGTTGATGCTCAGTATTATCTGTTGCCATTGGGCTGGTATGGCAATGTTGCGCCTGTATTAGGTTACCGCTCTGTTGAGACCCCTGATTTTGATAGTGCAGGTATTAATGTCGGCTTTCGGATTATTCTGATTACTTCACGGGGGGGCGGGGCCGACTTATCGCTGACGCAAACGTGGATATCTCCGGGTACTGAGGACGAAGTCGGGGTGACGACTTTCTCTACGGGGTATGCCGTAACGCCCCGACTACGCCTGGGTACCGATATTGAAGTGCAAAATACAGCCGATGATCAAGAAAGCCGGGTAAGCGTTCTGCTGGAGTGGCTACTGTAAACAGGCTGTGTTATTGTTTGATCAATAATAAAGGCGGCAACGCCTTTGTTTTTTTGGTGTCTGATATTGTAGATATCTCAGTTTGAAGCAGGCCATTTTGGGGGGCTGCTGATTCTTGAGTGCTTGAAGTTTGTTGCCTTAATTTCTGTTGTTGATTGTCAAAATAGGGTATGACTCAGGTCTTAGTCGGTGAAAACGAAGGGATTGAATCTGCACTCCGTCGCTTTAAGCGTCAAGTCTCAAAGGCAGGAATTTTCTCGGAAGTGAAGCGGCAGCGGCATTTTGAAACGCCACAAGAGAAACGCAAGCGTAAAGCTGTTGCTCGTCGCAAAAAACGATTTCGTTAAGACATCTTGACTGTAGCGTAAAAATTGGGGGCTGTGTCAAAATCCCAGAGTTCTATTCCTATGGAGGGTAGAAGTCTGGGATTTGCGATCGCACAGCGTACGACTGGTGAGTAACATAGCTTTGGCCAGCTAGGCTAGGCCATCGAGTAGCCTTCAGTTACTCAGCGCCCGGCCAAATGGTTTCGCCGTCTTGTCCCGACGGACTGGGCGTTCTCTAAATGCAGCTACATAAAGGAAATCAATGTGGCCCTGTGACATGTCACGGGGCTAACGGATCGGTAGTGATTACAGCGCGAATCAGTGTAACGGCAATACACAGAGCGGTATCACCAGGAAGGCGAGGCTTTGAACCTCGTAAGAACTATCCTTCGCCCGTAATTGATAAACCTTCTACCCAAATCCTTGGACAAACGCCACCGGGTGTAATTTCAGGTTCGGCTTCGATATGGATGATTGATTTAAGTAGATCGCGAAAATCACCTGCTACAGTGGCTGACTCAATGCTGACTTTTTCACCCTGGTTAACAAGCCAGCCATCAAACGGAAGTGAAAAAGATCCCTGCAGGGCATTGACTCCAGCATGAAGGGCTTGGACATCGTCAATAAAAACCACATTTTCAGCCGTGTCGAGGCTCAAGGATTGACTATCTGATGTCTGTCCCGACAGGACGTGATAAAAGTTTGCCCCCACACTCACCTTGGCTCCGATACTGGCATGTCCTGTTGGCTGTGCTCCCATCCGTTTGGCGGTACCAGCGCTGTGCAAGAAGTTGCTTAAAGTCCCATCTGTAATGATGGGCAGACGGCGAGTCGGCGTGCCTTCGCCATCAAATGTTTCGACACCGATATTCTCCACATGCAGGGCATCGTCATAAACAGTCAGCAGCGGTGACGCGATCGACGTACCGAGGGAATCGGCTGTTGAGAGGCTGCGGTTATCCAAAATGCTCTGAGCATTAAACAGATTGGAAAAGGCACTTAGCAAACTTAAAAATGCCTCTGCTGAGAACACAATGGGATACCGACCGGAGTCGATTTTCTGATAGTCCAAGTGGCTAATCGTTTTCTCTGTGGCTTCTTGAATGCAGGCTTGCACGTCCAAATTACGGAGGCCCCGATCAACTCGCATGGCTCCTGCCGATCGCGGCTTGCGTCCCTCCTGTTCAGTTTTGCTGTAGAGGTATAGCGATGCGTAGGTGCGATCTTCCCGTCGTAAAGCTCCCGCACTGTTGAGATAGAACCGATCCATGGCCCTTTGCGCAAGGCCATTGTAGGGAACTGAGGCGATCGCGGGATGAGCATTCAATAGTGCTTTCTCAGCATCCACGAGCGTTTCAACTAAGTTCTGAACGGGAGCAGCTGCAACGGTCTCATACTCGACCGACGCAGTTTCGGCAGTTGCCTCAGGGCTGAAATCAGGAATATTCTCAGTTGCGCCGAAAGCACTCGCCTCAGCTGCCGTTTGCAGGGCCAAGTGAATGCCGTTGGGATCAACATCCGTCGTGGTGGTTACCCCCAATCGCCCCTGCTCATTCCAAACGCGCACAATTACACTAGAGCGCTGGGATGCTTTGACCTGTTTCGGCTCGCCTCGGTCAACCTGCACACTGGTTTCATCGACTGAAGATCCGTAGAGATCATATTTTTGAATTCCTTGCTTCTTCGCACTGTCTTCAGCGTAAGCAGCGATGTCTTGCAGAGTAGGCATAGGGGTGTACTGGCTTATCGAGCAATAAAGAGTAACGTCATTCATTTTAAAGGTCGCCATTCAACCTTGCTGCAGGTTGCACTGAGAAAACTTGTCTGGTTTAGCTGGCGAACCCTGATACCCTCAAACCAGATGAATCATTGAGAACGTGCGTCTGTATGTCGATATCCGGCTTTACCGATGGGTTAGCGATCGCAACTGCGATTCAAGAAGGGGCCACAACCGCTCAAACTGTTGTTGAAGCAACCCTCAGCGAAATCGAGACGCGCGATCGCACCCTCAATTGTTTCACAAAGATCACTGCTGATCGGGCTCTACAGCGCGCTCAAACTATCGATCGCCGGATCCAAGCGAAGCAATCAGTGGGGCCTCTGGCAGGGATTCCCTTTGCGGTCAAAAACCTGTTCGATATTGCTGGCGAGGTAACGCTAGCGGGAGCAAAAATCAACCAAGATCATTCTCCCGCGACTGAAGATGCAACGGCAATTGCTCGGTTAGAACAAGCTGGGGCCATCCTGGTTGGCGCGTTGAACATGGATGAATATGCGTATGGCTTCGTGACCGTTAACCACCACTACGGTGCCACGCCGAATCCTCACGATTCCCGGCGAGTAGCAGGCGGCTCTTCAGGCGGCTCGGCAGCAGCCGTAGCAGCAGGGCTGGTGCCCTTCACCTTGGGCTCCGATACGAATGGCTCCATCCGAGTCCCGGCTGGGCTATGCGGTGTGTATGGCCTTAAACCCACGTATGGCAGACTCTCGCGGGCGGGTGCTTACTTATTTTCTGCCAGTCTCGACCATATTGGCCCGTTGACGCGCTCAGTTCAGGATGTGGCAGCTGTCTTTGATGCGATCCAGGGTCAAGATGTGCGCGATCCAGTGTGCACTTCGCGCCTAGCTGCAGCCACTTTACCCGACTTAGAAGCCGGTATCGATTTACTGAGGATAGCTGTGTTGGGCGATCACTTTGAACGGGGCATGCAGCCTGAGATTGCGGCAGCGCTCACAACTGTTACCACGGCTCTGGGCGTAAACCGGACCGTTATTTTGCCTGAAGCAGCCAGAGCCAGAGCGGCTGCTTACCTGATTACAGCTTGCGAAGGGAGCCAGCTCCATTTAGCACGTCTCCAAACTCGCTTGATGGACTTCGATCCGGCCACCCGCGATCGCTTTTTAGCAGGCGCTTTGATTCCCCCTAGTTGGTATCTGCAAGCGCAACGATTGCGGCGCTGGTTTCAGGCACAGGTAAAGGCTCTGTTCGCAACGGTTGATGTGTTGTTAGCGCCGACAACCCCTTGTGTCGCGCCCTTTCTGGATCAAGCCACGATGAATATTGGCGGTGAAGCTGTACTGGTGCGACCTCACTTAGGACTGTATACCCAGCCGCTATCGTTTATTGGGCTACCCGTGTTGTCTGTGCCCGTCAAGCACTCGGGAAGTCTCCCCATTGGCGTACAGCTGATTGCGCCTCCTTATCAAGAAGCAACGCTGCTGCGGGTTGCGCGCTGGCTGGAACAGCAGCAGATTGTTATGCCTTTCGGATAAGACAGATTACATAAAGTAGGATCCGCCGTAGCCCATCGGGGCACCCTGAGTAAAAGATTTGGGTGCCTGACCTACCATGAAATTTCTTCAGTGTCGTCGGTTAGCAAGAGGCGACAAAAATGGCAAAACAGCAGGTTTCACACTGCTCGAAATTCTGATTGTCTTGGTGATTGTCGGCATTTTTGGCGCGATCGCCACCCCTACTTGGGCAAAATTCCTGGCTGGGCGACGAGTTACCCTGACCCGTGATGAATTACACCAAGGCATTCAGCAGGCACAATCTGCTGCCATTGCCCAACGAACTTCCTGGCGTTTTAGCTTACGTCAACGAGGCGATCGGTGGGAATGGGCCATCCATCCCAACACTCAAGACTGGCGCGACGTAGACGGGTGGCAAGCTTTAGATATGAACATTATGTTAGAGCAACTAGACACAACCTTAGCCAAGAAGCAGGGTGTGTACTATGTTCGCTTTGGCCATCTGGGCGAGGTCAAATATCGCCTGAGCACTGTAACTGTAGCTGATAAGCACGATTTGACGAATGCCCGCTGCGTTGTCATCTCAACCCTACTAGGGGCAACTCGTAAAGGCGAAGAGCAGCTTTATCCAAACCCAAATGGTCGCTATTGTTACTAGGTCAACAGCTAAGCCACATTTGATTGAGAAACGGGAGTTTTTCCTTAGCTCACCCAGTCGGGAAATTTCTACCCCCTAGAACATAGAGAAGCCGTTGCTGATATCCAGAGAAACCCCACAAAAGGAAAAAAGGAGAGCCGCAAGCAGCTCTCCCTACCATCAGGGTGCATCTACATAACACAGTATTGCACAAATGTGATGGGGGGTGTAACCCCCTACAGAAATTTTTTAGCTCCAATTCCAGTTATTCGCAGGACAAATCCGCTGGAGAAAATTGCTTGGTGGTGACTTTGCAGTGATGTTAAAGAACGAAGGGCTTCTCGCCCCGTAAAGAAAGGGGTGGAGATTGCAGAATATCCTGCGGTTGCAAAAATAGCCCTACCCATTCGACCGAGGCATGTCGCTTACCGAAAAATAGGCAAAAAAAAAGAGAGCCGCAAGCAGCTCTCCCTACCATCAGGGTGCATCTACATAACATAGTATTGCACAAGTGGGAGGAGGGGTGTAACCCCTACCGAGATACTTTGCATTTCTTAACTGTTGAGCTTCTGACTCAGGATTTTGTTGGTCAGTTTGGGATCGACCCGACCACTGGTGCGCTTCATGACCTGACCAACAAAGAATCCCTGCATTTTCTTCTTGCCGGCTCGATACTTCTCGAGTTCATCGGGGTGAGCTGCTAGAACCTCGTCAATAATGGCGCCAATTTGGTCAGGATCAGAAATTTGACTCAGTCCCCGTTCTTCGACGATCGCCTGCGGTGATCCTCCTTGTGTTAAGAGGTCTGGTAGCAGGTCCTTTGCAATCTTATTGCTGATGGTACCCGCTTCAATCATCTTTACCATCTCGGCCAGCATATCGGGCTGCAGCGCAATATCGGTGATGACGAGTTTTTCCGAGTTGAGATAAGCGGCAATATCTTGCGTGATCCAATTAGCAGCCATTTTAGGGTCGGCACCGGCTGCTACAGCGCCTTCAAAATATTCGGTGATTGGGCGATCGTCTGCCAGCACCCGGGCGTCATAGGCCGATAATCCTAGCGACTCTTCATATCTTGCCCGCTTTTGAGCCGGAAGTTCTGGCAGGTCTGTTTGCCAAGTCTCTAGTTGTTCGGGGGTAACTTCAATTGGCGGCAGATCAGGCTCTGGGAAGTAGCGATAATCGCTGGAGCCTTCCTTCGTTCGCATGCTAATCGTGCGCTGGCTACCTTCTTCCCATAGACGGGTCTCTTGAACAATTTTTTCGCCCGCTTCAATTGCCGCAATTTGACGGTCGATTTCGTGTTCGATCGCCTTCTGAATCGCGCTGAACGAGTTCATGTTCTTGATCTCGACCTTAGTGCCAAAGGCTTTTTGGCCGACGGGACGCACGGAAATATTCACGTCACAGCGCAGCGAACCCTCTTGCATATTGCCGTCGCTGACGCCCAGATACCGCATAATACGCCGTAGTTCTTGAGCATATTCCGCCGCTTCTTGCCCGGTTCGCAAATCGGGCTCGGAGACAATTTCCACTAACGGAACGCCCGCTCGGTTATAGTCCACCAATGAATAGGTGGATCCTGCGAGGCGATCGCTGCCCGCATGGACTAGTTTGCCTGCGTCTTCTTCCATATGCAGACGGGTAATGCCAATGCGCTTGCGAGCAACTGCCTTCGTCTTTTTGTCAACTAATTCGATTTCAAGCCAACCATGTTCGGCAATCGGCAAATCGTACTGCGAAATCTGGTAGTTTTTAGGCAGGTCGGGATAGAAATATTGCTTGCGGTCAAACTTGCTGTAGGGAGCAATCTGGCAGTTCAGGGCCAGTCCCGCCTTGACAGCATATTCTAAAACCTTCTGATTCAGCACTGGCAATACACCAGGCATTCCCATCACGATTGGGTCAATGTGAGTATTTGGGTCGGCGCCAAACTCAGCTGAGCTGGGAGAGAAAATCTTCGTCTCAGTGCTGAGCTGGCAATGAGTTTCGAGGCCGATAACAGCCTCATACTGGGTTTTTGTGGGAGCGGCTGACGTCATAGCAAACCACAAGAGTGATGATGTATTTCAGTCATTTTAGCGCCGACTGTTGGGTCCAGGAATGGGATCGGGGGGCGCTAGGAAATTTAGAGCCAGCGGCAGGAATGGGAAATTGGTAATGAGTCTGAGGAGGCAAAGGAAAGCAAAAAGGGGTGTTTCGAGCAGACACAGTCCGGATGCTGAATTGTCCACTTTAGTGTTCAGCAAAAAGCCCTTGAAGAGCTTCTCTTTTGGGGTAAAAAAAGCTCTAGGCTCGCCCCAATGCTCAAAGGAAGGGACCTGAATAGCGTTTCTATGACTGTGTCCAACAATAAGGACGTTTTTTCCGGTGTCCTGTGAAATAACGCTATATAAGTAGACACGTCGCATCATGAAGACGTTAGTGAGGGCGTGTTGTTTCTAGCAAGACAAAGAACAACACAAAACACCGTCCGTGGTAATATTTTGTGTGATTTTGTAACTGTTTAGGCTACGCATTAGCCAGATTTGCAAGATCCGCAGTGAGGAGGCGCAGGCGTGCACGTGAATAAATCTTTTAACGGTTTGGATGCTCAGTCCCATCGGATTCAAATCGATCCGATTCGAGTCGGTGTTATCGGTGTAGGAAACATGGGGCAGCATCACACGCGGGTGCTGAGCCGTCTCAAGGATGTTGAACTGGTTGGTGTGTCTGACGTTAATGTCGAGCTTGGTCTGGATACAGCGGGTAAGTACCAAGTTCGCTTCTTCGAGAGCTATCGAGATTTGTTAGAGCATGTGGATGCAGTTTGTGTAGCCGTGCCCACCCGATTGCATCATACGGTCGGAATGGAATGCTTGCAGGCTGGCATTCATGTTTTGATTGAAAAGCCCATCGCAGCCAGCATTGCCGAGGCGGAATCTTTAGTCAACGGGGCTGCTGAATCTAGCTGTATTCTGCAGGTCGGTCATATCGAGCGCTTCAACCCGGCTTTCAAGGAACTGCACAATGTTCTGCGGACAGAAGAGGTGCTGGCCTTAGAAGCTCGTCGCATGAGTCCCTATTCGGCCCGTGCTAATGATGTGTCTGTGGTTCTGGATTTGATGATCCATGACATTGACCTGTTGCTTGAGTTAGCAGCTTCTCCAGTTGTGAAGCTATCGGCTAGCGGCAGTCAGTCTTCGGCGAATTCTGGCTATCTGGATTATGTGACAGCGACCCTGGGATTTGCCAATGGTATCGTGGCAACACTCACCTCTAGTAAGGTGACCCACCGTAAAATTCGGACCATTGCGGCTCACTGTCGTGACTCCCTCACCGAAGCTGACTTCCTCAATAACGAAATTCTGATTAATCGACAAACGACCGCTAATACCAAAACCGATTATGGTCAGGTGCTCTACCGGCAGGATGGTTTGATTGAGAAGGTCTACACCAGCAATATTGAGCCGCTTCATGCGGAACTGGAGCATTTTGTGAACTGCGTGCGAGGTGGTGAGAAGCCCTCCGTTGGGGGAGAACAGGCTTTGAAGGCGCTGCGATTGGCTAGCTTAATTGAGCAAATGGCGCTGGATGGAAAGGCGTGGCAGGGACCGGATTTGGCGGCAGCCGGGATTGAGGATACGGCGATCGCGGTCTAATACCGATGTTGGACCTCGGATTTTGGGATTGGAGTGGTGCATTGCATTGCGAATGCGCCCTACGGGTGCTTTATCACTCCCCTATCCCATCACTCCCCTACGCTTCCTCGCTTCCGTCGCATCAGGCTCAGACTCAACCGGCTCAGAATCCGGATCATCAAAGTCAGGACACAGGGATTCCTCATCCTGTGTGAGTGGAATTAGCTCCACAATTTCGGCTTCACCATTGACGCTCAAGAGCAGTTGATGCAGTTGCCAAGTGGACTCGCTGCTCTGTGCTTCGGCATAGATACTGCCACTGAGGTCCGCTCCCGTCACCGGAAACCGTAGGCACACGTGTCCAGTCTCGTTGTCGTGATGCTCTCTAGTCTGCAAAACCCATCCGGGTTCAACCGGACTGCCCAGCGCTTCGGTGACGATCGCGTTCGTTTCTACTTCGGCGGCTGCTAGCTGATAAACCTGATAAGAGCCCGTTGATCGCACCATACTCCAAAACGTACCGCCTAAGCCCACAATTCCCAAACCCACGATCAGGATAGGGATACCAATACAGCCGCAGCCGATGCAGCCGGCGATCGCGAGCCACGGTTTCCGTTTGGTTGGGGGCGCTGAGTCGGGTGTAATCGCAGGCGTAAAGTCATTGGGAGAAGGCGCATCAGGCATAGGCTGAACCCCTCACTGGCTAAAATGTGAACAACAGCTGTACTCCAGTATTCACATGACACCCGCGATCGCAGCCAGAGACGTTAAACTTCACGATTTGAAAGCACGCTTGGGGCTGCAGCGATCGCAAGATCAGTCGTTTTTTCCAGAATGGTCGACCGGCTTACCCAGTTTGACTAAGGCAGAACAGCATGCCCTCGATCGGATTCAGCGGAACTACTTGTATCTGCTGGAATATCCAGTGATGGAAAGTATCGTCAAAATGGTGGTGCTTTCTCCCCTGCTGGATTTGGCCGGATTTTATGAGCACCCCTTTCGCGTGGACGGTGAGACGAACATTCGGGTCCAGGCAGAAGATGAGGGTGTCATCATTCAAGGACGTATTGACGTACTGGTTATTCAAGAAAATTTTTGGGTGACCGTGATTGAGGCCAAAAATTCAGACTTCTCAATCAACAAAGCCCTTCCTCAAGCATTGGTCTACGCACTTGATGCGCCTCAGCCAGATAAACGCGCCTATGGTCTTGTCCTCAATGGCAGTGAGTTTTTGTTCCTCAAACTTGTGCGGAACGGAGTTCCCCAGTATGCAACGTCTAATTTATTTTCGCTGCTCAATCAGGGCAATGACTTGTACAGCGTCTTACGTGTGTTGAAGTCCTTGAAAGATAGGCAGGAAGCAAGAAATGTCGGCCAAAATGGGCTTTGATTCCATTTTCCACCGTAGGCTGGTGTCGAGGCACGAGACCGATGACTCCAGAACCGCAATCTGTTCAATACCTACGGTAACAACGCTGCAAGGAACGCCATAGTCGTCTGCCAAGCCACAGTTTGATTTTGCAGTTCACGGCGGACCTGTTTCTCGATCGTCACAAGGTCTGCTTCCGTCAACGCTGTGCCTAACTGAGATCGATAGCTAGAGGGGTTCGCAGCATCAAACCAGCGATCGCACAACGCCTCACTCACAAATAAATCACTCGGCACAGCTTCCTGCGACCACTCCACCCTCAATCCAGCAGCCTCCAACAGCGCTGCCAGCGTCGCACCGTCCCAGCCAAAGCGAAGATCCGTAGAGTCGGTGTATAGTGCCTCTTCTGCCTGTTGCCAGCGATCGCGCAATTCTGCATCCAATCGATCCGCTGACACGAGGGCTGCCAGACGTTGAGCCTCGCGAGGTACCGTTTCGGCTAGTGCCAGACGACCACTGGAGGCAAGGCAAGTGATAAGGGATTGAATCAGTTCAGGGGTAGGGGCAATCGCGGCAAACACGTTACGACCGACCAGATGCTCAAACCTGATGTCAGGAGCAACAGTGGCGAGTATCGAAGTCAGAGTATCGAGTGTTGACTGAAATAGGATAGGGCGATTGAGTTCTGGCAAAATCGCTGCCTGCTCAGTCAATGCGGCCCGATCTTTAGACGTTTCAACCCGGGCATAGACCCCGCCTTCGGGCACTTGCCGAACGGCTTCCCAGGTGAGTAAACCACTGCGGGCATTGAGATCCAGAATCGTATGATGGCGCTGGGGCTGGAGCGTGGCAAACAGGCGATCGCGCACCTGCCCCAATCGTTCGCCCGCTTGTCCCAGAGTCCGCTGCAGCCAGCGATCGCGCCCCGGATCGGCGGGGCTGTAGGTAAGCGCTTCCGGCAAATCGCCAGCCCCTGCTTCGACCAACGCTGCGAGCTGCGCCTCCCGCTGTTGCGTAACTCGCGTCTGAATTTGCGCCTCATAGCCCTGATCAGACGGCTGATAAAACATCTGCCCCTGCAGGCCCGTCGGTAGATACTGCTGCGCGACCCAGTGATCCCGATAAGCGTGAGGGTAGAGATAGCCTTTGCCGTGGCCAAAACCATGCTTGTCGCGGTTGGCATCGCGCATCGCAGTGGGAACGTCCTGCTGCTGTTCCTTTTCCACTGCACCAAGGGCATCGAAAAAGGCCATGGTGCTATTGGATTTTGCCGCTGTGGCCAGATACAGCGTCGCCTGAGCGAGAGGATAACGTCCCTCTGGCATGCCTACTCGGTCAAATGCTGCAGCGCAGCTGGTCACGACTGTTACAGCATGAGGATCAGCGAGTCCGACATCTTCACTCGCTAAAATTACGAGCCGCCGAAAAATGTAGCGCGGGTCTTCTCCGGCGTACATCATGCGCGCCAGCCAGTACAAAGCCGCATCTGGATCAGAGCCTCGGACACTTTTGATAAAAGCGCTGATGGTATCAAAATGAGCATCCCCTTCCTTGTCATACAGAACGGCTCGTTGTTGAATCGATTCTTCCGCAACGGCTAGTGTGATGTGCACACAGTTGTCTCCATCTGGAGGGGTTGTCTCCACTGCCAGCTCTAACGCATTGAGCAGAGCCCGCGCGTCGCCGTTGGCAACCTTCACCAGATGCGTCAATGCGTCTTTGTCCACCTGCACGGATCGCTGTCCATAGCCCCGCTCTGAATCCTGCAGCGCCTGCTCTACCACCCGATATAACTCTGACTCACCCAAAGACTTAAGCTGAAACACCCGCGATCGACTCACGAGTGCCTTGTTCACCTCAAAGAACGGATTCTCTGTGGTGGCCCCAATCAAAATCACGGTGCCGTTTTCTACCCAGGGCAACAGCGCATCTTGCTGCGCTTTGTTGAACCGATGCACCTCGTCAATGAACAGGATCGTGCGGCGACCAAATTGACCCCGTAAATCTTGGGCTTGGGCGATCGCTTCTCGAATATCCTTAACCCCCGCCAATACCGCATTGAGCGCAATAAAGTGCGCGCTAGTCGTATTCGCAATAATCTGCGCCAGGGTGGTCTTTCCAGTTCCTGGAGGGCCGTAAAAAAGCAGTGAAGACAGCTGATCGGCCTGAATCGCTCGCCGCAGCAACCGCCCCGGTCCAACAACCGCATCCTGTCCAATAAACTCGTCCAGAGTCCGGGGTCGCAGCCGAGCCGCTAGAGGCGCTTCGGCAGTGATTTTAGCATCGCGGTGGTGACTGAAGAGGTCCATGAGGCTATGTTGCCGGGTGACTCTGATATTCGCATGTATATTAAGTGAGCACAAATAAGCTTAGGTGTGAATCACACATCATCAATGTTCCCCAAAAAATATAATTACTCGGCCCTGGCAAAAGGCATCGTTCTTGCTATCCTCCTGTCAGGAATTCTTTTTAGATTTGCTTACTTAGACAAAAAAAATTATTGGAATGACGAGGCATACACGTCGTTACGAGTCGCTGGCTATACCTATCGTCAAGTCGAAGATGACATTGCCAATAATCAACTTTTTGAGCTTAATGACTTGCAGAAATACCAACGTCGTAATCCAGACTATGGAATGCGCGATGTCATTCACTCAATGCTTGAAGAAGATGCCCATATTTCGCCTCTTTATTTTGTCATCACTCGGCTCTGGACAAATATCTGGGGGCTAACGCCACACCAAACCAGGCTGGTTGCAGCGCTGATTAGCCTTTTAACGCTGCCTTGTATGTACTGGCTGAGTTATGAACTATTTCAGCGATCGCTCACGGCTTGGATTGCGACAGTATTGATTGCCATTTCGCCGTTACAAGTGCTCTATGCGCAAGAAGCCAGAAACTACAGTATCTTGGCGGTTGCCACGCTACTCGCGAGTGCATCCTTATTACGAGCTTTGCGAGTTCAGACTGTTTTTGCCTGGATGAGCTATGCAATCACAGCGGCGATCGCCCTTTATGCCAACATGCTCTCTATCTTGGTATTACTGGGACATGGAATCTATGTAGCTGCGGTTTATGGTTGGCGTTACCGCAAGCTCTGTCGCAACTACATGCTGGCAGTGACAGGGAGCATTGCCTGCTTCATACCTTGGATACTAGCGAGTCACGAAATTGCTGAACCTAAGTATGTAGCCAAGTCGATTTCATTGATAACGTTAGCCAAGCGCTTGTTTTTCAATGTCACGATTAATTTTTTCGATATTCAAACCTTAAGTGACCGCCAGATTTTTGATCTAAAGTTTAGCCGTGACACCATACAGTTCACCTTTTCAGAAACGACTGCCTATCTGTTAGGGATTTTCGTTGTTTTTTCGATATGTGCTCTCTACTTTCTCATCCGCAATACTCCTAAGCGAGTTTATTGGTTTGTAATTACTCTCGTAGGTGCTAACGTTCTGCCCTTCTTACTGTCAGATTTATTGATGGAGGGCCAGCGCTCAACCGTTACACGATATCTGATTCCATCTCTTCTGGGGATTCAGTTGGCGGCTGCCAATCTTTTTGGCATGAAGCTTCTGGATAAGCGAACTCAAATTTGGAAACGACAGGCGCTTCAGATCACGGCATCACTTTTACTGTTTTGTAGCTTCCTATCTTGTTTTTTCAGCATGAGAGCTGAAACCTGGTGGACTAAATACAGCAGCTATTCTGATCCTCAAATTGCTCGGATTATTAACCGTACAACGGAGCCTGTTGTGATTAGTAGTAGCCCCATGCGCGCGATCGCGCTCAGCTATCTTCTGAAGCCAGAGACAACGTTCATGATTGTGCCTCGTCACGAATTTCCTCGTATTCCAGACGAAAAGGACAACGTGTTTTTGTACTGGCCTAAAACGTATTTTATTGACTATTTAGAACAGTCCAGATGGGGAGCAGGAATGACGCATCAGCTAGATCAGCTCTGGCAATTGAAGCGCTAGGCGATCTTCTCTGGGGCGTTGGTTTATTGCCTCTGGCAAGGCTGAGCCAACGCTCCTCAACCGCAACCTACGTGTAGCGATATGCACTTGCAGCCACCTACTCAAGTGATGTTTTTTACCAAGCGTTACCGACTCTCGCTGTAAATGCTACAGATCCGTTAGCCCCGTGATACGTCACAGGGCCACATTGATTTCCTTTGTGTAGCTGTGATTTAGAAAACGGGTATTAAACCGATCGCCACGGTGTATAGCCGTAATATTTGGGGCGATCGTCCAGACGGACATGCAACCAAGACACCCCGCCACCTGCCGTACTGAGCCAAACCGGGCGCGTCCCCAGTCGTCGCTGCATTGCTGACCCAACGCGCTGCCACAGGGTATGCTTTTGCGATTCGGGCGCTTGTCGGATAAAGGCTCCAAGGTGACCATAGGCAGTGGCAGGCGCGATCGGGCACGGCACCACCAAAATTGCGTCGCCTCCCAGATTAGAGAATTCAACAACGTCGCTGGGGTTTGCTTCATCAAAGTGGTCGGCAAATACTTCCGGCTCAGGCATCCTATCTAAACTGGGGCTATCCAACAAAACGAACTCAAACGGACGATTCACAGTCGCTACAGTCAATGACGGGGTCTCCCATCGAAAGGCAGCGTAAGGCGAATCAAACAGCAGTTTTATAAAAAACGAACGAAAGGATTCATCCGTTTGCCATCGCTGTAAACCCTCTGCATAGGTAACAGCAGAATTATCAAACTGAATCACAGACTTCAGTCCGCGATGATTCTCTAATTTTTCATTTCGAGCAGTCCACATGTAATGTCCGCCTTACAGCTGCTATTTACTAACGGGTTAGCTCTTGCTGCCAAAGATCAACAAAATCTCCTATCGCCCATTCGACCATAATGACCTTATTGAAGATAAGATTGTGCTTCTGTCTGAAAATTTCTTGGTCTTTAAATACATCAATACCGATTATCTCTTCATCGGTCAGTATGAAAACCGTATTTTCATTTGGAGAAACAAAAAAATCGATAATTGTGGGGTAGAGATCCTTAAAGCGATCAAAATCCATAGGCGGATTGTCGTAGGTAATCATAGCTTCAGGAGCAATGCCCATGCTAGATGATGCCTGAAACCGTCGATGAGCATTACCATAGATTTCAACTAATCCAATCAAATGGGTATTGCCACGGACTCTAGCTAACGTGTAAACAGAATTTTCAAAATAGTTAATACGTCCTCCCCAATCGAAATCGCCAAACTCATCTTTAATCGGTTGAAATCTTTGTTCAATTTCTTGTGCAGAATAAATATCACTCAACTGGGTTGGGAAGTCTCGATCCGATAAAACAATTACATTACTTTTTTCATATGCCTGAAACCATGCAGCACCTCCAGTAATCTGGGACCAAAACCCTTCCATCACATAAAAGCCATCGGTTATGTAGCTGACCTTTTCATAATCAGTGACGTGTTGCGCGTCTGTGCCTCTTTCAGCAAAATCAGTATTGATCGTGTTTTTGATTTGTGCGATCACCTCATCTTTAGCAGTTTGAATTTCCTGCTGAGAGTCTGCTGTCCAAACCCTTGAATAATCAAAGCCGAAAATACACTCCATGCCAAAACAGTTTTCGGTCCTAGGAGCCTCTAGGTATCGCGCCTGCCCAGCATAAATAAAGCCAGTTGTGTGAGGGCTAGCAATATAGTCAAGCTCTACTGACAGGCTAACTTCATCACCAGTTCTTGTGAGATAGAGTGTCTTGTTCGCGGCAACCTCTCGGGCTGGCTGATCAAAATCATAGAACTGTCTATACCCTTGAATATTTTCACTAGTATCTGTGTCGAAACTTAATAGGAGTCCGACACTACCGCTTCTAGGTTGTAAATCTACCAAAAGTGCTTCAAGCCCACTTCTTGAATCGGCTGTATCGTTTGTAACTGCAAGTTCAGCTTTCAGTAGATTGCTTCCAGTCGCTGATACCTGAGATGCCCGCTGGAATATCTCTGCTTGACTGTCCATACATGAGCCTATCAGGACAGAGAACAACAGTGTACTCGCGATTCTGAATGTCATGTTGGCTATCCAGAAATAGGTGTGAACGTTTATCTCAGGTTATGCCGCGAACAACTTGAGGTGTGAAGAATATTACCGAACGTAAAACTAGGTGTGAACGTTTATCTCAGGTTATGACGCGAGCAACTTGAGGTGTGAAGAATATTACCGAACGTAAAACTACGTCGCCATCCCGGCTGCGACAATGCATGAAGGGGGTATCTGGGCGTTCTACCGAGCAAGTGCTAGGTTGGAGCAAATTTTTGCCTGATTGTGCAATCCAGCCCTGATTCTTAGTCAGTTTCAAGTATGTCCCAGCATCCCTCAGAATTAAAATTCCGGTTTCAGTATGTCAACCGCTCTGGTCGGGCTACAGGCTGGTGGCCAGCAGGCGGCTCATTAACAGAGAACGCGATTCAGCTTAAGGAACAGTCCCTCAGCTATCAAGCTGTTTTGAACAGCACGTGCCGTGATCGCCGTCTCATCCTGACGCTCGATCCTCGGGAGATCAACAACGAGGCAATCGCTAAGCACCTGATTGAAGGGAATGGTCTAATCCTAGAAGTCAGCGGGGCCAAAACAAGCGACCTTGAGCTGTTTATTGATCGCATCAGTTCCCGTTATCTAGCGGACAAGCATCGAGCTGCTTTAGAACAAGAAGGCAAAGGTCACGAATTTCGCAGCGTCACTTGTCCCCACTGCGACTCAATAGTCGATTTATCGCTCCTGAACAAAACGTCCTTCGTATACTGTCGATTTTGCGAAACCATTTTCCAAGAACATGGCGACCTGAAAACACGCGGCACGACCTATCGCTTGTGTGATGAATGTGGCTGGTTCGATCGCGTCCAAGGGTATACGGAATTCTATTTTTATTTCCTACTCGTTGTCTACGGATTTTCTTGGAAGCGTCGTCATCTGTGTGATAACTGCGTCAAGAGCGTCTTTTGGAAAGTATTACTCATTAATTTGATTTTTATCCTGGGTATTTTCCCTGCACTATGGATGAAAATTAAATCCCTGAATGGACGCGATAAGGACTTGCAAAAACTTGCTAAAGCGAATGCATTAGGTAAACAGGGTAAGCATGAACAGGCTGCTCCGCTTTATGCGGAATTACGGGAGCGCTACCCTCGTCATCCAGGGCTTCTATTTAGTGAAAGCCTCAGTCATCTCAAAGGGCAAGATGGGACAGGGGCTTGGCGACTTTTAGAAGATTCGCTCAAAGGCTGTAGTAATTATGGTCCCAGCGTGCGCCTCATGAATCGTCTTCAGGAAGCGGCTACGCAAGCATATAAGAGTTGAATCTAAATGATGATCTGGTCCGAGGATTGGCTTGAATTTTACACTTCTCAGGTACGTGCATTTTGATGGCTTTGATAGGCAAAATAGCAGCCTGCAACAACGGACGCGATATAAAGCAGAACACCAACACCATGCGTTACACCTGCGATGAAGCCAGCATGGTGTAGAGAGCCCATCATGCGGAACAGCTGCCACCAATCGTGGGCATCAATGTTATCTACCGTTAGTGGCAGGATACGAATAGGAGCGTCGCGCATATAAACAGCAACATCCATAAAATTCTGCCCAGTCCAAAACAGAGTAAGCGCGCTGGAGAAATATTGGCGGCTCACATAAAAGTAGAAGGTGAAAGCAGCTGGAAATAGAATTTGCGTCAAAGAGCCGCCCAGCAACATTAGAAACCGCCCAAAGGGCATAAATAGCAGATGGCCTGTTTCGTGAATGGCTAAGTCAGGATAGTGCAACCAGATAAAGGGACCGTCATAACTGGGATTCAGAGAACCGCAAAAGCCATAGATGGCAATGAACCCAATGATGGTTAGCATCACAGGATCAAAATCAGACCACTTCAAAATAAACGGCTGTTTCCTCGAATCGAGCTGCGACGATCGCCTTTGCCCCATTCGATTAACCCTACTTCGATGCACAACCGGTCGATTTGTCTCCTTGTGATGCGTTGCCTGCATCGGCAATGGCTCAGGCAACGCATCAGAGAGGCATGCAGATGATCTCGATTTGGTTAGGTCATTGTTGAGTGGGGTGGAATTAAGCTGAGTGAAATTTTTGCCCCCTGGAGAAGAACTTGATCGCCGCCCAGTCAGTGGCGGTGGCTGTACGGCAGACACCAGCACAATCTGCCGTTCCCAAGCAGGCTTTACATCACCTAAGGCCCAGCCGCAGAGTGTCAGTTCCTCGATACCATCAGGCTGCAAGCGTTCCAGTCCAGCCCGCACTCGCCGTTCCATCGCATCAGCATCGGGTGGCTGCGTCGATTCCAAAATGATGCGCCTGTTACCGTCCTGTGATTCAGCTCGCACCCAAATCCCCTGTGGCCTCAGCGACTGACCCAGCAGCGACGCGATCGCACTCACCTCACCTCGCTTTGCCTGAGCCAACAGTGTCGGATCGATCATTTTGGGTTGCTCCCGCACGACTCATACCTGCCTCTAGACTGCCCACTACCGCGTTATTGGTTGTTGGTTATTGGTTCTTCGTTACTAGTCGATAGTTAATCGTTGATGGTTGCTAAGTAGGTGGGCAGAATTAAACTCATGATCAGTTTGGGGTTCGACTCCGCTCACCCCACCAGTCGAGGCATTGAGGGCTGAGCGAAGTCGAAGCCCGGTTTTATAAACAATTGTGCTTTTCTACTTAATTGGTGATTAGTAATTGATTGATGGTGATGATTTTAGTTCTGAGTTTTAAGTTCTGAGTTCTGAGTTCAATTCAAAAATCAAAACTGAGAACTCAGAACTCCACCCTTTTACCCTTCACCCCTACCTTTTACCCCTATCCCATCACTCCCTTCCCTCATCACTCCTTTCTCCTTTTCCCTTCTCTCTTCTCCCTCTCTCCCTCTCACCCTCACACACTAACACAGAAAAAAAAAAAAACACAAAAAAGCAGAGCAGAAGTAAGGAGCTGGAAAGGGAGAGGGGCAAGAGAAAGGGAAGACAAACACACACGACGAT
>JBHJHM010000029.1:0-18224 GCA_050330865.1 Leptolyngbyaceae cyanobacterium
CAAACTCCCACACACCCCCCCCCCCAAGGAACCCACCATGACCAACCAACCCATCTCCAACGAAGTCGCCCTGCGCATTGCCCTCGCCGCCCGCACCCTCCCCAACATCTCCATCAGAGACCTCATCGCAGCCCTCCAAACCACCCTCGACGACGAACTCACCGAAGACTCCCTCAGCAAACTCACCGTCACCCAACTCAAACGCGCCTTCGGCAACATTTACGAAGTTGACGAAGGCGAATGGGAAGGCGAAGAAGCCAACAACCAAGACATTACCGCCTTCAAAGAAGCGGTTCGTATCCTCTGGGGCGAACAAGGTGCTTGCGAACATCCCCTACCCATCGAACCCTACCAAGATGGCGACATGCCCAACTCCATCCGCATCGCCGTCGCCTCCAATACTGCCGAACAACTAGACGGCCACTTCGGTTCCTGCCACCGCTACTTGATTTACCAACTATCTGCTACGGATATCAAACTCATTGATGCGCGCTCAGCCCTAGAAGCCGACCTTAGCGACAACAAAAATCAATTCCGCGTCAACCTCATCCAAGACTGCCCAGTCCTCTATGTCGCTTCCATCGGCGGACCTGCCGCAGCCAAAGTCATTCAGGCCAATATCTACCCCATGAAGATAGAAGCCGGGGGCAACATTCGCGAAATCTTAGCTGATTTGCAAAAAGCGATCGCGACGGCTCCCCCACCATGGCTAGCTAAAATCCTCGGCATCAAAGCAGACGAGCGCGTGAAAAACTACAAAGCAGCTGGTCAGAGCCTCTAAAGAGAACCGAGAACCGCACTCACGTTTTCCCCCTTTCCCCTTTCCCTCTTTCCCTCTCTCTCCTATCTTAAAAATGACTACCCCACAAAACAAAGACCCCGTCCGCGAAATCCAACAAATTACCGGTCTAAGACCGACTCACTTTGCTGATCTCGTTCGCGTAGCCCAACTTATCTACGACCCCAGCGGTGGAATTGCGAATCGGATCGTTCAAGTCAACTGGCTCGACTTTGGGGTACCAAGTACGGTCGCTGAAAATTTAAGCGCGATCGGCCAAAAATACCAGTACGAATCTCCCCATGTCAGAATTGATCTTGTGTGGAACCAATTAACGCCAGAAACACGTAGCTGGTTTATCGCTAGCAAAAGCGAGCTTTGGCAAATTGAAGAAGCTTTTCCTGCATTGGATGAAGATTAACCGGAGCGAGGTCAACTGAGCTGATCAGAACAGCCCCACATAGATGCTGTCACTCACGAGAATTGGCCTATCCTACTCTCATCAGTGGAAAGGATTCAGTGCAAAGGAATTGTGATGTCCGGTGAAATTTCCCACTTCCAGCCAGAAGAGCTCCGTCAATGGCAATTCGGCCTCAAGCAGGCAGACGATAACAACGTATTTTGTCATTGTCGGGTGTGCGATCGCGAATGGGTCGCATCCTCTCACGAAATACAATGCGCTTGTGGCAGCACCCGCGTTGAAACGATCTCCTGCTGGCAGTTCCCAGATGGTTAACGCCAGGGCCACCGGGTTCCCATCTCGGTCAAAGCTGACCAAATGAGATACAACACTAACACCGCTACGCCCACCAAAAACACACCTAAATCATCGGGCATAGCATTCTCCTATGCAGCAGAGGGACGGTTACCCCTTAGGATAGGCAAATATAACGCTTTTCGTTTCTCTACTCTCAGAACTCAGGATGGACATCAAACAAGGCTTTGTTGGCACCGTAGGCAACACTCCCCTCATTCGCCTCAACAGTTTTAGCGAAGAAACGGGGTGTGAAATTCTTGGCAAGGCCGAGTTTCTGAATCCGGGAGGCTCTGTGAAAGACCGGGCAGCGTTTTACATCGTTAAAGACGCCGAAGAAAAAGGACTGCTACAACCAGGAGGCACAGTTGTAGAAGGAACTGCAGGTAATACAGGCATTGGTTTGGCCCACATTTGCAATGCCAAAGGGTATAAGTGCCTGATTGTGATTCCCGAAACTCAGTCCCAGGAGAAAATGGACTTGCTGAGAACCTTAGGAGCAGAAGTGAGACCCGTCCCTGCGGTGCCCTACCGCGACCCTAACAATTACGTGAAGCAGTCAGGGCGGATTGCTGAAGAATTGCCCAATGCGATTTGGGCCAATCAGTTTGATAACTTGGCAAATCGTGTTGCCCATTATGAAACTACGGGACCCGAAATCTGGACCCAGACCAATGGTAAGGTAGACGGCTGGGTCGCAGCAACCGGGACGGGGGGTACCTATGCTGGCACTGCTCTCTTTCTCAAGGACAAGAACACAGCAGTGCAGTGCGTGGTCGCTGACCCCATGGGGAGTGGACTCTACAGCTATGTCAAAACGGGAGAAATCAGCACGTCCGGTAACTCAATTACAGAGGGAATCGGTAACAGTCGGATCACGGCCAACATGGAGGGCGCACCCGCCAATGACGCCATTCAGGTAGATGATCACGAAGCGCTGCAGGTGGTCTATCAGCTGCTCTACAAAGAAGGGTTGTTTATGGGAGGCTCCGTAGGTATCAATGTTGGGGCAGCGGTAAAGCTGGCGAAGCAAATGGGACCTGGACACACCATTGTTACCGTGTTGTGTGATGGGGGCGCTCGCTACCAGTCCCGGCTGTTTAATCGAGCTTGGCTTGAGGAAAAAGGATTGTGGTCGGATAGCTTGCTGCCCAGCAAGTGAGTCGGCACCGAGATGAGTCTACTGGAGAGGCCGATAGGAGAAGTCGGTAAGTAGGATTTTAATTGACGGGTTCTTCCGTCAGACATATTGCTGTACAGCAGCAGCCAATTCGCTGGGAGCGATCGCCCCTTGCTCGGTCACAATTGCTGTGATTAGAGCAGCCGGTGTCATATCCGATAAAGGATTGTAAGTTTTGACATTGGCAGGGCAGGTGTTGGTTTCGTCCAAGCTGCAGACATCGGTTGCATCCCCTTCCGTAATCGCCACCGTATCGCCAGTTTCCAAAGCCAAGTCTACGGTAGCAAGAGAAGCGGCTACCAAAAACGGAATGCTGTGAGCTTTGGCAGCGAGAGCCAGAGGATAGGTCCCGATTTTGTTAAAGGTATCGCCATTGGCAGCAATCCGGTCAGCTCCAACAACAACAGCATCGACCAGGCCTTTTTGCAGACAATGGGCAGCCATACTATCGGTTACAACCGTAACGGGAATCTGCTCCTGGATACATTCCCAGGCTGTTAGGCGCGACCCTTGTAGCCAAGGGCGCGTTTCTCCGACGATGACCTTTTCTAAGCGCTCTTCTTGCCATGCCGTCCGCACAATACCTAGGGATGTGCCAAAGCCAGAAGTCGCGAGCGCTCCGTGATTGCAGTGGGTGTATAGGGTCAGCTTTTCAGGTTTAGCGGGAAGCGCTGCTAGGCCATGTTTGCCAATAGCGATGCAGATATCCCAATCCTTTTGCTGAATTCCTTGAGCCGTTTCGAGCAAGCCTGCTTTTAATTCTTCGACGGTGCCAGAACTTTGATGGACTGTCTTCATTAGATAGTCAATGGACCACAGTAGCTTTGCCTTGTCGGGACGAGCCTCCTTGAGCTGCTCGGCGATCGCTTCTAATCTTTCCAGAAAAGCAGTCCGGTTTTCGGTTTTAATCGCCTGAGCCCCCAGATATAAGCCATAGGCCGCTGCCATGCCCAATGCTGGACCGCCTCGCACGATGCGTGTCTGGATAGCAGTCAAAACGTCTTCACACCGATTAATGGAAACCCGAACATAGTTCTTAGGAAGCTTTGTCTGGTCAATCAACGACACATGGTCGTCCTGCCAGACGACTGGATAAACGTGGGTTGCTAAAGCCTCAGCCATAGGGTTTTGGGAAGAAAGTTAGCAAAGATTAAGACGATGCTCCGGACTCTATGATAAGCGCTCTTTGCGTAGGGAAGTAGATAGGTCAGGTAGATGTTTTCGTCCCGCCCAGCAGCCAGGTCTCGGTAGAATTATTAAATATTAGAAATCCTCTTGTTTTATAAGGCGTTTGAATGGTTACCCTGTTGATTTTCTTTGTTGCGGTTGGCTTACTCGTGTGGGGGTTTAATCGCGCACGCCCCTATGGTCAATTAGGTATTTTTGCCTGGCTGCAGTCAGTTGTCTTGATGGTGCCTTGGCTGCTCTTTTTTGGTTTATTCACGCTTGGAGTCTACATCAATCTAGCCGGGGTTTTGTTTCTGGTGTTGGCCTCTGCGGGGCTCTATATCTACTTGGGGCGTCGTTTGCGGGCAATGGGTCAAGACGAATTGATAGCCAAACGAATGGCCAAGCTTCTCACGACAGAAGCTACCGAAGAACCGAGTGACCCGTCAGCTCTGAAATATGATGAGTCAACCAATCAGAATCGCGAGTCTGCCGATGGGTTGGCTTCCGCTGATGGAAGTAGTCCCGAATCTGAAGATGATGCCGAGGAGGAAGCAGAATTTCGGATTCCCGCAGCAGATTTGAGGGCACTGGAGGGTATTTTCGGCATCGATACATTTTTTCGTACCGAGACGGTGCCTTACAACCAAGGGGTAATCTTTAGAGGAAATCTGCGGGGTCAGCCTGAAGAAACGTTAGCAAAGCTCTCAGCGCTTACTGAAGAGCGTTTGGAGGATACTTATCGGCTATTCCTCATTCAAGATCCGAGCGACAAGCCTGTGGTCGTCGTGTTTCCCAAGAGTGCCGATCCCAAGCCTCTGACACCGGTTCGCAAAGGTTTAGCCGTTGTTTTTGGCCTCGTCACTTTTTTGACGTGTTTAGAGGTTAGTGGCATTTTGCTTCAGGTTGATCTGTTGGCCACACCCGAGAAATGGCAACCAGCGTTACCGTTTGCACTCGGAATCGTAGCAATTCTGATTGCTCACGAGATTGGACACTGGGCGATCGCGCGCCAGCGAGGCATCAAACTCAGCTGGCCCTTTTTCCTACCTGCATGGGAGATAGGGTCCTTTGGAGCTTTAACCCGGATTGAGTCTGTTTTGCCTGATCGCAAAACCTTGTTTGATATTGCCTTTGCCGGTCCAGCAGTTGGTGGGGTGCTATCCTTTGGCATCTTGCTACTGGGGTTAGTCTTATCTCATCCCGGGAGTCAATTTCAGCTACCGGTCGAATTTTTCCAGGGATCGGTACTTGTGGGAACGCTGGCAAAGGTTGTACTCGGTTCGGCGCTATCGGAACCCCTCGTGGACGTTCACCCGTTGACAATTCTGGGCTGGCTAGGCCTCGTTATTACAGCTCTCAATCTTTTGCCTGCAGGCCAATTAGATGGTGGACGTATTGTGCAGGCAATCTACGGACGCAAGATGGCAGGACGCGCAACAGCTGTGACGCTGGTTCTATTGGGGATTGCCTCACTGGCCAATCCGCTGGCCCTATACTGGGCAGCACTCATCCTGTTTTTACAGCGTAGCCTCGAACGACCCGCCCAGAATGAACTGACAGAACCGGATGATGCCAGAGCTGCGCTTGGATTGCTGGCCCTATTTCTGACCCTGGCCACACTGATGCCGCTGACACCAACCCTGGCTGGACGTCTGGGGATTGGCTAGGCATCAGGAGGATCTTGGGTAGCAGTATCTTCTCGGTTCGTTGCAAGGGATAATAGATTTAGAAGCTTCTAGTAGAGTTACTACATAGAGCAGGTTCAAGGTGCGTACTCACAGTCGCTATCGACAGGTCTGAGCGCATCATCTGGCTGTGCAGTATGTACAGATTCTGACTCTTGAGATCTGTTACGTATAAAGCCTGGTTGGTGCCAAGCGATCAACCGTTTGGTGAACTAAATCGCTAGCTAGGCAGCTACAACCTATTGTTAGCATCCGAGTTTGAGTTCATCTCCCTCAAGTTTTTGGAATGGGAGTAGCAGGAGCATCAGTAGTGTTGGGTCTGCAGCCAGGAAGATCAAGAGTTTGTCCACACTTGGGAGTGATGCAACGATGACAGTCTGTGAATACAAACCTGGACTGGAGGGTATTCCAGCCACGCAATCGGCGATCAGCTACGTGGACGGCCAGCAAGGCATCTTGGAATATCGTGGCATCCGTGTCGACCACTTAGCCCAGCAGAGTACATTTCTAGAAACGGCTTATCTCCTCATTTGGGGCGGCTTGCCTAATAAGCAAGAACTTGATGATTTTGAGTATGAGATCCGACACCATCGCCGCTTGAAATATCGCATTCGGGACATGATGAAGTGCTTCCCGGAGGGGGGGCACCCCATGGATGCACTGCAAGCCTGTGCTGCAGCTCTAGGACTCTTTTATTCTGAACGAGCTCTGGCTGATCCGGCCTACATTCAAAAGGCTGTTGTCCGACTTCTAGCAAAGATTCCCACGATGGTGGCTGCCTTTCAGCTGATGCGAAAAGGTAACGATCCCGTACAGCCTCGGGATGACTTGGGATATGCGGCCAACTTTCTCTACATGCTGAACGAGCAAGAGCCCGATCCGCTAGCGGCCCGTATTTTCGATATTTGCTTGACGCTACATGCTGAGCACACTATCAATGCCTCGACCTTCTCGGCAATGGTAACGGCTTCGACGCTGACCGACCCCTACGCGGTGATTGCCTCGGCTGTTGGGACCTTAGCCGGACCACTACACGGGGGCGCTAACGAAGAAGTGATCGACATGCTAGATAAAATCGGCAGCGTTGAAAATGTACGTCCCTTTGTGGACGATCACGTCCAGCGTCGGGCCAAAATTATGGGTTTTGGACACCGCGTTTACAAGGTCAAGGATCCTCGGGCAAGCATTTTGCAAAAACTAGCGGAGCAGTTGTTTGAAAAGTTTGGGGGCGATGATTATTACGAAATTGCCCTAGAGCTGGAGCAGGTTGTAACCGAACGTCTTGGCCATAAGGGGGTTTACCCGAATGTGGATTTCTATTCGGGACTGGTCTATCGTCGTTTGGGAATTCCCACCGACCTGTTTACACCGGTGTTTGCGATCGCTCGCGTCGCTGGCTGGCTAGCCCATTGGAAAGAACAAATTGGGGAGAATCGTATCTTTCGACCTACACAGATATATACCGGTTCTCATGACCAGCACTACATACCGCTCATCGAACGCCCTAAAATTTGGGATAAGGCTTCTGCCAATGGGCATAAATGATGGGTTTAACCCCTCTTGTCAAGACTGAAATCACGGGCAATATTTAACTTAGTGACGATTTTCAGGAACTCCAGTCCCCCCGGTATTTTGCCAGGGGGATTTTTTGTCAAACGCTCGTTACGGCCATCAATTTGGTTAGACCCACTCTGTAGATAGAGGCTTAGGAATGGACGACGCCGTTGACTGGTCGGGGAACAACCGCATAGACATAGCAGCACAGCGGGGCATCCAACTCATTGATTTCGCCCCATTTCTAACCAATGACACCGCAGGAAAGCAAGAAGTTGCAGCTGCAATTTATCGAGCCTGCCATACAGTGGGATTCTTATATCTGATCAATCACGGCATATCTCAGACGACTATCAACCAAGCTTTCGAGCAGTCGCGGCAGTTTTTCAATCTTCCATTAATCGCCAAACAAAGAGTTGCCTGGGCCAGCGAATTGAGTAACCGAGGCTATATTGGCCTGGAACGAGAACGGCTCGATGAAACTCAACCGGGCGATCTAAAAGAAGCCTTCAATTTAGGCAAAGAAATAGGCATCGACGCTGACGCAATGACCTCAGCAATCGCTCTTATTCGTTGGCCGGAAAGACCGCTCGGGTTTCGCAGTATTCTGACAGCGTTCTTTAATCGCTGTGCCGATACGGCTACAGCGATTTTCCGAGCCTTCGCGATCGCTTTGTCGATGCCAGAAGACTTCATTGCTGCCCAGCACGCAACCCATGACTATACCCTACGCTTATTACGCTACCCCCCTTTAACTGACCGACCCAAACCAGGCCAGAGTCGCGCCGGAGCCCACTCCGACTATGGCAGCCTAACGCTTCTGTTTCAAGACAATGTCGGGGGGCTGGAAGTACTCACTGCAGACGGACGTTGGATGGCCGCACCGTCCATTCCAGGTGCCATTTTGGTCAATACCGGCGACCTCATGGAACGCTGGAGTAACGACGTCTTTCGATCCACCCAACATCGCGTTGCGCTGCCTGAGAGAGCAGAAAAAATGCGCGATCGCTATTCCATCGCTTTCTTCTGTCAGCCTGATGCCGAAGCCGAAATCGTTTGCCTTCCTACCTGCCAGAGCCAAGATAATCCTCCTAAATATCCACCCGTTCAATCAGGAGCCTATCTGTTGAGCCGACTGCAGGCGACGTATTGAATGATTGCTACTTGCAGGTGGCAGAAACACAGTGTCTAAAGCATCACAGCAGGAACTGAGCTGAATACTTTGGCATATTGTCTGCTTGCTCAGCCCTTCATTTTTATCTTGCACTCACGGTATGCTTAAGCCCACTCGGCCTCAACAATCCAGATGCACGCACAGACATGAAACCCTACCAAGAAGTTGCTATCCAGGAGTGCGGTGAGCCCTTGGTACCGCTTCCCCTGGATCAGTTTGCTGTGGTGACACCCCATCCTTATCAAGTCCTTGGCGCCCCCTATGGCGATCGCTCTCCCTATTGGGTGCGGACATCTGTTGCTGAAGCCTTGTTACACGCCCAACACCAGCTTCAGCGCTTGCGGCCTAGCTGGCGAATCCAGATTTTCGATGCCTATCGTCCCATTCCTGTACAGCAATTCATGGTGGACTATACGGCCCGCGACCTAGCACAGCAACAGGGGCAAAATTTTGAGCAGCTCACACTTCCTGAACAAGCCGCAATCCTGGCTCAGGTCGAGCAATTTTGGGCTATGCCCAGTCAAAATCCCCAAACACCGCCGCCGCATAGCACTGGCGCTGCTGTCGATGTCACGCTA
This sequence comes from Leptolyngbyaceae cyanobacterium, assembly GCA_050330865.1. Taxonomy (GTDB): domain Bacteria; phylum Cyanobacteriota; class Cyanobacteriia; order Phormidesmidales; family Phormidesmidaceae; genus SIO1E4. Next base: position 8,874 of record JBHJHM010000029.1, read on the forward strand.
GCGAATGAAGCGGGGCAACCCGTCGATATGGGATCGCCGATTGACGAAATTTCGGCGCGATCGCATCCCGAGCATTTTGCTCAGTTCACGGATCCAGATAGCCAACAGTTCCAGACTCACCGCTACCTACTCCGTCAAATTCTCAAGCAACAAGGCTTTCAGCAACATCCCCATGAATGGTGGCATTTCTCCTGCGGCGATCAGATGTGGGCATGGTTAAACCAGACATCCCCAGCCTGCTATGGCAATGCCGCCAAGCTGTGAGGTCTCTAAAGGCGGGTTCTCCTGCTGAAATGCGTCAGTATAGAAATAGAAAGAACACCCCGTGCGAGGCATCAGCTTTGGATACGCTGCCAAAAGAGGATTTGTTGAAATCGGTCGAAAATCGCGAAACTTTAACTCGGGTACTGGATCAAGCAGAGCAGGCAATCCGAACGTGGGAAGTTGTGTATACCGATTTTCTCTCCCCTCCGGAATTGATGGAGGCGCAGGCGATCTTTCAGCGATTGACAGAGGTGCAGTTCGTTGCCAACGGAGGCTATCCACAGGCAGAGCGGCGGCGCGGCGCGATCGCTCGGGCTGATTTACCTCTGGAGGCGAGCGAGATTCCCTTAGCATTGCTGAGTCTCGCCGGGAACTTCTTGTTCGATACGGCTACGCACCGTGACTTTCTGGGCGCGCTCTTGGGTACGGGCTTGGTCCGCGAAAAGGTCGGCGATATTATTGTGCTGGGTGAACGGGGAGCGCAGGCGATCGTGGTTCCAGAGCTGGTGGAGTTCTTGGAAATGAATCTGATGCAGGTGCGATCGGTCCCTGTGAAAACACGCCTGATTGAGTGGAATGAACTGCGGGTACGAGAGCCCAAGAAGAAAGAAATGACCACGGTAGAAGCATCGCTTCGACTGGATGCCGTAGCTTCAGCCGGGTTTGGGATGTCGCGTAGCAAAATGGTCGATTTGATTAACACAGGCGATGTCCGAGTGAATTGGAAGTCCATCACACAGCCTAGCCATACACTGCAGGCAGGCGATTTGGTGGCAATTCGGGGTAAGGGCCGATTGGAAATTGGCGATATTGCCATTACCAAGAAGGAGCGTTATCGAATCAACCTCACGCGTTATGTTTGATCAGTTTCTGAAAATTTTTTTGTTAGCTCAACCAGCCGATACGCATCACCGCGTTCCTCAGTCTTAGCATCGCAAAATTGTTCTGTTGAAATCAAGGTGACCTATTCTTCAAACAATTGGGGGGGCAAGTTCCGATGACTGCCCCAACCCCAACCCCCCTACTATCGGCTCTCATAAAAGCAGCTCAACGAGAGCATGCTGCTTTCTACGCTCCCGGCCACAAACAAGGGCAGGGAATTTCCAGGCTGCTTGCAGCGCTATTGGGCGAACAGGTTTTTCGAGCCGACCTGCCAGAACTCCCAGAACTGGACAATTTATTTTCACCCGCAGGCCCTATTCAGCAAGCTCAGCAGTTAGCGGCAGAGACATTCGGGGCAGAAGCGACCTTTTTTCTGGCCAATGGTTCAACCTGCGGTATTGAAGCAGCAATCCTGGCTACTTGCTTACCCGGAGATAAAGTTTTAGTGCCGCGTAATGCACACCGCTCAGTGTTATCAGCACTGATTTTGTCCGGTGCTCATCCTGTCTATCTAGCGCCGATATACGATGCTCGGTGGGATTTGGCCTACGGCGTTACACCCGAGCAAGTGGAATTAGCTTTAGCCAAACACCCCAGCATTCGAGCGGTGGTTGTGGTATCGCCCAGCTATCACGGGGTCTGTACTGATATCGCCGCGATCGCCGCGCGCGTGCATCAGCGATCAGGTATTCTGATTGTCGACGAGGCCCATGGCCCGCATTTGAGCTTTCATGAGCAGTTGCCGATGGGAGCCATCGCCGGAGGGGCTGACCTGGTTATTCAGTCTACGCATAAAGTCCTTGCGGCCTTAACGCAAGCCTCCATGCTGCACGTGCAAGGACCGCGCGTTGACCGCGATCGCCTCCGACAAGCTTTGCAAATCACTCAGTCTACGAGTCCCAATTATTTGCTGTTGGCTTCCCTGGATGCAGCCCGCCAACAGATGGCTGTGGAAGGGCACGCGTTGATGGACCAAACACTCAGGATCGCGCAGCAGGTGCGATCGCAGCTTACAGCACTAGCCCCCCTTCAGACCTTAGACTCCGAGCACGTTTCGCCTCTATCTTCCGGGTTTCAGCTAGACCTCACTCGTCTCACTGTCGATGTCTCGGCGCTGGGCATAACGGGGTTTGCTGCCGATGAGTTACTACACGAGCAGCTAGGGGCCACGGCTGAGTTACCGACACTGCGGCAGCTCACCTTCATTCTCAGCCTCGGTAATATACCTGCCGACGGCGATCGCCTGGTATCTGCCCTCAAAGCCCTGATCGCCAAAGCTACCTTAGACCCGCAACCCCTTGTAGCGATCGCTGCCGACGAGCCGCTACCCGCTCCAGCTCTGACAGAACCCCCACTATCCCCCCGTGATGCATTCTTTGCCCCCTCTCAAACCGTCGCGATCACGCAAGCTGCAGGACACCTCTCAGCCGATATACTCTGTCCTTATCCACCTGGTATCCCTGTTTTGCTTCCAGGTGAACGGATCACCCCGGAAGCGATCGCGTATCTGCAGCATATTCAAGCTGCCGGGGGCATGATCACAGGCGGCCCCGATTCCGGTCTGCAGGCATTGCGGATTGTAGATACTCGTAGCAACAGATGAAAGCTGCCTGATACGCTAAGGGCGAGAATTCCATGTTTTGAACGGGGGTTCCCTCATTCAAACTCATATCAATTCTCGTTATAAACTACAGAGCCATCAGCCCCGTGACATTTCACGGGACTACATTGCTTCCCTTTTGTAGCTGTGATCTAGAGAACTGGCATCACAATTCCAACCACTCCTGAGCATCAACTTTCCTGCCAGATTTCTTTAACTGGCTCATCTTCCATGGCACCTCTCTGGCCCTATTCAACCCCTGGCATTCCTGATCAGTTATTTGAGCAATTGCCGGGAATTCCCATTAGCAAGCGGGAAGTTCGGCTGCTCATTGTAGGAGCTCTGCGGCTAACCCCCACAGCCAGACTCTGGGACGTAGGGGCAGGTACGGGTACGCTAGCGGTTGAAGCAGCGCTACTGTGTCCTCAGGGGCAGGTTGTCGCTGTCGAGCGCGATCAGGAAGTCGCCAATCTGATTCGCCAGAATTGCGATCGCTTTGGGCTCACTAATGTCGAAGTCGTCGAGGGGGTGGCGCCCGATTGCTTAGCCGATCTTCCTGCTGCTCCCGACTGCATCATTGTGGAGGGTGGGCGATCGATGAAAGAAATTGTCCACACAGCCTGGGACTATCTTCCCATCGGGGGGCGTATGGTGGTAACCACCGGGACCCTAGAAACCCTATATGGCATTTCCGAAACCTTTGCTTCACTCTGCGTCCGCAACGTCGAGATTGTACAGCCAACCATCAACCGACTAGAAACCCGAGGCTTGCAGCAAGTCTTTAGGGCGCTCGATCCGATTTTTATTTTGAGTGGTGAAAAGCTGGAGTAGGCGATTGGCATTGGAAGCTGAGTGAGTGGTTGATAGTGGATAGATAATGGTTGGTAGTTGGTAGTTGGTTCTAAGCCGTTACCCATTCCCTCTCGATACGCTCGCTCTCCGACTCCACCCCCCATCACTCTTCTACCCCTTTGTCGCCTTACAGCAATTCCAGTTCTCCTTGAATATCCAGACGCTTGTAGTCGCTCAACACCATGTACTTTTCAGCAAGCTCCTCCGCTGTCCCAGGCATGAGCCACCCTAACTGCTTCAAGAGATGTACTGCAACAGCATACTTCGCCCGCTTGGCACCGTCGCGGATCTTGATGGCCAGTCCCAGCCCCTGACCGACGCGGCCCACACACTGAATGCCCTCGGCGCCTGACTTGCTGACCAGCTCGCCGTCGGTAAGACGCATCAGATCTGTATCAAATGAGCCAGGTCCCGCAACCAATTCTGGGTGGTGAGTCATGGCGCGGACAATGCGCTCCATTTCCAAATTATCGCCAGACGCCAACTTGGCAAACAAAGTTGCCATTTGATGCAGCGGCATCAGATACGTGGGCGCACCACAATCATCGTGTGCTCCGATAAATTCATCGGCGGGCATCCCTAACAGGTCAGCTGTTGTTCTAAGAATGAGCGTTTGGAGGGGATGGTTACGATGCAGATAGCTCTCCAACGGCCAGTTACGCTGCTGACAAAGCGCCAGCATACCTGCGTGTTTACCTGAGCAGTTGTGCTTTAGAGGGCTATCCTGCCCAGCAGGCGTAGGACACTGCAACGCACTGGGCTCTAAATCGGCTTTCCATAAGATGTGGAAGGCTTGACGCACCTGCTCCATATTGCCTTGGTGCGATGCACACATGATCGCCAAATCGCGATCGTCCAAAGAAAATCGCTCTAGCGTCCCGGATGCAGCCACCACCAATGCTTGAAAAGGCTTCAAAGACGAACGAATGAAGGTCGCGGTTTCAGCATTACCAGCTGCAGATAGCATCCGACCGCGGCTGTCACTGACAACCGCACTGGCCGTATGAACAGATTCAATGATGCCTTCCCTCAGGAGTTGAATTTCCAGGTTGGCTGACTGGTAACGCTTAGCCCTTGTCATGGCTAAGTCCTCGACATAGACGAATCATGAGCCCACTATCCTACAGGAACCGCCAAGCTGTGATTAATCCTACACCCAGAGCTAGCAAGACACCCAACGTATTTCGGATCCGTTGCAAAATAGGCTGAACTTCATAGCTCATAATGAGGCGATCGCGGTTCAGCACTTCTTCCGGTTTTAGCCAAACTTGTCCATCATACCAACCAGACTCTTCGTAGGGTACTTCCCGCTTCTGCAAACGCTGCCCCACATGGAGCCACCCGACATAGAGCTGTGCCAAGGTCAACACCGGCAGTATCAAAGCTCCTGCCGAAGCCCAAAGCATAAAAGGAACCAGATGCTTCCCCGGATCGAAACTAGCTGCAGCAACCGGACCCGCTACCACCCAGCTTATTCCCCAGATAATCAATAGCGGTCTGAGGTAAGGCCAAAGCTCACAGCCGCCCCAACTGTAGAACCAAGACTGACTCATGTCTTGATACTGATTAATGGGTAGCTGCTCTGGCGGAACTGGACAGCGAGACATAATCACGGGCATAGACTCGTGATGAATAAGGACACCCTTACCTTAGCGTCAAATCTGAATCTGAGGAACGGGGAGGAGAGGAGTCGAGGTGTGGAAGAGTGGAAGGGTGAAAGGGTGATGGCGTAGTGGGGTGATAGGGGTGAGCACCATCCCGTAAGGGCAAGGCATTTGCCCCGTATACGGGCCACAAATCAGCAACTCTATGCTCCCAATGCCTCGCCTCAACCTAACCGTCAACCAACAACCAACAACCAACAACCAACAACCAACAACCAACAACCAACAACCATCACAGTTGCTGATCACTGCTGATCGCCTTAGCATAGAGGACTACGCTACATGCCATAAATCATGCTGGAAACAACTGACTTGAAGCGCGATCTCGCATTGCTAACTGAGCGCCTGGGCAAAGCTCAGGAGTATCTTTGACGTAGCTGCCATTAAAGCCAAAATTCAAGACCTTGAGACCCTGGCAGCGCAGCCTGAGCTGTGGGATGACCCGGATAAGGCACAGCAGATTTTGCAAGATCTCAATGACTCTAAAGCGCAACTAGAGCAAATTAATCAGTGGCAGAGCAGTTTGGAAGACACAGAAGCCATTCTGGAACTGCTGGAAGAAGACGCGGATGAAGCGCTGTTTAATGAAGCCCAAGGAACGCTCAGTGAGATGGGTCGCTCGCTGGATCAATGGGAGCTACAGCGTCTACTATCGGGTGCTTATGATAAAAGCGGCGCTGTACTCACTCTGAATGCTGGTGCAGGCGGCACCGATGCTCAAGACTGGGCTGAGATGCTCCTGCGAATGTATACCCGGTGGGCCGAACAGCAGGGCTACAAGGTCCAACTTGTGGAGCAATCGGAGGGCGATGAAGCCGGCCTCAAGTCAGCAACGCTGGAAATTCAGGGTCGATATGCCTTTGGATACCTCAAGGCAGAAAAAGGCACCCATCGCTTAGTCCGGATTTCCCCCTTCAATGCCAACGGCAAACGACAAACCAGTTTTGCTGGCGTTGAGGTCATGCCAATTCTAGACCAGACGATTGAGCTCGAAATTCCAGAAAAAGACTTGGAAATCAATACCTCTCGATCCGGCGGGGCTGGGGGACAGAATGTCAACAAGGTAGAAACGGCGGTCCGCATTACCCATCTGCCGACGGGTATTTCAGTTCGCTGTACACAGGAGCGATCGCAGCTGCAGAACCGCGAAAAAGCGATGGCCCTCCTGAAAGCCAAACTCCTCGTCATTGCCCAAGAACAGCAAGCCAAAGAGATTGCCGAAATTCGGGGCGATATGGTGGACGCTGCCTGGGGCAACCAAATCCGTAACTATGTCTTCCATCCCTATCAGATGGTGAAAGATCTCAGAACCAACGAGGAAACCACTGCCATCAAGGATGTCATGGACGGCGATTTAGATCCGTTCATTCAAGCTTATCTGCGGAAGGACGCTCAGGTGTCGGAGACGACAGAGGCGGTTTAGGGAATAGGGAACCGAAGTCCGGGAGGGGCGGGGAGGGGAAGAGTCGCAGCAGACGTAAGGGAGTTCAACGTTCTTAGTGTTGAGTTCTTGGTTCAACTCGACACTCAACACTCATAACTCATTTACAAACTCAAGACTCTCACCATCAACCATCAACTACCAACCAAGAACCAAAACCCGAGAACAATTCCCTGATCCTGCTTTATCGTATGTTTAGAAATATATATTGAATATCCAAAAGAGGTTGACTGCATGGCTGAGAACGCAACGACTGAACTGCCTCAGAATCCTGACTTGGCTGAACCCGTTTCCCAAGAACCGCCGCCTAGCTATGTCAAATTGGCAATGCGAAATATGGTGCGCAAAGGGGGCAAGTCGCTTTTTCACTTTGGCCTAACGGTCGTAGGATTGATGGGATTGTTGGTGGGTTTGTCTTATTTGACCCGCTGATATGGAAGCAGTCAGCCCCACAGTAGACCTGAGTTTGCAGGGCGAATGCCTGAAAGCTATCAGCATGATCGTAGCGGCTGACGACTGGCAAACCTGGCTACAAACGTGGTTAGCCTGTCTATCACCGGCCCTTTCTCCTCTCAATGCCTACGAGCTAAGTATTCAGCTCACTTCAGATGCCGCGATCGCAGCACTCAATGCTCAATATCGTCAGCAAAATTGCCCAACCGACGTCTTATCGTTTGCAGCCTTAGAAAATACAACATTGCCGCCTGGGGTCTTCTCGCAAATTCCTTGCAACCTAGGCGACATCATCATTTCCGTCGAGACTGCTCAAAGGCAATGTGATACCCACGGGCATACCTTATTAGAAGAGATGGCTTGGCTCACAGCCCATGGTCTGCTGCACCTTTTGGGATGGGATCATCCCGATGAGACTCGTCTCAAAGAGATGTTGTCCATGCAACAGCAACTACTGTCACAGGTGGGGCTAGAGTTAAGCCACTCCGCATACTTCACATGAAGAGGCAGCAATATCACCGTCAGTAGCAATATCGCCATCATAGTTTTCTGAGTAGTAGGAGCCTGCCGCCCCTCTTAAGTCTAGACACATCTGCATGCGGTATATCCGCAAGACTCTGTAGTGACTAGCGTTCATGCAATTTACAAATTGCTGCTGAGATAGGTTAAGTTATTTGCAATCCTTCTCTAGCAATACCCATAACAGTAGAAGTCCGGGTTTCTGCTCAGGCTCCCGAAAACGTTACCAAAAAGCATCGTCTCATGAGCGATATGCCTACTCCTACCTCAGCACCCAATTCATCCTCTCTTTCCTCTACGCCTGAGGTCACACCTGTCTCGTCGGAGCGAGAGTACGCTTGGAAGGTAGCGCATAACTTAGGAGCAAGCTTTCGCTACGCGAGTCAAGGAATCTTCTATGCCTTTCGCACCCAACGCAACTTCCGAATTCATGTGCTAGCTACGATAGCCGTGATTGGCACCGGCTTTGCTTTGAGGCTTCCTGCGGTCCATATTGCTGTTCTGGGGCTCACTTGCAGCGCCGTGATGACATTAGAGCTGATCAACACGGCCTTAGAAGCCGTTGTGGATCTCACCGTGCAACAGACTTATCACGAACTCGCTAAGATTGCTAAAGACTGTGCAGCAGCAGCAGTTCTGATTTCTGCCCTAATGGCAATCATGGTGGGTGGATGCTTAATTTTTCCACCCCTGTTTACCGTCATTAGTCCTTTTTTCGCATCCTGAGGAAGGATTTCGTCATGATTGTAGTAATTGATAACTACGACAGCTTCACTTACAACCTGGTGCAATATCTTGGGGCACTCGGTAGCTTGCATCCAGCTGCTGAGAAGATTCAGGTTTATCGCAATGACGAAATTACGATAGAGACCCTTGCCGACTTGCAGCCTGATGGTATCGTCATTTCTCCGGGACCCGGTCGTCCAGAGGATGCGGGTATTTCTTCAAGCGTGGTACGTCAGCTGGGTCCAGTGATTCCCATCTTGGGTGTTTGTCTTGGACATCAGAGTATCGGCCAAGTTTTCGGCGGTAAGATTATCGCAGCTCCTGAACTCATGCATGGTAAGACGTCCCTCATTCACCACACCGGTATGGGCGTCTTTCAAGGGCTGGACAACCCTTTCGTCGCCACGCGCTACCACAGCCTTGTCATCGACCCAGACACCTGCCCGGAGGCGTTAGAAGTCACTGCTTGGGTAGCCGATGGCTCTATCATGGGTGTTCGCCATCGCGAATATCCCCACATCGAAGGTGTCCAATTTCATCCAGAAAGTATTTTGACTACTGCAGGCAAAACTTTGTTAGGCAATTTTCTAGCTAGCCTTCAAGCTGCCGTTCCTGCAGCGGTGTAGAAATGCGATCGCTCCTGCGTTGTTAATTTCATCAATACGGCCTCATAGGCTTCCCAGAAATCGCTGTAACAGACGGCGCACTGACGCCAAACCCGGCGGCAAAGAATCCCATAGAGCTTGGGTTCCGGCCCGCGAGCGATCGCGCAGCGTCGCCCTTGGCGAATCGCCGATAGGAACTCCTACAACCGACATTCCGCGCTACAAGGAATACTACAAACGAATTACAGGAATGAAAGGCTATTCAAGACAGTAAATAGTAAGCGAGACAGGGTCTCGGGAAAAAGTTCAAAACCCACAAACGCTCAGCATTGAGATTGATCACTT
>JBHJHM010000030.1:0-53871 GCA_050330865.1 Leptolyngbyaceae cyanobacterium
AAGGGACTATCAAAGGCTAAATCCATTGATGCATAAGGATTACACGCTCTTCAACCCCTTTAGGGGTTTGAGTCAGTGAGCCCTGACACTTTCAGTGCAGGGCGGTGTTTAGCGGTTTCCCGGCCAAGTGCAAGATCTGAGGTAGAGGTATTTAAAGAATGAGGCGTCAGGGGGCAGGAAGCGAGAGGACGTTAGATTCTGGCTCCCACTCCGGGCTCCCAACTCTTCGCCCGTCAGCTCAAAAATAAAGCGATCGCAGCACTTCAACAGCATGCGATCGCGACTCAGGGGGTGGCTAATGCTCAGCAACAGACAAACGTTTTCGATCTCACTTACATCGTTGACCAGATGCCTTTGGCGACTCCGTTCAGAGAGTCTAAATGAGGCGTGAGATATATAAGATAGGCAAAGAAGGCACCGCCACAACCGCCGATCAAGAAGCTGCTAGCGAACTCACCCCAGCCTTCATTAGAACCCAAATCACTAGGGACATTAGTTGTTGTGGGGACAGAAGGAGTCGGCTTATGAGTTGCCACACTAGCGTAGAGAGAGAGGGCAACAGTGAGAACCATAATCAGACCGACGGCTGAAAGTACACCCGCAGTGGCTGCATACTCAGTGTTCCGGAGTGGGCCTGTGACGACAAACGGCCCAAACAGGAAGAAACCGTGTGCCATGCCAACTTCCAATCCTCGTCGTTGGGATGATAACCCTTTGCGGTAAGCCGGCAGGTTGCTAATGAAAGCCCTTGAGAAAGCCGAAGAATTTAGAGGTGTTGAGAGATTGCCGACTTGGGGATCACCGGTATGGTCGACGAAAGTTTCCATACTTGCCATGTTTATTAAGACTCTAAAATCACGTCACAGGTAAACTCTAAGAAATCAGTTTACGGGAAAGTGATCCGCAATTATCCTCTGTTGAGAATCTTTACACTTTAGCAATTGTCTCCATACTTCCAGTAATATCCAAGCTGTAGGTTGTCCGTTAAGAAAGTAGGAAAAGCTATGTCAGCTTCATTCTTGCCCTCAGTTTGCATTCCCATGCTTGCAATTCTTGCCTTTGTTACAATGGGGCTTCTCTTTGTCTATGTTGAAGCTGAGGGTTAATTAAAAGTCGTCTAAGCCATCATAAATTTGCTTAAAACTCTTGCTAATTTGATAGTTGGCAAGAGTTTTTTATGCTCGGTTCATAGCATAAATAAGATGTCTGGCTGTCTGACAAATATCTAGTACGTTGCTCAGCAGCATCTTAATCCGTCATCTATTACGAAGATCACTCTACGAAGCCTAAAGGCGATCCTCGGTAAGATGCCTGTTGGTTATCCGGGCTTCACTTGAAGCTATAGCCGTCGCCAGTTCCGTTAGGACAAGACGGCGAGCCATTGGGTTCTGTGCTGAGCATTAGAGTCCCACTCAGTGTCTTAGCCTAAATGGCTAAAGCTATGTTTATCGTCTGTGGCCATGGACAAGAAAATCACCTGCATTGACAGGCTAATACCATTAATCTGACCTCTTTTGTTTAAAGTTTGCACAAGCTAACTAAATTTTCCGGAAAGGTCAATCTTTGGTGAGGATGTGCTACTGGTACGTCCGAGATTTTGCTGGTTTCGCTTCGTGTTTGTGAGGTTACAGGCTCCCCTTTCCTCACACAGCTTCTTGTATCCAAAATTCTCATCCCACTATGAAAGACCTTCTCCCCAATATTGAAGTTTATCGAGTTCCATCAGATTCCACTAGTGAGTCTGATACTGTTGATAGATCTGATGCTGACTGCGCCTTTCAGACTGCTAATGAGGGCGATTCTGAGAATACGGTAACTGCGGGCGAAGAAGCTGTATCGCTGCAGCACTCCGCCCCTTCCGATGAGGTCACACCTACCCGCGAACCTGTTCACATCATACTTATTGGGTCGGGTATCAGCACGAATTTAGTGATTGGTGTTTTACACACCCTAGGGTTTGCTGAACCCCGTGCCTGGAGCAAACCTCAGGTCGATCCTAATAGCGGCAAACCGATGCGAATTCTAACTAAATGGGTCCGTCATTGATGAATGAGTTTGCTGTTTGATGCATTAGAACTCGTTATTCAACTGAGGTGTAGCCGTATGCTTCTGTAGGGCATCTAATAGGGCGTCCGAGCCTGCTGATGGATGAAAAAAGAGAATTCCTTTGTAAATCTGGTCCTGATGTCGAAACTTTCGGACGCGAATATTCACTGCCCCTGAACTTGTATCAAGCGCTGCATGGGCAACATAGTTCCATGGAATAAGCAATTCAACAGCTTCACCTTCATGATCGGTTCCTTGACCGCGCGTGAAAGCAACAATAAATCCGCCAATTGGAATAGATACCAGCCAAATAGGAACGGAAATATCCATTAACGTTCCGATCAAAGTAGATAGTATTACAAGACCAAAAAAGAGGACTAAAAACAGTACCAAAAACAGGGTGCTGTTGATGGCAGAGCGTTGATGAAACCCTTTGACGATTAGACCATCAGGGGTGATATCGCAATATCCTGAGCCTGTAATTTTGATGGGAGCCGCATAACTGCCGACAACTGGGGGTTTGAACGTTCCTTCAAAGACTGTCATGGCGTTTCCTAAGAGGGCTTAGGCAAAACTATAGCCACAAAAGCTACAGCGTGACGTCGGTGCTGCCCAACAGCAAGCAAGTATTACTTGCTGACTGTGTTTGCTCTAATCGAGGCTCGGAGCGATTGTGTTGGTGCTCGCAACCTCTTCTCGATAGACAGGGACCGTTCGCTCCCGAATCACATCTTCCAAGAACGCAAACCAGACTTCATCAAACCCGGTGTGAGAAATCTCTGACTGATATTGTCGGAGATTAGGAAATGCTGCAAAGAAGCGAGCATCAGCCTTGTCATGGGCTATTTCCTTAGGCTGACCTGCTTGCTCCCGTTGCCAGGTCAGGTTGCTGTAATGCAGCGTATTGCGACGCCCTAGTTGCCTGAGAGTTGCTGGATGAAGACCCTCTTTCAATCGGAAGAGCAATTCATTCGCAAACTCTGCCTTTTCGGTTTCGGTCATAGCAGCCCAAGTCTGCCCCGAGAAGGCCGCCCAGTGATGACATAAATTCTCGAACCAGACCTCATCCACACCATGCTTCGATACCAACGGGAGCACGTCTGTCGCATAGGTTCTCGGAGACGTTGCGATCGACTCCTCATCGGTTGGGGCGATCGCAGGCTGTGGCCGTAGTGCATTCGCGGGCGTGAGTTTCAGCGCCACACCTGTGGGTATGCCGGCCTTCGAGTTTTCAGAAACGTCGGCGGCAGATATCGACTCTTCTAACGAAGGCATCACGGTTGCCTCATAATGCGCCCAAGACAGCCTGACATAGGCAAGAACTCCTGCTGCGCCTATCGTTCCACTCACAACGGCAAGACTGCAGAGGGCTACCAAACCTGACAGAGACGACCCTGTCTGGCTCTGATTTTGCGAATGCTGTCGATGTTGGGGGGACATAGTCAGACCTCCAAATAGATAAGGGGGAGAGAGGATACTGGTAGTGCGATCGCCACACACGACAGACAACTGATATACAATTAAGTACAAATGAACTGCCGTATAGATGAAGAGTAATACAAATGTATTTACAACGCAACCGAACAAACAAGCTTTTTATGGGTTAATGGTTGTGGAGTAGTCGGGAATGGTCGTGGGCTCACGATTTAAGGTTCAAGGCTCCTCGTTGCTCAAGGTTCAGGGCTCAAGAGGGGGCAGGGCTCAAGTTTTCTCTGCTTCTTCACCCTTCACCTTTTGCCTTTTCCCCTTGCTCCCACGCCCTTACGCCCTTACTCCCTCATACCGATTCTCGCTGTAAATGCTACAGATCCGGTAGCTCCGTGACATGTCACGGAGCTACATTTATTTCCTTTGTGTAGCTGTGATTTAGAGAACTGGTATTACGCCCTTACTCCCTTATTCCATCGCCCCATCTATATCCCTGTTCCCTTCACGGCTATCCATCAAAGCTGACCCTGCGTTCTCTTCGTATAGTTCGTATATACTATGTATGTGTTAAAGTTGAAAGCTAGTGGCATTCGTATAGCGGTTGTCTTATGTCGGAGAAAAAGTTGGTGAGTTTTAGGCTGCCAGAATCATTGATCCTGGAGCTGAAAGCTAAAGCCTCGGAAGAAGGCGTTTCGGTAACTGAATTGGTTTCACGCTTCTCCAAGCAGGGGTTGAACTTATCTATGGAGGATCGGCTTGCGGCTTTGGAGCAGCAGCTGTCGGTGCAAGATACCTCTCGTCAGCCATCGGGCATGGCTGTGAGTCAGGCCGCAGTGCTCTCAACGGAGGCTGCCGACGAGCCTTTGCCCAACGATTCAGAAGCAGTACAAATAGGACAACATCAGCGAGAAAACCAGCTACAGCAGCGGTTTGAGCGACTGGAACGGCTGTTTTACAGCGAGTTTGCGAACTTTTCTGGTGAGCTTGCTAAAGTGCAAGCGCAGCTGAGGATGTATAGCGATACATGGGCTAGTTAAGCGCAATTAGTTTGAGGCCGCATCTTATGGTTTCTTGCGTAAGCGGGGCGTCCGTTTCAGAAACAAGGCCAGTGCCAAACTCTTGAGAACACCGCCAATGAGTCCACTCACGGCTGTGAGCAGTGTCCAGTACCACCAGGAAGGCCGCGACGGTGGCTCATCCCCAATAGCAAATTGCATCACACTTGCCTCGATGCTCAAAGCAATTAACCAGAAGATACTAACGAGCAGAACCATACTGCTAACCAAAGGCCACCAGCGCCACCAGCGACTGACGCCGCGCAACACCAAAGCTTGAGCAAGTCCCAGAATGACTCCACCACCAACGGTAGGTAGGCAGATGAATGTAATTTGCCCCAAAGCCGAAGGGAGGATCGGGGCAACCGCAAAGCTAGCGAGGATCAAAAGAGAATAGCTGCCGATCGCAAGATAGCCACCAACCGCAGTCGCAAATCCCCAGGGAATTGAGCGCGTCCAATAGCGTTCCAATGCAAGGCCTTGGGCAATTCCCAGCCAAATGGGACCTGTCCAGAGCCCAATCTGCTCTAGAAAACTAACCTGTTTTAACAGCGTGGGGATGCTGAGGGCGATCGCGGTTGCCAGCGTCCAGCGGAGACAAAAGAGCCAGTCTGCCCGAGTTAGATTAAGCACGTCAGCGCTTGTGTTTGCTTACTAAACATCAAATTCTCTCGATAGTCTACCGGGCAGTCGATCACTGTGGGCACATCTTGTTCCAGCGCGTCCTTCAAGGTCGGCAGTAGGTCTTCGGTGGCCTCGACGCGGTAGCCTTTCAGGCCCATCGATTCAGCCAGTTTCACAAAGTCAGGATTGGTGAAATGGACAAAAGCCGACTCGCCGTAATGGCTCTGCTGCTTCCATTCGATAAGGCCATAGCCACCATCGTTAAAGATAATCGTGACAAAAGCGGTTCCTAGCCGCAGGGCCGTTTCTAGCTCTTGGCAATTCATCATAAAGCCGCCGTCTCCAGTCGCGGCAATCACCTTGCGGGAAGGATGGACGAGCTTGGCCGCAATGCCACCAGGAATGGCGATGCCCATAGAGGCAAAACCGTTGGAAATTAGGCAGGTGTTAGGGCGATCGCAGTGATAATTCCGCGCAATCCACATTTTGTGGGCACCCACGTCAGAAATCAGAATGTCCTCGGGAGCCAGCACCTGCCGTAAGTCATAGATCAGTTTCTGAGGTTTGACGGGAAAGCCCTCGTCGGTGGCATAGCGATCGTAGTCGGCCCGAATTTCTTCTCGTAGTTTGAGATTAATGGGATCCGGGCGCCCCTGACGGTTAACCCGTTTGAGAATTTCTGCCAGCGAGTCAGCGATGTCACCGACAACTTCAACCCGAGGAATATAGCTGCTATCGATTTCCGCTGGCGTTGCATTGATGTGCAGAATCGGAATATTGCCGTCTGGATTCCATTTTTTGGGCGAATATTCCACCAAGTCATACCCGACAGCGATTACCAGATCCGCCTGTTCGACACCGCAGGAAATAAAGTCCCGCTGCTGCAGACCAAACGTCCACAGGGATAACGGATGGGTGTAGGGAATTACGCCCTTGCCCATAAACGTGTTTGCTACAGGAATATTCAACGTTGAGGCAAATTGGGTCAGGGCTTCACTGGCCTGAGCTCGGATGGCCCCATTGCCCACAAAAATGAGGGGATTCGTCGCCTGGGAAATCGCCACTGCTGCCTGTTGAATGCTCTGTAGTGAAGCGTAGGATTTTTCCTGACCATCGCGGCGGAGCGGTTCACCCGTTACCTCCATAGCTGCGATATTTTCCGGTAGGTCAATATGGACGGCTCCGGGCTTTTCAGTTTGAGCTAGCTTGAAGGCTTTCCGCACAATTTCGGGGGTAATGCTGGGTCGGACAATCTGGGCATTCCACTTGGTTACGGGGCTAAACATGGCAACCAAATCCAAGTACTGGTGCGATTCGATATGCATGCGATCAGTCCCCACCTGACCCGTGATCGCTACCAGAGGTGCGCGGTCTAGATTGGCGTCAGCGACGCCCGTCATCAAGTTGGTAGCCCCTGGCCCGAGGGTTGACAGGCAAACCCCAGCCTTGCCGGTAAGACGACCATAGACATCAGCCATAAACGCTGCACCCTGTTCATGGCGGGTCGTAACAAATTGAATGGAGGATTTTTTGAGTGCTTGCAAAACCTGTAGATTTTCCTCTCCTGGTACGCCGAAGATGTACTCGACGCCTTCATTTTCTAAACATTTGACTAATAGCTCAGCAGTGTCCATTGCTTTTACCTCCTCACGCTATCTCGTTTGCGATTGCCTGTTGCTGTATTTCTGATTCCCTGCCATGCACGTGGGGTGCACGGCAGGGGCGAGGGCATATAGCTGTGTGCCTCTACAGGGATTGGGATTATTGGATCCAAATAGTTTTGGCATTTGTAAATGCCTGAATGCCTTGAATGCTTAACTCGCGACCATATCCTGATCGCTTGATACCGCCGAAGGGCAGACGGGGATCTGATTTCACCAGTTCGTTGATGAAGACGGCTCCGGCTTCCAAGTCATCAATAAAGCGATCGCGCTCTTCAATATCCTGTGTCCAAGCGCTGGCTCCCAACCCCAAGGGGGTACTGTTGGCAAGGGCGATCGCAGCATCAATGTCAGGCACTCGAAAGGTAAGCGCAACGGGACCAAAAAACTCATCCTGGTCGGCGGGAGTGCCGGGGGGAATGTCGGTCAAAATTGTCGGGGGGTAAAAGCTCCCAGCTTGCAAGTCAGCAGGAAGTTGGCGCATCAGCGCCGCCATATCACCACCGACCAGCACCTTGGCTCCCTGTTGCACACAGGCTGCAACTTGGTCTGCCAATTCATCCCGAATGGTGGCGGTGGCAAGGGGCCCCACGTCTGTGTTTTTGGCTGTAGGGTCGCCTACTTTCAACGTTTGAAACTTTGCCGTTAGACCCTCAAGAAAGGCATCGGCGATCGCGTCATGCAAAATAAATCGCTTGGCAGCAATGCAAGACTGACCGTTATTCAGCATCCGAGCCGTGACCGCAGTAGCAATGGCGGCTTCCAAGTCAGCACTGGGCATGACAATAAAAGGATCCGTTCCGCCTAACTCTAGAACGGTTGGCTTGATATGTTTACCTGCTGTTGCTGCCAGGGATGCCCCGGCGGCTTCGCTTCCGGTTAGCGTAGCGGCTTTGATGCGATCGTCGGCCACGAGATCAGCAACTGCACTGGCCCCAATTAATAAGGTTTGAAAGACGCCGTCGGGAAACCCGGCTTTTTGCAGAATGGCTTCGATGGCAAGGGCGCACTGAGGCACATTGGAGGCATGTTTCAGCAAGCCCACGTTGCCAGCCATGAGATTCGGAGCCACAAATCGGAAAACTTGCCAAAAAGGAAAATTCCACGGCATCACTGCTAGCACAATCCCTAGCGGCTGATAGCGAACAAAACTCTGCTGGGCATCTGTATCAGCCGGCACATCCTGTAAAAAGGTCGCGGCATGGTCTGCGTAAAAACGGCAAACCCAGGCACATTTGTTTACCTCTGCGATCGCGCCGGTAATCGGTTTGCCCATTTCCAAGGTCATCAGCTCGGCATAGGCTTTTTGATTAGCCTCTAAAATGCCCGCCGCTGCATGGAGCCAAGCAGCCCGTTCGGCAAAACTGGTTGAACGGTAAGCGGTGAAGGCCGCATGTGCCTTGGTCAGCTTGTCTTCGAGGCTGGCGGCACTTAGGGATTCGTAAGTTTTGAGGGTACGACCATTGATCGGGTTGATTGTTGCGATTGCCATTATCGCCTCCTGGACACAGCCAAAATATATCTTGACCACATCCAGATTCCCGGTTTTCACCCAAGGAAAGACGCCCCTTTCCAAATCGGATGTGGTGAGCCGCAAAATCGCTGCGGGACTTCAATTTCTACTGTGGCAAGCTGGCATGGGTGCGATCGACAAATCGTATTGATTGTTCATTGTTAATGGCCTTTTTTTGCAAAATCTGGAATTCCAGACATTTAGTCGCCTTCAGCCTCAGGCGCTGGCACGCAGGTCTTTGGGTGTGAACAATTGCAAATCTTTTCCCGGCTAGGAGTTAAGAACTTATTAAATGGTCGAGCATTCTTGAGTCTTGCCGATATGGTTGAATTCAAGATACCTCCTAACTGCGTCTCCAGCCCTGTCAACTTTGGTGGGGCTGTTTTTGTGCAAAAAAAATTCCATCCTTGTTGCCAAGAATGGAATCCTGATTGAGGAGGTAGACACACCGCTACGTGCAGTGAGACTCGTACACGGAACACACACGCTATCTGTCGCTACACATACTGGAAAGCTGAACTGGTCAGATCCAGCTCACCCGGGACGACATTTTCGAAAATTGCGATCGTTTCAGCTCTGCTGGCATCGCTCTCTAAGACAATGGCAGCATTGCTAGAACCAATTGGGCTCACGAAGAAGTCGAGGCTGTATAAATCTGCTGATCCTTTCAATTGCACAGTGTCCTTCGCGGCGTCGAAGTCTAAGATCAGCGCCAAATCAAACTCGCCGGTAGAAGAAGGGTCACCATCATCGTAGAAGACAGTCTCACTGTCGCCTAAGACAAAGGTGTCGCTGCCAGCCCCGCCCACAAGCGTATCCTGCTCGAACGCGCCTGGAGCACTGCCGAACTCGTCGAAACCAACCCCAATCAGGACATCATTGCCCGCTCCTCCCTCTAAGCGGTCAAACCCGAAGCCGCCATTGAGTTGGTCATTGCCCTTGCCTCCTAGCAGCTGGTCAAACCCGAAGCCGCCAAAGATTTCATCATTGCCAGCATTGCCAAACAGCTGATCATCGCCGAAGCTAAAGTCGCTCTCATCATCGCCAAAGATGATGTCTGCCCCTCTGCCCCCGCGGATGATGTCAAATCCATCACCCCCAAAGATGAAATCATTACCCTGTTGCCCCTCGATGATGTCGTCATCTTCGCCACCATCGATAAAGTCGTTGCCTCTTCCTCCCAGGAGTTCATCGTTCCCCGAGAAACCGTTGATAGTGTCGGCACCTCCTCTGCCATCGATAAGATCACGCCCATCTGTACCAAACAATAGGTCTGCTCGACGGGTTCCAATAATGGGGAGAGGGGGGGGTTGTACGCTGATATCAGCTGTGTAGTCACCAAAGGTAAATCCAAATCCACTATTTTCAACGAACGGATCGTAAGTGACATTATCGAACCCGCTGACGCCAATGTAATAAAGGCCATCAGTCTCTGCGATGAATTCAATCGAAGAAGTGACCGCTGGGGAAAGGAACTCGTCGAAAAATGGGCTGCCGCCGCTGAAAGCGACCTCATTGCCAGATTCATCAAAGACTCGCAAAGCAAAGATGGCAGGCGGGGGTAAGGTGATATCCGCTTCCTCCGCAGTGAATATATCTAGAGGAGACTCAACATTAACGTTCAGCTGGTCACCAGCATCGAGCTGAACCTGGAAAAAATCGACATCCAATTCAGGCGGCCCCGAGAAATTGTCCCCAATGGTGCCAAACGTACTGAACGTTCCAGGGGCAGATGAACTCAATTCCGTATCAATTGCTGTAGGAATCGTGTCGCCTGGGTCTTCGAAAAACGGCGAATCAATAGGCAAAGGCTCAATTGGCAGCGGCTCAACGGGACCGCCAATCGGGAAATCGGGCTCGACGGGAAAGGGGCCTGCGCCAGGATCAAGTGGTAGGTCATGGTCAATTGGCTCGACCGGACCGCCAATGGGAAAATCGGGCTCGACCGGAAATGGCCCTTCAGCAGAATCAAAAAACAGTTCAGGGATAACTGGATCGGTGGGACCGCCGACAGGGAAATCTGGCTCTATGGGAAACGTCTCTAGAGGCATTGTGATTTCGTTCCTTGACTAAAATTCCACTCGGACAGTGGCCAGACATACGAATCCGATCCGGCCACAGAAAGCAATAATACATTGGCCCAAATACTTTTGTGGTAAATACTTGGAAAAAATATATTTGTTGCAGGTTATTGGGGTGCGTGATATCCTCTGGAACTTAAGGGGGTATGTGCCGGCATCAGTTATCTGAAGCGAAGATGAATTGGGGATAGGGCTTGATTCAGCCCTTTTGGTGGTGCGCTATCCTTATCGGGATAGGCGTTCTGAAGACGTAGTTGGTTCGTCTGGTACTTAAGGAAATGACTAATTCGGAAAATGCTCAATCGAAGGGGTGGAATGGCTCTAAGCCGAATTTGAGAGAACTCCGGGAGAGCTTGAAGATTACACAGCGACAGCTCTCAGACAAAATTGGCGTGACTGAAAATACGATCGCGAATTGGGAGCATGGGCGTAGTATTGGTAAGTGGCTCTATCAGATCAAAATGCTTTGTCAGGCATTGGATTGTTCGTTTGAGGAGCTGACTGATGGGCTGGAAACGCCTTTATCCTCAGGAACGGAGACCTCTTTCTCCGACATTCGGAAAGACTATCAGGCTGCAAAGGAAGAACCCAGTGATTTGGATTAGCGAGTTTACAGTGAGCAATTCAAGGGAAGGCAGTGAAGCGAATCAAAAGTTATCTCATTGATGCTCAGACGCTGATTGAAGGTCTTGAGAGCACCGATGAGTCTTCTAAAGGGGAGGAGCTGGATACTCTTTGGTCCTTAATTGAATCGAAGCGAATAGAAGTCCTTATCTTGGCCGAGGAATGGGAAACGCTAAAACGTTACCTCTACGACAAGGTTAGTAGTCGCAAGCGAGCCGAGGCTATCCTCGATAGCATCAGTAAATCAATTAAGGTCTCTTCTAAAGATAAGGATAAGGGGTTAAAGCTGATAACACTTTCCAGAATTGCGCGCGAGCGCGAGGGGGATTCGGCTTCAGTTGAAGCCATTATTGTTCAGCACTCTTCTGTTTCACGTGACCCATCTACCCTAGTCCTGGAATCATTTTTTTCTATCGCTGCTCTGTGGCTAACTAAAGTAATTACAGAAATTCAATCTAAGAGTGATGAGTACATCACAACTAGAATCAATGCTTTATTTGATGTCGTACAGCTACCTGAACTTGATTTTCAAGCATTTATTGATCGACATCTGAATACTCAGACCGAAGCAGAAGCGAATGTAACAACAGCCCCTCAGAGTTTGACAAAGGCAGAGTCTGAGGGGAGCAATAGTGATGCGAGCCCAAAAGTAGGTGCAATACGGTCTACATCAGACATTCTGGAAGACTGGGATACTTTAATTAGTGCTATCAACTCGCCAGGAGAGGGCTCTGGTGTAACCTACGAAGCTGAGAGCCTTGGGGCTAGGAACAGCAGTCTATCCTCGTCCGAAGCGGCAGTAATAGACTCCGATAATCCTCAGGGGGCTGCTAGTCAGGTTCCAGGTATACCCCCAGGGCCGAATTCTGAAACGCAAGGGACTCATGATGTTGTAGAGGCGATCGGAGGAACAGAAAGCGCGGCTAATCCAAACGAGCCCTCTTCGAGTAAGGTTGATGATGATCCTCCAGCCTCGGCGACGCCGGACGTAATTTATAGTCCGCTAAGTCCCGACGACACACTCACTCTACAAGAGGAGCCAGATCTTGATGACACAGATCTCGCGCCTGGAGAGTCATTTCCAGTAAGCCCAACAAACTTCTACTTCGCTGCCCTCCCCTTTATCACAACGCAATCAGCTTCCGAGTTGTCTGACGGTAGCTTGCCTCTCGGTGATGGCGAGTCAATTGAGGGTGAAATGCCTATTAGCTTAGAAACAGGGTTACCCCAATTGGTCCCCGCATACGGGGTTACAGCAGAGAGTGCTGAAATCGGCGCAGAGAGTGTCGAAGTTGAAGGTGACTCTGAGATTTTGATTGTTTTTGTGCCTGATGCCGCAATTAGCGATTGGCCAGACAATGATATAGACCAGGCCTCGTTTGTCGAAGATGCTCCAGAAGATACGCTCATCAGCGGCGATAGCCCTTTGTTGACAGTGGCTGATGATGACATTTTGATAGGTGGAACTGATATCGGCATGGGGATAACTCAGTCCACTAATGAAATTTCTGACATGCCAGACTTTGATGCGGCAGCCCCTGATATGACAGACTTCGATACTGCTGGAGCTGACAATCTCGCGGCTATTGGTTCCTACAATGCAAACGGTAGTATGCTCGACGGAGCGGCAAATATCTTGGCGATCGCCCCCGTTTGGGATGCCGCCGCTAGGGAGGCGGCAGCGATGCTTATCCTCTACGGTCCTTCGCCGGTGTAGAATCTCACGAAGGGCGCGTGACGGTTGATCGATAGAG
The DNA here is from genome assembly GCA_050330865.1 of Leptolyngbyaceae cyanobacterium. Taxonomy (GTDB): domain Bacteria; phylum Cyanobacteriota; class Cyanobacteriia; order Phormidesmidales; family Phormidesmidaceae; genus SIO1E4. The sequence continues at coordinate 12,787 of JBHJHM010000030.1, forward strand.
AATGTGTATCGCTTCTAGGATGCTGACTCATGCCGTCAACCGATGCTATTGCTAGAGTGCCTTCAGAGCTAGCTGAGCGGCTTCGCGCCATGCCAAAAGCTGAGATCCACGTTCATATCGAAGGCGCTACAGCGGCTGAAACGTTCTACCAGATGGCACAGCAGAACACTGTCGAATTGCCTGTGCAGTCGCTAGACGACTGGCGTTCCTTTTTTGAGTTTCGGAATTTTTCTCATTTTATTGAGGTCTATCAAGCAGCCGTTCAATGCCTCCAAACGCCCGAAAATTATGCGTTGATGATTGAACGCTTTTATCAGCGGCAGTTTGAGGAAAATATCCGCTACACAGAAGCTTTTTTGAGTGCTTCGTTTTTGGTACAGAAATTTGAGGCCGAGGTGATTTTAGATGCGATCGCTGCTGGACAAGCTGCCGGTAGCAGTCAGTATCCTTGCCAAATCAATTTAATTCCTGATATTGCCCGTCAGATGCCAGACTCGCAGCAATCAGTTTTAGAGTTAGCCCTAGCTGGCAAGAAGCGAGGAATTTTTATCGGCATCGGCATCGGTGGTTTGGAAATTGGGCATCCGCCCGAGCCTTTTAAAGCGACCTATGCAGAAGCCAAGCGTCAGGGGCTGGCAGTTGTAGCCCATGCAGGTGAAGCCGTGGGATCCGCAAGTATATGGGGAGCTATTAAGTCGCTCAACGTCGACCGTATTGGCCATGGTATCCGATGTTTAGAGGATCCAGAGCTGGTTGAGTATCTGCATCAAAATCAAATTCCCTTAGAGGTATCACCCCAGAGCAACTATTGTTTAGGGGTTGTTGAGCGCGATCGTCCCCACCCAATTCGACAAATGATTGATGCCGGTCTTTACTGCACGCTTAACTCTGACGATCCCGCCATGTTTTCAACCAGTTTGACCAACGAATACTTGACCTTGGCAGCTCAAGGGTTCAGCTGGCAGGAACTATGGCAGCTAAATGTAAACACGTTGGAGGCTACGTTTTTGGATGAGGCGGAAAAACAAAGTTACCGCGTGATATGGGAGACGTTTCTCCAAACCATTAGCTAATTCATGCATTCTCTTGCTTTAAAGCGGACGACTTTCTAAAGCGTTGACCAATAGAGCGGCTCCCGCTGCGGCAGCAGAAATACAGAGATTGCTGAGCGCGCGCTTCATGCAAACCTCATATTCGCTCTCAGTAACTTACACAATGCTTAAAGTGACTTCAGTCCGCCTTCAGGAAACTCTCAGTGTGCTTTCAGAGCGTCAGCGGTTAATAGCATGCGGGTGCCTACCCGTCGTTTATTAACAAAGGCTTTCATGCATATGAATATGACTAGCTTCAATCGCTCTGTGATTGCGGCCTTGCTGGCAGCTGGATCTGTAACCACACTGGCAGCCTCTGCCTCCGCAGCTACGCTTAGAGTTTCTGTCGAGAACTTGGCTCCAGAAAACGCGACACTCCTAACGCCCTTATGGGTCGGCTTTCATGATGGTGGCTTCGATATTTACGATCGCGGCGAATCTTTAGATCTCTTCCCTGGCACTGAAAGCGTTGTCGAAGATGGTGCAACCGAGGAAATCTCAGCTCAATTTGATACGGTAGGGGCGGGTGAAGTGCAGGGGACCATTCTTGGTTTGGAGGGTGCAACGCCCGGACCCATTGATTCTGGCGAAATTGCTTCCTTGCTCTTTGAAGTAGATGCAAGTTTGCCCAGCAGCCAATACTTCAGCTATGCCTCAATGGTCATCCCTAGCAACGATGCCTTTATCGCCAATGGTGATCCCTTTGCGCATCAGATCTTTGATGATGCCGGTAATTTTCTGGGCGCTGACTTTACTATTTTGGGCTCTCAAGTTCTGGATGGTGGTACCGAGGTCAATGACGAATTGCCTGAGAACACTGCCTTCTTCGGACAAACTACTCCTGATACGGGCGTTGACGAGAATGGGGTAGTTGAGCTCCATCCTGGTTTTAATCCTGTCGGTAGCGGCGGGATTCTCGATGATCCTACTTTTGCGAACGCCGACTTCTTGGCCGACGGCTTCGAGGTGGCGCGCATTCGGGTGGAACTTGTCGACGATGAAGTCCAAGATGTGCCTGAAGCGGGCACCGTTCTGGGGATCTTGGCGATCGCAGGCGTTTGGGGTCTCAAGCGTCGTCAGTGGAATAAAGTGCAGAGTGCGTAACGCTTATTCCCAGGTGCATGAGACTGTCTTGACAGACGTTTCTTCGATCAATTTGGGATTTTCAACTTCGCGTCAGCTCAATCGTCAGCTTCCGTCGTCGAGGGGCTACGATTCTGAAATCTTTGGCCAATGCTTTCAGTCCTCAAAAGTGTGGCTGAACTGACGCGAGGCGGGGTCTCAGCAAGCTCCAGTATTTGTGAACCACAAAAGCTTCAACTTGGCTGTACCGGGTTGAAGCTTTTGTGGTGATCGTCCCCCCAACCGGTGGAGAATCATCCTTATACCCCACCCGGTCCATTCATCAAATCTAGCTGCGCTGCCGTTATCCTTAAAATATGGTGAAACGACAGATCAGGCGCTGGATACGGGCCATTGGCAGACAGTGGCAAACAGCCCAAGAATCGCTTTCTATTTATCGCTACTGTAGACGCGCTGTGCAGCTCGTCTGGGCAACAGATTGGCGGCTGACACTACTACTGGCGGGGTTAACCTTGGTTGCCGGACTCTTACCAGGAGCCGTGGCCTATGTTGGCAAACTGATTGTGGATGCTGTGGTGCAGGCGGCTCAGTCGCAGGCGATCGCTGACCGCAATCTAGCCCTGACCTATCTGGGCGTCGAGGCGCTGTTGGTAGCGCTACTAGCAGGAGCCCGCCAAGGACTACGGTTGTGTACCTCGTTGCTACGTGTGCTTCTTGGTCAGAAGGTTAATCTGCTGATTTTGGAAAAGGCGCAAACGCTGCCTCTGGCTTACTTTGAAGATTCTGAGTTTTACGACAAAATGACGCGGGCTCGACGCGAGGCGTCCAATCGCCCACTCAGCATGGTGAATCGGACCTTCGGTCTAGTGGAGAATAGCCTCTCGCTACTGACCTATGGAGGACTGCTACTGCAGTTTTCTGGCTGGGCAGTTGTGATTTTGATGGGGGCTACAGTCCCTGCCTTTGTGGCCGAAACGCGGTTTGCCGGACAGGCCTTTCGCCTCTTTCGCTGGCGATCGCCCGAAACCCGTCAGCAAACCTATCTGGAAGTTTTGTTGGGACGTGAGGACTACGCCAAAGAAGTCAAGTTGTTTCAGCTGGGTCCGATGCTGCTACAACGCTATCGGGATATCTTTCATCGGCTATATGCTGAAGATCGGGATCTCACCATACGTCGCAATGGCTGGAGCTACGGGCTGGGTCTAGTCAGTACGGCTGCCTTTTACGGAGCCTATTGCTGGATTGTGTTGGCCGCGATCGCCACCCGCATTTCCCTAGGCGATTTAACCATGTATCTGACCGTATTTCGCCAGGGGCAAACGACCTTTGCTTCGGCCCTAAGTGCGATCGGTGGCATGTATGAGGATGGTCTTTACCTATCTAACCTGTACGAGTTTTTGGAGCAGCCCGTATTTCAGGAAAATGGGTACGCGCGTTCGGGTACCCAGCCTGAGGATGGTCTGCGGTTTGAACAGGTATCCTTTAGCTATCCTGGTTCGACGCGTCTGGCACTGACGGATATTTCGTTTCATTTGAAGCCTGGTCAGAAGCTCGCGATCGTAGGTGAAAACGGTTCTGGCAAAACGACTCTGATCAAGCTTCTAACTCGCTTATACCGGCCTACTCAAGGCCGCATTCGGCTCGACGGACGCGATCTGAATGAGTGGGATAGGGAAGTGTTACGGCAGCGTATTGGCGTAATTTTTCAGGACTTCGTCCGTTATCAATTCAAAGTTGGGGAGAATATCGGGGTAGGCGATGTGCGTCACTTGGAGGCAGAAGAGCAGTGGAATGAAGCTGCGCAAAAGGGCACCGCCACATCGTTCATTGAGTCTTTGCCAGAACGGTTTCACACCCAGCTAGGACGATGGTTCAAGGGGGGGCAAGAACTCTCGGGCGGCCAATGGCAGAAAATTGCACTGGCAAGGGCTTTTATGCGGCAAGATGCCGATATTCTGGTGCTGGATGAACCCACATCGGCGATGGATGCTGAAGCCGAGACCCAGATTTTTGACCAGTTCCGCATGGCCACGGAACAGCAGATGGCGATCTTGATCTCACACCGCTTTTCGACCGTGCGTCGAGCTGATGAAATCATGGTACTCGCGGGCGGCAAACTACTGGAATACGGTACCCACGAGGAATTGCTGGCACAACAGGGACGCTATGCTCGCTTATTTAATCTGCAGGCGGCGGGTTATCGGTAAGATACAGGACTGCTAGAACACCCAGCATTACCCGGATGTACAGCGCCTGGCCAAATGGCTCGCTATCTTGTCCTGGCGGAACGGGCGACAGCTAGATTTCTGCTGTCCTTTGCCTTTCGCTACAGTCTTGTCTGCAGTTGATTTGCAGGTAGATACGCAATGGTATGAAAATCTTCGTTGAACTCGCGATGGAAAAGAAAAGGGAGTACTTAGGAGATTTTCAAAAAAGAATTTACCGATTGTAGGGTGTCATCGGCGGAGCCTAATGCACCGCAGTCGAGTATTTTTATTTCCGGAAATCTTCTTCATTCGATTCAGAAGTGCTAGTGTCAGCCTTCTCAGTACAGAAATTTATAACGCATCAAAATATACTTTAAACCTCGCAAGACATACTTAATCAAAGAAATGAAATATGCCTTTAGAAGGATGATAAGGCGAAATTTGGAATTCCTGCTTTGAAATTAGCCACGATTAATCGCCAAAATCAGGGGAAATTCGGTTCTTCAGAACCCCGGAGTCGGCTAGGCGAAATAATGAAGCAAGGCATTTCTCAGAAACCGTATCTCCTTTGAATGCCTGAAAGTCCAGTTTTGGAGAGTTTTAGCCTTTAAAGGAGTATTTTGCACCTTTGAGCCCTTTTTTGATGCGAATTCGACCAATTCAGGGGCGAGCCTCGTATGCTCCATATCAAAAGTTGGGTTTGAATCTACCCCAATTTAAGCATGACCGCCTGCTTTCTCACTGGCGACTGCCCTACCCAAAAAAATCTGATCTTCGTTGACGTTCCCTTGAGGAATGACTTAATATCAAAAAAATGAAGCAGTCCTCTAGTGATATCGAATCATACTGTGTCGACGAGCTTCTTCGATCTACCAAAAACAGGTTGTGCAGTACCGGTATTGAGCTTTTTCTCCCTAAATAGGGATATTAGCCCAAAATCTCTTAAATTTGTCCTCAGGCTTTATTCTGCAGTTAGCAGAGAGAGCGACTCTAGAGTGGGTACCCGATACCGTCCCGTCACTAATAGAGAAATCGTTTAAAGTTCCTAAGTAGATCGTCTTCGTGGTTTTTGACTAGGCTTACGAAGTCATGCATCTATGGTCGATAGACCGTCAGATGCTTACAGAATTTGATGATGCTTGGACGGATTCACTCGTCTGCAGCAGCGCTGTCATGAGCAATTTGACAGTTGCTTTAGAGCTGTTTGGCTGATTGACTGACAAAAGGTCTTCTTGTAGGTTGGGTTGAGGTGACGAAACCCAACGCCAGTAACGGTTTTGTTGGGTTACGCTGTCGCTAACCCAACCTACAGCAGAATGGGGATTTCAAGGGTTTTGTCAGTCAACCAGGCTGTTTGGACAGTGGAATGTCTTTTCTTATTCGAAGTTAGGCGAGTAGCGCTACGTCTACACTTACAAATTAAACCTCCCCTTGAGTAAGCTGATCTGGACAAAATCCCTTTTGGGGTTGGCTTTCCCTAACTTGATCGAGAATCACCGTCCAAGCATTAGCCCCTTTTTACTGAGCGATGTGTGTTCCTTTGGAAAAGGACTGGAAAAGGATGCTCTGGCTAGAGCAATCAGTGCCGAAGATTATAGCTCTAGCCATCGAGGCTAAGACACCGAGTAGCCTCGGGTTGCTTAGCGCATAGCCAGATGGCTTCGCCGTCTTGTCCTAACGGACTTGGCGACGGCTATATTTGCCATCCTTTATTTAGAAAAAGCAAAACGGCTCAAACGCACACAAGCTACAGGATTTCGCAATGATGAGTTATTGTTATCAGCCTTTTCAGGCTCTTTTGTGGCGTGAGATTTTACTGGAAACTGCTAGCCAACGAATTACTGGCTATCTAAGTATCACGGACACAGCCAATGATTGGACGTTCTATTTAGAGCAGGGAAAGCTGTTCTACGCTTCTAGTTCACTCGATCCCTTTGGCCGATTGGAACGTCATCTTCGATATTTACGGTTTCATATCCCAGCGTTAACCTGTTCAGTGCGAGCTCAAATTCGGCTCTTGTTTGAGCAGTTCGCTAGCACAGACATTGGCCGCTGCGGTGATTATGAGGCCATTTGTTGGTTAGTGAAATTGCGATACCTAACACCGACTCAAGCCGCTGACTTAATTGCCGCGCTCACAAAAGATGTTCTGGAAACAGCATCACGACTACAAGCTGTTGAATATACCTGCCAAACAGAGAATCCATTGGCGCGCTTACCCCGATTTTGTGGCTTCGATTTACGTGTGTTTTTAGCGTCTAGCTAGATATAACAACCTTGGATTTACAGCTTTAGCAATATTGCCGTATTGCTGGCGAATTGCGGAGCCAGCAATACGACCAAAAAGCTCTTTGCCTAAGGGATTTGGTCTAAAGGGATGCTCTTTGCAGCCCAGCCTTTTCTCTGAATTTATTGCTGCGACAAGGCTGTTCCTACTAGCGAAACGATACTGACGCTTCGCAATGCGGATCAACAGAGCCGTTGTATTCCTTTTTGCATTTTTACATCACTATCTTTGAGAGAGGCAGCTAAATTTATGGCTACCAAACTGCGCTTATTGTATGAACGCCTGCGTGGCAGTACGGCTCGTCACGCTACCGACACACAAGACGCCAATAACGCCGCCAATTCTAGCGACATGAGAAGCCACTCAATCCAGGGCAATCGTCTGACGCTAGATGTTGATCGACCCATCAAAACCTACCGTGATCTATTCTCTGCTGCATCTATGCTTACTGAGACAGAGCCGCCGGATATACAGCCGAATTATCCAGGTTGGCTAAAAAGGTTCTATGACCTCAGCATTGCTCGCAAGCATCTGCTTGGCTTATTGACTTCAAAGGTTATCGCTGGGGCAAGCCTAATCATGGCCGGAACATTTCTGGTTTTTGTCAGCGAACGTAACCAGCTTTTGAATCAGGCGCAAGCTGAACTCGCCGTAACAGAGCGTATCTACAATCTGAAAATCGATGAAGTGAAGACGGGTTTTCCCAAACAAACGGGCGAAACCGCTATCGATGTCTCGATTCCACAAGACATTTTGGCTATCTTCAAGAATGGCTACAGTGCTATTTATCAATACCAAGAGGATGGCAGCTTTACCCTAGCAACCTCTCTCGATGTAGAGGGCAATTCCGCGATCGCGCAAGCAGTCCCAGATCGCATGCTCAATCGTCAAACGCTGCTGGAAGAGGCTGTTGCCATCCCAGGTCAGATAGTCTCACGGCGGGATCAAGTAGACGATAGAACCTATACGCTGGCTGCTAAGGCCATCGAGAGCTTTGACGGCGGCGCGACTGTACTCGTCAGAGGAACAGCGGAGACAGCGCTGAATCGTCTTATTGGCAACAGTCTGAAGCTACAACTGCTAGTACTGCTGACAGCGCTAGCGATTGATTTAGGGGTCGTCAGGCTATGGGGGCAATCTATTCTATATCCGCTCAAAAACTTACAGCGATCAGTCCAGAGTTTTGGCATAGGCAATCGTCGGGCACGGGCTCAAGTTTTGGCGAATGATGAGGTTGGCCGGATAGCCAAAGTTTTCAATCAGCTTGCCGATACGCTGACCCAATCGGAGATTGTCTTGCAACAGCAGGCCGAACGAGACAGTCAGGCTGCAGTCTACAGTAGTTTGACGCTGGACTTAACAACCCGTATTCGTCAGTCGCTCGATGAGTCCACTATTTTGAATACCACTGTGGACGGGTTGCTGCAGGTTCTCAAAGTTGATCGGGTTCTGATTTATCAATTCAATCACACCTATGAAGTAGCCAACGTAATTGCTGAATCAATTGAAGGGGAGTGGCCATCCGTACTGGGTAGTCAAATTATTGATCCCTCAATTGCAGCGATCGCCGCGCAGTATAAAGCCCGCCGAGTCACCTTTGTTGAAGACTGTGAGCAAACGGACGCGGCTCATGGTTATCGGGCTGCTTTAGCAAATCTGACGGTAAAGGCTCATATGACTGCCCCTTTATTTTTAGGGAATGAGCTAGTTGGCTTGATTTGTGCCCATCGGTATAGCCTCCCCCGCAAATGGCAACCCGGCGAAATCGACCTGATGCAGCAGATTGCGGTGCAGGCAGGTCAGGCTCTAAGTCAGGCCAAGTCTTTACAACGGCAACAGCAAGCGGCAGCTCGAGGCCAGCAGCTTACCGAGATTATTTCGCAAATGCGGCAAGGACTGAATGAAGCACAGATTCACCGAGCGGCTGTCAATGGCACCCGGCAAGTACTCAAAACCGATCGCGTGTTTGTTTGCTGGTTCGACCCCACTTGGCGGGGGCTCTTTATCATTGAATCGGTGGCACCCGGTTGGCCAGCTGTTTTAGGGGGGGATATCCGTGAGCTTTGGAATCCTGACAACGATATTGACCACTATCGCCAAGGCAACGTTACGGCGATCGCGAATATTGCCGAGGCCGGTTTGCCAGAGGGTTGTCTGGAACAGTTAGCGCCTTATCATGTCCGGGCCAATCTCGTGGCGCCCATTTTGGTCGAAGGACGCCTAGCCGGCTTGTTAGTAACCCACCAATGCTCAGGACCCCGCAACTGGGACAGTCTGGATGTTGATTTTTGCAGACAAGTGGCCAGTCAATTGGGATTTGCCCTCGAACAGGCCCGTCTCTTTGCTCGCATTCAGGCACTGTCGGAGGAACGGTCTGGCAAGCAACAGATATTACAGTGGCAGCTAGTGCAGTTGCTCAGTGGTGTAGAAGGTGCTGCGCAGGGTGACCTCACCGTTCGGGCAGACGTCACCTTGAGCGAACTTGGTATCGTAGCGGACTTCTTCAATACGATTGTGGAAAGTTTGCATCAGATTGTCATTCAGGTGAAGCACTCAATCGAGCAGGTTACGGTGGCCATTGGCGCGAACAAGGGAGCCATTCAAACCCTGGCCGACGACGCCATCCTGCAGGCTGAGGGTGTCACTTACACACTGTCTGCGATCGCATCGATGACGCGGTCCACCGAGCAGGTGGCTAGCTATGCCCAGCAGACAGCTACTATGGCGACCCGCACAGCCAATCGAGCTGAAACGAGTGCGCGCGCAATGGAATTGACAGAGCACAGCATCGTTAAGCTACGCGAAATGATTGGCGGAGCCACCGCCAAGGTAAAGCGGTTAGGGGAGTCATCCAGTCAGATTGCTAAGGCTGTCGTTTCGATTGAGCACATCGCTGAGCAAACTCACTTGCTAGCTATCAATGCTGGGATTGAGGCCTCCGCTGCTGGGCAAGAAGGATGCTCTATTGCGACGTTGTCAGAGGAAGTGGGCGATCTAACTTCCCGTTCGGTGCGGGCAACCCAAGACATTGAGCAGCTCGTGGCTGCGATTCAGCAAGAAACTGCCGAAGCGGTTGAAGCCATGGAACAAAGTACAGCCGAGATGGCTGTTGGAGCTCGATTTGTTGAGGATGCAAAGTACAATCTGGAGCGCATTTTGGAGGTCTCGCAACAGATTGATCATATGGTTCAGTCTGTTTTTGAGGCCACGACTTCCCAAGTAGAGGTGTCTGATACCTTAACCCAACTGATGCAAGACGTTGCTCAAGTCTCTGAGCGCACTGCCGAGTCGGCCTATCGAATTGCGGACGCTCAGCAACAGGCCGTTGAAGTAACGCACGCGCTGGAGGCATCAGTGGGCCGATTTAAGACAAACGAATCATAGAACCCTTGTCGTCAAATTAGCTTTTTAGGAAATACCCATGACTCAACAGACGCTTGTACGACCCCTCAACCTACAGCCTTCTGACCCGATGTTGGAGCTAATTGTGTTTCAACTGCGTCAACATTGGTTTTGCCTACCTTTAACGATGGCCCGCCAGGTATATCCTCAGCGATCGCTGAGGCGAAATGAGACTGATATGCAGTTTATTCAGCTGCATGACGAGATTATTCCTGTCGTGGATACGGCCAAACTGGTGTATGGCGGGTCACCTCAGCTGCCAAAACCACTGACAACTCCCGATTTCTTGCCCCCGCTATTAACGGCAATCCGGAGCATTCTTGTCGTCGATCATCCTTCTGGCAAAACCGTAGGACTGGCGATTGATGGGATTCCAGTGATTAAGCGAGTCAATGCATCGGGCCTAAGCCCCATTTCGACGACCTACCTGGCAATCCACCGTTTACAAGGCATTAGCAGCGTTATTGAACTGGAACCAGCCGCATCCCATCGGTATGCCTATCCTTTGTTTGTTCTAGAAATGGAAATGCTGTTACCGCTGTAATTTGCTAGGGTATGCCCCAGCAAAATCCCATCAATAATGGATTTTGCCCCTTATAGCCCTCGGGATGATTCATTCGACAGAGAAAATGTCGTGAAATGTCCTCAGGCAATCCCTTTGTATCAGACCCGATTCTTTGATATGGGATCATACTGACATCTTGCACTAGTACATCGATATTCTGCATTCGCCCCCCTAAATCCTCCAATTCTGGGGGACTTCGACCTCGGCCCCCCCAAATTTGGGGGGCAGGGGGGCAGGATCAGATGACGTTACATAAATTGCAAAATCCAAGATTATACCGATTCTGCGTGTAACAGCTACACATTTCGTTCGGGACGCACAGCCGTGCGCCCTTACAGACTCGTGACGTGTAGTCATGACTCGTGAAAATGGGATTACACACGACTTGGCAAAGTTCACGGCAAAATCGGCGGTTGAGGCATCAGCACGACGGCTGAAACCTGTATGTTCTCGTTGCAAGATTCAGAAGTCTGCCAAGTCGTGATTACAGAGGTTCCTTTCGACTCCGCTCAAGGAATGTCGGCTGAGCGGAGTCGAAGCTGACCTTTACCTGTAGTCGCGATACACAAAATCGCTATCACTGCCTCCATCAGAAGCGTTATCCAACTTTGTGTGTATCGGAACGCAATTTCCTTTCAGAGATAAGAAACCTCTCAGTTCTACCGACACCTACCGGCTCGCATCCAGTGTCCAGTTAAAAGAGAGATAAACACCTTGTTCTTGAAGCGTGTCACGCTCCTGGTTGATATCAATGAGTGGATAGCCATAATCCAGGCGCACACTGAAATCAGGCTCGACTTGCCATCGCAATCCTAAGCCGACACTAGCTAACCCCTCTGGATACGGATCTTCGCCGCCGTTATTCCAGCCAATGCCCCCTTCAACAAACGGGGTTAGCTCTAGCTCTCCCGGCTTTGCCGACAAGGGAAGCCGCAGTTCCAGCGACCCAATAACACCGTTGTCCGTAACTAACTGGTTTTCACGATAGCCCCGCACAGTGTTCACACCACCGAGACTAAATTGCTCCAGCGGGAGCAGCGCATCCGGGGTGAGCTGGGCTGACAAACGAGTGATTAAAAGCTGTCCTTCTGGCAGACGCTGCACCCACTGGAGCTGACCTAGCCAGCTAAAAAATTCGCCATCCGGAGCGGCTTCGTTAATTGTGGCGTCGAACGCATTGAGCCCTAAGCTGAATTGCGATCGCGCTGCCAAAACCCGGTCTGGGGTGCGGTCAACCCAGTCTTGGGAAAACCGCAGGACCGTCACTCTGGATTCACCCTCCTCTGGTCCGGGAGCAAAGGAAAAGGGGCGATCGTCAAATACAAATGTTTGGCTGCGGCGCCAATCGAGCGCTAGCCCCAATGCCAACTCACGGCTGGGCGTTTTGATCAGGGGCTGGCGCACTCCCAAGGAAAACGTACTGCTTTCGCCGCGAATATCGAGAGCCTCAAACTCATCTTCGATAATGCGGCTGTTGTTGGTGATGGCTCGGAAGGTGAGGGTTCCATCCTGGGGTGAAATGGGGACTGTGAAGTTGAGGTTATAGTCATTCAGGCCCCGGGTAAGGCTGTAGCTTAGGTCGAGGCGATCGCCCAGCCCCAGCAGATTGGTATAGCTCAGATAGGGATTGATTTGCTCAGACCCGGCACTGGGTGAGCGGTAGTTATTTACGGTAAAACCGCCTGTTAGCGGCGGGGCTTCTTTTACCGTTAGGGCTAGAATACTCAAGCCAGGTCCGGAGCCAGTCTGCAGCTCAGCATCCACGCTGTCAATTAAGGGGTCTAACTGCAAAAGCTGGAGCGCTTCCACAATGCTGTCTTGGTTCAGGGGACGACCGAGCCGCAGCTGCATTCGCGATCGCACATAGTCTGCCTGCAAGCGTGTCAGGCCCGTTACCTTTAGCGTCTCCAGAATTCCTTCAATGATCTGAATGCGAACAACCCCCCCATCTTCAAAGGTCTGTTCGGGCAGAAATGCGCCTGAAGTGATGTAGCCGGCATTGACATAGGCGTCGGTGATAAACGCGCGCAGGGCCAATAAGTCTTCTAAGGTGACCAGTTGCCCTTCCAATGCAGCAATGCGGCTGGCAACCGACACCTCTGCGCCGGCAAACTCTGCTTCCAGCCGACCAAACTCTTCAGGCGACAAGCTAACCCCCAACAGCTCAATTGCGCTGACACGAAATTGGCGCTCAGCCGGGAGTTCGATCGATTCTGAGGGGAGCTCTGACGGAGGCTGGCGGGGAATAGTGGGCAAGTCCTCTGGGGGCAAGGCAGGCGGCTCTTCCGGAGTAACAGGTTCCAGCAGCGAGTCTTCTGGATTGGGCGTATCAGACGGTACCAGATCTTCTAAGCTCGGCTCATCCAGATTGAGATCGTCCAGAACAGGATTGTCTGATGGCGGGGTGGACTGGGCACTGACCCCAGGCGTTATGCTGAGGAGGGCAAGCGCAGCCAAACGCGCGATCGCAGAAACTCCAGGTAGACGCTTCATGATGATGATGGGCGGTGGGTAGATGGCGACATGACAAGATGACAGCCCTAGCAAAGGCAATCGGACAATACAACTGCCATAAGTTACATCATTATTTCCCTACAAGATCAGTCACAGGCGACTAAAAACAAGAAAATTGAGTTTTGGCTGGGGAGGGGTCTGGAAAGTGATGGATCGATGAGTCGATGGCTGAGTTCGGAATTCGGAATTCGGAATTACTGACTCCCTCTGCTGGCCCCTATTCCCGCTAGAGATACGAATCGTCGTCCTCACAGCGATCGCGAAAAGCAATGCGGCCATCAGTCAAACGAGTGACACTGTCAGGCTCAACGATGGGGTCGCCATGCTGCCAGCGATCGTCGGAAGTGTCAGTGGATAGGGGTGTCGGCAGCAGTTGGACATCGCCCGTGGTGTAGATGGACGCCGTACTGTCGGCAGGAGTCGGGGGCAAACCGCCTGAACCCGTGACCACATAGCGGCCCTCTTCGCGTCTGGCGACAGCAAGACAGCTGGTGGAAATCAGCGTCTCGGGGTTAACGATTTCGGTCTCTAGTTCCACTAAGCCTTGGCTGGGGTCGATGACCAGTGCGTTGACGTTGATGACGCCGGGGTCGCCGCGAAATTCGGAGCTGGCGCTGAGGTCGTTGGAGTCGTTCAGCCTCAGCTCATCGAAGGACAGGTCAGTTTGTTCAGTGAAGCCGAAGACACCTGTAGCCGTGATATCAATATTGCCCCCGTTCCCTTCAAAGGCGTTGGCGATGATATCGCTGTTGGCATCGGGCAGGGCGATGACGAAGCCGTCGGGGGAGCTGATAGTAATGTCGCCGCCGTTGCCACCTAAATCAGCCGTCCCAGCTGTTGCCGAGATCAGGCTACCGTTTTCTAGCGCAATGAGGTCTTCTACCGTTAGGTTCAAGTTGCCCCCATTGCCGGAGGGGGACTCCGCTAAGATTTCGCCATTGTCGAGGAGGATGGTGTTAGCCGTAATGTCAGCATCCCGAACAGTTCCTAGTGATTCAACTGCAATATTGGCGGGATTGGCGGCGCTGACGGAGAGGCGCGCTCCCCCTTCAATGAGCAGAGTATCGGTGTCGAGCGTCAGTGTTCCGGAGTCGCCGGTACCGCCTGTTCGGGCAAATAACCCACGGGTATCGCTGCCTTCCCCTGACAGAATAACTTCATCGGCAGTGATGAAGAGTTCGCCCCCCTGAGCAGCTCCCCTGGTGCTCGTGAAAATAGCAGCTTCGTCTTGAATTAGAAGTCTGCCCGTTTCAATTTCGATGGAACCGGAAGTTTGATCTGCGCCAATAGCATTGTTGCTGGCAGCAGCAGAGATTGTGCTGGGATTGGCTTCCAATTCTCCGATGACCGTAATGGACTCAGCATTGATGCGTGTTAGGCTACCGCTACCAGTGCCAAACGTTCCAGATTGGATCTGTCCTCCATCCTGTACTAACAGGCTTCCAGTATCGATCAGAATCCTACCAGCAGTTCCTGTTCCTTCAGTTGCCGCAGATAAAAGGCTGGTAGTCTCATTATCAGGTGATACGCCGATAACTTCTGTAGAGCCATCCAAGGTATTGATGTTTAACGTCCCACCAGCCCCCTCTCCAAATGTTGCAGTAGAGATATCTGAGCCGCTTTGAACGCTAAGGCGTGAAGCTCTGAGATTTAAATCACCCGCTGCGGCTGTAGCTTCTTTCTCTGACCGAGCCCGGATGGAACTGTCTCCTGATAGCTCAATGGTTCCACCAGAAGCTTCTGTAGAATCTCCCAAGGTATCGACAATCAATGTCCCGCCATTGCCTTCGCTAAAGGTTGAGGTCGAAATCTCTGAGCCCTCTTGAATACTGAGATGTGAGGTATTGACACTAATACCACCTGCTGCACCCGTAGCATCTGCCTGAGCGATTATGCGACTGGCATTTGATAACTCAATCGTTCCGCCAGAAGCCTCATCAAGAGCATTGATGGTTAATTTTCCGCCAGCACCTTCCCCTAAGGTTGAGGTCGAAATCTCTGAGCCCTCTTGAATACTGAGGTGTGAGGTATTGATGGTCAGTTCGCCTGCCGCGCCAGTAGCCTTTTCTTCTGATTGGGCCTGTATGCGACTTCCTTCAAGCAGTTCAACCGTTCCGCCAGAAGCTTCAGTAGAACTCCCTAGAGCATTAATAGTCAGCGTCCCGCCAGCTCCCTCGCTGAAAGCTGATGTAGAAATCTCTGAGCCCTCTTGAACAGAAAGGCGTGATGCATTAATCGTTAAATCACCGGCTGCGCCTGTAGCAATCGCTCCTAGCTGAAAAGACTCTGATTGTGCAAGTATCTTGCTCTCGTCTATTAGTTCGACCCCTTCCTCAACATCTATCGTGATATTTCCGCCATCTCCCTGACCAAATGCCACATTAGAAATCCGTGAACCATCTTGTACGCTCAAATTTGTCGCATCGATAGTGATGGCCCCTGCCGCGCCCGCATTAAAAAGTGACTCTACCAGGATGGTGCTTGTGTCCACTAATTCAACATTTCCTTGAGAAACATCAATTTTGATATCTCCGCCTCCACCTTCGATGACGGCTGCATCCACTACTTGCGATCTGCCACTGAGCGTAAATTGATCTGATGCAACAACAGTTAGTGATCCCCCATTAGAGGGACCCAAATTAGCTGCCAGAACAACGCTGCTATCTATGGTGATTTGGCGCCCGAGAAGCTGAGTACTGCCACTTGAGACTGAAAACGGGGCAATATCGCCCCCATCTTTAATCAAACTGCTGCTAACGTCTATAACCGCAGTGTTAGACAGCTCAATATCGCGTAAATCTATATTGTCTACAGCGTCAAAATCCACCACCCACCCTGAAACTTCAGTATCACTCTGGAGAAAGTTGACAGTACTGCCAGGAGCTACACTTGCCAATGCAATGTGTCCAGCAGGCGCAAACAATCGAATCTCTGCAGGCAGAGTTACCTCTTCAACAATTTCAAACTCACTGCCATCCCCTGCAAATTCAATGCCATTTCCGACTAAGGCTAGCGTTTCCCCAGTCGGCACTTCCAGGAAAGCCTCATTCCGGATATTGAGTGAACTTTGTCCTAAGCCCAAACCTACAGGCTGACTCACCGTCAAGGAGACCGTTGGGGTATCAGCAGCATTGAACGCTGTGCCATCGGCAAACGTAATCTGCTCGGCAGTGCTTGCGATGAAGGAGCCGCCAACATCTAGGGAAGCATTGGGACCAAAGATGACGCCCTGAGGATTGATGAGGAAGATATCGGCAGTACTAAAGTCTGGTGTTCTGATCAGACCATCAATGTTAGAAGCCGAACCTCCGATAACTCGACCCAGGATAGTGTCAATACCTTCAGAGTGGATGAAGAAAGCCTCCTGACCAACTTCAAGTGAAAACTGTTCAAAGCTGTGGAACAAGTTCGCGTCTCGTGTGGCTCCTTCAGTAATCTCGTAGACGTTGCCGTTCTGATTCACGACGGTATTTTCGCCTGCCGGTAGCGTGTTGTCTTCGACCACCTGAGCCTGAGCTACGGTTGTGCCTAGACTTAAACCTAGCAGTGAAATGAGACCAGCTAAGCGGAGGCAATGCCAGCGATCAAGAGAAGATTCGGAGAGGTAAGCCATAATCCTGAAGCTAAGGGGTATTTGCCGTCACACTGCCTGAATTATGAGGGCAGGGACTGAAAACTTCAAACCCTGCTCGTTGATTGAATCGCTTTTCCTCAATTCCAGACAGATATGTGTTTGGTGCCCCCAAAGCCGCTTCTTTGAACCCATACCCTCTCGGGAGGGGTGCCCGAAGGGCGGGATGGGACTTCAACGATCGCGCTCGATAACTAACCCGCAGAAATACAACTTTCACACGATGACTTGAAAGGGACCTTAAGGGGCCAGCAAATAGAATTGTTAATACAAAAGCAGGATTGTTAATACAAAAGCAGGGTTCACAATCTGTAAACCCTGCCTTATTAATTAAGCTGATGTCCGTAATTCTTCAGCTGTCTAAACCAACTAAATCAATTTAGACAACGATTCGGTGCTAACTACTGCGAGTGAAGCTAGCAGCCTTCAGAAGCTAGGGACCACAATTCTCATGGTTTGGGTCGCACTGCTGCTCATCACCACCACTGCCACTGCTGCCGCCACTACTGCCGCCGCCTCCAAAGAATTGGGGCTCTGGAGTATTGGTTTGAGATTAGTCCTTCAGGCCAAACAGTTTGGCAAGCCGATCCCAAAAAGATGCTGATCTTACAGTCATTAATGTGTCCTCAAAAAACAAAAGGGGGCTTTTTTGTTTGGCGTATTTTTTAACGCCAAGAATAGCTTCAATCCGTGATCAGGCAATTCCTGAAAAAGCTGAGTATTCGCTGAGAAGATGCACAGGGTCCGGGGCAAGAGTGCCCCTTGCTAATACCAGAGTGGCTGTTTACTGCGGGAATGACATCATCCACCGCGGGTAAGCTTGTTTTTTGCCTCTCTACAAATAAGTGATAGTTTTGGTTTATTTGTGACGGCTATGTAGAGGATTGCTGATGTTATGAAAGGATGAAATTTCCGCTTTTGAGAAGCTGCTTATTGGAAGTTTTGGCTGGCATAACTTCATCCCCTGAAGCGCATTTCCTCAATGAGGGTATTGTGCAGGCGTGAATCCTGAGGTTAACCCGCACTGCCGCCAGAGAATTCGATTCTCTGGCGGACCGTCCACGTCCTCTGAAGGGGGCTGCCCTACCGAGACCTTCGAACTGTCTTCTATAAGCAGCGAGGCTTGATTATTTGTAGGATGAGTAAAGCCCTCCGGTCAATAGCCCAAGGGCATGGCTGGCGCTAAGGCTGCGCTAAAGCGGTAGCGTAACCCATGCGGGCGTTGGTTTATTGCCTCCAGCAAGACTGCGCCAATGTTTCTCAACCGCAACCTACACATACTCAAATTAATTGTGTTTATCTACTTAGTATTGCAGCGTCCAAAATGAAACTGGACTCAGTCGTACCCTGGGGACGGACCCTGGCCGAATATCGATTAATGTTTGACCTGTCGGAAGCCGACCTGGGCAAGCGTATTCTCGGCTGTGGCGATGGTCCTGCCAGCTTCAACGCTGAGATGACCGCACTGGGGCATACTGTCACCTCCGTGGACCCCATCTATGAATTTACTGCCGCGCAGATTGAGCAGCGGGTGCAGGCCACCTACGAGCCCATCATTTCCCAGGTCAGGCAAAACGCCCATCGCTATTGCTGGGACACCTTTCCAAATGCTGATGCTCTGGGCCAAGCGCGACTCAGTGCCATGCAAACGTTCCTCCACGATTACGAAACCGGCCAAGCTGCCAGGCGCTACCTAAATCAAGCCCTGCCCACACTGGATTTGCCGGACAACGCCTATGACCTGTGCGTCTGCTCTCACCTGCTGTTTCTCTACGCCGATCAGCTGCCCCTTGACTTCCACCTCGCCTCTGTCCAAGAACTGCTGCGGGTCGCGCGGGACGTTCGCATTTTTCCGCTGCTCACGCTGGATTGCCAGCCGTCTCCCTACCTGGATGCCGTCATGCAGGCTACTACAGAGCAGGGATACACCGTGCAGATTCAGGCGGTGGGCTATGAATTTCAGAAGGGGGGAAATGAGATGTTGAAGATAGAGGGGAGTGGGAGGGTGGAAGGGTAGAAGGGTGAAAGGGTGATGGAGTTTGGTTGTTGGGTATTGGTTATTGGTTGGTGGCGGGTAATGGGAAGCACTATCAGCTTGCGCTGCTGCCGAGTAGAAACAACCCTAGCATCGTGACGCTGTTCCAGGCACTGTGAAGGAGCATCGGGGCCAAGAGGTTGCGCGATCGCGTATACACAACACCTAGAATCATGCCCAGCACCATCAGCGGCAGGACTTCCGAGAGGCTCAGGTGGGCGGCGGCAAAAATGAAGCTGCTGAGGACGATCGCGCCCCAGACAGGCATATAGCGCGTCAGGGATGGCAGCAGAAAGCCTCGAAACAGGAGTTCTTCAAAGAGAGGAGCGGCGATCGCGGCGGTCGTGAAGAAGATTGCCAACGCTCCAGAATCATCAGCTTCCAAGACTGTTTGCAGTAGGGGATTGCTGCCGCCTTGACCTTGCCAGAGCTGCTGATTCACCACGGCCACTCCTAGCATTAGCGGGAGCGCCGCGAAATATCCCCCCAGGCCCCACAGCAGCCAATTACCTTTGAAATCGAACCGGAACCAGTCTGCAGGCAAGGGACGATATGCGCGAATGGCGAACCAGAGCACCGCGATCGTTCCTGCCGACATTAGCAAATAGTAGAACAGGGCGTATAAGGCTTGGCCGCGAATCCCTAACCCTGCGAAGGGAGCTCTGAGCAAGCCAATGGTTACGGGAACCAGTAACTGCCCCATAAAGAAGAAGCCCCCCACCAGCACTAGCCAAATCGTCTCTGCTGTCCAGGGGGTTTCCCAGCGCTGCTCACGATTACGGGCTAAGAGGGATGCCGATCCTTTAACCAACCGCTGGATGCCGATAATGCTGAGGATGATAGCGCCTGAAAGGGTCCCGATTACGGGCAGTCCACCCACTGCGGCCAAAACTAAGACAGTGCGCTCTGCGGCCTTGGCCTCGGCCTGCTGTAGCTGAGCCAGCTCTTCAGGTGCTTGGGTGTGCTCGTACAGCTTAGCCAAAGCCCGATTGCGAAACCAACCGTTGAGAGTATTGGTGAGGCGGCGATCGCTCTTCGCTGGAACGGGCTCATCTTGCCAGAGCAGGCTGAGAATATCTGCCGTTTGCCATAGAGAATCTCCCGTCGAGTGACGCGCTTTGACAGCCTCCCAATCCTGCAGCGCCGCAGGGACGTCATCCTGCTCAGCCCGCAGCACGCCCAAACGCAGGTCTAACAAATCCAGTAGCTCAGCCTGCCCGGCCAGCGCCGTTTGCAGTCGTGCTGAAGCAAGTTCGGCTACCGCCGCCTCACTCTCAAGGCTGGCTGTCGCGGTCGAGCGCACTTTTTCATAGGCTGTTTGCGCGTCCTGAAGTGGCGTTTCGCCGACTAAATTTTTGCGGAGTAGCGCCACTTGCTCGGCAGGTAAGTCGTCGCCATCCCACTGAGCTGCCTGCAACAGCAGGTCGGTTTGATAGAGCTCCAAGCGATTGGCAACCTGGGGCTCATTCCAGCTGGCAACAAGGGCGCTTACCATCACCACCCCCACTACCAACGTGATGAACGTTAATAGAACGCGACGGATGACAGCGGGAAACGGGGGGGGAGTTTCAGTATTCATACGGGATCAAGAGACAGCAATGCGCTGAACTCAGCGTACCTGCTTAGCGACACGGGACAAAATACTCTGGTATCAGTGAGCAGAGACCGGTTCAGTAGACTGACTGCGTTGGCGCAGCAGATTGGCAATGGATGCCTTCTCTAGCAGTCCCAAAAGCTTACCGTTGTTGCGAATCACAGCCAGCACCGAGAGCTGACGCTGCTCTAGCAGTTGCATAACGTCCAACAGAGATGTTTCTGACTTTACGGTGGTCAGGGTTTCTCCCTGCGTTGCGAGTTCACTGACTAGAGTCGTCTCCCAGCGATCGCGCGGCACATCTTTCAAAGCATCAACGGGCAAGGTGCCCACCAGCTGTTCATCGGCATCAACCACTAAGTACTTTCGCCACGTACCAGGGGTATGCAACAACACCTCATCAGCAAAAGATCGGAGCGAAGTCTGGGCCGCCACAATTGGGCTTTCGGGAACAATCGCATCTTCGGCGGTCAGTCCCTGTAGATGCTGCTGAACCGTCGCAGACTGCGCCGATCGCTTCGCGTTACTCAGCAAAAACCAGCCAATCAAGAGCGTCCAAACATTCCCAAAAGTACTGATCCCTGCCAATGACGCTATGCCGAGGCCAATCGCTAGCCAGCCCAGAACTTGGCCCGTTCGACTGGCCCACGCCATGCCTTTGTAGGGATTGCCAGTTACTTTCCAAACGATCGCTTTCAACACATTGCCACCATCTAGCGGCAGACCTGGCAGCAGGTTAAATACACCCAGCGCCAGGTTGATGTACGCCAGCACTGCGACGATCGCGCCTACAGGGCCACTCAGCGCCAGCACTTGCCCGGCTGTGAATAGCAGCAGAAATAGACACAGGCTCACCACGGGGCCGGCGATCGCTACTTTGAATGCACCGCCAGGGGTGTCCGACTCTTTCTCTAGAGCCGCGAGTCCCCCAAATAGGAAAAGGGTAATGGAATTGACCCCAATGCCCTGCCGCATTGCCGCAAAGCTATGCCCCAGTTCGTGCGCCACGACAGAAGCAAACAGCAGGAGTGCCGTCAATAGTCCCAGCAGCCAAGGAGTGGTGCCCGGCAGCGTCGGAAACGCATTTGCCAAGCCACTCCCGTAGTTGCCTGTAATGAGCACCAGCACAAAGAACCAGGACACATTGACGTAAAACGGGATGCCGAACAGGTTGCCTACCTGTAAATTGCCATTCATAACAAGGACTTCTCTTAAACAACTTTCGCAGCCGTAACATGTCACTTTGAAGCTTTTGAGGCTACGACACCTTCTCAATGTAACGAATAATGAAGTATTTCCCGGATGCTCTAAGGGAGCAAAATCCGAATGCTCAAGGTTCGGGTAGCCCGTAATATAAGCCCGCTGACATTGAATTGAACGAGTGGGCGATGCCTATTCTCGGCGTGGCAGCTACGCATTTCGTCTGAAGCGCACGGCCCTGCGTCCTACAGATTCAGCGAAATATCCCCGATCAATGACCATGCGACACCGGCATAGTCGTCTTATTGTCCTGCCCAGAAAATTCTAGGCCTCGTACCTCGACACCCGCCTACGGCGATATATTCATTTCAGGAAATTACCTGAATGCATCTCGACGCAGGTGCGCTAGCTTTTCCTCCAGCGCCTGAGTCAAAGTCTCCAAATAATCGCGATCGCTCAAAATGGGCCTACCCTGACGCGCTACGCGTGCTAGCACCGCTGCCATCTGCTCAGTTTGGGGCGCGAAAGGATGCCAATTGCCCTGAACAATTGCCTGCCCCCAGTGTCTGGCTATCCGTGAACCTGAGCGCATGCCTTGAGCATAGCGGGGGTAATCTTTGAGCAAAGGTGGAACATAGACGGGGCGATAGGGCTGTCGAATCGACGCGCACCAGTCTTGCCACTTAAAAGACAAAATTCGCGGACTTGTGGTCAGAGGAATCCAGGGCACGCCCAGTGCATCTGCCGCGATCGCGCCATGCATTGCCTCAGCTAGCAGTAATTGACTGTCTTGAATAGCGGTAATTACGTCCTCTACCGGCCAGCGGGGATCAACATAATGCATTCCTGCCGCTTTGCAGATACCTTCCCAGACATTTGCGGCAAAGGTGGCATGGTGAACGTGGGGCATAAAAGCAACCGAATTTGCCTTCGAGGTATCTGGCTTCGCTGTCACCCATCGACGGAGCAGAATGCCCCCATCCGTAATCGCCAAAGTCATAGGCAGATTCAAATACTTAGCCGTCAGGGGTCCTCGCACGCAGTAAAGCTGCCAATGGTCAGGAATGGACGCCAGTGGCTTTTCATATCCAGCCCCGGTACTGAAAATAAAAACCGGCCCCGTTTTGCCTAATCGCTTGGGCAGCCGATGATTCAGCAGGGTTCCCAACCCTACGAGTACAGCGTCATCCGCTTGAGCCAGCACATCTGGTAAGAGCTTCTGCCACAGCCAGGTATTCAGCTCATCGCCAAAATTGGCAATGCGATCGCGGCGCTGATAGTAGTAGATTCTCACCGCAGCTACCCCCGTCCCCACGAATACTGCCAGTCTTGCCAGCGCTGTTGCAACCGCTGAGTCTTATAGCTCAGGCGACTGCAATGCATGCTTAACTTTTGCTGCCAATGGCTCTGACCACACCACTGCTCGTAGATTGGCAACAAGGTGTCTTGAATCAAGCCAAGCCAGCGCTGCGTCAACGTTTCCGGAGCGATCGCGCGCGATCGCATCTGGCCATTGCGCACCATCGCCTGCCGCAGATCGGGGTCTTCCTGCAATCGTTTTAATGCCTGCTTCACCTCGTCGAGGCAGGTTACCTCTAAATAATCGAGGTCGGTCTGCCGTTCAGCCTGGTAGCCCGATTCGCACCCCAAAATGGCCGGGACTCCCGCTAACCAGGCGTTGTACAGCTTGGTTGCGGGCTTGTGCCGGTACGCATTGGTCTGAGCCAACAGGGATGGAGCAAAGCCCCGCACTGCCACTACAGCGTCCACCTGCCGGTAGTCATTCCACCGCGTATCTAGCGTTCGATGCTCATTCCATCGATTCGTGTTGACAACCGTGTGCCAGACTAACCCTAAATCTTCTAGCATCTTGCCCCATTCAGGACCTGTCAACTCAGGGGCTAGGTTATTGGTATGGCCAAAAAACGCGATTGTTTCAAAGCGATCGCCTCTTTCCGAGGCACGCGGTTTTAATCCCGGTTGAGGCCAGTGAGGCATGAAATACGTCTGAGTCGGTGGGTTTGCCTGAGTTGGATTCTGCACGATGTGGACCTGAGCATCAGGATGAGGCAGCACATCTGCTTGAAAACAAACCAGTAGCCGCTGGGGTAAGACTTCAATGCCCTGCTTATGGAATTGGAACCCATTTCGATGTAAAAACACAATGCCACGCTCCGGTAATCGATCCACCAGGGCACAGGGCAACCCAGCATCCCGCACCCTTAGGTATGTTTGGATTGTCCAGGCATAAACGCCGAGACCAAAGCCGCCCCAGTTCTGAGTGGCATCCTTGGGCATATCATCCGTCCAGAGAGCGGGCGGAATGTAGAACGAAATAAAAGGCTGACGCATTCGGGGAAGGACTAGAGGACGGTTTTATGGTCCGGAGCTCGTCGTTGTAATCCGGCTCCACCCACGTTACGCCCCAGCGCCAACAGATCGCTAAACCAATGATAGAAGGGGCTGATGAGGCTACTGGTTAATAGCGTCAGCTCACAGGCGCAAATGACATCTCTGGATAGAGAGCGATGGTGACGAACCAGGTAAAACACGAGTCGCCTTAGGTCATTCAGCGCATACAGCGGCAAAACGAAGGGACGCTGCCAGGGACGGTAGCGAATCATTCGCAGCGGAAATCGATTCAGGCCCACAGAACGGCAGAGCTTGATGAGATAGGCCGGCTGAATCCGTTCAATCGGAATGTGATGCTGAATCTTCATGTCGGGGTTGTGCCAAACTTCCCAACCCGCATCGCGAATGTAAGAGAGTGTTTCGACGTCTTCGCCCTTTGCTTTCAAAGAGCGATCGCTGACACCTACTAGCTTCGGCTGTTGAGGTACGTGGGCCAACCAGGCTTCCCGGCGTACCACCATACCAGCGCCCGAGGGCAATACCCCTGGTCGTGCTGTATAAACAAAAGGTTTGTCACCTCGATTAATGATGGCTAGCAGGGGGGCAATGCGACGAAATCCTTCTGGAGGGGGCGCATCATACATAGGCTGCACCTCGCTACCATAGGCTCCCGCTTGGGGATGCTGACAACCAAACTGCCAGGCATCCCGCACCCACGTTTGACTCGGGAGATTGTCATCATCCAAAAAACCAATCAGGGGAGCCGTCACATGACGCAGAGCACATCGGCGGGCATAGGCCAGCCCCTGCTGTCGCTCGAAGTAATAATGCAAGGGCACCGCATCGGTCCAAACCTGCTGATAGCGATGGACAACAGAGGGCGTATCGTCGGTGCTGTTGTTGTCAACTACGACAATTTCCCAGCTGAGGCAATCCGTTGCCTGCTGTTTCCTTAGTCGATCGAGGACCAAAGATAAATTGCGGGCGCCGTTGTAGGTACAAATGACAACTGAAAAGTCAGCCACAGAGTCCCTCCCCTGCGAGAGGCCTAACCTTAGCCATAGCTAATTTCAATACTGCAGATACAACACTCGTAACCTAACTTTGACTAGGAAGATACACGAATATTCCTGGTGACAGCCCACTATGAACGACCCAGAAGCACTTATCAGAGCAGTCTGCCAGTTGCTTTTAGCTTACCGGATGTCTCAGTTGATACCACTATACTTGAGAGTTTGAAGGACTGTTCATCAAAATTCAGTATTGATGTGGTATCTACCTACAAAGTTTAACTCACTGTGAAATTCCTGTGATGCAAGTGCGATACACAGAGCCATTAGGTGAGCGGCTGTAAAAAATCGACCGCTAGTGACCTGTGGAAAGTACGAGGCTGACTGTAGCCTTTTGTGACTTGCTGATCACTACATTGAAGTTGAATACTGAGGCGCTGCAGACTAAGGGAATTTCCAGGAAAGAATTTACTAACTGTAGGGTGTCATTAGCGGAGCGTAATGCACCGCAGTCCGGTATTTTTATTCCTGGAAATCCCCTTAGTCAATAAACGGCAGTTTTTTGCCGACGGCCTCCGAAATATGGCCCATTTGGTGTTTCTCTAGCTGGTGAACGAGCCCTAACAGCACACGCCGCACCATCATCGGTCCGCCATAGATCCATCCTGTGTAGACCTGCAGTAATGTTGCTCCGGCGGTCAATTTTTCCCAGGCATCCCGAGCCGTGAAAATACCGCCAACGCCAACAATCGGTAACTGCCCCTGGCTCTCCTGGTAAAGGAAACGAATCACTGCCGTTGCGCGATCGCGCAAGGGTGCCCCACTTAACCCCCCAGCCTCTTCTGCGGCTCGATTTCCAGTAACTAAGATGCGGTCAGTTTTGAGACCATCGCGGCGAATTGTGGTGTTGGTGGCAATAATGCCTGCTAGCCGATGGGCTTGAGCCAGCTGTAGGACTTCGGCGATCGCGTCCCACTCCAGATCGGGCGCAATTTTTACCAGTAAGGGCTTCGCCGCCGTATTCTCAGCCTGGAGCCCCGCCAAAATGGGCGCTAGGTTTTCACTCGCCTGCAGCGATCGCAGCCCAGGCGTGTTAGGGGAAGATACATTGACGACAAAATAATCCCCCCAGTCTTTTAGCAGTTGGAAGCTCTGCACATAATCGTCCACTGCTGCTGCCAAAGGGGTGATTTTGGATTTACCCAAGTTGATGCCAAGCGGAATCGCAAACGGTTCCGTTTGGCGATATGTCTGTAATCGCTGAGCTAGACAGGCCGCCCCTGCATTATTGAAGCCCATGCGATTAATCACCGCCTGATCGCGGGGCAGTCGAAACAGACGCGGTTGAGCATTGCCGGGCTGAGCATGAAATGTGACCGTTCCTAGCTCAGCAAAGCCGAACCCGAGATGTGACCAAGCCCGTGCCGCTAGTCCATCTTTATCAAACCCAGCTGCTAATCCCATAGGGTTCGGAAAAGTCTGGCCCCAAACTACCTGGGATAACCGATCGTCCTGGAACTGGCAGTGATTCTGGAACCAAGTTGTCAGCCGCTGTTGTAGCCGTTGGGGCCAATCGGGGGGGCTGTCTACAGGCGCTGAGACTGTGTGCAAAAATGCGAGCGATCGCTGATGCAACCATTCTGGGTCGGGCCTGAAACCGTAAAACAATAAGGGGCGCACTCCCCATCGATACCAGTCAACCATGGTCTTGTATCCTGTCCGTCAAGTGCTCAAAGGGCACTAATGTTGAAGTCTTTTGACAAAGCACAACCAAATTCTGCTGTTTGCACTGTAATGAGAGGGAATCTTTATTCTGACTGTTGAATGAAGGCTAAATCTTATAAAGTTAAAACTAATATTTAGTGAGTCTCATTGACTACGCGAGTAAGCATGTCCCTTTCTATGACCTTATAACCATCAGCGTCATCTGAGATGCATAGAACAGCTAGACTATGGATATTCTAGGGATAGAGCCCATCTAAGACTCTTTCCTCAAGCATAGGGAAATACGGATAGAGCCTACGAGGAAGTAGCGATTGCTATGGACACCCAGCGGAAAATACGGCCAGCGATACGCTCGAACTACCTGTAACATGGCCAATGTTATTAGCTAGCAGCATTGCCGTTAGCAATCGTGTTGAGTTGTTACCAGGTCGGCGTTAGGCTGAAGGTCCGTTGAGCGTCTTTGCCATCAGAACGCGCTCTTGAGCTGGCTGACTAGTAGACCATCCTCTTAACGCGACGCAAGCAAGCTTGCAGCAGGAACCGCTTTACGCCGAAAAGATAGCAGTACTGTAATGGTTGCGATGATATCAGGTTCCGATTCAGACAAACGGTTGAACGCGCTGGCTCGAACTTTGAAGCTGCTGCGCGAAGCTGAAGACTTTGATCAGCTCATCTCAGACTTGTTGGAAAACCTTAAAGAAGAACTGGGTTACGCAGTACTCTGGCTAGGGCTATACGATCGCGTCAACCACTTTGTCATCAGCCAGGGGTATGTGGCCCCTCAATCCCACCGACTCCTGAAGCGAAACTTTACGCTGGCGCCCGGTGATTTAATGGAGCAAGTTGTGATCCAGCAGCGCGCTCTGCGGGTCAATGACCTGCGAGAAGAACCCCGTATCGGTTCATGGAAGGAACTTGCCGACGATCTTGGGATTCAAGGAACCCTTCTATTTCCAGTACGGCGGCGGGATACCTGTTATGGCATCCTCCTATTCGGTTCCCTGCAATGGGGCCAAACGCCAGCTCATAGCGATCGCACCTTTATTTCGACTGTAAGCAGTACTCTGGCTGAGGTTCTGCATCAGCAAGAACAGGACCGGCTTAGCCAAAAGCGCAAAGATCCGGGCGGTCTGGTTTGCCAGCTCATCCATCGTCTCAAAGACACTGCCGACTGTGATGACCAGCTAGAGGCGATCGCGCGGTCACTTATGCAATTTATCGGGCCTGACCGAGTCCGCATCTTTTGGCTCACACCCAACCCTCTAGAATTCTGGGAGCGTTTAACAATTCGCACTCAGAAAAAGAAAGGCGCGCAGCGATTTAGCCCCAACCAGCCAGGCATTGCTTTGGGAGCGAGTGATGTTCGAGGCGTCTACCAGGTTTTGAACAATCGCCAGTTGCTGGTTATCGGCGAATCAGAAGGGGCGCTGATTGCCAGCATGCCGGATCGGTTTATGAAATTGCTGGATGTCCGGGCTTTAATGATTGCTCCGCTGTTTCACTATGGGACCCTTCTGGGTTTCATCAGTGTCGAATGTCAATCGCCCCAAGTTTGGTCTGATGAACAGCGCGAATATCTGACTACTGTGTCCCATCTGGCAGGACTCTCCATAGCAGGCAGCTCTGTAGAAGATATTCGACAGCAGTCAGAAGCCGACCTGCAGTTCCTGACGGGCGTGGTTCGGAGCATTCAAACTGACACCGACTGGCACAATACGCTAGGTATGTGCAGCAATATCCTTTGCCAGAGGTTAGGGACACAGAAGCTTTTGGTCCTGTCTTACGACACCGAACGGGGCGGGTACAATGTCGTATTTCAGACGGCGGGCAAGACTCGCAAAAGAATGTCCTTGGCTTGGGAGGCGCTGGACGAAGTAGACTGGCAAATGCTGGAGCGCAGCGACAAGGCGATCGCCATCAATGACCTCACCCATGATCTAAAGCTGGTAACCTGGCACAATAACTTTGAAACCCTTCAGGTGCAGGCTCTGCTGGCTTGCAATGTATCCCCTGGGAATGCCCCCGAAGGGATCGTATTGCTAACCAGCAAAACACCCCGTCATTGGACGCAAGACGAAGGTGAACTCCTGCAAAAAGTCGCTCTCCAAATTGGCTTGATCTTGCATCAGTGGCAGCTACAGCGTCAGACGGATCAGCAAGAGAATCTGTACGGTTCCATTCAATGGGGGCTCAAAACCCTTCAAGAGACATTTCAGCCGGAACAGCTTGAGATAGCTGCCTGCCGTCATTTGATTGAGCTTTTAGGCATCCCCATGGTGGCCCTCATTACTTGGCAGGTGGGACAAACAAAAGCCCAGGTCAGCCACGTGATTACCCGCCGCAAGGAATTTGGCGCTGATAAGGAAGCTGCGATTGCCATTGGGTCTGATGCCGCCATTAATTGGGCCTTGCAAGCCACAGGTCCCTTACCGGTAGCTTGGGAAGACCTGCCAGAAGATACGCGACGCTGGGTTTCGGGTCCGCCGGAAAGCAAGTTCTTGCTGGTTGCCTTAACAACGGCAGAAGAGCACGCCCCTAATGGCGTGTGGCTATTGGCTGATCGTCGCGAGCGTAAATGGACCGATCACCACCTCAGCCTGATTCAGCTATTGGCCAATCAACTGGCTTGGTCACGGCGGCATCTCAGTGTGGTTGACCTGCTAATGACTCAGCGAGAGGGCCTGCAAACGCTGAATTGGTACAAGCACAGACGATTTGAAGAGGCTTATCGGCTCTTAGAGGTAGACCGGCAGCGGTTGAATGACCCTATCACTCAGGGAAAAGGACTCACAGCCCAGCGGCAGCTTCAGCTAGCTCGCCAAATTGGCAGTTTGACCGAAGGCATGCAAAAGGTGATTGAGACCGAGGAATGGGCACTGCGCAGCCAGCACCAAACGACCCCGCTGATTAGCCTTGTCAATCGTCTGATGGAGCGTGCCAATCCCCTCATTCAGGCGCAGCATTTGTGGGCCAAAGTCCACAATGACAGCAACGTTATCATTGGCGGCGATTTAGAAAAAATCGAGTTTGTGCTATTTGAAATCATGGCAGCAGCTTGTCTGCGATCGCCCGAACAGGGACGTTTGGATATCTGGTGCCGCACTTTAGACCGTAACTGTCTGGAACTCTCGATTACGGACGACGGCAATGTGCCTGATCAACTCTTGACAGAACTCCGCGAGGGACGTTCTGACGACATTTTGGTGCCATCACTACTGGATAAGCCCCCTGGTCTTCACTTCCATATCTGCCAAACCTTAATGCACCAGTTGGGCGGCGAATTCAATCTGCAAAAGCTTAAGGATGGCCGCATAATGAGCCGGATAGTACTCGCCATTTCGGGCAAAAATAAAGCCAAACCTACGCCTGTATCGCTGCTTGATGATTCTGAATCTTGAGCGCACAGGGAATATGAGATAAGGAACCGGCTGCGACATAAGTTCCCTTCGGCCCGAACGTTCGACCGAGCAGGGATAGCGAATTACGAAGTTTGCGATCGCGCCTTCCAGACCAAGCTAGAAATAAGATTAGTCGTGATGTGAGCTGTGATCGGAACCAGCAGATTGCCGGAGTACAGCGCACTGCCGCCTAAAATAAACCCGATACAGGTAGCCCACACGACATACTGCCACTGCTGTAGGCTGCTGAGATGTAATACGCCAAAACATAAACTAGAAAAGACAACCCCATTGGCATTGAGTCCGATTGCCGGCAACATGACACCTCGAAATAAAAGCTCTTCACTCAGACCAGGCAGCAGTCCCATCCATACCAAGTCAGCCCAAGCCAAAGGTTGAAGCACCATCTGAAGATAGAGATCGGCACTTTGACGATATCCCGGCCATAGGTAATAGGCGATCGCGCTCAGTCCTGTAATACCGAGTCCTATCCCGGCTCCCAGTAGAATCACTTGATGGCTTAGGTCAACCGACAAGAGAGAAACCGAATCGAACAGCAGCCAGAAACGTGCAATTAACAGCAGCACCAAGGCCGTAACTGCCATAGCTACCAAAATCTGGATGCGCCCTAAAGGCTCCATCTGAGGTTCATTCGAGTTGAAATTTGTCACACTAGGGCCATCCGTTGGGCTATCACGATAAAACCATACAAAACTTTCTGGGAAGATGATCGTAACGACTCAGACTTTCTTTCATGACAGCGGAGGACCCTGACACCCATGGCTACCTTGCCCCCTCTCACAATCCAAACAATCTGGGACATTCTCAACGACACGCTGGACGACGACACTGCAAATCGTCTGGTATGGCATCATCTAGGCTACCGTCAGGAAGCAACGATAGACCAGTGGAACACTGCCCAAGTTGACGCTGCCTGGGTCGAGAAGTACCCGAATCCCCCCAACTTCATCGAGAGTCGCCCTGCGACCGTTCAGCTCACCCGCTCGATCCCTAAGCCCAACAAACAGTTGCTGAAAGAGTATTTGGGCTTCAAGGGCTACAGCGTGGATCAGTTGATTCCTCGACTGACCCGGCGGGCTACGATGGCCAACTGGCTGCTAAGCCTCATGAAAGAACAGGGAAAGCTGCCGAACATTAGCGAGGATTAACTTCTCTGCCAGTTGTTTTGACATTAACAACTCGCTTGAGGAGACTGAACCAAAAGTTAGATCCCATGGAAATTGCGAACCCCGTGATGAGCCACCCAATGACTCGCCGTGGCAATAGCGGAATGAACCAGGTTTGCTGAGCAGCCTGTTGCTGTTCGGTCACTAATTTGCTGTATCCGAGTGGAATCCGAGAGCTACCGGCCAGGCTATTGACTTCGAGCAGGCGATCAACGTCTTCTTGGAGCTGATCAATTTCCACATCCGTTGGATTGTCTGGGGTTGTAATAGCAAGCTGCCCGGCGGCCTGACTTACGGCATCGCGAATGGCTGGATCTTGCGAAAGGCGATCCAGCATGTGCAAGGAATCCGCATTGATACCGATCGCGATCGCTAGTCCTATCAGAATGGCAACGGCTTTAGCATTACGACGATACACTCCCGAGGCCCGATCCATGCCCCGATTGAACCAGGCTTCTACTTCACTGCTGAGTGCTTTGACATCCCCCTGTAAATCTGTCAGATAAATCTTGAGGTTGGTAATAGGCTCTTCGGAAACGTCTTTAGCGGTCTCTATCAAAGTTTTACCAGCCGTCGTTTCAAGGGAGCTGGCCGCCCTATCGGCCAACGACACCAGACTAGCCCGCAGGCTATTTGGCAGAGGCTGGGCCTTAATATTTGCCAAGATGGCCTTTGCAATTTGGCTCTCTTTAGCAACCAGCGTTTTGAGTTCCTGATAGGTTTTGCTGCGGTCATCTAAAACTGCGATGAGTTCACTCAAAGTGGGTTGAATCGTCTTGAGTAAAGCCGATTTATCCAGCGTAGTACTGGCAAAGCCTGTTTTGAGATAGCGTAGCCGCCGCATAAAGGTCTCCGTCAGATGATGATTATCTGGAAGCACCTCCTGGGCTTTTACCGTGAATTCCTCTAGCCTTAACAGAAGACGCTCTAAGGCTTCGGAGAGTGTCGTTCGCTGTTCTTGAAAATCCTTGACTAATTGACCAATTGCCTGCTCTAAGTCTTTGAACTCACCACTCAGCAAGAACTCATTTGCAGTGCTAGCCCGCAGATCATTCACCATGTGGTTGAGCGGCAAGAGCAGCTTTTCTTCAATAAAGTACAGTAACCGGCTTTCTAGCAGAACCTTCCTCAAGTCCTCGATCTGAAGGCTTTCTAGTAGCGCCTGAGAAAACGACTCAGCTGGAATGTAGGACGGGCCACTCGTCTGCTTGCCAAATACATTTCGACTCCGGGTAATGGTGCGATAAACGACTCCTACCGCCTGATTAATCAGCCTAAAAAAGCGACTAATGGGTCCAGCAGCTTCCTGATTTAAGCTGCGAATTAAAGGGCGATCATACAGGCGGTTGGTAAACGCCTGAGCAGCCGCTTTACTGGCGGCATCGTTACCTGCAAGCATCACCTCAATTGATCGCTTTAAATGCTCTGCCCGCCATTGAAGTAACGTGCCAAGAATCTCCTGAACCTCGCTAGCAAGCAGACTTAGCGTCAGGTAGATAAACACAAGCCCAATAGCAACTTCTAGGACGAGAGGTAGGGTCATGGTGAACTCTAAACACAGCTAGATACAGAAGGATTCTCCTCAAAAAGACTCTGTGTCAAAGGGATTTTGGTGCAAAGCCTTTTTGAGAGTCCAGCGATGGTTTCCTATTTGCCGAAGAACACAGTTGACAGCACCAAACACGATACAAGATTCTGCCAATTTCCAACAGGATTCTCAAGGTTTAGAGGCAGGGTCACTCTCAACTCAATAGGCTAGGAGATGAGCCTTCCAGAACGCATGAACCATTCAAAGTTGTCGAATCCTGACTGGTAAGACCCCTCATAATAGCGGATTAGGAAGCTGCGAACATTTTCACAGGCCAGGTTTTCGACCAGCTGGAAACCCGTTCGCAGCCTCAAACAGCGTTAGCCACCCTACCAAGACAGCAAAGTAACTTCTAGAGTGAACTCTAAAAAAGACAAGCACTTTATGGCCCAAACGACGGGTACTGAGACCGAAAAGCCACTGAGTTTATCGTCGTGATAGGTCAGTAAGACAAAGAAACAGGCCTGATGCCACAAGACGGCATCGAAGAAACAGAACAATGGGAACCTATAGGCGAGAAGAGTATAGGCTTAATTATTCTTCGACATCACCCTCATCTTCGCCCAGTTGCTTGAGGTGAATATGCTTGCGTCCCAATGAAATCTCAAATTCATCGCCGGGCCTGAGTCCCATATGCTTTGTATACGTCGAACCAATGAGCAAATTACCGTTAGATTGGACAGTAATTCGATAGCTTGCACTCCGACCCCCTCGACCATTAGAACCTTGCTCACTATCGAGTTGAATACCCTCTGCATCGAGAAGAGCATTCATAAACTTCATCATATTGACACGCTTTACACCTTTTTTTGTAATGGTGTAGTACCCGCAGGCCTTTGCCTTTTCTTCTTTACTGAGGGTATCGAGCTCTTTCACTTTCTGGATTAGGTCTTGTCCAGTGAGCATTTCAACTTTTTGCTCTTTGGCCATTGCTGAGATCTCGTGGTCGACGACAGATTGACATGTACAAGTTAGGATTTTTCAAATAATAGACTAAATCCTACAGTCGTTAACTTTAATCCCAATTGCGAAAATCAGATCTCCCAAATTGTGTTTCTTAGCATTAAAGTCATTTATGAAAGAAACTGCTTCCCATTTCTCAGGCATGAAGGTGACCCAGTCGAATCTCATAATCCAGCGCTCTATTCTTGAAAATCGCATAGAGCCTTTTAGAACTTCACCTTTAAACTTACAGTGGTCTGTTCATCACATCTTCCGCCTATCTACCTATTTACTCTTCTCCTGATCGCTCGCAACAGAAGGCACTATGAAATTAACCAAACGAGGGCACTACAGCGTGAAAGCCCTACTGGATTTGAGTCTGCAAGCTGCGGGGAGTTTGGCTTCAGTAAACGCGATCGCACAGCGTCAGAATTTGCCTGCACCTTATCTCGAAAAACTTCTGATTGAACTGCGTCGAGCTAATCTGGTCGTTTCAGTTCGGGGAACACATGGCGGCTACCGGCTAGCAAAATCACCTGGGGAAATTTCTTTGGGGGAAATTCTAGAGGCTGTTGGTGAAACCATTGAACCCCTACCTCGCTATCAACCGGATTTGGCGCAGGCTGAAGACTGGGTCACGTTTAGTATTTGGCATCGCCTGCACGAAAAATTGAGGTCAGCTCTGTACAGCATCTCTTTGGAGGATCTGTATTACGACGCTCGCAGTTGGCAGGCGGCACAGGGAGAAGATGCCAGTTTTGTGGTGTAGTCTGCCCATCGCGCTCCCTATCTTAGCTGCGATCGTCGATTTCATTGTCGGCGACCCATGGCATTGGCTTCATCCTGTACAGATCATGGGGTGGGGCATTCAGGCTTATCAAAGAAGTCTGCTGCGGCTATGTCAATCGCCGAGGCTGCAGCGTCTTGCCGGTGTGGGCTTAGGGCTAGGGCTACCAGCATTAAGTGGGGCGATCGCAGGGGGAAGCGTCCTGCTGGTGTGGCAGCTTTCGCCATGGTTAGGGCTGAGTATTGCCGTGGTTATCCTGGCTAGCTGTTTTGCTGGACGCAGTCTGCGGCAGGCGGCAGAAGACGTTCTAAAGCCTCTGAGTCAGGGCAATCTCCTGGAGGCCAGACAGCGTCTCAGGTTGTATGTAGGACGCGATACCCAGACATTATCGGAATCAGAAATTTTGAGGGCTGTGATGGAAAACATCAGTGAAAATGCCACCGATGGGGTGCTGGCACCCTTGTTTTACGCCTTGATTGGACTGGCCATCGCGCCGGCAGTGGGGATTGGTCTGGCGATCGCCTACAAAGCCCTCAGTACTTTGGATTCGATGGTAGGCTACCGCAAAGCCCCATATACCTACCTAGGCTGGTTCAGCGCCCGCACTGAAGATATCGCCACTTGGCTACCCTGCCGCCTAGCAGTAGTCACGATCGCCCTATGGTCGCGGCGACCGGGTCACGTTTGGCACGTCTGTCGGCGCGATGCTCCTGCTGATCCCAGCCCTAATGCTGGTTGGAGTGAGTGCGCCTACGCCGCGGCTCTGGGAGTACAGCTAGGTGGCAAGAACACATACCAAGGAAAGGTCCGCGCCAAACCCTTGCTAGGAGACTCGTATTGCCCCATCACAGCCGCCACAATTCGTCAGGGACTGCAGCTAACCCGTTGGGCTTTTTTAAGCTGGTTAACCTTAGGGCTCGTCGGGCTGATTTACCGTTATGGCCTAAACTGTGGATGAACCAGAGGCGATTACACTGTCGCGATTGATATCCTGGCTCCATCCAAATGAATGTTTTGGCTCAAAGGCAATTTTGCAATTGTCCCCTTGGATGTGATTTAGAGTGCCCTACTTGCCCCATGGTCATTGAAATTCTGTCGGCTGATGGACTCCGACGTACCGTGAATCGCCTTGCCTCCGAAATTGTTGAGCGATCAAAATCTCTGAACAATCTAGTGCTTTTGGGGATCTATACTCGCGGGGTGCCGCTAGCTCATTTGCTCGCTGAGCAAATTGAGCGCTTGGAAGATCATCGCGTCCCGCTTGGGGCTCTCGACATTACCTTCTATCGTGATGACCTAGACAGCATTGGGATTCGAACGCCAGCCCGTACCGACGTACCAGTAGATCTGGCTGAGAAAACACTGGTGCTAGTGGACGATGTTATTTACAGCGGGCGCACTATTCGAGCAGCGCTGAATGCAGTGCACGACTATGGTCGCCCCGAAGTTATTCAGCTGGCTGTTTTGATTGATCGCGGTCATCGTCAACTTCCCATCCACCCAGATTTTGTTGGCAAAGCCCTACCGACAGCCCGCGAAGAAGCCGTCAAGGTCTTTTTGCAGGCTACTGATGGGCAAGATGCGGTCCATCTTATCCGACGTGAGCAAACGCCTAAAGACAACTGAATAAGACGAAATCCTGGTGGCACATACCTGTTTTAGGAAATGGCTCAATCGATTGCAGTGTGCTAGCTACACCGAGCACACCCTACGATCATTTAAGGGGTCTGGAAATCGAATTGGGTATAACCTGGCTTTTAATCGCTCAAAGCCTGCCAAACATTCATATTTGCCAGAGGAATCTGGTCAGGATTAATTTCATAGTGCTGCGATCGCATCTGGACAATCAGAGCACTCACTAATCCCGTCAGTAATACGGTTAAAACAATGCCCAAACGTATTTGGGTGATCGCCCGCTTAGAGGGGGAATGCATCGGTGCGTAGGACGACATTGTAATCCCTCCCATCAAATAAATTCAGTCGCTGCAGAAAACTTGGGAAGCCAGAAGCAGAGCCGCCGAAGCATGACTCGTTATTCTGTCCAAACCCTTCATCTGGATACCTTCTAAGGCTTATCTAGACTGTACGGGACGACATTGAGTCACATCACACCGCCGCAACAGCACTGAACAATCTTTTACATTATGAAATATGCCGAATGTCCGACGTTCCCGCTTGTCGAAGCTCACCATAGCGCGGTGGTTCGAGGGACATCGGCAAGTCCTCATCCGCCCACGGGCTGTAATCGAATTAGCTGCCCATTCGGCTCATCGGTTAGGACATACAGCAATTCATCCGGGCCTTGCCGCACAGCCCGCACTCGTTGTCCAATCGCGATAGATTCCTCATTTACGGCATTGCCAGAGGCGTCGATTTCTATACGACGGATATCCTGCGACACGAGTCCACCCGCAAACAGGTTGCCACGCCACTCAGGAAAGCGATCGCCTGTATAAAACGCAAGACCAGAAGGTGCGATCGAGGGGGTCCAAACGACTTTGGGGTCAATCATGCCGGGAAGCGACTGTTCGGGCGAGATGAGTCCACCGGAATATTCACGGCTATGGGTTGCCACTGGCCAGCCGTAGTTTTCGCCCTCTTCTACCAAATTCAGTTCGTCCCCCCCGCGGGAACCATGCTCAGTTGCCCATACCCGATTCGCGATCGAGTCAAAGGCAAGACCCTGAATGTTACGGTGACCATAGCTCCATAAAACTGGGTCAGCTTCAGCATCGGCGACAAAGGGATTATCTGTGGGGACTGAGCCATCGTCATTTAAGCGCAACACCTTACCTAGATGACTGCTACGATTTTGTGCCTGTTGGCGAATCAGCTCACCGTCTAGTTCGATGGGCGGGTTACCGCCGTCGCCAATTGCGGCCAAGAGCGTATTATCAGGCAACCATACCAGGCGAGAGCCAAAGTGCTGCCCCCTGGGTTTAGTTTGAGCTACCTCAAAAATCACCTCAACATTGCTGAGGGCGCTACCGTCAAAAGTCGCTCGCGCAATCCGGGTACGGTTGGCGTCATTCGTGCCATGCGAGTACGTGAAGTAGATCAAACGG
This sequence comes from Leptolyngbyaceae cyanobacterium, assembly GCA_050330865.1. Lineage (GTDB taxonomy): Bacteria > Cyanobacteriota > Cyanobacteriia > Phormidesmidales > Phormidesmidaceae > SIO1E4. The sequence goes on from JBHJHM010000030.1 coordinate 50,450, forward strand.
TTTTCAGCAAAGCGTGGATGGATGGCGACATCCATTAAACCACCTTGATTCTCGGCAAACACTTCGGGAACGCCGGTAATCGGTGTTGGATCCAGCACTCCATCGCGGACAATCCGCAAGCGTCCAGGACGTTCCGTAATCAGCAGTTCACCATTGGGTAACCAAGCCAATCCCCAGGGGTGTTCTAGATTGTCCACAACTGTGGCTAGCTCGAAGTCTGGATTGACCGTGGCTGCTGGTGCCTCGGTTGACTCAGCAGCGGGTGATGCGGTGGCAGGAGGCTCCTCAGCCACATCGATAGTGGACGGCTCGGGCTGGGCCACGTCTGAGTTTTCGGGTTGAGGGGTCGTAGAAGAGTCAGGCTGAACTCGGTCTGTGCAAGCCGTTCCGAGGAAAGCGATCGCGCTTCCTACAATAATCAACCGGCAGACGATCACATTTGCCAATAGTTTTCGTGCAATCATAACGACTCCCAACTGTTGGATGCTCTGGTGTGTTCTTGATGGGCACATACGAAACGAGATGACGCCAGGAATCTGGCCCTATTTCCCTATCCCATCATGCTAAAAGTTGACCGCATCTGCAGAAGACCCACCAATAAACCCGATGAGGAGGCATTGAAATACGCCTCCTCATCGGTCTATTAACTGTCAAATTTGTGAAGCGCTAGGGCAAGCACTTGCAGGCCTAAATAGCGATCGCAGGGCTAACACCCATATCCTCTACGGCATTGCGCGTAAAGTTAATTCGCTGCTCAAAGCCGAATTCTTTGACGGCCTCAACAAATTCCTGAGTGTTTTCAGGCAGTTGGTAATCATCAGGAACATTGATAATCTCACCAGACTCCATACCCTGCGCCAATAGCAGCCAAAACTCTAACTTCGCACTGGAGTGAAGTGCCCCGTACTCGCGGCTAATACCGGTGCCAGTCTTGCTTGCAATACAGACATTAGCCATCTCTGCTACATAAGTTAATGAAAAAACATAAATCTCACGCCCCCCCAACGATAGAAAATAACTAACTGGCGATCTTCTATCGAACGGTGCTTGATATCCTCTGATTGGAGTAAATTTCTGCAAGAGTTCATTTGATCGCTTTGTTTAGAGGCAGCCTGCTGTTCGGCTAAACTGGCTGAGGCTGTCTAAACCTCTGAGTCTTATTGCGCCGCTGCGGCGACGCGATGAACCTCTACCTCTAATGGGTGTTCTAAGCTAGTCTGAGTGCTGTTTCACAAGCTGTTGCGCTTCCCAAACCATCCCTAAACCCGCGCTACCAAGCAAGACAAACGCTCCCATCCAGACCCAGTTGCCGAAGAGGCTCCAGTCGATCTTATGTACCGCTAAGTCCACAATCACGACACCTGCAACCACAAAACCACCTAGAGCTACTTGGATGAGCCCCAATGCCCAGAGTTCCCTTGCGGTTGCTTGCCAGGTAAGTAAAGCAGCGCCCGCAGCGCCTACCAGAAAGATGCCGCTATACAGCTGGCAGTGAAACACATCCAGTGGCCATGGCCAGAAAAGGCCAAAGCGGGCTGGCAAGAGCAAGAGCCCCAAGCCATAAATCCCCAGAAACCCTGACTGCATCTGCAGATATAGTGTCCAATAGCGAGGCAATTGCTTAATTTCAGTGACTGCGCGACGTCCGTAATGCCAGAGATAATAGCTTGACCCAAAACAATCAGCTGCATACAGCCCAAACCAAATGCCTGTAGCTCGGCGTGTCAGGCTAAATTGTCCAATTTGGAGACAAGACACCCCTAAGACAACAGTTGTAAACACCCACATCATCAGCACAATCAGGCGCGCGGGTAGTGCTCGACGTGTCACCAGTAAAATCGAGAGCCCGACTAAGGCTGTGAGATAAATTGCACCTAAAAATCGGGTATTGAAGGGTGTCAAAGACCAGACCCAGCGGGGTCGGGCAAACTCTGGAAAGAAGAATAAACTGCCGCCCACCACCAACAATAGAAGACTGGAAATCAGCGTCAGAATGAATAGGGGAATCGGAATTGAGGCAGAGGCGCGTTTGATTTTTTTCTTGGGGGGCATCGATAACCTCAACATCATCTCAATCGTCTTATCGTTCTACAGCGCCCAGCTGCTTTAGGGTTATGGTCTGAGCTTCCGTCAACCCCACAACCCCTGTGATGTCCATGCCATCATAGGGTTCCTGAGTTTTGAAGGTTTGCAAACACTGCCCCGTCGCGACTGACCATAGCTTGATCGTTTTATCGTCACTACCGCTGGCTAGGGATTGCCCATCAGAACTAAATGCCACTGACCAGACACTATTGCAGTGTCCCTGCAAAGTCTTTAAGCAGGCTCCAGTTTGGACATCCCAAAGTTTGACCGTATGATCGGCGCTACCGCTCGCGATCTGTCGGCCATCGGGACTCACGGCTACCGACATGACCCAGTTTGTGTGACCGCGCAATCGCTGCTGGCATTCACCTGTGTGGATGTTCCAAAGGCGCACTGTTTGATCAGTACTGCTGCTTGCGAGGTAGTCGCCTTGGGGCGCCAACGCGATCGCACACACGCCACTAAGATGGCCGGATAACGTTTGCCGACACGCACCTGTGCTGAGATCCCAAAGCTTGAGTGTGCGATCATAGGAGCCGCTGGCTAGAAGCTGCTCTTGAGGATGGAAGGCGACTGAACTGACCCAGTGCTGGTGGCCCGTCAAAGTTCGACAGCAGTTGCCAGCCTGGATATCCCAGAGGCGGATGCTGTGATCGGCACTGCCACTAGCGAGCTGCTCACCCGTCGGGCTAAAGGCCACCGACCAAACCGCTTGTGCGTGTCCAGACAGGGTTTTGTAAGATTTACAGGATGGTAGCTCCCACAGGCGCACGTTGCCATCTTCATTGCCACTGGCGAGTAAAGTACCCTGCGGACTAAAGGCTACCGACCAAATTGCTTTTTCAGCTCCTGATAAGGTGTGGAGGCACTTTCCTGTCTCAGTGTCCCACACCTGCACGCGGCGATCGCCATGACCACTCGCCAGCGTATCGCCGTGGGGGCTAAAGGCCACCGACCACACCCAATTACTGCTCCCATAAAGCGTTTTAAGACACTGACCAGTATGCATCCGCCAGAGTCGCATCGTGCGATCTTCACTCCCGCTGGCGAGGTAATTGCCTTGGGGGCTAAAGGCCACCGACCACACCCAGTTTTGGTGACCCGGCAATACCCGCAGACACTTGCCAGTCTTAGCCTCCCAAAGTCGCACAGTCTGATCGGCGCTGCCACTGGCTAAATACTCCCCCTGGGGGCTAAAGGCCACCGACCACACCCAGTTAAGATGCCCCGATAGAGTGTGATGGCATTGTCCCGTTCGCACATCCCAGAAAATGATCGTGAGATCGGAACTCCCGCTGGCAAAACAATCACCATGCGGACTAAAGGCCACCGACCAC
>JBHJHM010000031.1:0-22457 GCA_050330865.1 Leptolyngbyaceae cyanobacterium
GTTTACGAAAGATAGTTTGGTAGAATGGAGGCAACATTATTTTTTCTGGGGGAGAGAAATTATCCCCTATTTTTTTGCCTTTCTATTTTCCCAAACTATGGCCACGCCTAGCGTGAAAGTGGGTTGTCACCCTTTAAGGTAGCTGTTATATGCAGAAATCGGTCTGAGAGAAAAAAACCGACCTCCGTAGAAGCCGGCCAATGAAAATTTGTTGCTCTCTCAAATTGGAGGAAACACAGTCAAGCCCTTCGCCAGAAAGTCGAATTTGCGCCTATGAACGCCTCCACTAAGTATTGTATCAAGTCACACAGAATCTTGGTCATGGGTCTTTAAAATAGGAGATCGTGTTCCATAGAAATAACTTGGGCTTACGCGCTGCACGAATCACTTTTATTAATAGTTAGTGGCGAACCCTCCTGATCACGAAGCTGAAGAGACAAGCGCTTGCGGTGGAACCACTTCCTCCAAAATTTCTCGGATAGTTTGAGGCTGTCCCCACAGAACCGTTTCATGGGTGTATACCACCATTCCTGGACGTGCCCCTTTAGGTTTGAAGACGTGCTGAGGCTGTGTATACACTACGGGTACCTGATCCGCCTGCTGGGCTCGGCTGAAGTAGGCGGCGACATTAGCAGTAAATTGTAAATCGACCTCGTCAGGGACCTGTCCTGCGTGCAGCCGCATCAACACGTGGCTGCCTGGAATCTCTTGTGTATGGAACCAGAGATCATAGTCCGTAGCGACCTGTGAAATTAGCAGGTCATTTTGACGGTTGTTGCGCCCGACCCAAAGCTCTATATCGTTAGGTGTTGCGAATTTACGAACCATTAGTTCATCGCGGGAGCGGTTTTGCCCCGGACGATAGGTAGGATCCTCTAAATATCCTTGCTGAATCAGTTCGTCACGGATGTCCGCGATCGCCGCTAAATCTGCCTCTGTTTCGTATCGTTCAATCTGCTTCAAAGCCGCGTCTACTTGCTCCAGATAGTTCACTTCTGCCCGGACCTCCCGCAAAAGCGGATCAATTGCCTGACGCGATCGCTTCAGCTTCTGGTGGCGCTTGTAATAAACCTGCGCCATTTGCACAGCCGTTTTTTCTGGGTCTAGAGCAATCTCAATAGGGTCTCCAGTTTCAAAATCGGCTAGCACCATTTGCTGCATTCCGGGCTGCCACTGGTAGCTGTAAGCCATCAGCAAATCCGCCCGCTGCCGATATTGATCAGCCTGATCCGACTGTTCCCATCGCGATCGAAACATATCTTCCTTCTGCCACAACTTTTTGAGCAGCGTTTTCAGCCTTTGGCTGAGCTGATTCCTGAGCCGCTCAAACTCCTGCAGATTCAATTCAGCTGTGTAGTAGGTCTTTAACAATGCCTGAACACTCGCGGTCGGTTCATCTGTTTCCCGTAGAACGGAATAGCCGCCTTCAATAAAACCAGGCTGAAACGACTCTTTTTCTAGGCACTGTAGCCAAAACTGCCATTGCCTAAACAGCCGTTGCCAGTCATCTGAATTCAGCTCTGTTACCGATTGAGTGAGATCCAAATCAGCTCGATAAGCAAGGTCTCTCAAAAGGGCGGAACTTAAACCGCTATAGGCTTGAAATAAAGCTTTCTTCAGAGTCGTTGGAATCAACGCAATCCTTTCCTGCCAACGGTCTTGAGATTCTTCCCAAGCAGGAAACGGCCCCGCGACTGCAGGCGGCAGCACATAAGGAGCCCCGGTAAGAATTGGGCGGACGCTGGACTGCTGCTCGGTTACCTGGTGAGCTGCCGTCACAATCTGATTATGGGCATTGACCAACACTACGTTGCTGTACTTGCCCATAACCTCCACATATAAATGCCAGTGAATTGGGTCACCAGGACGGCGGGCAAACTGTAAATCTACAGCTCGTTCCCAGGAGGCAACCGGTTCAATCGCGATGAGAGCGTAGCCATTGAGTTGGTGCTTGAGCTGTTGGCTGAATGTAAATGTATCAGGTGTGCGGGGTGGCGGATCGCTAATGTGCAAGCGCGCCGCTTGGGGGTGCCATGAGAGGGTCAACCAAGCTCGTTGCCGGAGGGTTCTCAGGGCTATGCAGACAGTTGTGCGATCGCGCTGAACAACCTGCTCGCAGCGGGCGGGTAACCAATCGTTGCGGAGTTCAGCACAGATCGCCATCAAGGTGGTGAAATCAACCGGTTGCATGTGCTTTCTCTCCGAGCGGCTCAATCGACAGCAGATTCTGACGCGCTCATCAGAAGTCTGTCTCTATATATTGTTACAAATTAAATCACGGTCACACCTGTTTTGAAGCAACACCGAGATTTGAAGTCGTTTTAGCCTTGTAGGTCAGTTTTTTTGGCTACCATGTGATAAGTCCCCAATCTTCAAGATTTTCCTGAAATTCATAGCCCGTCAGGACTAAATACTGACCGTAGAGACTCGAGACACGTTTTGGAACCATTCCCGGTATGCCTGTTACTGATGGAGCAGCCGGATGCAATTTCGGAACGAATTCTCTGGGCATCTTTGAAGCACCTTGGGCATCTTTAAGGCACTGCACTGTTTGCTATCTGGGGTATCACTACAGGATTTTCTATGGACATCAAGCTTATTAATATTGGATTCGGCAATATTGTTTCAGCCAATCGGGTGATTGCGATCGTTAGCCCTGAATCGGCTCCGATCAAGCGTATTATTTCGGATGCTCGCGATCGCGGGCAGCTCGTCGATGCCACTTATGGTCGGCGAACTCGCGCCGTCATGATAACGGACTCAGGCCACATCATTCTTTCAGCAATTCAGCCTGAAACTGTAGCACATCGCTTTGTCAGCAACAAAGAGCCTCAAAACGCCTAAAAGACCAAAACGCTTAACAGAAGAAAGCAAGATATCAAGGTATCGTAAAAGAGCCCATACCCTACCGGATGTCATCCACAGTCAGCGCATAGGGAATCAGAGATTGTTGTGTTTCCCTGTCTCTGTGACAGCTGAGTTATGACTGGGCACCCGTTTACTATACATGCAAGTACTATCTCGCCCCACCGAGATCATGTCACCATCTGTCATCGCATTGTTGGGTATGACTTTCCCTGGGAGATGAATCGGGCTTTAGAGCTAGCCGTTCTCAGAACCTTTTGCGTCCCTCGGATTTCTAGTCTACTGAGGCAAACGGGTGAATTCGTTCATCGTTCCCAAAAGCGCTATGACGACACGGGCCTCATCTTGGGCAATATTATGAAGTGGGGTTACGATAGCCCCCAAGGGCGATCAGCGATAGCAACCATGAATCGCATTCATCGCCGCCACGCTATCTACAACGAAGATTTTCTCTATGTTCTGTCTGTTCTGATTTATGAGCCCGTACGCTGGAACAGCCGTTATGGCTGGAGGCCATTTACCGGACTTGAAAAGCAGGCACTCTTCGAATTTTGGCATGCTGTGGGACAGCGGATGGGAATCAGCGACATTCCCTCTGACTACGAAGCATTTGAGCAGTTCAATCAAGCTTATGAAGCTCAGTACTTTCGCTACAGCCCTGATAATCAGCTAATTGGTGATGCAGTGGTGACCCTCATGCAGAGCTGGTTGCCCAAAACCGCTGCTCCCATGGTTCCAATAGCCGTCAGAGCTCTAGTAGACGATCGCCTCCGCGAAGCCTTAGGCTGGTCTCAGCCATCGGTCAGTGTGAGCTGGACTGTTCAGCATCTACTGCGGTGGAGTCGACGAGGAGCTCGGTTGTTGCCCCAACGTCACCATTCCAGCTTTTTGGTCGATGCTCCCAATACGACCTATCCCGCAGGCTACAATCTAGCCACGCTGGGTCCTCAAGAGACTTCGCCACAGTCCACTTCGTCTCGTTGCCCCTTTATGCGAATGCAGTCCTTGTTTAAGGTCCGCGCTTAATTGCGATCGCTCTTTACAATGAGGATGATATCCTTTGTTGTCCGCAAGCGATCAAACGTAATGTCTGCCTCATCAACTGCCCGACCCGCGTCGATCGACAAATTGGTCAAGCGTTTTCAAAAAGTAGCGGATCCGAAGCGTCGCTATGAACAGCTGCTGTGGTTTGCTAAAAAGCTAGAACATTTTCCTGAAGATGCAAAAACAGACGACAACAAAGTCAAGGGCTGTGTCTCTCAGGTCTATGTCATCGCTGCACTTGATGAGGGCAAACTCCATTACCAAGGGGATTCTGACGCACAGATCACTAAAGGGCTTGTAGCCTTTTTAATTAATGGGATGAATGGGCTTACCCCTCAAGAAGTTGTTGATTTGTCCCCAGATTTTATTAAGGATACACAGCTCGATGTTAGCCTCACACCCTCCCGAGCTAATGGTTTTTATAATATTTTCAAGATGATGCAGCAAAAAGCAGCGGCTTTTACTGATTGAAGCGGTCTGAAACACCGTCTTCACGCCCCTTTTCAATCGTCTTGGGTTGGACATCTGCGACAGGTACCTTCGCAAAAGCCAGGGTCTTTGGCAGTGCCCAAATGAGTACTGCTGCACGCATCGCCATCAGTCCAGTTAGGGCCATCCATAACAAATGCGGTGATTTCAGCCAATACGCCACAGCTCCCAAAGGCAAAAATCCCACCAAACTCGCTGCTAGGGTTGAGGTGCGGAGCGATTTGCTTGCGGTGATACCGATAAAGTAGCCATCCAGCCAAAAAGCGATCGCACCAAAGCCCAACAACGGCAATAGCCACCACACATAATCAGTGACCTGAGTAACGACTGAGTCGTGTTGCGTCATCAACCGGAATAGCGTTTGGGGAAAGAGGACAAAGACTAGAGCAAAGACAAGACCCAGCAACAGGCTTGAACTTCCCCCCAGTCTTATTAGCTTATAAAGCTGAGCACGATTGCGTGCAGCATAGAACTGCCCAGCGAAACTCTCAGTTGCAAATGCAATGCCATCAATAAAGTAGGCTGCTAAGGTCAAGACCTGCAATAGCAGTGTATTTGCAGCCAATACGTTAGTTCCGAGTGCTGAACTCCAGTTCGTAAATAGCGCAAAGCTCATAACTAGGGCAAACGTGCGAATCAAAATATCGCGGTTCAAACGAAAAATTGCACCCAGCGCCTCTGCATCCCAAAGTGCTGACCGCAGTCGCCAGAGCGATAGCTCGGAGGCATCGCGCAAAACAAACCCTAACCCCACAATCAGCATCATGCCCTGACTAAGTGCAGTCGCGGCACCGGCACCGGCGCTCGCCCACCCCAGTTGGCGAATAAACCAGTAGTCCAGAAGGATGTTGGTACCATTTCCCACCAAGGACAAAACTATTACCCGTTTTCCCTGGCCACGGCCCAAAAACCATCCCAGCATCACATAGTTCAGCAAAACCGCTGGTGCTCCCCAGATTCTGGCATCGTAGAAAGCCTCACCGGCCATTTGAACATCCGACGATGCGCTTAGCAACCAAAACCCCAGTTGGCGAATAGGTATTTGCAATAGCAGCACTGCTAATGCCAGACTCAAACCCAGCAGACCATTTCGAAGCAACACTAACCAGACCGCGATTGTGTCGCCACGTCCGTGGGCTTGGGCTGTCAGTCCTGTGGTTCCCATGCGAAGGAAACCAAAGCTCCAATACACCACATTGAAGATGACTGTAGCGATCGCAACACCTGCTAAGTAGCGAATATCTGCTAAGTGCCCTAAAAATGCTGTATCGATAATGCCTGCTAACGGAACCATAAGGTTAGCGATCACATTGGCGATCGCTAAGCGGCTAAAGCGCACCAGAAAGTTAGGAGATAGCACCTGTGCAGATAAGAGGCTTCTTGCCCCAAAATATCAAACAATAAATCAGCATAAGAGAATCGGCTTCTTACTCAGAAGCACCTACGGGGCAAAAGCCCCTTGCTTAGAAACCTCAACCTAACATGAGCACCTAAAAGAAAAGGAGGGGATTTACCCCTCCCTCTGTAATGGCGATCGCAGAACTCAACGTCTTCTCATCAGGGCTAGCCTATGCATGTGCATTCTCCTGTTTTTGACGCTTAAGGCGTCTACTAACCGCCCCAAAAGCTACTAGCCCCAGCACAGCAGTGGGTTCAGGCACGTGAGCAGGTGCTTCTTCGATTTCTCGAAAACGAAGTCCACTGATGCCACCGCTATTGTTGAATTGGACTGCAATCCTAGCAATTTCCTTCTTTTGGGCTGCTGTAAAGTACTGAACTTCATTCTCTCCCTGAATATTGATATTCTCGCTGGACTTTGAGCCATCTCGATAGGTATAGGTAATCTTGCCTTTAGCGTCGTCAACAACTCCGATGTTCTCAACAGTCCAGTTCTTACCGTCAGCAATATCGAACAAAAAAGTCCCTCCTTTGCTGGTGTCATCAGCCACCCCATCGCCTGCGTTTTCTTCAAAGATCAGCAGATTGCCTTGGGCCTGCGTGTCGTAGTTGATGTTGCCGTAACTGCCCTTACCAGTCGCTAAATCATTGTCACCGAGCGTCTTGCTTTTTGCGCAGGCGAACGTAAAGCCGCTCTCAGAAGTGCCGTCTTTGGGCGCGCAATTGGAATTGAATAGACCCAGAGGAGTAGAATTTGCTGCTGTTTGTGAATTATTGAGACCGGTAATTGTAATGCCAAAATCTTCCCAGATAGCTCCGATGTTGTCGCGAGTAGTGCTGCGTTTCGCGCCATTGGCCCACTGATAGCCCTTGCCGCCGCCGTCAATTTTGTAAGCGTTCAAGGCTTTTCCAGCATTTGACGTGTCACCATCAACGACTAAACCAGACCAGTCAAAATCCAAATCAAAGGTAGCTGCTTGGGCTGCAGGGACTGCCATGACGTTACTGGTAAGCACCGTCATGGCCCCTATGGTAAATGCATATTTCGAAATAAATCTGGCAGAAATCATGGTGTTCCAGTGAGAAAACATTAAATTTGCTTTTGACGAATTGCACCCTTTCATCAGCATGTAGAATTTCTAGGCCCTAGAAAGTCACGTCTCAATAATTACTTTTGGGCCATTAGACATCCATAAACTGAGCCCGAGTTAGACAGATTTTTACGGTCTGACTTGCCCAGAAGTATTAATCTCAATATTCCAGATTTTTTCCATAGGGGGTTCTGTAGCCTTACTGAGAAATTTAGTGACTACAGTTTGCTCATTTGGGAGGATTTTGGTCGAAGCTTATTTGATTTCTTATCGGAAATAATGAATCGCACAAACCACCCTGAAAATCACGCAATCTGTATCGGCGATCGCAGCAAAATCTTGCTTGACCAAAGTATTTTCCGCAGTCACATACCAGTATTTGCTCTGAACTAGATGGTGCCGTTTATCAAAATTTTATTTTTAGAATTCCACTTGAGGCGAGTGAATTCACGTTGTAAAAAGCGCACAATAGCGATATTCAGATGTCATCATCTGTCTTCTTTGCTCTTTCCCTTTTTACGCTCAAGACAAACGAGAGATATATAGCTTTAGCCATCTAGGCCAGGACGCCGAGTAGCATCAGATGCTCAGCGCACAGCCAGATGGCTTCGCCGTCTTGTCCTAACGGACTTGGCGACGAACCGTTTGGGCTAGGACACCTAGTATTGTTCTGACGCTTGCGCATGGCCAAATAGCTCGCTGCCTTGTCCTAACGGACTTGGCGACGACTATACCGGGCTAAAATGCGAGAGCCCAACAAAAATCCCCTGCCATATAACTGGCAGAGGATTCGATGTGGTTTTAGAGAACTGGCTCGCGCAAAAATTCAGTCCTTGTGTACTCAGGCATTATCGCTAACTTCCTGGGAGCGCTTAAGGCGGGCGCGCAGAGCAGCTACAGCCAACAAGCTCAAAGCAGAAGCAGGCTCGGGTAATTCTGGCGGATCTTGATCTTGCTCCCATTGCAGCGCCGCGATCGCGCCACTACCGGGATACAGCGCGTCGAGACGCTTGACTCCGGCCTGGTCAAATTTGAAACGATAGAGGGAATTGTCGCCAGTCCCCTTACTTAGCTGGGTAACTCGATTGGACTGCAGCGCTGCTTCATCAAATCGCCAAGTGTTCAGAACTGTGGCTTTGCCAGCTTCATCCTTCTCACCATAAGCGGTGAAGATGATCTGTTTGCCACGATTGTCATAGTCATCAACGTCCAGTAGGTCAATCGAGGTGAGGTCAACCGTGTTCTCGAAAGAGAAAGAAATTACGCCGCCATTCTTCTCATCATTGGGCTTGTGCCAATCTTTGTTGCCGCTCTGCATGATCAGGACGTGGCCCTGATCCTCAGTACCGTAGGACTCTCCTGTTAGCAGGTCTTTGTCAAAGCTTTGCTTCTCAACCGTCTCACTGCTGTAGCTAGCGGGATTCGTGTCGAAAACGACAAGATCACGAACGGATTCGGCTGAGAACTCCGTGTGGCGGTCATAGTCCCAGTTGTTGTCACGGCTGTAGTCGCTAGGCTTCTCGTAAGCATTAATGCTGACACCAAAGTCAGAGAGCCATTGGTCGGAAACAACATAGTCTTCCCGATTCACCGAATCAGGCGTTTCCCAATCGCCTACAGAAATCCCTAAATTATTCAGTTCGACGGCATCGCCGCTAGCATCGTGGTCAAAATCCAGTGTGTAGGATGCTGCTTGTGCGCGCACAGCGGAGAGTGGCAGAAGTGCTAAGCCGCTTACACACGCGATCGCCAACAAAAGTTTTCTCTTTGCCATGGTGCCCTTAGTCCGAAAAGCGAAATATCTGTAGTAGTTCGACGCACGCTATCTCTCAGAAGAATTTGATGGGAGGGAGATAACCGACAAATCTAATCTGGCATAACACCTAGATGGATGTTGTGAATATCACAGTCAATTTGTGGGAAGTTTAAGTATGGAGCCTTCCAATAAAGGTGTGCTTCAAATTCCCGATGTCATTTTGTCGAAGACTCTGCAGCGAATCCGTTGACTTTAGCCAGTTATCAGCACTTTCGAGGCATAACTTCTGCTTGGGCCAGCAAAAGAGGCATCTTCCGTGGATTTTACGCGGGTAAAATCACACATCAGCACACGTCCATAGCAAAACCACTCCCAACCGCGAAGGTCAGGAGTGGTTCTACATTTTTGACCTGTCTAGACTCCAAGCATCTCAGTTACAGAGAATGCAGTGAAGACAAGAAATCGATCTAGCCAACCAACTCAGGAGACTGAGAAGCTGCTAGGTCGAGGGGGAAGTTGTGAGCGTTGCGCTCGTGCATGACTTCCATACCCAGGTTCGCACGGTTGATCACGTCAGCCCAAGTTGCGATGACGCGGCCCTGAGAATCCAGGACAGACTGGTTGAAGTTGAAGCCGTTCAGGTTGAATGCCATGGTGCTAATGCCCAGAGCAGTGAACCAGATGCCCACAACCGGCCATGCACCCAAGAAGAAGTGCAAGGAGCGGCTGTTGTTGAAGGAAGCATATTGGAAGATGAGACGACCGAAATAGCCGTGCGCTGCAACGATGTTGTAAGTCTCTTCTTCTTGGCCGAACTTGTAACCGTAGTTCTGGGACTCATTCTCAGTGGTCTCACGAACCAAAGAAGACGTCACCAAGGAACCATGCATAGCGGAGAACAGAGAACCGCCGAACACGGCTGCCACACCCAACATATGGAAGGGGTGCATCAAGATGTTGTGCTCTGCCTGGAAGACGATCATGAAGTTGAACGTACCCGAGATACCCAGAGGCATACCGTCAGAGAAGCTGCCCTGACCCAAGGGATAGATCAAGAACACTGCAGTTGCAGAAGCCAAAGGTGCAGAGTAAGCAACGCAGATCCAAGGGCGCATACCCAAGCGATAGCTCAGTTCCCACTGACGACCCAGATAAGCAAAACAGCCAATCAGGAAGTGGAAAACAACAAGCTGGTAAGGACCGCCGTTGTACAACCACTCATCCAAGGAAGCAGCTTCCCAGATGGGATAGAAGTGCAGACCGATGGCGTTAGAAGAAGGCACAACCGCACCAGAGATGATGTTGTTGCCGTATAGCAGCGAGCCTGCAACAGGCTCACGGATACCATCGATGTCAACGGGAGGTGCGCCAATGAACGCAATCACGTAACAAACGGTAGCGGTGATTAAAGTAGGAATCATCAGCGTACCGAACCAGCCCACATACAGGCGGTTTTCGGTGCTGGTCACCCACTGACAGTACCGCTCCCATAGACTCGCATTATCGCGAGCTTGGAGTGTAGAAGTCATAGTGATAATTGCCAGAATGTACAACAAAATGCGCAGGTGATCGCTGGTTTCGATTACCCACGTGTGAATCAGAGTAAAGATTCTGATTCAGTTTTTGAATAACTTGGACAAGAATCTTTTGTTTTCGCAATATTTCGTAATCTAACCTGGAGGCCACTGGAGCGATCGCCCACCTAGTAAGTGCATATGTAAATGAAAGACCGTCTGCCCACCATTGGTACCGGTGTTGATGACAACGCGATAGCCATCCTCAGCAATTTCCAACTGTTCGGCTACTGTTTTAATCGTCACGAGGAGGTGGCCCAGCAGTTCCTTATCCTCAACCGTTGCATCCGACAGCTTGGGAAGGGGCTTTTTGGGAATTACGAGAACGTGAGTGGGTGCTTGCGGAGTAATGTCACGAAATGCCAGGCAGAGGTCGTCTTCGTAGACAATGTCGGCGGGAATTTCACGACGAATAATTTTGCCAAAAATAGTGTCTTCACTCATGGGGCGATCGCGCTGCTTAATTGACCGGGTTTATTGTACGAGCAGGCAGTATAGCTTGTCGCTAGCCTCTGAAGGCTCACGCATAGTGGTAGCGGCAAGCAATGATAGTCACATGGCTGTCGTCCACCGCATAGACAAGACGGTGGGTGTCATTAATACGTCGGGACCAAAAGCCAGATAAATTTTGTTTCAAGGCTTCTGGTTTGCCAATTCCTTCAAAAGGAGAGCGCATTACATCTGCAATTAACTTGTTGATGCGTCTAAGGGTCTTCTTATCCTGACTTTGCCAATACAAATAGTCTGACCAAGCTGCATCAGTCCAAGCCAGATTTCTACTCATCAATCAGAGGTCGCTCTGTCACCTGTCCCTGACGATATTGAGTGATTGACTTTGCCAGGTGAGCTGCATTAGGAGGTGAGCTGAGCAAATGAACGGTCTCAATGAGGCTGTTGTAATAGTCAAGCGACATCACTACTGCATCCTCAGCATCCCGGCGAGTAATCACCGTACAGTCTGCATCTTCAACCACTTGATCTAACACAGACTTCAGGTGGTTTCTGGCCTCAGTGAAAGAGATAATCCGCATTGGGTTAAACATGTACAAGTTATAGGACAAGTGTAGCGGTCGAAGTAGTCTCCAGAATCTGACGTGTTCAGAATTTTTATCTCCGCATCGGTTTTACCCAAATTGCGAGTCCACCACCTCTGCCGCGAGCTGCAATGTAATTGTCGGTAGCCGCAAAGAAGGCAAAAAAGGGAAGTTTAGCGATCGCTGTATCCTCAAAAGAGCGACCTTCTCGTTTTTGACTCCTCACCGCGCCTCGATAAAGCCTCACGTCGAAACAGCGTACTTCTAACTGTGTGAAATCAAACGCTAGTAAATTCTTCTTGCCGAGATAGCGGGCTGGGCCGGTGAAGCGAATTTGAAAAGGACCGACGCGCAGCTCATTGGCGACAGTGAGCTGTTCGGGATTATCTTTAGCGAGGGTAAAACTGATTTGGGCGATCGCAATCTTGGGAATGTAAAAGCCGTTTCCCGTTGGTTGCCCGGATTGATAACGTGCCTGTTTGCCGGCACTGAAACAAAGTCGCCACGTGCCTAAGAGTGACTGCCGTCCAATAACCTGACGATTTTGCTTAGCGGCTTTTTCAAGTTCTAACAAGGCAGCCGTGACTGCCCTCCCGTCTGGACGCTGCGATTGATTGGTACGAAACGCCGTTGTCGCATCGGCAACCATCCTAGTTGCGGAGGAGGGCATCATCTTAGAGTCGATTGGCATGACAGCAATACGTGAACACTTCTCAACAGGTCGTCTTGCGTCTCATCTTAATCATTCTTGGATTTCTAGTGTAGTGGCTGCTGATCGCCCAAATTCTTCGGGTGCATACTCTAGATGCACATCGGCTCCAGGCCAAAGGAAAGTTCCGGGCGTAACCGAACGGACCAAATAGTGCAGGCTGTAGACCCCAGCATCAAGACTATCCGCATAGGCGAGGATGCGATCGCGCCCTAGCTGCTGATAGTCAATCGCCCAGCTATCTTGCTGCGGTTGAAAATAGGGTGTGCTGGTTTGGAAGGCAGTATCCACCGTCTCTAACCCAGCGGGAAGTGGATCGGTGATGACGACGTGATTGACGGGGTGATCGGTGATAATTTCCAGCCCCACATCAAATACTTGCCCAACGTCCATGGCTACAGCCTCTTCTACAGAATTCAGCCCCATTTGATACAGCATCGCTTCGCCATTCGCGGGACGGACTTTCCGGGTTACCCTGAGCCCCTGCAATCGGCCAGGCGGATTGCCCTGCAGACGATAGCGGTAAGCCGTGAGATAGTGCAGCACACCTGTTCCTGATTTTTCCACGATCAGTGATGACTTGCCCTGCGGCAAATCAGCCATCGGCACCGAGAGATCCAGGCCCGGTCGTTCCGAACCTTGTAGCTGCGTCGTTGCTAGCGACTCTCCATCTAGCTCCACGTCGATTCTAAAAGCTTGTGACTCGGGAAGTACTTGGGCGTAGGCAACAAGCGCAGTCAGTGCCTGGGCATTGTTATAGGGTGTACCCCATCCCCCTGCACGCCGCATTTCCAACAAGCCCTGCACCAATCGCCCCAGCCGTTCCAGTTCTTGGTCGTCAGCGATAAAAAATCCTCCGACCAGCGGCAAACTACTGGTGCGCTGCCCCAAAATTTCAGGATCCTGATTGCGGGTGACGAATAGCACCAGTGTCTGCGCCTGAGTCGCTACAGAAGAATGGAACCAGCCCCAGCCGGAGGGCAGATTCACCGTGGCGGCACGGGCGGTTTCGTAAACGGTCTCTTGAAGCTGATCGGCCAGCGCATCAGCTTCTGCCCGCCAGTTATTAAATCGAACCAGATAACGAGCCAGCTTCAGTTGACCCATCGTGTCAAATTCTTCGTGTTGCTCGTATAAATCGGTTAAGAAGTCTTGCCGGACATCACCGAGTTCGGCCAAAGCCATCAAAGTTTCCAGGCGCACCTGACGCTTACAGGTACTGGACGTGCACCAGTCCGCTTGTGCTGGGTCGGTTAGGACAGCTGAAAGGTAGCTCTGGAGCCGATTCATCATGGCTTCATCGACAGAAAATCCGGCGGTTTTGGCGGTTGCTAGAGCGATCGCGGCATAAGGGGTTGCCAACGGATCAGAGCGCTCGGAACCAGGCCAGCCCCCCAAACCACCATCGGAGTGCTGTAGGGTTTGGAGCCGTTGCATTGCCTCATTGGCATGTGCTTCGGCATCGAAACCTTCCAGAATTTCGCCATATCGCTGACTGAGGAGTTGCAAACTGGCAGCAATACTGAGCTGACTCGCAGCAGTGGATAGATTCGGGAGCGAGTCGGTCCACTCCATTTGCCGCACCGGAGCCTTAATGTCTGTCAGCAGCGTATTGGAGAAAGACACGTCTAATCCACCCACGTCGGGTACAACGTCTTTGCCAACATTGAGAGGAATCCTCAGCGATCGCTTTGTCGTTCCTGCATCGACTACTTGTTCAGTAATCTCCAAAGGCTTCACCGGCAGCGGCAGCTGAAAGCCATCATCCGTATCTCCGAGCTGGGCCTGAAATCGCACCTGAGCGTCCCCAACCTGACTCGCGGTGATAGGAAACCGATAAACCTGAGTACTTCCTTCCTGGATGCGGGCTGTCTGGGTTTGGGTATTGCCGTCGGCTTCGGTAAACGTCAGTCCATCCACGACATCACCCTGAATGCTCAGCCGTCCCTGGTCGCCAGTATTGGTCACGGAAAGCCCAGCCATCAGGCGATCGCCCTGTCGGGCAAACTGGGGCAATACGGGAGACGTAATCAGGGGGCGAGTCGTGATGAACGTGGCATCACCATTCCCAAAGCGCAAATTACCATCGGTCGCTACCACCATCACCCGCCAGGTCGTGAGGTTGTCGGGCAGGGTAAAGCTGACTTGGGCTTGCCCTTGCTCGTCCGTCAGCACCGACCCGTTGTAATAAACCAGTGCCTGAAAGTCTTTGCGAATGCGGGTACTTTCGCCTCCGGCTGAAAAGCCCCCACCAAAGCCCCAGCCTTTTGCTAATGGCGACACCAAATTCTGCAGCACCACATCGCGGCGATTATCCGCAAAGCGTGTGGCGATCGCTTGCTCGGCGTATACCGTCTCCACTAAATCGGGGGGACGATGACCGCTGAGCTGCAGCACCGCTTCATCCACCACCATCACCGTAAATTGTCCCTGAACCGGCTGCCCCTGATTGTCGGTTAGGGCTAGCGCCACAGTTTGCTCTGTAGCGGGAGGGATTTCGGCCTGCGTTGGCGTGACTTCCGCTGTGAGATAGCGATCGGTCAAGTTCACTTCGAACGGAGCAAAGCCAACCCCGACCAGTTCTTCCAAATTCCCTGGCTCTAGTGTTTCCAGCGGATCACCCTGACGCACTAGCACCGCTTCCACAGCAGCATTAGGTAGCATGTCAGGTGTCACGGTGAACTGGACCTGGGGGGTGCCTCCGCTAACAGGCACAATCTGTTCATACAGAGTGTCGTAACGTACAACCGCGAAGTACAGTTCCCCTGATTCATAAGGCGACTGAATCAGCGCGGTTGCCGTTTCACCGGGCGCATAGCTTTCCTTATCCAGCTGTACCTCTAGACGATTGTTTCGATAGCGACGACCCCAATACACACGGGACTGGCCTGTAACCCAGAGGCGCATATCGGTGGGCGCTTGCACCTCGCTATCGGCAAAGGTGGCTCGAATTCGGTAAGCGCCCCCCTCCGGAGCCGTAAGCTGCACCGTTTGAGCAGCATTGCCGGAACGCGCTGAAACTTCGCTCACCGGCTCATACTCCACCTGGTAGTTGGGGGTGGCACTGCCCTCAATCACCTCGGTGACGCTGCTGTAATCCATTCGTTCCAACACTAGCTGTACCGACTGCCCGGATTGCACCTCGCCATTCGGGTCAGTGACGATCACCTGGACCTCAAAGGGCTCCCCGGCATCCGCAACAAAGTCGCCTTTGAGGCCAATTACTCGTGCTTCCGGTACTACGGTGATGGTTTTAGAATCTGCCACGCTTAGGTTGGAAACATCTACGACCTCCGCATCAACGCGGTACGTCATAGGAAAAGGCAAATCGTCAGCAATATCTACCGATAGCTCACTCTGCCCCTGTTCTCCCAGCGTCTGGCTAATTTCCAACACATCACTGGGAATCGTAGGTTGCTCTTCGGGCCAATACCACTGCGGCCCAAAGGTAAAGCTATCCCAACCTTCTGGAGTAAGGTCCGTAGGCTCCCGCGTCACGTAGTAATTAATCTCCCCCCCCTGAACCGGTGCCCCAAATAGGTAGTTGCTCTGAACGGTAGTCGCGAGACTTTCTCCGCCCACGGCGAACTCTTGATTGAGGGTCAGGTCAACCTGAAAGTTGGGCAGCTTAAATTCTGCTACTCGCAGTTCCCCCCGCAGTTGCACCCCGTTCGGGGCCTTTGCGGTAACGGAGTAGTAGCCGAGGGGCTGATTGGGAGGAATCTCCCAAGGAATAGAGAAAGTGCCGAAGTCGTTGGTGGTTTGGGTGCCCAGATCAATTTCATTATTTTCAGGACCTGTCAGAGTGATGGTGTAAGCCGTGTTGGCATCCTGGCGCAGGGTTCCTTGCTGGAGGTAATAGGCGCTGCCTGTCAGCTGAGCAGTTTCGCCGGGTTGATAGAGAAAGCGATCGGAAAATACGGTTCCCCGCGACTCTGGCTGGTCGCTTTCCCAGCCTGCGAAAATGCCATAGCCGTAGTCACCACTGTAGGAGCGGGTGCGGACAAAGGCCCAGTCTTCTCCTTCGCGCGCAACCACCAGCAGTTCTGGTGGGTCACCAAAATGCTGGGCCCCCTCCATACAGGTCTGCAGCGCCTGAGCGTTGAGTCGCAACGTACCGGTGTTGTCAGTTGTTCCTGTCGCACACGGCTGGGGCGTACCAGGAGGCGGATTATCAGCATTCACATAAGAACGATAGATGGCAACGGGAGTCCCACTCACGACCGAGCCATCCGACAAGTGATGCACCCGCACCCGCCCTGATTCTGGAAACCACTGGGCGAAGACGCCCAGATTTGTGAGCTGCACCATTCCGTAGTAGTCTGAGCTTTGCCAACGCTGAGTGCCATTGTCGGTATAAGGGACTGTGCGCGCCGTAGCACCGTAAGCCAGCATGCCGGTATTGCGACCCAACTGCTCTCGTAGAGGCACCGTAATGTCCAGAATTTCGTTTTTTTCAGCAGTAATTGGATAAGACTGCCAGTTCTCTTGGGCTGGAAGTAGGTTGGGGCGATCGCTGCGCGGGTAGGCCGTATCGGTGCTCACCAACTCCTCGGGCTGCACTACTTTATAGGCCGCTTTGTAGGCAGTGTCGGGCAAGTTTACCAACGACAGATTAAGCTGCAGGTCTTGACTAGCCGGAAAGATATTGAGTCCGCTAGGAGCCCAAATACTGGCAGTCAGATCACCCGTCGTGTACTCCACCCTAGTGGGTTCTTCTAGGGTTTGGTCAAAGCGGTCTTGGATACCGGCCCCAATCGTAACGGTGTAGGTCGTATTCGGTTCCAAGGCCCAGGGGTTGAGGCTGACGCGCGTGCTGTTGTCGTAGGCCCGCACCAAACGAGTCCCTTCTCTGGCAGGAGGTTCAATGGTGATTTGTTGGTCTACCGATGCGGCTACTAACCCGTTGTTGAAATTGAGCTGAGCCAAACCATTCGTGAAGCGTCCCGAGGCTCCACCCGAACTACCCGCTCCTACCAGTTCCAGTCCTCCGAATTTGAGAGAGCTGTAGGTCGTGGTTCGACTATTCTTACTGTTAGTTGTTAACAGGTTGCCTTCAGCTGGACGTAGCCCTGGCGCGATCGCCAAAGCATACTGCGTTCCTTTCTCCAAGGACTGTTCTGGGGTGACATGGTACGCCCAAAAGCGGTCAGTAGCCCCAAATTCGGCCTGGGCAGACTGCAACACCTCCTCATCGTCGACCTCAACCACTCGCACGGGAATGCTATTCGCTGGCTTCTCCGTGCTCTCCTGACTCGCAGTCGCTTCTTGCCCGTCAGCAGTTTCTTGATTCGCAGCCGTCTCCTGACTCGCAGGTGCCAGGGTGAGGTACTGCCGCAAAGAATCTATGTCGAGCTGCACATTCGCGGTAAATTCCAACGTCGGATCTAGCCCCATGGGATTCTCCGCTGAGCCCAAGCGCCTGTCAGTACCGGGTAGGTTGGTAATTTGAATCGGCTCGGTCTCAAAGGTCCAGGCCAGATCTTGGGTTAACCGATGATTGGCAAGATCGGCTAAGCCCGCTTTGAGGGTGACGCGCAAGCGAGTAGCTTTGGGAATAGCGCGATCGGCCTGGAAGCCAATCATACGCGGCGTCAAGAAGCGAAACTGACCCGGAATCTCGGGAAAGATTTCGAACTTTTCCAAGATGGCAGCGCGATCGGGGCTTTCCAAGCTCTCCACCGGCACCAAAGCATCGGCAAAGCGAATGCGAATTTGTGCCAGGGTATTGGCCTTACCGGTAGGACTAATCTGCTCAATCCAGGTAGGCAACTCGGGATCAGGCAGTTCGGCAACTTCTGCTAGCGGCTCAGGGGGAGCTTCAGGTTGATCGGTGGTTGAGGGGGAGCGATCGCACGTCGCCAACACAACCGTCAGGGCCAAACCGATGAGCCCATAAATTAAGAACCGGCGCAGTCTTCGCATTTCTACCATCCCAACCACCGCTGGCGCATCGTCTTTCTGTCATAGCCGACACCATTTGGCAGTTTGGCGAAATGCGTCCAATTCTTAACCCGTCATGATTTCTGCGTTAAGAAACTTTTCTGTCCCAATCAGTTCTCGAGACGTCAATTTGCATGGGCTTATTAGAGGGGACGTTTAGCTTGTTGCTGAACAGGAATTTGGATGATAAATTTCGTTCCCTCGCCAGGTATGGAAAAACAATCTAACTTGCCTTGATGTTTCTCCGTAATAATCTGATAGCTAATGGGCATTCCCATACCTGTTCCCTTGCCTACGGCTTTCGTGGTAAAGAATGGATCAAAGATATGTTGACGAACAGAGTCAGGCATCCCTATTCCATTGTCGGATATCGAAGTTTCCACCCAATTTGAATTGATCCAAGAGGTCTGGATAGTAATTTGGCTAGGATTTTCTTTTATTTCATGGCAGGTGCGTTCGATGTTTTTTTCTTCCAATGCATCAATAGCATTCGCAAGGATATTCATAAACGCCTGATTAAGTTGACTAGGATAGCATTCTACAGGGGGTAGATTGCCATAGTTAAAAACGACCTGAATTGCTGGAATATCGAGTCTTTCTTTCAGACGATGCTGCAAAAGCAATAAGGTACTGTTGATACCTTCGTGAATATTGACGGCTTTAAAGTCTGCTTCATCTATGCGTGAGAAGTTGCGAAGTGACAGGACAATTTGGCGAATTCGAGTGGTGCCTACCTTCATGGAATTGATGACTTTCGGTAAATCTGTTTGGATAAAATCCAGCTCAGTTTCCTCTACCTTGGCTTGAATTTCGGGTGTTGAATTTGGATGTTGAGCTTGGAGAAATTGAATGAATCCGAGCAGATTTTGGGTGTATTCTTGAATATGGTTTAGGTTGCCGTGGATAAAGTTAACTGGATTGTTGATTTCATGGGCAACTCCTGCTACAAGTTGACCTAAACTCGACATCTTTTCCGCCTGTACCAGCTGCGTTTGAGTGCGTTTGAGTTTTGTGAGCGCTTGCTCCAATTCATAACTCTGTTTTTCCAGGCTTTCCTGCGACTCTTTTAGTTCATAGATTACTTGCCGTAGTAAAGACTCCTTTTTTCGAGTGGTTTCTTCCAGTTGCAGACAGGTAGTCTCTGATCGCTCCAGCTTTTTTTTGAGAATGCGGTTTTCCTTTTCTAACTGCTGCACTCTCATCTGAAGATTTGCTCCGTGCGATGACATTTATGCCTCCCCCAACAGTAATGTAATAAAGGTTTCATTGTGGAAGTAAGTGTCTCCTTGCTGTTGCAAAGGGGCAATTTCCCCATTGGTATAAAAGCCACAACTGGGTAAGGGATGTGTCAGGCAGCGTTGGGCTTGTTCATACTCTTCACGGGTACGACTCCCTAAGATTTGCCGCCGACTGGCGCAAGAGAAAAATAGGGCAACCGCAGGTGTTTGTCCCGGATAGTTCTCTAAAGCTTGTAGGGTAGATAGCCGGGATGCTGACAAAATGTCATCATGGGTCGTCTCGGCAATTTGTACTATGGACTGTGCTGGAACATCGCCAAAAAAGGTGATGTTACCGTTTGCTGAGTCATAAATCCCGCTGGGAGCACGCATGTAGAAACGATTACTATCAGCATCAAACAGTGCCAGCGGATATTCCGAAGAAGGGGGTAAGGCTCCCAGATAGCGATGGTAAAACGCTAAAGCTGGTCGGCCATCGATTTCGTAAACCCTATTTTTCTCGGCCTTGGTCACTCGCCCTGGCTTGCCAATCGGTTGCCAACCACTGGAAATGCCGTGGGAAAACAGAATGGGCCCGGAAAATAATAGAATCGATACCGCATCGCTACAGACTTCATTGTTGAAAAACTGATAGGTTTGCTGCGATCGCCATTGATCGGCGGTGAGTCCGCCAAAGATTGGTACTTGCTTTCCCAAAGCTTGCTTCAGGCAATCAAGAATGAGCACGCCGCTAGTAGTCGAGCTTTCGGGCAGGCTAATGCAGAACTGAATTTTTTCAGTGTGGGCCAAACTTGCCTGTTGGACAGCAGCCTGACAGGCTGCGATCGCGTCTTGGGATATTCTGTGTCCGATGCCAGCAGTGATAGTAATGTCATCTGAGAAGAACACTATGAGTGTGAGGGAATCTTGCTCAAACCCTAGTACCGAAGACATCTCTCCATCAGTCGTACCGCCGATTAAGGCAATTTCTGGGAAGGCTTTAGTAACTCGATCCAAAATAAGAGCATGATCAAAATCAATGGCAGAAAACAATATGCCTGCTTTCGGCGAGAGTCCCAAATGGTGACGGTGGATCTGATCTAAAACCTCTGTGATGGCAAATTGGGTCTCGGGATCATTACTGTGACCAACGGCAAGCTTTAACATATCGGTGTTCCTGAGACACTAAGACCAAGTTCTGTCTGGTTTCTAGGGTGCCCCTCTGCACCTTTAGCAACTACGCCCAGGCGGTCGATTTCAAGAAAAGACGCTGTAAGTTGAGTCTCAACCTAATTATCGACCCGATTGTCCCATCATGCCGTCCCCCGTTCCGCTAAACGATCGCGACGGCTCCACCGCGACGTTCATCGCCTGTGCCGTAGAGGGTGCCGTCAGGGGCGATCGCGACGGCATGAACACCGCCGAAGAACATGTTTTGCTGCTGCCAGAAGATGGTTTCGGAGGCGGTGGGAGATTGGATTTGCTGAACGGTGGGGCGATCATAGCCGGGTTCGAGGTGCAAGGTGCCGCGTTCCCAGTGGAGGCGAGGGGTTTTGACGGCCTCTGGTAGCGGCATGGCAAAGTCCAGAACGTTGGCAATGACCTGCAAGATAGCGGTGCGGATACGGTTAGAGCCGCCGGATCCCAGCACTAGTTGAGGTTTGTTGTCTTTGAGGATGATGGTGGGGGCCATCATAGAGGAAATGCGCTGGTTGGGCATCCAGGTGTGGAAGCCTTGAGGATGCAAGTCTTCTTCGCCCAGCATGTTGTTGATCATGACGGCGGTTCCTGGAACGATGTAGGCAGAGCCCTCGCCATTGGAAGTGGTGACACTGGCGGCATTCCCCTCCGCATCGATCACGCTCACGTGGGTTGTGCTCCCTAGCTTATTCACAACGCCCTGCATCGCAGCCTGGTAAGACGCGAGATGAGTCTCTGCTAAAAACTCGCTGGCGACTTCGGGCTCATACAGCCGCTGATCGTAGCCATCACGGCGGGCTTCGTTGGTGAGGGCCATGGCCTGGGTCAAATAGGCAAGGTGCTGAGCCGAGCCGTGTTCAAGCTGTGACAGGTTTATTTGTTCTAGCAGCTTTAGGGCAAAGGCAATCAGCGCGCCGCCCGAACTGGGCGGTGGATTGGTTAAGCAGATGGCGTTGCCATACTGCACGCTCAGGGGCTGACGCTCAATTACTGAGTAATGCTGCAGATCGGTCAGCGTCAGATAGCCTCCGTACGTCTGGCAGTCCTCAGCAATTTGACGCGCGATCGCCCCCTCATGGAAAAAGGCCACCCCTTGCTTCACCAGCTGCGCCAAAACATCGGCCATGGCGGGCATTTTCAATCGGTCGCCCGCGACGAGCAATTTGTCTGCCTGGGCATAGAGATCCCGGGTTGCTTCCGAGGCTAGCAGGATGGGTTCTAACAGCTCAAAGCAATAGGCCAGAAAGGGATTGACAACCACTCCCTGCCGAGCATGATGCATTGCGGGTTCCACGATTGCGGCCAGAGGCAACCGTCCGAGTCGTTGATGGACATGAAGCAGTCCTGCTACGGCTCCAGGCACAGCCATCGCTCCCAGACCCACGTGAAACTCCTGCACCGTGTCCCCAAAGTTAGCCTGAATCGGATAGAAATGAGGGGATTGTTTGGTTTGTCGGCTTCGGGGCGTTTGGGTAAAGAAGTCGAACAGGCAGCTTTGGCCCTGTGCAGTGTGGGCCAGCAAAAATCCCCCCCCACCCGCCGACGTGAGAACGGATTCAGTCACCCAAGCCGTCATCACTGCCGCGATCGCGGCATCAAAGGCATTGCCCCCACGCCTGAGCATTTCGGCTCCAGCTTCGGCTGTTAGGGGATGGCCGGCGGCCACCACACCTTGTTGGGGAGCGCTGCGATCAGCCATGACGGTTCTTTATTCCTTAGGGTTATGGGTGGAGTGTTCCTTACTCTACCTTCTCAGGGACCGGCAAGAATCCTGATCCTTTCTAACGCGTGAGCAGGATTGATCAAGCCCTTACGAGAAGATTTCTGATGAAGAAATGACCCGTGAAGGGTGAAGGCGTAGGCTGGGTAGAACGAAGTGAAACCCAGCAAAACAGATATTGTTCAAGTGTTGGGTTTCGTTCCTCGAATGCTGTTGGCGGGCGAAAGATAAATCTACATTGCCTGATTCACAGGCGTTGAGTCAATCTGCCTGTGGAGGCGTTGCTGATTCTGGATATGAATCGGCTCAAGCGCTAGACTCTGCACAGCCCCCTCAATCCCCCAATATTGGGGGACTTCAAGCACTTAATCCCCCCCAATATTGGGGGGCAAGGGGGGCGAAATCATACCGCTATTA
>JBHJHM010000032.1:0-2551 GCA_050330865.1 Leptolyngbyaceae cyanobacterium
CAACTATCGTCTCAATCAATTCTATGAGCTGGGTCATAGCCGCAGCCGGTCGCGCTGACGCCTGCACGCGGGCGATCAGTCCCCTGGCGGCTTCGGGCACGGTCTCAACTGGCTCCACCAGCAATCGTAGAATACCTAAGCTTGGTGGCAGTTCGGCGATCGCACCCAGCTGATTCAGATACATCACTTGGACACGGAAAGTATTCAGGAATTCCAGCAACGCCGGTTCAGGGACTTCTACAGCGGGGTTGGGATAGAGAACCACGGCTTGCCAGTTCTCGACACGGGGATGTTGCCGCAGGTACAGCAGCACCTCAGACAGCAGTCGACGGTACAGCTGTGGATCGCGTTGAAACTGAACTTCGAGAAAAAAGACCGGGGCAAACTAATTCAAAATTCAAAATTAAGAATGCAAAATTGGGCCAGAGCCTGTCCAAGAGCATTTTGAATTCTGCATTTTGAATTTTGAATTGATAACCTCTGGCTTCTCCTGAATCACGCTCTAGCAGCTCAAACAGCAGCACCGGCATAGACTGAAACAACGCATAAAACAGGCTATCTGTTCGCATCGACTACCTCTTCTTCAGGGCCGTTCTTAGTTTACCCTGATTGATGGTACAAGAGTATTATTCTGTTTCCGATCTCTCGACGTGCCTCTCGCAGAGGACAGCTCATCTTAGAGTCTCGCTGTTGTCTTTAGACTATGTTCTTGCCTCTAAGGTCGTCCCAGTGGAGCGCTGGTGCCCTCTTTAAGACTCGTGAGGACTTCATGCCTGATAAACCCTACAAGGCCGACGATCGCTATCCTGGTTGGTCTCAAAATGAAGTATCGATTGCCGTTGACCGGGTGCTCGCGATCGCGAGTGACGAGTCAGTGGGACAACAAGGCGATCCATATAAGCTCAAATGCTTGCAACAGAAGCAATGTGACTATTCTCATAGCGTGGGGTCGCGGTGATTCCACCAGTTCCTACAATGACGGGATGCCCATAGATTGGGATGCTGCTATGCCGTTGCCGATCCAAGTGACAACGGGGACGGGAACCCTTGTTCCCGGACTCATTCGTACCATGACCCAAGAGCATCTTGCTCAAATTGAATTGATCTGGAAAGGAATGCTGCTCACTTTGCAGCAACCTGACAAGGGATGGAACTGGGCTTACAAACTACGGCTAGCCACCAATGAGGCTCGTTTTGAAGCTTACGTTGTCGAGGTCGAAGAACTCGCTCAGGGAGTCATTTTGATTGAAACGCAGTGGCATCGCTCACAGCTCAATAGGCCGCTCGCCACACGTCAGCCGCTAGTCTATGTTGAATATCTGGCCACGGCCCCTTGGAATCGGCGCTCCCTTGAAGACCCACCCTTTTTCACTGGCATCGGCGGCACACTGATGGCGTTCATTCGTAACCGAAGCGCTGAGTTGGGCTTTGAGGGACGGGTGGGGCTCCATTCTTTGCCGCAGGCGGAAGACTTTTATCGTCGTCAGGGGATGCCTGACTATGGGCCTGACCCGGATAAAGAGGGGTTGGTATACTTCGAGTACGGAATCTTGCAGCGGTGAGCGGTTAGACACATGGATGAAAAGCTATCGACTCAGCCTGTGAAGCGTCATAGTGACATCCTGGCGCAACTCAATGACCCGCTCTGGCTCAAGCAGAATGCTGAGGGAGAGGGCGATGGCTATGTGGAAGCAGGCAATGGCTTACAAGGCTATGTGGAACTGCTCAAAGCGGTTACGCCGGAAGCCTTTAGGGAGCAAAAACGACAGGTCAGAGCTTTGTCTATGTTGTTACCTGTGCTGCGTAATTGGCTCGTCTCCTGGGAGCTAGGGGCCAGTTTTGAAGCGGTGTATATAGAAGCGCAAAGCTTATTGTTTCACCACGTTCAGCAGGCAGCAGCAGCTCAGGAAAGCTGGATTGAAGAACTGGTCGCAACACACGCACAAGGCACTCAAGCCGATCATCCTCAAGCACAGCTTCAGCTTCGCGAAAGGCTCGCTGAAATCCTGACTCAGGAAAATTGGCAGGCACTCGCGACGATCGCTGCTCAGGATATGGCAAAACGGATTTTGCAACGCTCACAGGCCCAAGTCGATCGCCCAATGGCGCTCTAGCGCTCAACGACGCTGTAACCGCATTGGCAACTTGACTTACCATGCTGGAAATTAAGAACCGCAGTGAACGCGATCACATTTTCCGGCTCAGTTGATGCCAAAACTCACGGGGGCGATCGCGCTTAGATGGCTTGATTGGTTTTGGGGTGGTTGCAGCCACACTGTGGCGTAGCGCACGCTTAGCGTGGCTTGGCGCGGTTTTCTTTTCGGAGTGCGTGCAGTTCCAGAGTCTGATGACCTTGAAAAGGCGTTTGGCGGATGGCCTCGAATAATGGAGTCACTTCTTCGGCATAGGCATTGAAGTGAACCCCTAAATTTGGACAGTAAAATCAGGTGATAGAAAGAATAGACTTATTCATATCACCCTTAGACAATTACTGTGCCTTCCTCCATTTCGCTTCAAATTCACTGGGTGTCAAATAGCTCAGAGAAGAGTG
>JBHJHM010000033.1:0-8784 GCA_050330865.1 Leptolyngbyaceae cyanobacterium
ATTTTCCTTATACCATTTACCTATTCCCTTTTCCTTATTCACTATTCCCTATACCCTATTCCCTATTCCCTATTCCCTAATCCCTATACCCTATTCCCGTTCTGCTGAGCGCTCACGTCGAAGCCTATTCCCTATTCCCTATTCCCTGTCCCATTGCTTAATTAAGTTGTTTTCAGTACAGTTTTCTCAAACACTTATGGCGATCGCGTGCATTTGTCAGCGGTTGTCTACGGTATTTTCAGGGCGCTGCTATGTCTGATGTTTCGCAAGCTGATCGGCTGCAGACGGCGACTCCTCTCAGTGCACCCAGCTGCATGATTGAGAGCGATCGCTATGCCACTTTATTTGAGCGGGCGTTGGATGGTATTTTTCAGACGGACTCTCAGGGCTATTACCTCCGAGTAAATCCGGCGATGGCCCGCATTTGTGGCTATGAGTCAGCCGAGGCGCTGCTGCTGGCACAGCCCATTGTGAACGGTCAGTTTTACGTTGAAGGAGGAGTGCGCGAAGCCCTACTAGCGCAGGTGGCGGACGAGGGTCGGGTAACCAATTATGAGGTTCAGGCATATCGTCGCGATCGCTCCCTGATGTGGCTTTCGATTACCTGCTGGGCATTGCGTGATCAGAGTGGCCACGTCACTCGCTATGAAGGCTTTGCCCAAGACATTTCAGCCCGCAAAGCGACTGAGGCTGCACTGCAGTCTAGCGAACAGCAAAGCCAGGCGATTGTCACTGCCATTCCTGACCTGATGTTTCGGGTAAGACACGACGGCATTTACTTAGGCTATGTCAGCACGCATACTCTTTTTGATCTGCTCCCCGAGGACTTTGAGCCGGTCAATCAGCCCCTCGATCAATACTTGCCTGCGGCGGTTGCCGAGCGTCATCTGCAATACCTAAAGCAGGCGCTAAAGACAGGCGATATCCAGATTTATGAGCAGCAGCACCGGTTTAACGGGCAGATACAGCACGAAGAAGTGCGGGTCGTACCAATTGACGCTACTGAAGTGTTGTTTATCATTCGGGATATGACGCAGCGGAAGCAGGCGGAAGCAGCGCTGCAGCAGCGAAACGAAGAACTGCAGACGGCATTACAGCAGCTCCAGCAGGCTCAGGACGAACTAATCCAGGCGGACAAAATGGTGGTGCTGGGACAGCTGATTGCTGGCATTGCCCACGAAATCAATACGCCACTGGGAGCGATTCAGGCATCGAGTAGTAACGCCGTGAAGGCTCTGGAGGCTTCGCTGCCGAAGCTGCCGGAACTGTTTACCTTGCTAGAACCCGGGCAGATTCAGCGGGTGTTTGCTCTCATTGAACAGTCCCTTCAGTCGACTGAGCAGACGACGGCGCGTGAAAAGCGAAAGCAGCGGCGATCGCTGACCCAGCAGCTAGACGCGCTGAATGTCGCTGAAGCTGCCAGTATTGCCGATACGCTTGTTGATATGGGAATCACGGCTGATCTCGCCCCCTACCTGCCGCTGCTGCAAAGTGAAAACAATGTCTTCATTATCGATTTGGCCTATGATCTTGCCCGCATCAAGCGCAATAGCCAGACAATTCAACTGGCTGTGGGACGGGCTGCAAATGTGGTGAAAGCGCTGAAAAACTTTGCCTATCGAGACCACACAGGCCAAAAAACCGAGGCTCAGGTCGTCGACAGTATTGAGACAGTGCTAACGCTGTATCACAACCAGTTAAAGCAAGGGATTGAACTGACGCGCCATTATGAGGAAGTTCCGTCAATTTCTTGCTATTTTGATGAGCTGGGACAAATTTGGACAAACCTGATTCAGAATTCTATTCAGGCGCTGGAAGGCAAGGGAACGATCGCGATCGCCCTCCAGCTGCGTCCTTCAAACCGTGATACCGTTTCGGACGACTGCATCGTTGTCAGCATTACGGATGATGGTCCTGGCATTCCCCCGGCAATCAAGGCGCGGGTGTTTGATCCCTTCTTTACGACCAAACCCATCGGTCAAGGAACGGGACTCGGCTTAAATATCAGCCGCAAAATTGTCCAAAAACACAACGGCTGGATCACGCTAGAGAGTGAACCCGGACGCACCTGTTTTGAAATCTGGCTACCGATGGAGGCGGCGACGGCTCATGCCGAATAAGGGAATTCTCTGCGTCGATGATGAAATTGCCATTCTCGACAGTCTCAAAGAACAGCTCAAACGACACTTTGGCAGCCGCTTTTTCTACGAAGTGGCAACCAGCGCTGACGAAGCTCTGGAAGTCTTAGAAGAACTGGAAGAAGAGGCGCTGGACATCCTCATCATCGTGTCCGATTGCCTGATGCCAGGCATGCAGGGGGACGAACTTCTGGTGGAAGTCCATCAACGCTATCCAAATATTGTCACCGTGATGCTGACCGGGCAGGCTGAGGAGTCAGCTATTCAGCGGGCGATCGCCGAAGCTAATCTGTATCGCTGCTTAGATAAGCCGTGGGCCGAAGACGAACTGGTTGCAACGATTACTTCAGGGCTGGGCGCATGAAAACGCTGGGAATTATCTGTATTGATGACGAGGCAATTGTCCTAGAGAGCCTCAAGGAACAACTCAAACGGAACCTGTCGAATGACTACGCTTATCTGATTGAGGTGGCGGATACTGGCGAAGAAGCCCTCGAAATCATTGAAGAACTCAAAGGGGACGACATCGACGTCGCCCTTGTGATTTCTGACCAGATCATGCCCGGTATGCGGGGCGATGAGCTCTTGGCTAAGGTACACGAGCGCTATCCCGAAATTCTGAAAGTTCTCCTGACCGGACAAGCCAGTGCGGAAGCGGTGGGCAACGCGGTCAACCAAGCTAACCTTTACCGTTACATTACTAAGCCTTGGGATGAGCTTGATCTGGCCCTGACGGTGACTGAAGCTCTGCGTCGCCACCAGCAAGAAACAAAGCTGGCTGAGCAAAACCGTGCCCTGCGCGAGGTCAACCGTGCCCTAGCTGATCTAAACGCAACTTTGGAAGAAAAGGTGGAAGAGCGGACCCTAGCGCTGCAGCAGGCCAACGCTCAGCTAGAAACAGCTAAAACGGCGGCTGAAGTGGCGAGTCAAGCCAAGGGAGCGTTTCTTGCCAGCATGAGCCATGAACTCCGTACCCCCCTCAATGCGATTCTTGGATTCAGCCAGATTCTCAGCCGCGATCGCTCCTTCAAAACCGAACAACAGCAGCAGCTCACCATCATCCATCGCAGCGGTGAGCACCTGCTCAATCTGATCAATGATGTCCTGGAAATGTCCAAAATCGAGGCGGGTAAAATGACCCTTACCCTCGATCGCGTCAATTTGCATACTTTGCTAGAAGACCTCCATGCCATGCTAGGCCTTAAAGCTGACGCCAAGGGCATTCAGCTGATGCTGGATCTGGCTCCCGATTTACCGACCTATGTCGAGGCCGATCCCAGCAAGCTGCGACAGGTGTTAATCAATCTGCTGGGGAATGCTGTGAAATTTACGGCAGCAGGGACGGTTAAGCTCAAAGTGAGTTGCCGAGCCTTGCCCTCATCATCGGACGATACCCAGAACTCCTCTAAAGCTGCCATCCAGGCTGTAACCTTCGCGGTAGAAGATACTGGACCCGGAATTGCGTCGAATGAGCTTGACAGCGTGTTTGAAGCCTTCACGCAGACCGAGACAGGACGCCGCTCACAGAAAGGAACCGGCCTGGGGCTTGCGATTAGCTATCAGCTCGTTCAGCTCATGGAAGGAACGCTACAGGTAGCCAGTCAGGTGGGCGCTGGCAGTCGCTTTTGGTTTGAAATCCCGCTACGGGTCATGTCTGTCGGTGCCATTCCCCAAACGGATAAGTGGGTGCTGGCCTTGGCCGCCGGACAACCCCGCTATCGGGTTTTGGTTGTTGATGATGTCGCCGAGTTGCGATTACTGCTGATGCGGATGCTAGATGAGGTTGGCTTCGAGGTTCAGGAAGCTGAAAATGGCAGGGCCGCGATCGCCTGTTGGCAAACATGGCACCCCCATCTAATTTTGATGGACTGGCAAATGCCCGTAATGGATGGTGAAACTGCGACCCGCCAGATTCGGCGATCGGCAGGCGGTACTACGCCCAAAATAATTGCCATCTCCGCCGGTGTTTTTGATGAATCGCAGCAGGCACTTAAAGCCGCCGGCTGTGATGATTTAATTCTGAAGCCGTTTACTGAAGCCACTCTGTTTGAGACCATTGCGCAGCATTTGCCGGTGCAGTATCGTTACGCTGAGCAGTCAGCCGCTCAGCCAGAGCAACCAACCCCCTTACAAACCACAAGCCAAGCAGTCAGCCGAGAGACGCTACTCGATACGTTGCAAGCCGTTATGCCATTACAATGGCTGTCGGACTTTTACCAAGCAGTTTCTATCTTAGATGCCGAAGATGGGCTAACCTTGATCCATCAGATTCCCGTGGAGCACGCCGAGATTCGGCAAGCGCTTACTGATCACATCAACAACTTCCGGTTCGATATTCTCATCGACCTGTTGCAGCCTGTCTGCCCATAGCTGTCGAGCCGTTTTGGATTCGGTTTACCCTCAAGACCCCTGCGCCATCATGAATACTGATACCAGCTACCGTGTATTGCCTCCCACGGGCCAATTCCAGGTTTTGCGGAGCCAGTTTCCTCCAGGGACTGCTTATTATTTGCGGCGGCTACTGCGGAAAAACTTAGACCGCCTACTGACAGCGGATGCAAATCCGATCAAGGTATCACTGCTAAATGATTTAGAGGCTCTGGTGCAAAACACTGCCGGAGCATCGGCAGAAACCGTTCTCGAAGAACTTGATCAGTTAGCTCAACAGCATCAGGCCCTTAGCAATCAA
The DNA here is from genome assembly GCA_050330865.1 of Leptolyngbyaceae cyanobacterium. Taxonomy (GTDB): domain Bacteria; phylum Cyanobacteriota; class Cyanobacteriia; order Phormidesmidales; family Phormidesmidaceae; genus SIO1E4. The sequence continues at coordinate 4,828 of JBHJHM010000033.1, forward strand.
GGTCTCAAGCGGCGGCGTGATTTGCGAGCGACGGAGCAGCGCATTGTGAGTTTGCTGGGCTTATCCCTCAAGGATGTAAATCAGCAGGCTACGCTTTTGATTGTGGATGACACACCGGACAATTTGCGGCTTCTATCCACAGCCCTCAGTGACCATGGCTACACCGTTCGCAGCGCTATTAACGGAGCACTTGCCATTAACAGCGCCCAGATTATCAAGCCTGATCTAATCCTGCTGGATATCATGATGCCGGGTCTCGATGGCTATGAAGTCTGTGCCCGTCTCAAGGCAGATCCCAAAACCAGTGATATCCCTGTCATTTTTATCAGTGCTCTAGATGATGGCTTTGATAAAGCGAAGGCATTTAGCGTTGGCGGCGTCGACTACATTACCAAACCCGTTCAGATTGAAGAGGTGCTAGCGCGGATTCAGCACCAAATCAAAATCTGGAACCTCCAAAAACGTCTGGAAGATCAAAGTCTCCGCTTGCAGGAGGAAATCAGCCAGCGACAGCAGGCCGACGAGCGATCGCGCCAGCTCTTCGAAAAAGCCGTCAGCGGTGTTTATCGATTGGGGCCTGATGGCAAGTTTTTGGCCGTTAATGAGAGCATGGCTCAGCTCTACGGCTATGACTCGCCGCAGGCGATGATTGCCAACGCGACGGCTCAGCGGCTTTACGTCCATCCTCGTCAGTACAGTGAGTTCATCAATCGTATTCACGCCAACGATCTGCTGACCGAATTCGAGTCAGAGATCTGCCGCCCCGATGAAACCTCACTGTGGGTGACCGAAACCGTCCGCGCGGTTCGTGATGACCACCGCAATCTGCTCTACTACGAGGGCACGGTTACCGACATCTCCGATCGCAAAAAGGCCGAGGACAAATCTCACCGTAGCCTGCGACATAGCCAAAAGCTCCTGCTATCCCTGTTTCCTAGACCAATTGCCGAGCGCGTTAGCAAGAAACCCAATCGAGCGGTTATTGACCCATACGATAACGCTACTGTTCTCTTTGCCAACATAAGAGGACTAGATGCCCTGGCTCGAACAACCCCTCCCGCTGATTTTCTGAAGTTCATCAACCAAATTTTTGTGGGCTTCAATCGTCTGGCCGAGAAATTTCACGTCGAGCCCATCAAAACATTAGGAACCAGCTACATGGCGATCGCCGGCGTTCCTACTCCTACTGTCAATCATGCCCTGGCAATGGCTGAATTTGCTCTGCGTCTGCAGAATTCCATCAGCAAGTACTGTACTCAAGAACCGATATTGACGCTCAGAATTGGCATTCACAGTGGTCCTGTATTAGCCGGGATTATCGGACCCAAACGCTTGAGTTACGACATTTGGGGGGACACGGTAACGACGGCTCAGTGCCTTGAACAAGAAGGGATAGACGACAACATTCAAATCTCATCGACTACTTATGAGCTAATAAAGTCTCGCTACGGGTGTGAACAAGGCGGACAAATCGACCTGTCCGATGGCAGTCGGCTGGTGACGTATTGGCTGCAGAATCGTTAGAGCCATTAGAGACATAGCAGGGTGACGGTGGGGGGTTAAGTCAGTGCATTTGCACAGGAATGTAACTACTTACCCCCCCCCTTAGAATACGAGCCTGAATCCCCTGCCATACTTGAGGCGATACCCGTACGGCAGCATCTTTACAGCAAATGATTAGTTCCATCGCGTATAAGTAGTTGCTGAAGCTGACGATTTCTTGATCGGACAAGGGCCATAAATCAGCCTGTAGTTGAAGCGCTGTAAGCCAAATGTACAGCGCCCGATCGCGCGGCTCATCCGACGCGCCGTTTTGGATAGCACTGTAATCATTCAGCGCAGTTAGTTGCTGGACTAACGTCTCTAATTGCGGCCTATCCAAAACCCCCAGCTGGTGAAATGCCTGAGTTAAATCGTGAGTCAAGGACATTGCCGTCGATAAGGCCAGAAATTGTTCGCTGGCACTATCTGGCACGTCAACTTGAGCAAGGGTTCGGGACCACGCCAATACACCTGTGCGGGCCCCGATTAGGTCCAGATCGGGCTTATAGCACGGTAGGGTTTGGTACCCCAGCGCGTTGGCTAATGCGTGTGCTTGTTCGACTAGCCTAGACGTGCCACGGCGGCTATGAGTATCAGATTCCAAGACGAACGTCAGAGCTAGCAGGAGAACCAATGCCACCACACGACTGGCCGCAGTGTTGATTGACTCAGGTACCGTTTGAGTCGTAGCTGCTGTCCAGGCAGCTAGCGTCTGCAGCCTATTAGGCGCGAGCCAAGTTTGAGCCTGTCGCTCCATGGCTAGCAGCAAACCATCAGCGCCCTGTCGCCCCGAGAGCAGCCCCGCCACCAGCAGAAAGACTCCTCGCCAGCGTCGATCCGTCAGGCGATCGCTCACGAATGACTCAACCTTTTGATTGTCAACAAGGTACTTGGCGGTAAGATACGCCTGGAACGCGGGGTGAGCAAATGAGTAAACGCCTTGCGCCTGCTTGACCAGAATGCCCTGACTGCCCTCAAATGCTCGAAAAATTTTGCCTGGACTTAAGTTGGGAGCATTGTCGTTAGAGGTTTGAAACTGCTGAATACGACTCAGCACAGAATGTTTTCGAAACCAAGGCGGATGGTCCTCAAAGCTGTCGTGGGCAATTTCTGCTAGAAGTGCCAGCGCCAGGTCTAGGTCCAGCTTTTGAGGCAGCGAGTCAGCCGCTCTGCGCTCTAGCGCGATCCCTTTTCGCAGTAACAGAGTGAGGACCGCACCATAGAGCGTCGGCGGGCTTTTAGGAAACCCTCGAAAGGTTGTGTAAGTTGTGCAGAGTAGTGTCAAAAGCAACGGGGTCTTGGCTAACTGCTTGGCCGCTGCACAATCAGGGCTATTGAGCTGTTGCCAACAGCGTTTGGCGATGGGCGTCTCTAAGGTCTGCGATCGCCCAAACCAGTGAGCAATAAACTGCTGTATCTGGTTATCGGTGAAGGGGGCGATAGCAACAGTCCGAAACTGCTTAAAGGTATCCGCGATCTCTACCGACGTTCGACTGGCGACAACAAAGCGATTTTTACCGTAGCGCTCAATCAGGTTTTCGATATCGGCGATCGCCTGCGGCAGCACCGAAGGCGAGACGGCATCCAACGTGTCGAGTAAAATCAGCAGCCTTCCCTGTCTCAGACACAATTCAGTGAACGCCTGCGGCTTCGTAAATCCACAGTCCGCAAACGCTTTAGTGATTAATGTCTTGACGGTAAAGCCTGGTGGATTGAACTGTGACAGCTCGATCATGACGGGAATACAGTCGTGCGCGTACCGCTTCTGCCGCAGCTGCGGTGCCGTTGCCTCACGCGACGCTTTGATCAGGGCAATCCGCTGCAGTGCCTTGAAGCCAATTTCCTTTAAAAAAGTCGACTTTCCCGTTTGGGGGCTGCCCCACACCATGAGGTAGGGCTGCTCATTAGCCACTTCAATGCCCAATTTTCTCGCATCATCCTGAAATTCAAGCTCGCTCCAACCATTTCTGTGAACCACCGATTGCGGCGAGGACATGAATTGACCATTCACGCGCTGGCGATTCTGGGGGCTCGTTCGATCCAGTAATTGAACCGTTGTATTGATCCTGTCGAGCAGCATACGAGGACTCTTGGGGAGACAAGCCCGCCTGAGAGTACCGTGACGGTTTGTATAGTAGCTGACATACCGCCGGACAGCCTGATCCTGCCAGCCTTTGACAAGGTCACCGTTAAGCTCTGGATGTGGCTGGTGCCCGTTTGGCTGAGTAATTTTTTCGATCAGGCCCGTCATGCCGGCGATCGCAGCCCCAATTAATCAGGACTTACGCATTGACAGTTGAGTCAAATTATGAGCTGAAGATAAAAGGTGTCTACCGGGCAATCCTTTGCGTATCACGACTAAACCGTCAACGGCTCGCTGCACGATCGATCTCTATGTGCGCTATCTGCTGGCTC
>JBHJHM010000034.1:0-17502 GCA_050330865.1 Leptolyngbyaceae cyanobacterium
GGGAAACCGCTAAACACCGCCCTGCACTGAAAGTGTCAGGGCTCATTGACTCAAACCCCTAAAGGGGTTGAAGAGCGTGTAATCCTTATGCATCAATGGGTTTAGCCTTTGATAGTCCCTTTAGGGACTTGGCTCAGTGAGCGCTGAGTTTTCAACTCGGCGCGGATGTCTGGGCATGGCCAGCTGGGTGCAGGATCTAAGTGTACCTGATTCCACAAAATCCTTTACGTTGCCGGTACTGACACAGAGACCCTGCTGCTGGGCGATCGCACCAATGAATAGATCCGGCTGGCTGAAGGTGTAGCCACGTTTGCAGCCCTGTTCAAGCAATTTCTCCAGAGCAGAATCGTGTCTTCATCGATGCCCAGAAAGCTTACTGGCGGCTGACCCACTCGCTTTCTGAAGTCCTGCAGCACATTGTCAATAATCCCTTTGACGCCGAATGGTTCAGCCGTCTGTCCTGGGATTTTCGACGATACGGATTGCGACTAGTACTCAACGGCAGAAGTACGCACACCCTTCAGAATGCTTGAAGGGCTCACCCGCCGTGGTTTTGCATTTTGCAGTTTGCAGTTTGCATTCCGCGTAGCGGTACTAGTGGAGCCTGGCGTGAAATCACCGACCATTTGGTGCGTGTTGAGGCCATCCATCATCAGATGCCATTGAGTGGCCTGGGAGTCAGTCGCGACCACCGCTTTGAGATGGGCCAAATAGTCAGCCTCGGTGCGGGTATCGCCAACACTCCCTTTGACAATGCGATCGCTGGCGACATCAACAACAGAATACGCCGGAAGCGTGATTGGGATTTATGAAAATCTCAATCATTCCTTCCTTAATCGCTGCTTCTGTCAACACGTCCAATCAGAATCAGGGTATAAAGCTGAATGATTGAAATGTGGCTCTAAGGTGAATATACTGAACCCTATGATGTAAATCGAATACTTTCTTGCGATTTTCGACACATTCTTGTCATATTTTCTACATCAAGCGAAATTGGTTAGGTGGAAGACCCACGTGCTTACGAAAGCACTTCGCAAAATGGCTGGGATTTGCGAAACCACATTCAAGTGAAATTTGAGCAATGGTAAGGTCTCTTTTCTTTAATAGCTGCTTGGAACGTTCTATGCGCCTCTGTACGATATAGGTATGGGGCGTCGTTCCCATCGATTGCTTAAATAGTCGGCAAAAGTAATAGTGACTCATCCCTAACTTGCTGGCGATGTCCTTGAGGGATAAGTTACTCGCTAGAGATGCGTCAATATAATCTAGCGCTTCTTGCAATACCCGGCTCGGTAGCCCACCGTCACGATCAGGGAGAGGCTGCTGTGCGGTAGCGTATTGGCGCACCAAATGGGCGGATAAAGCAGTTATTAACCCCTCAATATAGAGCTTGTCTGGGAAAGCCTCTGAACTCAATTCTTTCTGTAACATCAGGCCAAGCTGATGAATCACTGAGTCAAAGGTTGCAAAAGTTGGCAGCAGTTCGAGGTTCTGCGTATTGACTGATTCGTGAGCAATACGGATGAGGTACTCAGGTTCTATAACAACCAATGTGGTCGACGCTATATGATGCCAAGTGCTCTTGTGGGGTACATGGGCGGGGATAATCACCAATTGTCCGTTCTCAATGTGTTCTGATCGCCCCTTTCCATCGATAAACCTTTCGCAAAATAGCGCCTCTTGAAGGTGGTGAATGGCAACTATATGCTTATCCGAGACATGCTCCGGCATTGCCGCTGCAGGTTGTTGATGGTATTGAACCTCAACTCCATCCAATGCCAAGCTTTTCGTTGTGAATAATGGTAACTCGGGAAGAATTAGCGATAGTCCACGTTCTGTTTTATAGTCTATGCTTATTGCTTTTTTTGATGGGTTCACCTTTGTCAGACTCCGTAGTGATCTCGCGTTCAGAGAATATTCACAGGGCATCTGACAACAAAAACTAAACTTGAACCAGTGGAATACGCTGCCGTTCCTGTCAACAGGCAATAGAGGTCTTTTATCGAGGAGGAAGTCAATTTCTGCAATTAAGCTTTTTGCCAAACACCCTGTTATGAAAAGCCTCCAATCGAAGGCATATGGATTCCTGATGGCAAGAGCAAATTTAAAGCAGTCTTGGAAAACAAAAGCTCTGCATCTCAAATGCCAGCGCTGCCCCCATTGTCAGTCCGAAGACACGCGTGTTCGCCTCAACCAGGCGACAAGCCTTGGCTATCCCTTGCATTTCTGCCGGAGTTGCCAGCGCAGCTTCAACGAGCGGACCGGCACGCCCTTCAACTGCAATTGAGGTTCCCACCGATATCGTCTTTCAGGTACTTTATTGTCGCCTACGCTTCAAACTCAGTTATCGTGATTCGGCAACTGAAGCAGCGGTGCTACCCGACCATGGGCTTGAGCAACGTCGAGATGGCGGGCTATTTCTGCGCAGCGGTGGAAGAGCTGAATCAATTTTTGCGCGTGCGTCGGCATCTGACAGAATTCGTGCCTCTCCCTGAACGTAGGCTCCAGAACCAAGCTCGGATGAGCGAACTCAGAGACATGATAAAGGCTGTATAAGGACAAAGAATGAAGTGGATCGGCATGTCAGCGATCGCGTCTTTTCAAGCTCAGGTAATCAGTTCTGACACTTAGGGCTGCGCAACCCACCTCCCAATACCCCTTGGAGCGCGATTACGGGACCTCCTATGGCGAGAGTGTGACGAACCGCCGCGTTATCCCTGATCGCAATTTCATAGAATCGACGAGGCTGACATCACCACAGCCCCTAAGCTTGAGCGGTCTTCGGTTCCTGGGTCGTTAAAGACCTGCCAGCGGCATAAGCAGTCAAGGGCCAAGGGGTTGAATTTGATTAACCAGTTAACAATTTAGTATTGAAGCATACAAATCCCATCTAAATCATTCCTTATGATTCAGCCATGTAAGAGACAGCCCGCATATATAAAAGGATTCTTCTTTAGGGTTTCTCTGGTTAGCAGAATTACCGATCAGGCTTCAGGATAAGAGTTAGGCCATAACTGATTTCATCACTATGGATAGATGATTCGTTTATCCACAGCAGATGGAGCATTGCCAGCTTTTATTTTTTGGTATGCCTGGTTCAATAGCATCCTGGGGTTCAAGTTGTCCTAGCCTGTGACTTCTTGGGCTCAAGATGTTGCCAGTAGTTTTTGATGTCTTTAAGTTTGAGTGAATTGGATGGGGCAAGGTCGGTGATCTTGCTCGATCTCTTCATATCAATCTTTTGGGCTACGCCGCCACTTTAAGGAGAGCAGAGTAGCTCATCATATTTTTTCTCATGGGCTAACTGCATGTTTTCTGTACGAGGAAATTGAGGGGAATTAGCAGATGCTGAACGACTTTATCGCCAAATTGAGTCGCCGGAGGTTTATTAAGTATGGCTCCTTAACGCTAGGAGCGGGGGTCGTTGCGGCTTGCAGTGGGACAAATTCTGCGAGTGATTCCTCCGGCTCCGATGATCCCGCTGCACTCGGCGAAAACCCGATTAAAGTCGGGGTTATGTATTCCACAACAGGGACGATCGCGATCGTTGAAAAATCACTTCAAGACGCGACGTTTCTAGCGATCGAGCAGATCAATACAGGCACTGGCCCTTGGGAAGCCAACGGTGAAGGTATTGCGGGTAGAAAGATTCAAAAGGTGGTTGTGAATCCTGACTCGAACTGGGATCTCTACAACCAGATGTCAAAGCGACTGATTGATGAAGATCAGGTTGTCTGTGTCCTAGGTTGTTACACCTCAGCTAGCCGTAAGTCTGTTTTACCTGTCTTTGAAGACAAGGATTCGCTGCTCTATTACCCCGTTTATTATGAAGGAAATGAGTGTAGCTCAAACGTTTTCTACACGGGGGCAGCCCCTAACCAGCAAATTACAGACTCCATCCCTTATTGCTACGAAAATTTTGGTCCGAAAGGTTTCTTTATTGGCTCTGATTACATCTATCCGAAGGAAAGTAATCGCATCGCCAAAGCCGAATTAGAGAAGCTAGGGGGCCAGACTGTTGGCGATGAGTATGCGGCGCTGGGAACCACCGAATTTATCACCATCATCAACAAGATCAAAGCTGCTCAACCCGATTTTGTTCTGAGTAACCTGGTGGGTGACAGCATTCCAGCCTTCTACCGTCAATACAAAGATGCTGGCATCACGCCCGATGAAATTCCCATCATGGCGTATCCCACTACCGAGGAAGAGATTCAGGCCATGGGGCCTGAATTTGCCGCAGGTCACTACACCAGTTTCAACTACTTCCAAACAGTGGATACGCCTGAGAACCAGGCATTTGTGGAGCAATTCAAGGAAATGTTTGGTCAGGATCGGGTGACCAACGGGGTGATGGAAGCTGCTTACCTGCAGACCTTCTTCATGGCCCAAGCAATGAAGGACGTGCTGGAAGCAGGTGATGAAATCAATACTGGAACGCTGCGGGAAGCAACTCGCGGTCAGGAGTTCAACGCACCTCAAGGCCGAGTGAAGATTGATCCTGCCAACTATCACACTTTTCTGTATTCCCGCATTGGGCGTTGGCAGTCTGATGGACAGGCTGAAATTGTATTCGCCACGGATGCTGCTGTAAAACCCATTGCCTGGAGCCAAGCCCTTTACAAGGGTCGCATTTGCGAACATGCTACGCCGGACGATCGCAGCGATCCCACTAAAGAAACGGGTAAGGATCTAGAGCCTCAGTTCCTCTAACGGAATTAGTTGTTGGTTGTTGGTTATTGGTTCAAAGCTCTGGGGGTAGGTTTAGCTGAATTTTGGTTTCTTATGGCCAATAGGTTCAAGTCAGAGCTTATATCACTCAGAATTCAGCTAAACCACGAACCAGGAACCACAAACAACGAGTAACCAACAACGGCCTCTACCCACTCACCAAACTTCCCTTCCAGACACTTTAAATTTGATCATGCTAGATTCTGCCTTAGCCTTCATACCGTCGTCATTTTTTCTTCTCGCCCAAGAGGAGGCTGTAGAAGCTGCTGAAGGCTTCAATTCTGCAGCCCTCATAAATCAGGCACTGAACGGGATTGGTATTGTCGGCATCCTGCTGTTAACCGGGTTGGGGCTGGCTATTACCTTCGGCGTCATGCGGATTATCAACCTGGCCCATGGGGAGTTCATCATGCTGGGGGCCTACGTCACGTTTGTGATGCAAGATGCCTTCAAGATGGATTTGCTAATGACCATTCCTTTCGCGTTTGTGGGGACGGCCATTATCGGTGCGATCGTTGAGCTCACGATTATTCGGCGATTGTATGGACGTCCTTTGGAAACACTATTGGCCACCTGGGGGCTCAGTATTGTGCTGCAGGGGGTGGTCAAGCTGATATTTACGGCGGAGCTGAAGTATGTGAGGTCACCGTCTTATCTGTCTGGCACCATCCCACTTGGGGCTGATGGGGCGATCGCCATTTCCTATTACCGGCTTTTCATCATCTGCATGGCCTTGGCGTTGTTGGGGCTCACGATGTTCTTGTTCTATGGCACGTCTTGGGGGCGTCAGATTCGGGCCGTCACTCAGAACCGTGACATGGCTAAGTGTTTGGGCGTTAATACCAAGCTGATTGACATGGGAACTTTCGCTTATGGATGTGGCTTGGCAGGTGTCGCTGGCGCCGTCATTTCAGCCTTGAAAACAGTGGCTCCCCCGATGGGGCAGGACTATTTAGTGGATGCCTGGATGGTGGTGGTGACCGGAGGCGTGGACAAACTCATTGGCATTTTGGCGGGCTCATTCTTAATTGGGGAATCCAACGCCATTATTGCTTTCATCCTCAATGATCCGCTGGCTCGGGTAATCGTTTTGGCGGCTGTAATTGTATTGATTAGATATAAGCCTGAGGGCTTATTTACAGTGCAAAAGCGGGCTTAGGCAGTCTCAGTATTTTTGTAGTGAGTGGCATTTTTGAATCGATAGGGGGGTTGAGGTATGGCAAATGTAGTATTGGGATATCAGCAGTCAACGTTTCCAACCAAGCTAGCTTTCATTAGCGGCATTGGACTGTTGATTTTTGCAATTTTGCCCTTTGTATTGGGCGATTTTCAACTCTCACTGATGTCAAAGCTTTTGCTGTTTGGTTCACTGGCTGTTTCTTTAGATTTAGTCTGGGGGTTTACGGGCATCCTGAGCTTTGCCCATGGCGTTTTCTTTACGCTGGGAGGCTATGCTTCGGCTTACTATCTCAAGCTTAATCTCTCGGCTGCTTCCAATACCTATGGAGGAGAGTTGCCTGACTTTATGGTGTGGAATGGGCTAGAAACTCTTCCCTGGTTCATTGCACCCCTAAAGTATTTTCCGGTTGCGCTGTTTGCGACCGTTGCGGTTCCTGCCCTTTTTGCTTACATCGTTGGATATTTCATCTTTCGCTCTAAGGTCAGTGGTGTTTACATCACAATCATCACCTTAGCAATTTCGTCAGCTCTCACTACTTTCTTCGTCAGTCAACAGGCTTATACAGGCGGCACTAATGGTATTACAGATATTAGTAGGTTGAGCTTCTTTGGGGCAGAAATTCCGCCGGTTGGGCTTTACTTTCTCATCCTGCTCTACACTGCATTCGTCCTGGCAATAAGCTGGTGGTTGACTCAGTCAAACTTCGGTCTTATCTTGCGCTCGATTAATGAGAATGAGAAAAGGATACAATTTCTGGGCTATGACGTTGCCCAATACAAGATTTTCATCTGGACAGTTTCGGCGGCATTAGCAGGAATGTCAGGCGGACTCTTTGTTCCCTTAAATCGATTTATTTCGCCTGTCTATTTAGCGGTTGCGTTTGGGACTCAAGTTGTTATCTGGGTTGCGATCGGGGGGCGTGGAACTTTAGTTGGTCCGCTATTAGCAGCATTGCTACTCGGACAGGTGCAGAACTATGCCGAGAAAGTAACACAGGATTGGCAATTGGTTGTGGGTGTTCTCCTCTTGGTCGTTGTTCTATTTGTACCTAATGGATTGATGAGTCTGCTACCCGAGCGATTGAGCTTGGCAAATTTGTCTAAACCTAAACCGATTGCGTCCCGCTCTCAGTCTGGGCAGAAGGCTTGAGAGTTGCTTTTCTACCGCAGTCAAAGAAGTGATTCCTACCTAATTTATCGCCGTTGAGGTTCTGAGGCTTTAGTTCATGGATTCGGTTTTATCAGTCAAGGAATTAGAGGTTGTCTTTTCAGGATTTAAAGCCCTGAAAGGAGTTGACTTGGAAGTCTATGATAAGGAAATTGTCACCATCATTGGACCCAACGGAGCAGGAAAAAGCACATTGCTGGATGCAATCGTTGGGAAGTCCCCGGTCGCATCTGGACATGTCTTCTACCAGGGTAAGGAAATTACCAATCGGAGTCCCCATGAAATTGCCCGGATAGGTATTGGCCGCAAGTTCCAAAATCCTAATGTCTACAATCAGCTGACCGTATTTGAGAATATCCTTCTAGCTTTGAAAGGAGCCCACGGTATTTTAGCTGCCATTACGGCTAAGTTAACCAAGGCTAAGAAGGGGAAAATCTATGATGTTCTAGAGCGGACTGCTTTACTCGATCAGGCATTTGAGACTGTTTCTTCCCTTTCTCATGGTCAGAAGCAATGGGTAGAAATTGCGATGGTGCTAGCCCAAGATCCATCGATTGTTTTGCTGGATGAGCCGACAGCTGGCATGACAGCCAAGGAAACGCACATGACGGGTGAAATTATTCAAAGTATTTCTCAGGTTCACTCGGTTGTGGTTATCGAGCACGACATGGAGTTTGTGAAACAAATTGCTGAGCGGATTGTGGTTTTGCACCAAGGAAGTGTCCTAGCAGAAGGGTCCGTTCAAGAGGTTCAAAGTAATCCCGATGTGATAGAGGTGTATTTAGGTCGTGAAACAATCAACGCTGCTGCTTGAGCGAGAGGATGACGTAGTGGCTAGACCACTGCTTGAAATGCGTAACTTGACGTCTGGCTATGGTCAGACGCCGGTTCTATTTGATATTAGTTTAACCGTCAACCGAGGGGAAATTGCTTGTTTGCTAGGTCGCAATGGTGTCGGCAAAACAACTCTGTTACGGAATATTATTGGCCTTAATCAACCCACAGCAGGGGCGATCGCCTTTGACGGTAAAGAGATTACCAAAACACCTACCTTTAAGCGGGCTCGTCAGGGAATTGCCTATATTCCTCAAGGGCGTGAAATCATTCCCTACTTGTCTGTGCTGGACAATCTCAAAATGGGGTTTACGGCTAGTGGAAAGAAAGGGAACAAAATTCCCAGTGAAATTTTTGATTTCTTCCCCATGTTGTCTGAACATCTTAGCCGTCAAGGGGGACTACTCAGTGGGGGACAACAGCAGCAGCTTGCGATCGCGCGCGGCCTCATGTGTAATCCTAAAATCATGCTGTTAGATGAGCCTACTGAAGGAATTCAGCCGTCCATTGTGCAAGAAATTGAAGACACCCTTCGACGCATTAATCAAGAGAAGGGAATCACGATTATTGTGGTCGAGCAAAAAATTGAATTTGCTCGTAAGCTAGCCCAGAAATTTTTCATCATGGAGAAAGGCGCCATTGTTGAAAGTGGCCAAACACACCAGCTGACTGACGATTTATTGCATCGCTACCTGGCGGTTTAATGTCATATCCCTTTGTCTCAAGATCTGCGATCGATGCGGATACGTTTCACCCCGTTTATGAGGAGTAAGCATCATGCCTAAAACATTATTTGAGGTCGATCTGACGAAGCCGATGTCGGAACAGGAGCTGCCCGGTCATAATCGGTGGCATCCTGATATTCCAGCCGTTGTTTCGGTCAATCCTGGTGATGTCTTTCGGATCGAGTGCAAAGATTGGACGGATGGACAAATCAAAAACGACGACGACCCTAAAGATATTGAAGATGTTGATCTAACGGTTGTTCACGTTCTGAGTGGACCGATTCATGTAAATGGGGCCGAGCCTGGCGATATCCTAGTGGTTGATCTGCTAGATATCGGCGCTTTGCAGGGCGATGAGTGGGGATTCACCGGCATTTTTTCTAAGAATAATGGTGGCGGTTTTCTGACTGATCATTATCCCAAAGCGGCAAAGGCTATCTGGGATCTGCAGGGAATTTACACGTCATCGCGTCATATTCCGGGCGTTAAATTTGCGGGCATTACTCACCCTGGCCTGATTGGGTGTGCTCCCTCCCATGAGCTGCTAGCTAAGTGGAATAAGCGGGAAGCTGAACTGGTTGCAACCGCCCCCGACTTGCGTACCTATGGAGCAGGATTGTCGGGTGATGAGCCGGTGCTAGCGGCTTTACCGAATCCCACAAATGCAATCTTAGGGAAGCTGCCTCCATCGGAATACGATCGCGTCGCAGCTGAAGGGGCTCGCACCGTCCCGCCTCGTGAGCATGGTGGCAACTGCGACATTAAGAATCTATCGAAGGGCACACGGATTTACTTCCCGGTCTATGTGGAAGGGGCCAAATTATCGATGGGGGATATTCACTTTTCTCAGGGAGATGGAGAGATTTCTTTCTGTGGCGCGATTGAAATGTCTGGCTACATCGATTTGCATGTGGACATTATCAAAGGCGGCGTTGAAAAGTATGGAATGGTCAACCCCATCTTCAAGCCTGGTCCGGTTGAACCTCAGTATTCAGAATATTTGGTGTTCGAGGGTATTTCCGTCGATGAGTTTAGTGGTAAGCAATACTACATGGATGTGCATATTGCTTATCGGCAGGCTTGCTTGAATGCGATTGAATACCTCAAAAAGTTTGGTTACACGGGTGAACAAGCTTACCTGTTATTGAGCTGTGCACCTGTAGAAGGTCGTGTTAGTGGCATTGTCGATATTCCTAACGCCTGTTGTACGTTGGCACTGCCTACAGAGATCTTTGACAAGGACATATTGCCCACTTAGGGGATTTCTCGAAATGAAGATACTGCCGTAGGTTGGCGTCGAGGTACGAGACCCAACACTTCCAGCATTGCTATCCTGCTGGGTTTTACTTCGTTCAACCCAGCCTACACAGTCAACTTTTCGGGTAATTTCTTTCTTGGAGATCTCCTTAAAGTTTGCTGCTAGGGGATTGAGTACAGGCTGGAGAGTTGCGGGCGATGGGGTAGAACGCGACATGTTGCGTCTTTACACTACAGACTTGTTATTCTCTACCCTCTACGCTCTACCCTCCATCCTCTACTCCACAAACCCCTTATCCCCCACCGGAGGCCATCACCCCATGCCCCTCTATGATTATCGCTGCGACACTTGCGGCGATTTTGAAGTCTGGCGCAAGCTAGCTGAGTTGAAAATCCCTATGGCGTGCCCTAGCTGTGAGGCAGGTGTAAAGCGCATATTTGCTGTTCCGAATGTCAATTTGAATGCTGGGTCTTTTCCGGCAGGAAGCAAGTCATCGAGCGAGCCTAGGCTTGTCAAGCGCAAGAGCCGTGAACTATCGCAACCCAAAAGCCAAGCTTCAAACTGTAATCGCCCCTGGATGATTGGTCACGCGGCTGAGCGACTGTAGAGGATTCCCGATTTCTAGTGCAGCGTCAACCCTAAAAATCAGGGTATGCGTAGGTTGGGTAGAACGAAGTGAAACCCAACAGTGACAAGGGGTTTGTTGGTTTACGCTGGCGCGATGCTGTTGGCGAAATATTTTGCCATCTAGCGCTTCTGGAGGATGGGTAAAGGGTGAATACCCGTGCCCATCCCGAATAGAGCGTTGATCATGATGGGCAAAACGAAGTGTGCCCATCCTACGAAGGAGCCAGGGCAGGCAGGCGTCAATATTGCTAAATGTTGACTTCGCTAACAGCAGCCGCTGGCACTAACCCAACCTACAAATTTAAGCTTGACAGAGCACTAGGAGCAGGGACGACCGTTAGCGTCCACGAAGTAGCAGGGTTTACCCTGGCTGTTTAAGCGATCGCCCAAAGCCTCACCTGAGCGATCGCTGGCAGCCGCAAAACCTGGGTCATCCGATGCTTCAAAATTGGGATGGCACAATCGATTCAGGTTTAGCAGGTCACCATTATTGGTTTCGGCATAGCAAGTTAGTGCCCCAACTTCCGAAGACGGTACCACCGGATAATAAGAGCGCGCGAGTCCTGTATCCTCGCTAGCGAATCCAGGCAAAGCCCAGAACAGAATGGTGGGTAGAGAAGCCATCCAGCGAAAACGATTTAGCATGGTTTGAATCCTGTAATAAAAGATCTGAGAGGGGTATCTGTTAACGAAAATGAATGTCAGACAATCTGCCACAGTGACTGAGTTGAAATACCGACGCCGATCGCAGTAATTCCAACCGCACTCATAACCGGCAACCACTGCATGAACGGCAAACGTGAAGTTGGCAGTCGTTTGAATATCTGTTTGGCATAGACTAACAGCAGCCCGAGTCCGGTCAAGACGCTGGCGAGTCCTAAACTAAACATCAGTACCAGCACCAGACCTGAGGCAGGATTCCCCACGGCGATCGCCCCCAGCAAGAGCACCAAAGCCGCTGGGCATGGCACCAATCCCCCCGATAAACCCAGCAGCAGCAAACTGCGCCAGGTAACTGCCTTGCCATCAGTTTCTGGAGGCAAATGGGAGTGAGTGTGGCCGTGATGGGCGTGGATCGCGGCGTGGGTGTGGTCAGCGTGAGCATGGGAATGTCTGTGGGAGTGCTCATGTTTGTGCGAATGGACATGAAGAGAGGTCTCTTCCGATTCCGAGCCAGAACGACGAGGACGATGCGATCGCTGCCAGAACAGGTTGAGGCCAATGACAATCACTAAGCTCCCAGAGATCAAGCTCAACCAGGGATAAAGCTGTTCGGGCAAAATGTAGCGGGCGGCAAACAGCGTCACCAAGCCCAGCGCCACCACCCCTAACGTGTGGGTAATAGTCGTCGTCATCGCTAGAAAAATAGCGTGAAGGGGCGTTGCCCGTTCGCCCACCAAATACGCTCCAATCAGGGTCTTACCGTGACCGGGAGACATCGAATGAACCGCGCCCCATGCAAAGGCCCCGATTAGCGGCAGTAGCCAGGCTCCGGCTCCCGATCCGGTGCTTTCTGGCATGAGCACCAGAGTCGTTTCTTGGGGCGTAAAGACATGGGTCGTAAACTGCCCTCCCTGCAAGATTGTGGCTAAACATCTCGCCTTAGGGGCATTGGGGACAAATAAGGTATAGTCAATCCTCAAGTCCTGAATCAAATCAGGCCAGGTGTAGGTGAGCTGCAGGGTGGTGTGACTAGCAGGTGCTGATAGTGCCATCGGGGAGGTAGACTGCTCACCGGCTTGGAGTTTCGCGATCGCTCCCTGGTGATCGCCATCGCTTAAACGAATATGATTTTCTAAAAAAGTTCTTAAGTCAGCGTTATGTTGGTCAATCTCATCGGCTGATAGGTGGCCGTTCCCATCCCCATCAGCAAAGGTCGTTAGCTCTGTGGGATAGGTGAGGGTTATTTGCACCTCAGCGTCTGCGACCACAACCTTGGCCGCAGCCAAATCAGCCCAGTGAGCTAGGCTGGGTCCAGCCGTGACGCACCAAAACAAGATAGAACCTAGCCCAGCGAGAAAGCTGAGCAAACCGTATCGACGTAATTTTCGCATCATGATGAACCGTTAGGGGTGGGCAACCAGACCCAGTCTTTGCCGAGCCTGTTGATCAAAAGTCGGATCAGTGTCTTGAGCCAAGCGGAAATACTGGTCAGCCTGGTTCGAATTGTTCAGAGCCGTTTCAATTTCACCCGCTCGGTAAAATATCCCGGCTTCTTGAATCCCTTGATCGAGGGCTTCACGGATAATCTGCTGTGCTTCCTGCCAGCGGCCCGCCTGAGACAATGCCCAAGCCAGAAGGTCAAGCGTCCTGGCATCGCGTCGCTGGTTGGCTTCGGCTTGCAGGAGGGCGATCGCCTCTGGCACATCTTCCGGGTTGCCTCGCTCTAGCAGCAAATGAGCTAAGTCGCGTCGATGACCCAAGGCATTCTCGTCAATTTGTTGGCGCAGAGCTGTTTCAGCCTTGTCCCAGAGATCGTTATTGGCGTTTCCACGCAGAGATTTGACGCGAGCAATCCCCTGCAGTGCAATGGGATCGCTCACTTTTGAGTAATCACGTTCAGCTGCCCGATAGTGCCCCAGCCGCGTCTTTAACTCAGCCCGATGCAGGAGCGCTAGGGGATAATCCGGAACAATTTCCAGAGCTTCACGGTAGAGCTGGTTGGCCAAGTCATGCTTCCCTTGCTGGACGTAGAACCGCCCTAGTAGAGTCCTGACCCAAGCCGACCCTCTGGTTTCAGCAGGTTCTTCAGCGGCGATCGCCTGTTGAAAATCACTCAATGCCCCATCGCGATCGCCCTGGGTTGACCGCGTCAAGGCCCGTAAGGTGAAGCTTCCTAGCGAAGGACTCAGGTCCACCAGGGTATTCGCTACAGCGTCGGCCTCCTTCACGTCTCCTAGAGCTAGCTTTGAGGTCACGAGCACGGCCAAGGCTTCTTCACCAGACGCCTGTTCAGCCAACCGGATGGCTTCAGCAAAGTCGTGTTTCGCCTCGGCAACCCGAGCCAGGGCCAACACCGCTCCGTCATTATCAAAGGGCAAATTTGCCAGGGACTGCTGGGCCGATTCCTCTGCCAGCAGATACCAACTGTCGTCTCCCGTAGCGCGGGCCATTTTGAGATAAGCGCTCGCCAAGGTCGCTCGATCCAACCCGTCTTCCGGATTCTGTTGAACACGACCTTGGTAAAACGAAATCGTTTGCTCCAACGTTCCCCTATCAGGATTCTTGGAGGAGAGAGAGAAGGGGTAGGCGTAAGCGTTCACTTCAGAGGTTTGAAGGAAACGCCACCCTACCGGCAATGCCACCAATAGCGTTAATCCTGAGAGCAGCACCAACGCCGCTGACCCAGAGGGTTTCCGGTGTTTTAGTGGTTTGAGGATAGACATGGTTTTGGTTTGGGTGAAGGGAATGAATTCGGAATTCGGAATGCGGAATGCGGAAGGGGGGGATGGAGTTTTGAATTATGAGTTTTGAATTGAACTAAGGGGATTTCCGGGAAAGAATTTACCAACTGTAGGGTGTCATTAGCGGAGCGCGATGCACCGCAGCCCGGTATTTTTATTCCTGGAAATCCCCTAAGAACTCAAACCTGAAAACTCAAAACTTTAACCACCAATCAATAACCACCCAACCATCAACAATTAACGACCAACGATCCACCATCCACCGTCCAAAATTGCTAGACAAGTGAACCTGTGCGTTGGGGCGATCGCCTCCCAACGCTATTGACAAGAACCCATTCAGCAGCTTTGTGTTAGCCTGTTAGCACCTGTTGGATGCAGGCTGGGTAAAGCGCAGTGAAATCAACGGTGGTGAGAAGTTTGTTGGAGTTCACAAGCGCCCTTCCCAACCTACACAGTGAGCTAGAGCGTCCGCTTAGTTAGGCGGTGCCAAGTAGGGAAAGGACTGAATCAGAGGCTGATGTCCTTGAGCAGGATTACCTGGCGTTCCTTCGTAAGAGACATTGTCGGTCGTGATCGCGCCGTCGGTTAAGACAGAGAGCGTGATGTCGACGACATCATCCATGAGCAATCGACCGCGAATGGGACTGCCCTGAGCATTCAGGTCATTGGCATAACCGCTAGGCCCAGTCGTATCAATCCGCATCACGTCGGGTAAGAAGGCACCCAGCAGAGCATTGGCTCGATCTTCGCTGTTGCCAATGGCAAGTAGGGTTTGGGTTGCTTCGGCAACAATGGGAGCGGCGACATTAGCGGCGGGCTGTTGCCCAGCTAGAGCGGCTGCCTCAAAGTCAGGACCAACGCTGTTCAGGGCATTAAGCAGATCGTTGGTGACAATTAAGCCTTCGTTGATAGCTGGACGAGCTAAGCGTTCGACCTGATTAAACTTACCTCCAGAGCCAGGGACCGAAATCGTCTGCCAAACATCGAACGTGGTGGCATTCGTCGATTCTTGCAGAAAGGAAATCGGCACTTGAACCGCGATCGCATTAACGTTGTAGCCAGCGGCAAAGTCCCGAGCGGTGCCAGGATCACGGAACCCGACTGCCGGTCCAAAACCAAGCGCCCCGGCTCTTACCCGGAAGTACTGCTCCACATCAAAGAAGAAGGGATCTTCGCGCAAACCCGCAAACACCTTGAGATTGGAACCTCCCAGCGATACCGTATTCACGGTTGGGTCGTCAGTGAGGGCTGTGGTCTTGCCATGAGCTGTCTGGGTTCTGCCATTTTTTATCGATGTCACTGTGAAGGCTTGTTCATTGTTCTCATCAGGCGGTTCAAATTCAAACCGCAGCGTCACGTTCGCGACCCCAGTCGGTGTGGCGTCGTTGTTGGCAACCCGTGCCACCTTGAATTCATAGCGAGCTCGCGTGCTGAAGTAGTATTGCTGTCGGGCCACTGAACGGGGATTGGTGTTCATGATGAAGACCAAATCCTGCGAGGAGGCATTGGCATTCTGATCGCCTTCCCGAAAGACATACAGATCGGTCAAGTTGAGATTCCGGCCTTTCACTTCCGTCTCACCATCATCATGGTCAGATGCCTGAACGTAGATCGCTCCGGTTCCGGCTACTAGGGCAAGTCCTAAAAATATTCCAGCTAGCCCCATCGTCTGCTTGCGACTGGGGATAAATTGCTTCAGTACGTTCCACATAACTTGTATCTCCTTATCGATCTACTGTTGCTCTGTTGATTCGCGAAGCTACACCCAACACCCCTAACACCAATACGCCCAAGACTGAGGCCGGTTCAGGGACCGCAGCTGGATCGGCGATCGTTTGAGTTCCCGTTAGGGTGATGGTGTAATTGCCACTGGTGGAGCTGTCACCCGCAAATCCAATTAGGGGGGCACTTCTACCAGGCCCGGTAGGACCGACCACACCATCAGCAGGCTGATCGGGAAAAATCTCACCTTCAGCACTAATGGGGTCAAAGTCAAAGCTCGAAATGCCTAAGAAGTAAAGACCAGACTCAACCGGCGAAAAGCTGAGTGACGGGAGGGTTGCCTGTGACGAACCAAAGCTGTCGTCATTGGCATAAATCCCATTCCCCATGGCATCAAATAGAAAGAGCTGAGGATCACCCAGTAAATCACTGGGGTTCCCTAAGGTGTCATCGATGGGAAGACCGATGAGCGTGTCAGGATTGAGAGTGGTGGCTGAGAACTGCTGCCCCCCCGTCAGGAAAATTTGGAACAGATCAGCATCGCCAGCCAGGGCACCTGAAATTGACTCTAGGGGCATTGTCTGCTCGGACGTTATGGCAATGGCATCACTAAGACGCTCGCCCGCATCATTGCCTTCGGTAAAGGTTGCCGCCTGTGCAGAGCCTGCTGCGATGAAGACAGCGAGTCCCGACAGGACAGCGAACCCCTTAGGTTTCATTCGTTTCATTCAGACACTCCTGCGTCTTGATCATTTGAATTGTTGTCTTGATACCAGGAATACCTCAGTATTTTCACGGGTATCCCCTCAAGGAGGAATACGCTCAGAAGTCGGCGATGAGATCGCTTCCAGGATGAACTTTGCGTTTGCTTACAAAACGGACATCTGTAAAACTGCGCCCATCGGGGCCTCACTCAGCTTCTCCCTCTCTTCTTCACATGCACTCGTACATATGCACTCGTACATATGCACCCATGGTTGCGACTCATCGTCACTAAGCAGCCTGGCGACGGCGACGGAGGATAGCTACTGCTCCCACACCCATCAAGGCAGTCATAGAAACAGGCTCTGGCACCTCAGTCGTTGCTAAGCCCACCAAGCGAGTGTCACCGCTGCCGATAGCACCCTGAGCGGCGGCGGCTCCAGTTGCCAAATCAATGCGATACAGTGTGCCGTTGGACGTAGCAAAGGCTGTGTTGTCGTCATTGCTGGGCGAGAAAATATCGAAGCCACCGACGGTATCAAAATCAATGCCGAGGGAGCCGACGGTGTTTAACGTGCCAGCGTTGGGTGGATCTTGCAGCACCAACGTGTCTAAAGCGAAGTCAATGCCATAGAGTTGGGTAGAGCGACCCGCAGGTGCGCCGGGGAAGGAATTGGTGTAGCCCACGGCTGTAATGTTGGGATCGACGCCCTCATTCACATCCCCCGTCGCATAAGTCAAAGTGCCATCAGGCTGAACACCTGGGGTGTCGGGGTCGAAGTCGGCGATCGCACCGTTATCCACATTAATACGGAAGTTTTGATCGTTGCTGCCCACCAACCGGAGGCGATCGGCAGCTGGGTTAAAGTCAAAACCAGACTGTTGCCCGTCCATAAAGTCGAGGGGAGAAAGGGTGCTTTCCAGCGTGGCGGCCCCGGTCATGACATCAATTGTGTAAATGTCATTGGTATCCGTGATGCCATACAGCAGGCCATTAGGAGTCATGAAAATATAACCTGAACAATTTCACTTCTACACAGTAGACTGAAGACGTCAAGAGTTTGGCAGCATAAGGGATGCCCAGTGAGGCAACAGAAGCCATCATTCAACAGAAATATGAACACCTGCGACCCTATTTGAATGAGGCTAGTT
>JBHJHM010000035.1:0-48599 GCA_050330865.1 Leptolyngbyaceae cyanobacterium
AAACAGCTACCCATCCGCGCACTCCACTCATGTAAAGGCGGTACTGAAACCGAGATGTCCAGACAGCCAAATAGGCACTGGCATCTCACCGCCATACAGACCTATGAAATTTTCCAGGTTCCTGTGCCCTCAACAGACACCGCACCAAACATCCTTACCATAGCGCAGCTAATCAAAGCAGCACAGGGATACCGTCGAGATTACTCCATAGTCAGGTGCGGCGATTGCCCCATCCATAACCCTCAACAGCAGTTGCGCGCTTCTAGCCGGTTCTGCAGCTGCCCCCTCAAATCGCCGCGATCGCCTCAACCTCGATCTTCACCTCTGGAGCAAACAGCCCTCTCACCTGAATTAACGCACTGGCCGGTAAATGCTCCTGATAGGCATTGAACAACACTTCTCGAAATCGCTCAAGGTCTTCAAATTCTGTGACAAATATCGTCACCTTGAGCAAATTCTCAAAGCCAGTTCCTTCCGCTGCCAAAGTCTGCTGCAGCTGATCGAACACCTCTTCCGCTTGAGCTGCCAAATCGCCATTTTGTGCCGGCGTGTTAAAAGCCGTTAACCCTGATAGGAAAAGCAGGCCGTTGTAACTCACCGCATGAACATACGGCCCGACAGGCGCATCCAGATGAGGGTAATTCTTCCGTTCAATAGACATGGGGTTTGCTCCTTTTGCTTGAGGACAAACAGCTGTAGTTAAGCCAGCTGCTGCAAGCGCTCCGGTTGTCACAATCCGTCGGCGACTGAAATCAATCATGGTGATGCCTCCTTGCTTAGCAATTGACCGTGCTCATGTCGGGGTCGCGATCGCCTGCAGCAAACCCTTGGGGTGCCACAGCTTCAATGCGTTCCAGGTCAGCTTGGGCGATCGCGTCCGCCTCATCCTGACCGCCGTAGAACTCAGACATGCCCATGCAGCCCAGCCCCATGGCCGATACCGCGAGGTCTGCTCCCAGTTGGCGAGTTTTCATTGTGACGATTCTCCCAGCGTGGATAGTGTAATTTCGCGTTCAGCAAAGACCTGTTTGACCAGCGCCATGCCATTCAGAGCTGCCGGGAAACCTGCGTAAACAGCCATTTGGATAACCACCTCCACAATCGCCTCCGGCGTGCAGCCCACATTCAAAGCAGCATGAATATGAACCTTAAGTTGGGGTTGGGCATTACCAAGCGCTGTTAGAGCTGCCACGGTAGCAATTTCCCGTGACTTCAAATCCAATCCCGGTCGGGAATAAACATCACCAAACGGAAATTCAATTACGTAACGAGCTAAATCGGGCGCCATGTCCTGCAGACTCGCAATCACTTTTTCGCCCGCATCGCCGTCAATTTCCTTGAGTTTTTGCCAGCCTCGTTCGTAACGACTTACGGTCGCTTTCATAGGAACCTCTTTGTTTGTCATTTGTTACTTGTTATTCGTTGTTCGTTGTTCGGTAATGGGTGATGGGGCAAGAAAAGAGCGGGAATCGCTTTCAATGACCAACTACCAATAACCAACTACCAATAACCGACTACCAACCAAGAATCAAAACCAACCCCACCAATCCTCTACTAGTACATCACGGCAGAAGTATGCTCACTATTCAGAATGCTGGAAAGGCTTATCTGCCTTAGGTTTGAATTTTGAATTTTGAATTTTGAATTTTGAATTTTGAATTCCGCGTAGCGGTACTAGGACAATCCACTATTCGATAGCTTTTGTTCGATGTCTTTGTAATGTTCAATTTTCCAGTCAATGACCGAGAGATTTTCTTGCAGCTGCTGTAAACGTTCCAGAACGGTTTCTCGATGAGTTTCCAGTATGGCGCGGCGCTCTTGGACAGCATCAGGCTGCTGCCGGAGCAGCGTTGCGTATTGTTGGAGTTGGCGAATAGACATGCCGGTCATGCGTAGCTTGGTGAGGAACTGAATCCAACGAATGTCTTGCGCTGAGTAGCGCCGATGACCATTGGTAGCCCGCTGGATGGGGGCAATTAGGTCGCAGCGCTCGTAGTAGCGCAGGGTGTGGACACTCAGCCCGGTAGCTGCGGCTACTTGTTGGATAGTGAGTTCCTGTTCCATAGTCCTACCCTAGAAGTTAGAGCACACTCTAAGTCAAGGGGTTTGTGCGATCGTGACAAAACCCGTTACAAATCATGCGTATTTTAATTCTTACCCTCGGGTCACGCGGCGATGTCCAGCCCTACGTCGCTTTAGGCAAGGGCTTGAAAGCCGTAGGTCATACCGTCACCCTCTGCACCAGTAGCCGTTTTGAATCCTTCATCACCGCGCACGAGCTGAACTATGGCTACATGAACGATGAAATGTTGCAATTTATGGATTCGGCGCAGGGTCGAGAAGTGATGGAAGATGCCACTAACCTGTGGGAAATTATCAAGGTAACGCGCAATTTATCCAAACAAGTCGCTCCTCTGCAGCACCAGATGCTTCGTGATAGTTGGCATACAGCTCAAGCTGCGGACCCTGATCTGATTCTTTTCCATCCCAAAACTTATGGGGGACCCCATATTGCTGAAAAGTTGGGCATTCCTGCAATCTTGGCAGTGCCGTTACCCATGTTGGTACCCACAGCAGAACACCCCAACATAGGCTTTCCTAGCTTGCCGCTCGGGGGGTGGTACAACCAACTGACCTATAGGATTACCCACACATTGTTTGCATTTTCAGCGGGCAAGTTCGTCAAAAACTGGCGCGCCGAGCATCATTTGCCGACCCAGCCCAAGTTCGATATTTTGCACACCCACACGGGGAAACAGATGCCGGTGCTGCATTGCTACAGTCGCCATGTTGCACCTGAACCCACTGACTGGCCTGAAAATGTCATTGCTAGCGGCTACTGGTTTTTAGATCAGCAGACAACATGGGAGCCCTCGACTGAGTTAACCAACTTCCTTGAGTCGGGAAATGCCCCTGTCTATATCGGGTTCGGTAGCATGGCTGGGCGCAATCCAGAGCGGTTAACGCGAATTGTGGTTGAAGCTCTACAGCAGGCTCAAGTACGGGGCATTATTGCGACTGGTTGGGGCGGATTAGCTGCAGATGATCTGCCCGAGACGATCTTTAAACTTGAGCAGGCTCCTCACGATTGGTTGTTCCCTCAAATGGCAGCCGTTGTCCACCATGGCGGGGCGGGGACTACGGCTGCCGGGTTACGCGCCGGATGTCCGACGGTTGTCTGCCCTTTCTTTGGCGACCAGCCGTTTTGGGGGCAGCAGGTTTACGCCTTGGGTGTCGGCACGGAACCGATTCCCCAAAAGAAACTCACAGTGGAAAAGCTAGCAGCGGCGATCCGAACCGTGACGACAGATGTTGGAATTCAACAAAAGGCCAAAGCGCTGGGCGCAAAGCTGCGACAAGAGGACGGCATTGCCACAGCGATCGCCTGCATCGAAACTGTTGCCGCTAAGCTCAAGTAGCCCTGCAAGCACATCCTTTACGGCAGCGGGAATCTGAGAATATCGCCATGGGCAAGTTCCACAGCATTCTGGGCAATTTCTCGCTCCGTAGTGACAGTCTCATTGCGTTTGGCATACATACCGCTGTCCAGGGAAACAGATTGATTATCAACGGCCAGTTCAACCAATTTAAGCTTGCGATTGAGCCCCGTATCGTTGTTGTAGAAAGCCACCTCCACAACGGTTCCAGGCCCTCGATGCAGGGCCGGAACCGTTAACTGAATCAGCCCTCCAGAACTTTGCTCAAGCGTCTGGGGGGTCAGCAACAGATCCGCAACTTTGGTGCCATCGAGATGGACTTCAACAACAGGGTAAACTTCAGTCAACTCAAGCTCGCTAATATCCAAAACTAACTGGATCGCCTGTTCTGTAGAACGATAGGCATCTTCTTGAAGGCCAATCTGTTTGATGGGGATTGATTCAAATCCAATCGGGGCAGCGTAGGTACCTTCAATGCTGTTAAGCGCACGCTCCAGATCGTGTACTGATAAGGTGGCGTCGGTAATGTTGTCTATCTTGGTGAGCTGAAGGGTCTCCGGTAGATAACGTTCTCGGAACGGCCTCACAACATTGCTAAAGATGTTGCGCTCATAGCGGTTGCCTTCTGGCAACATTGGGTTCCCCTCAAGCAGGGTGGCCAATTCTGGATAGCGGGTAGCGTAAGGAGGTTGGTCATGGTTAACCGCCTCCAGCTTTTCGTACATCCGCCAGCGGCCCCCGGGTTGGGCGCGTTCAGACGCCCAGTTCACCCCTCTAGCGTCCGTGACAATGCCGAGCCGGGCATTCATGAAGATATTGTTGGCAATTGTCATGTCACGCCCGCCCCCCACACGGACAATTTCATCGGCATTCTTGACAATATTGCCGTAGACGTTCGCCCCCGAAGCCAGATCATCAAAATAGAAAACCTTCGTTCCCAGTTCGGCGTTCGGTAGCTCATATTGCAACGTGGGATCGGTTCGCAGCTCTTGAGGAACCCCTCGAACGTACTGGATACCAATCTCATGAATGTAGTTGTAGCGAATCGTGTGTCCGCGGGCTGTCCAGTCTCTGCCGATATAGAAAACACCCGCATCATCCGTATCCAGAACGGCATGGTGAATGCGATTGTATTCAATAACATGGTCATTACCGCCAAATTCGATCGCAACATGAGGCAGGTAGGAAATATCGTTGTTGATGGCGTAATTGCCAACGCCTCGTAGTGCGATCGCACCATAGTAATAAGACAAAATGCGATTGACGTTGTAGATGCGGTTATTCACAATACGATGATTGCCAGGTGTGAGGGTTTGTCGATCGCCGCCACTGACATCGACCCCACCAGTGCCGGTGTTATAAATTTCGCTGGATTGCACCGTATTGTTTTGCCCCCCTTGGATTACTACGCCTTCGGCGCTGACGTTTCTGAGAGTTAAACCAGCCAGTGAAATGTCTTCACTCTGCTTGATTTCAACGGCGCGATTGCGACCCATTTCCAATGTCAAATTTTGGATATGAATATTCTCAGCATTCTCAATTGCAATCAAAGGTTCGTCTAATACAGAGACAAACACAGCATCCATGTCAGCGGTATTGGGGGGCCAAAAATAGATGTTATTGCTTTCGGCATCGTAAAACCATTCTCCTGGACTATCGAGTTCTTCAAAAACATTCAGCACATAAAACCGCATGCCCTGCTGCATAACACCACGCGCTGGCCTTTGCTTAAGAATAAGCTCTTGCTTTTCAGCATCAATGCGGTCAATTTCCAGGTAGTCTTCCGACCAGTAACGCCTGAAGTTACCGTGAACCATGGCATTTTGCAGATTACGCCAGGTGCTGGGGCGATCGCTCTCAAATGCAATTCGACGCCCTTGTCTACCACCGGGTGTCCCCGCAATGGGTATCCAGGCGCCTTGATTGGGATAGCGCGCCAGCTGCAAAGGCTGCCCTTGAAAGAACAACTCCATAGGGAAATTTTGAACTTTATTATAGGTGCCGCGCGGAATGTGCTGCGGCACATCGCTAAGGCCAATTGCCGCTAAGTTAGCGCTAAAAACATTACCGTTTGCTGCCGGTGGAAGAATATCTAAAATCGTTTCATCGGCCACACGTTCAATGCCAACAAGCGGCTTAGCTCCGATGATCTGAACCTGCTCGTCAGGGGCCGCACTGTAAGTAACAACCGCATCCCCAATACCAGAATCTTCGGGACCCAGTTTTAGCCCTTCATTGAGATAGTAGGTACCTTGTCGTAAATAAACGGTGTAGTCTTTTTCGGGTGCTATTTGCTTGCGCTCGCGGATTAAGTCGCGGGCCTTTTCGAGGGAGGCTAACGGCTCCGACTCAGTTCCCGGATTACTATCACTGCCAGTCGTTGAAACATAAATAGTCTCTTCTGACGAGACATTAGCCGAACCTGAAATAATTATCAGCAGAAAGCTGATAAGAGCCGGTATCAGAGCAACCGATTGCTTCACTGAATTATTCATAGTGTGCATTAACCCAGTTCTATTCAAAGATGCAAGAGCCTATCGATAAAGTTCAGCAGCGACCCCTCCCCCAATCAGGTGAGCACGGTTCACCGCATTCGTTCTTGCACCCTAGCTGCGCTAATTGTTCAACACCTCTTATCTTATCTAGCCGACTTGTGAGTGTGTGGTAAGCTGACGCCTAACAATGTCAGAGCCAATCATTTTGATGATTGATCCTAGTACCGCTATGCGGAATCCAAAATGCAAAATGCAAAATGCAAAAACTGAAGGGTGCGCGTATTTCTGCCGTTGAGTACTAGTTGGGTCTGTGCCTCGACACCAGCCTACAGCGATATATTTATTGCGAGAAATCACCTAAGCTGTTCGCCAGCGTTGATAGAAGCGTTCTATTTCGGAGGCTGAATAGAAGTGAGTCACTAGTTTGGAGCCATAGATTTCCTCAAGGTAGTCAGCGGGCAAATCGACTTGCTTGAGAAACGCTTTATAGAGACTGCCGTATCGTTTTTGAGAGCCCACATTAGATTGAACTAATTGGAAGTTCTGAAGGCCGAGGAATTCTTGAAATGCTTGCTGATGGCAATCGCTGAGTGACTCTAGCTTCAATAGAAGAATATTAGCTGCAGCAGCCTTATAGATACGATAGCCTGCGTCAGAGAGAGGCGGTTCCGCAAAAATATCAAGCGCCAGATTATCCTTTATCTCACGATTTATCCAATAGAATGGATGCTTGCGATCGGGGTTTCTAATATATTCTTGGTGAAATCGACCAATCATTTTCTGTAAAACAGCTTCTTGCCCTTCTTCTTTGATTTTTTGGCGATAATCAGTTCCTAAAAGAAGTTCCTGCTCTAGCTGTTGAAAAAACAAAGACAAGGTTTTTGCGATTGGATCACGGACGAGCGTAATCACATGCCAGGGAGTCTTGATGGCGTTGCGATCGAGCTGCTTTCGCAAATATTCTGATTGAACAATTTCAGGGTAGACAAATCGTAGCTTAGGAAAGTCTGATCTCCCTTTATCTGCAGCTTTCTGGATGATTTCAGGTTTAAGAGTGTGGATGTGATAGATAGGAATATCAAGATTCAAGGCTTCAAGACTATCCCAAATAGTCGTCGAGCCGACTTTTCCCATTTGGTAAATGATGATTTTGTCGCTGCTTTGAGTCCCCTCTAGCCATAAACGCAGATGATGGTATGAATGGGTGACCTCATAGTTTTGCTGGAGGAGAGACTGGGCAAGCGACTTTAGCTTCATAATTGCACTGAATCTTCTGTCAACGACGTTCCGTACGCGTTCAAGTTCCTGGGAAAGGCGTAGAGCCCCTGCATGGCTTCTATGCCAACACTGGTAGACTGACAAACGCTTGCGACCTTCATTCTGCTGTAGCTTGTGTAAAGCCCTCTGGGCATAGCTACGTCAAAGCGCTAGCGTAACCCAATGAAACCGTTGATGGTGTTGGGTTTCACTTCGTTCTGACCAACCTACAACCTACAAACCTTGGCGTCTAACCTTGGCGGTACATGAGATAGTCCGTTGGCCAAAGATGTCACGTCTGAGATGGTGGGTTCGTCTTCCTTAATGAAGACCTACACAGGAGACCTTCCTCATGAAGACAAGACTGGACCTCGACCAAATTAATCCCGCCGCTTACCGAGCCGTCATGGGGCTTGAAGGATATATTCAGAAAAGTGGACTGGATAAAACCTTGCTCGAACTCATCAAAACCCGCGCCTCACAAATCAACCGTTGTGCTTTTTGCCTTGATATGCATACCAAAGATGCTAGACACAGAGGTGAGACCGAGCAGCGACTGTACGCACTTAATGCCTGGGAGGAGACACCGTTTTTCACCCCCCCAGAGCGGGCTGTCTTAGCATTAACTGAAGCGGTGACGCAAATTAGTGAGCAGGGCGTGTCTGACGAGGTTTACGAGCGCGTTAGTCGTTACTTTACGCCGGAACAAATCACACAAGTGCTAATGGCGATTGTCACAATCAATGCTTGGAACCGCATTGCCATTACCACTCGATTGGTACCTGGCAGTTATCACGTTGAAACAGCTGCATAACCAAGATTTGTGACCATCGCTCATAATTTGCTAGCTGCGACTCCGCTGAGCCAAGTAGATAGCCATAATTTCTGTAGGGTGTGTCATCGCGTTGGCGGAGCCATGCCGAAGGCATTAGCGTGACGCACCAACCTCCCACGTAGCGGTGCGTTGGGCTAATGCCGCAACACACCCTACCACTCACTTAACTTCTCACCCGTGTCCTTTGAACGGAGTCGCAAGGGGCACCTATCCAAGATTAGATAATGACAAATGGGGACTCAGCCACAGACAGCCGACAAAAACCGGACCGTAGATCGACTTGAGGACTTTAACCAGCAGCGATCGCACCTGTTTGCGATCGCCTATCGGATGCTGGGCAGCGTCATGGATGCTGAAGACATGGTGCAAGAGACCTTTCTCCGTTGGCAGCAAGCTTCAGCATCGGTGATTCAGTCTCCTAAAGCCTACCTCACGACTATCGTTACCCGATTGTGTATTGATTATCTGCGTTCTGCTCGGGTCCAACGGGAGCAATATGTTGGGCCTTGGCTTCCGGAGCCTATCATCACAGCCAAAGATGCCGATCCGATTGCCCTTGCAGAGTTGTCAGAGTCCCTTTCCATAGCGTTCCTAGTCCTATTGGAGCGGTTATCACCTCTAGAACGTGCTGTTTTCTTGCTACGCGAAGTGTTTGGCTATAGCTATGAGGATATTGGCCGCATCGTGGCCAAAAATACGGTCAACTGTCGTCAAATTGCGCGGCGATCGCGGCAACATATCACCCTTAACAAACCTCGGTTTCAAGCTGATCCTCAACGGCAAGAGCAGCTTACTCAACAGTTCATGCAGGCGTTTAGTCGGGGAAATTTGCAAGGATTGCTTGACCTACTAGCTGAGGATGTAGCAGCTTGGTCTGATGGCGGTGGCAAAGTTGTGGCAGCGCTCAAGCCTATATACGGGGCCTCTAAAGTAGCCCGTTTCTTGCGAGCTATCCAACGTCGAGCGCAGAAGTTAGGCTGGGTTTATCAGATGCAACTAGTACAGGTTAACGGTCAGAGCGGCTTTGTTTATGCTGTTGAGGATGTTATCCAAAGCGTTGTCAGCATCGTGATTGTGGACGATCGCATCCGGGTCATTTACTTTGTCAGAAATCCAGCCAAATTGAAGCCTTATATGCTCAGCTCACTGAACGAAAAAATCAGAAAATAACCTTATCCAAAAGCTGGCTGAGCGGAGTCGAAGCCAACTTCCTCTCAACCTCACTCAAGAGACCGTGATTTTCATTATTTGGAGCATCTTTCAAACGGTGTTTGAGAAATTGCGATTGGAGTATATCCTTTGGATTTCAATATGAGTCTGTAGGCTAAGGAATACTTTTCCTCTGCGATCGCCGCCATAATCTGCAGAAACTCTTCTTTACTTATATTTGATTGAATCTTCAAATTCTTACTGCTGCTCATTTAACGTACTGATTCAAACTCATGATTAAAGCAAATAGGCCTCCATCCTGATTTTTCTAATATCTGAGGAGTTGTATAGAGAATAACACCTTCTCCAAGGGAGATACAAAGCGTTTTGCCATCAAAGGATTTGATCTCACCTCTTATTTGAGCCCGTTCACACCCAATCCACTGCGTTGACATCCAATCCATAAACCAGGTACCCGATCTTAAATCATAGAATATTCAAATTTCCTTCTTTAAATGCCTTTGTACAATAGTCAGTAAATCCTTAAACTTAAAGGGCTTGAGTACATAATCGTTTGCTCCTGCCAATAATACCTTTTGAAGCGACTCTTCTCTCGCTGTCACAACAATCACAGGGCAATCATTCCCATGCTCTCGTAGCTCCTTGAGTACGGTCCAGCCATCTTTAAGCGACAGGCCTAAGTCCAGTAGAATGGCCTCGTGCTTATGAGCCTGAGCTACCTCCAGGGCATATTCTCCATCGAAGACAACCGTAGTGTGAAAACCATTTTTTTGAAATCCCTTTTCAATAAAGCTAGCTATTTTCTTCTCGTCTTCAACGATTAAAATTCTATCCATTCAAAGAGCACTATAAATTCATTTTGAAAAGTACACAGCACAAATCATCCCAATCACTCAATGGGAATAGCCGTCTTAACAGAAGGGTTCAAAGTAGCCAATCCAGGCTTTGAGAGATCTCAAAGAAACTCGACCGCGGCTATTATAGAGATACACCAATCGAAATTATGAGGATTAGTTGTGAGGAAACTGTGAGGAAGGAGAAAATGTCTAACTATCGGATCTATTGACTAGATTTATTGATGTAATTTTGTTGATGTATAGCTTAGTGACGGGTTCATCGCTACAAAGCTATTTTCTAGCCCATCATGAAAATTTTGGTTGTAGAAGACAATCCAACCGTCGCGCAAACTTTACAGTTACTGCTGTCTAGCTACCACTATGCGGTTGATCTAGCTGCCGATGGCGAAGCTGGATTGCAGATGGCCGAAGTTTACGAGTACAGCTTAGTGCTGCTCGATATTATGTTGCCTCGGTTAGACGGTATTAGCCTATGCCAGCAATTGCGATCGCAAGGATTTCGGGCACCTATTTTGCTCTTAACGGGAAAAGGGGGCGGGCACCAAAAAGCGATCGCACTCAATGCGGGAGCAGACGATTATGTCGTCAAGCCCTTTGATGCAGAGGAGCTAATCGCACGGGTGCAGGCTCTACTGCGTCGTGGTGGCCCGAACACTGAACCGATATTAACCTGGGGCGACTTAGCCATTGACCCTAATAGTCGTAAGGTTACTTATGGCACTCACCTGCTGACCGTAACGCCCAAAGAATACGCCATTCTGGAATTATTTATCCGGCAAAACCGGAGGGTATTTAGTGCCAGGGCCTTATTGGACCACCTCTGGGAGGCTTCCGAGTCCCCTGGCGACGAAGCCATTCGCGTCCATATCAAGGAACTGCGGAAAAAACTCAAGGCGGCAGGAGCTCCTAAGGATTTCATCAAGACGGTTTATCGTGCCGGCTATCGGCTAAACTCGGCGTACTCCGCTGCCCTCATAGCTGCGACTAACGAACCGCTAAGCCCACAGCAAATTGCTGAGCTCCGATCGGCAAATGAAGAATTACGGGCAACGGTGGCTAAGCTGCAATCAACGCAGACAGAACTACAGCAAAAAAATCAGGCGTTAGCGATCGCTTACCGCCATCTTGAAAAAGAAGTGCATCATCTGCGCGCCGCGCAGGAAACTCATTTGCCTGAACCAGAAGCATCGGACGAGCAATCAGACGCCCTAATTCGGACTGTGATTGAGGCTCTCCCTGATTTACTCTTGCGCGTTGCTCGGGACGGGACCTGCTTGGGCACTGTTCATTCGCAGAACCTAGCGAACGACTTTTATCCCCTCGTCCAGCAACATTTGTCGGAAGTGCTACCGCCAGATTTACTGCAACGGCAACTGAACGCGGTTGAACAAGCACTCACAACAGGGTCGCTCCAAGTATATGAGCATGAATTGACCCGGGAAGGTCGAACAGTATCTGAAGAGGTGCGAGTCGCTGCAATTGCCCCTGACGAAGCCTTGATCATTGTGCGGAATATTAGCGATCGCAAACAGTCTGAAGTGGAACGCTTGCACGCGGAACAAACGCGTCAGGAATTGAGAATACTGGAACAGATTCTAGACACGGTCTTAGCCGGATATTGGGATTGGGATATTCCCAATCATCAGGAATATCTTAGCCCCGGTTTCAAACGCATGTTTGGCTATGAAGATCACGAATTACTCAATACACCGGATAGCTGGCAGTCTTTAATATTTCCAGAAGATTTACACAAAGTACAAGAAAGCTTTAATCGCCACGTTCAAAGTCAAGGTCAAATTCCTTATTACAACGAAGTACGCTATCGCCATAAGCAGGGATCAACCGTATGGGTCCTCTGTTCAGGTCAAGTCATCGAATGGGATGAAGCGGGTAATCCTTTAAGAATGGTCGGGTGTCATATTGATATTAGCGATCGCAAAGCAGCTGAAATTACCATCCAGAACAGTGAAGATTTATTCCGCTCGCTCTTCGAGCAGTCGATTTTAGGAATCGCGTTTAGTCGGCTAGATACTCAGATACCAAGACCTATTCGCGTTAATCAAAAGCTATGTGAAATGTTGGGATATTCAGAGGCAGAACTGTTATCAATGACATTTGTCGATATTGTGCATCCTGAAGATTTAGCAGCCAGTCAAAAAACCATCCAGCAACTTCGAGAAAGCCGTAATTCCAATCATTCCACGGAAAAACGTTACGTTTGTAAAGACGGTCACTTCTTCTGGGCGAGAACCAGCATTTCTCTCTTAAAAGGACTGTCTCAATATCCTGATTTGAAAGCTGTTTTAATTGAAGATATTACGGATCGTAAACAGCTTGAGTTAAAGCTACAAGAATCTCAAAAAACATTGAGCGAGGTATTCGATAGCGCGATTGCAGGCATTATTCGACTGCGCTTTTACCCCGATACCTCGATTCAATATGATTATATTTCGCCTCACTGTGAAAAGAACTTTGGCTATACCGTTGCTGAACTGATGCCGGATGCAAATTTATGGCGATCGCGCATCCATCCAGATGACTGGAACACTATCATCGTGCCCACGATGCAATCACTTTTGAGTCAGCGTGAACCTTCCACCCATGTAATGGAATACCGCTTTCAACGTAAAGATGGTTCTATCTGCTGGATCTTGGCCAATATTTTTGCCCAATGGAATAAAACTGGCCAATACTGGAACGTAACCGTTGTTGACACCGACATCAGCGATCGCAAGCGCACTGAAGAAGCTTTGCGTGAAAGCGAAGCCCGCTGGCAGTTTGCCCTGGAGGGAGCGGAGGATGGTGTCTGGGATTGGAACGCTCAAACCGATACCGTTTTTTATTCGCGACAATGGAAAACCATGCTGGGTTATGCCGAAGCAGACGTGGGCGATCGCTTCGAGGATTGGGACAGCCGTGTCCACCCTGAGGACAGAGTTCAAGCGTATGCGGCCCTGGACAAACATATTAGAGGCGAAACCCCCCTCTACCAAAACGAACATCGGATGCGTTGCCGCGATGGCAGCTACAAATGGATTCTCACACGCGGCAAAGTTATTGAACGAACACCGGAAGGAGCCCCTCGGCGCATCATTGGCATTCATACGGATGTTAGCGATCGACGACTTGCCGAACAAAAAATTCGCGAACAAGCTGCCCTTATTGATATCGCCACCGACGCTATTTTTGTACAGGATTTAGAGCATCGCATTGTGTTTTGGAGCCGAGGAGCCGAGCAGCTATATGGCTGGACTAAAACCGAAGCTTTGGGACAATTTACCCATGAACTTTTTGGTCGTGAAGCTGCAGCCGACCTCGAAACAAGACTGACCTCTGTCATTGCTAAGGGCGACTGGCAAGGAGAACTGCAGCGACGCACAAAATCAGGAAATCCCCTCTTAGTAGCCAGCCGCTGGACCCTAGTGCGGGATACGACGGGGCAATCTCAATCGCTCTTAGTAGTAGACAGTGACATCACCGAGAAGAAACAGTTGGAGGCCCAGTTTCATCAGGCTCAGCGTTTGGAAAGCTTGGGAAGACTTGCTAGCGGTATTGCTCACGATCTCAACAACGTGTTGACCCCTATTTTGACGGTCGTTCAACTTCTCCGTCTGACTCAGCAAAACATGGGGGCAGATACACAAGCGCAATTAAACCTGTTAGAAGAGAGTGCTGAACAGGGCGCCAACCTGGTCAAGCAAATTCTTGCTTTTACGCGAGGCGAAGATGAAGAGCAGTCTCCTATCAATCTAATCGCATTACTCAAAAACGTTATTAATATTGCCCAGCAAAGTTTTCCAAAATCGATTGAGTTTTGTCAAAACTTTTCGCCATCTAAACACCCAGATCGCCTGTCTATTGTGGTTCTAGCAAATGCAACTCACCTCAATCAGGTGTTTATGAACCTGTGCATCAACGCTCGGGATGCGATGCCTGAAGGCGGTATTCTCACCATTACGGTTGCAACTAGCCGCGTGGATGAAGCCGTTGCGCGTAAAAACTGGGATGCTCAAATTGGTGAATATGTTGTCGTTACCGTAGCTGACACTGGCACAGGAATTGCACCCCAAATCCGCGATCGCATATTTGACCCGTTCTTTACAACGAAAGCGATCGGGCAGGGAACTGGGTTAGGGCTTTCGACCGTTTTAGGGATTGTCAAAAACTATGGGGGCTTTTTGCAAGTTACCAGTGAAGTCGGGCAAGGAACTCGCGTCGAGGTTTACTTACCCACAACAACCGTCCCCCCTTCCCATGAGAATTCCTCGCGCGAAGAACCACTGGGGGGAAAGGGCGAACTGATATTGGTGGTGGATGATGATGCGACCGTACGTCAGAGCACTGAATTTCTGCTCAAAAGCTATCGCTACACCACTTTAGGAGCCAGTGATGGAGCTGCAGCGATCGCGCTTTACACGCAGTATCAGGATGACATCAGGCTCATTATTCTGGATGTCATGATGCCCCATATGGATGGGATCCAATTGGTTCATAGACTTCATGCAGTCAATCCAAGCGCCCAAATTATCGCAATTAGTGGATTGCCGGCAAACCGAGACGCTGTCTTGGCCACAGGCGTAGAGGTCTTTTTGGCCAAACCGTATGCACCGGAAGCACTCTTGGAAGCGGTCGCGGCTCTAGTCACTAGCAGAGATTAGCCCCTATGAGAACGCTGGTTGATAGCGTTGTTCGGGGCTGTCGCAAGGTTAGCGCGTTTGCGAGGAGGGCATTGCCAAGGAGCGATCGCCGTCCTCTGAGTGCGGCTTCGAAGGCGAACCGCCAATAAAGCGATCGCTGAACTGCTTCACCATGACATATAGAATAGGCACGACAAACAAACTCAGGAAAGTGGCGATAAACATGCCCCCAAACACAGCAGTTCCCAAAGATTGACGGCTACCCGCACCCGCACCCGTCGCAATCACAAGTGGAAAGATACTGCTGAGCGTCGAAATCGCTGTCATCAAAATCGGGCGCATCCGGTTTTCAGCAGCTTCGAAGGCGGCCTTAACAATCGGTAGCCCTTCTTCCCGTAGCTGATTAGCAAATTCCACAATCAGAATCGAGTTTTTACTGGCCAAACCAATCAGCATCACCAGTCCAATTTGGCAGTAAACATCATTGGGTAAGCCTCGCAGCGTCTGCGCCAATAGGGCTCCCAAAACTGCCAGCGGTACCGAGAACAGAATCACGACCGGGTCGATGAAGCTCTCATACTGCGCTGCCAGGACCAAGAAGACGAAAACGAGTCCCAAGCCAAAAATGATCGGAGCCTGGTTGCCCGATTCGATTTCCTCCAGCGACGAGCCCGACCACTCATAGCCCATACTGGGGGGCAAGACCTGCGCCGAGAGTTCTTCCATTGTTTGTAAGGCAACCCCCGAACTCACGCCGGGCGCAGCTGCTCCGTTAATCTCGATAGCCCGATAAAGGTTGTAGTGGTTGATAACTTGGGCTCCGGTAGCAGGCGTGATGTTCACCAAGTTACCCAGGGGAATCATCGCATCTGTCCCCGAGCGGACGTATAGCTTCGGAATGTCACCCGGGTCAGAGCGGAACTGCTGGTCTGCCTGTACATAGACCCGGTAGGTGCGCTGCCCCAGTGTAAAGTCGTTGACATAGCGCGACCCGAGATAGGTCTGTAGGGTATCGAAGACCTCGTCCACATCCACGTCTAGAGCCTTGGCGCGATCGCGGTTGACATCAATTAATAGTTGAGGCGTCGCCGCCGAATAAGTACTAAAAACATTCTGCAGGTTGGGATCAGAGTTAGCAGCCCCTAGCATCGTACCCATCATTTCGACCAGTGCTGGAAGACTGAGGTCACCCTGGCGGTCTTGTAACTGATACTGAAACCCCCCAAACTGGCCTAACCCTTGGATAGACGGCGGATTTACGGGAAAGACACGCGCTTCCGTAATACTGGCAAACTGACCAAATAGCTGACCAATCAGCGCCTGAGCCGACTGCCCCGGTTCTCGCTCGGCCCAAGGAACCAAGGTGGTAAACACAACGCCGTTATTGACCGTATCGCCACTAAAGCCAAAGCCACCCACTGCGAAAGTGGCACGGACGCCGTCCAAGGCCAAAATCTTTTCCTCGACTTGGCGCATCACATCACTGGTGTAATTGAGCGACACACCCTCTGGAGCCTGCACCAGCGTGATGAAATAACCCTGATCTTCATCCGGTAGAAAAGCCGATGGGACTGAACGATAGAGCCAGCCCGTCACAACCAGCAGCGCAACAAACGCAGCCAATACGAGCGGCTTCACAGCATTGAGCAGCTCCAGGATGCCCCGATAAGAATTCCGCAGCCAGTCAAGAAATCGATTGAAGCGATGGAAGAGATTCCCAAGCCAGCCTCCCATCGGCGGTTTGGCCCGCAGCAGCAGCCCCGATAGGGTCGGGGTCAGAGTTAAGGCATTGAAGGTAGAGAGGGCAATGGCGAAGGCGATCGTCAACGCAAACTGCCGATAAAGTGCACCGGTTGTCCCTGGAAAAAAGGCCACCGGAATAAACACGGCCATCAGCACCAGCGATGTCGCAATGACAGCGCCCGTGAGCTGGCGCATGGCTTCGATTGCGGCCCGAGCTGGGGGCATACCCTGGTCTTGAATCTTGCGCGAGATATCCTCCACGACCACGATGGCGTCGTCCACAACCATCCCTGTGGCTAGCGTCAGACCAAACAGCGTCAGGCTGTTAATCGAGAAGCCAAAGATTTTGACAATCGCGAAGGTACCGATAAGTGCAACCGGAATGGTAATGGCAGGAATGATAGTAGTGCGCCAGTCTTGGAGAAAGACAAAGATAACGAGCACCACCAGAGCCACAGCCTGAACCAGAGTCCACACCACCTCAAAAAGAGACTGCTCGACAAACTCAGTCGTGTCGAACCCGATACCGTACTCCATACCCGGGGGAAACTGGTCCGCCAGACGGGCCATTTCCTCTTTGACCCCACGAGCGACTTCTAATGCATTACTGCCAGGCAGCTGAAAAATACCTAATCCAATGGACTCTTGACCGCGATATCGCAAGAAGGTGTTGTAGTTCTCGGCCCCGAGTTCGACGCGGCCAATATCGCTAAATTTAACCAGTTCGCCACTATTGCCTCGCTTAAGTACCAGCTCTTCAAACTGCTCTACGGTCTGAAAACGACTAATAGCGCGCAAATCAATCTGATATTGCTGATCGGAGTCAGAGGGCGGTTGCCCCAGTTGTCCGGCACCGACCTGAATATTTTGTTCCTGCAAGGCATCGACTACATCCCTGGCTGTAAGATCACGGCTCGCCATACGTTGAGGATCTAGCCAGAGTCGCACGGCATAGGTCCGTTCGCCAAAAATCTGAACGTTTCCTACACCCTGCACGCGCCGCAGAGCATCCACAATATATAAATCGGCATAGTTGCTCAGGAAAATGTCGTCATAGCTGTCATCTTCGGTGTAAAGGCTCATTGCCAGCAAAATATTACTGGTCTCTTTACTGACCGAAACCCCGGTTTGGAGAACGGTTTCCGGCAGTTGTGGCTCGGCTAACGAGGTCCGGTTCTGCACATCTACCGCAGCAATGTCCTTATCACGGGTGGAGTCAAAAGTAATTGTGATATTGCTGACACCTGCATTAGTACTACTGGATGTCATGTAGCGCATCCCTTCCACACCGTTGATTTCCCGCTCCAAAATGTTGGTGACGGTTTTCTCAACGGTCTCCGCATCAGCGCCTGGATAGCTGGCCCTGACTGTAACCTGAGTCGGGCTAATATCAGGGAATTGGGCGATCGGGAGGGTGGGGATACTAATCGCCCCTACTAGCAGGAGTATAAGCGCACAAACTATCGCAAAAACCGGGCGCTTGATAAAGAAATTGACCATGAGAGGTTCCTAAAGCAGGGTGCGATCGTTCAATCATCTAGTGAATAGAAACGCGACAATATCGCGTTTCTATTGGCCAGCCTGGGGTTCATCTTCTGACTGAGGCAGTATAGGTGTGCCATCTTGCAGGTTCAAGATGCCAGAAACCACAATGGTTTCCCCCGGTTCGACGCCACTCAGTACTTCATAGTTATTGCCTTGGATATTTCCTAGCTGTACAGGTCGTAACCGGGCCACCTGCTCAGGCACCGGCATCCCGGGTGGCATCGCTTCAGGCGCAGGCAACTCGTCCGAATTGCCGTCTTCCGCTACATAGACAAAAGTTTGGCCGCCCAATCGCGTAATGGCCGATGTGGGGACCAAAACACCCGTCTGCTCCGACCAAATGAGACGTGCTTCCACCTTCTGAGCATCCTGCAAACGCCCTTGGGGATTATTGAACTGGGCTTTGATCAGCACGGTTTGAGTATCG
Organism: Leptolyngbyaceae cyanobacterium; assembly: GCA_050330865.1. GTDB lineage: Bacteria > Cyanobacteriota > Cyanobacteriia > Phormidesmidales > Phormidesmidaceae > SIO1E4. The sequence goes on from JBHJHM010000035.1 coordinate 18,404, forward strand.
GCATTGATTTGGGGTGAAATGAAGGTGATACTTCCACTTGCCAAAATCTCTTCGCCATCGGTACCAATGAGTTCAACGGGTAGCCCTAGGCGCAGCTGATCGCGCTGTTCAATCGGGACCTCTAAATCCAGCTCCAGGGTAGCGTTCTCGGTAATGTTGGTAATCACGTCACTGGGCGTTACGTAGTCTCCCAGCTTGGGCTGAATATCGCCCACCGTTCCGGCAATGGGTGCGGTTACCGTTCGATCCAGCAGATTTTCCTGAGCTGCAGCCTGATTAGCCTCAGCCTGCGTCAATGTTGCCTCTGACTGTCTGAGACTAGCGTTAGCCGCTTCAACGTCTTCGGCTGCCGAGGCAGCAGCGGCTGCAGCTACGTCTAGGTCACGCTGGGCAAAATCCAGGTCCTGTTCCGATAGAGCGCCCTCTGTTGCTAAGCGACGGGTTCGTTCAAATTCCTCGCGGCGTAATGCTAGCTCGGCTCTCAGTTCCGCTTCCCTGGCTTCTAGCGATCGCAGCGAAGCGGCTGCCGAGCCAGACGCAGCCTGGGCCGCCGAAACACTCGCTTGAGCCGCATTGACCTCAGCCTGGGTCCGGTCTGGACTGATGAGAACAATTGGCGTACCTGGATCCACTCGATCGCCAGCGGCAACAAAAACCTGGGCGACCCGCCCTGAGACTTCTGGCTGCAGAACGACACCCGTTTGCGCCTCTAAATCACCCAGAAACTCTGAGCGCTCTTGCACCCGCCCCGATTGCACTGGTTCTAAAGTCACAGCGGCAGCGGGTGGAAATCCCATCTGTCCCCGTCCCCGGGCGCCCATGAAGCGCCAAACGATGAACCCACCTGCGAACAGCAGAACTACTACACTTCCAACAATCAACCAGCGCGTCGAGTTGGAGGGGCGATCGTGCGCCATGATGGGCTGCATAGACTCTGATGACGATACATTAGGCGAGGTCATAACACTGTAAACCCAGAAAAATTAAACCGATTCGTTTAGGTCTTTGCCAGACATGATAAGGCACCTTACTACTTTTTGTGTGTAGCCTCCAACTACTGGAGAGTTGGCAACGCCATGCCTATAAATGCCATCAATGCTTCATTCCTGGAATTATCTTGCCGCAGAATACAGTGCTAGATAATCGACAGAGAAATGATGTATTTTTATACTACATTGTAATACAAAAAACAGGGGTTTTGGCTGAAAAACACGTCTGCTCCCATCTCATCACTCATCTGAGGGGCGATCGCTTGCGACCGATGGCTGTTGCGAAAGGCGACGGGCACTGTCCATCAGCTTCGTAAGAAGTTGAAAAAGCTGCCGCTGTTCCGAGGAATCAAGGGGAGAGAGTAGGTTGGCAATCAGCTGAAAGTGATGGGGTAGCATTGCTTCGAGCAAATCCCAACCTTTGTCGCTGAGGCAGACAGTTGTGCAGCGGCGATCGCTAGGGTGAGGCTGTCTTGCAATCAGACAAGCCCGTTCGAGGCCGTCCAATAAGCCTGTGATAGTGCCTCGGGCAACGCCTGCCCGCTCCGCACATTCGGAAGGAGTCAAGCCATCGCCACTGCAGTGCAACAACATCAGCACCATGAATTTACCCATGGATAGCTGATATTCAGCGAAGTGCGTATCCATCACTCCGTAAACGTCGGTCGCCGTTCGCAGAAACATCAAACAGGTCTCAACTGCTTGAATGTTGAGATCAGGATATTGCCGAGCCAGCTCTAGTAACGCTTCGTACTTAGGCAGGTCACGGAGGGTAAGCAGATTGGAGACATTAGAATCGGACACAAAAGTATTGGATGGTGAGGATAACGGTTTAGAACCGTAGTCTTCCAGAATAAACCCAGCCCCCATCTGCCAGTCGTGTCCAGATACCATCCTCCGATTGTCCGGTGGTCACCACAGAAGTCCCACTGGGAATGGGCAACAATTGGTCGTACTCAGTTCCTGGCCCTGAAAAAACCAATATATCGCCCCCATCATCGGTGACGACCTCTGCCGCTCCGCTGGCCCCTCGACTAACTGGTGTGGGCTCTGAAACAAACGGTGGACGAGTAGATTCGCCCAGAGCCGCACTGCCATAAAGCACCCCTAAGGTGCGCGGCCCCGCAATTCCATCAGCAACGAGGCCATTGGCTTGCTGAAACCGAATCACCGCATTTTGCGTATTCTGAGCGAATACGCCATCCGGGACAACGCTGGCGGGTAGGTAGCCTAACGTCTGCAGGCGTCTTTGCAAGTCCGAAACTCTGGCCCCGCGATCGCCAAAGCGCAAGTCGGTGCTCTGGGACGGCGGCGTTGAAGCTACGGGTGTCTGAGAAAAGGATTGGGTCACCTGAATCCAGTTGCCGGCAGCCCAGCTGCCATCGGTGAGCTGCAACCAGCCGTTCTGAACTTGACCATTGACGGCGATAGGGGTGTTCCGAGCCAGGGTGTTGACGGCTCTGTATTGAGTTCCGGGACCCCGGCGAATATTGAGGTTATAGCCAACGGGGGTATTGATATAGGCGCTAAATCCTGTTCCTGAGGTGACCGTATTGGCGCTGCGAAATGGAGGCTGCGAATCAATTAGAAAGCCCGCCACCCAGTTGCCATTGTTGAGCTGAGCCCAGCCATTTTGGTATTGACCGCTGATATCGATCGCGGTGCCACGGCTGAGTGTATTAACAACCGGATATTCGGTACCGGGGCCACTGCGAATGTTGACATTACTCGCGGCATCTGACGCGATGTATACCCTCCCAGCGCTAGGCAAGGCTCTGGCCTGGAGGGGCTGACTCGACAGCAATAAGGCGATCGCGCTCAGCATTGCTGCCGCAGCATAGAGTCGCAGCGATCGCCACCCGAACACCAGATTAATCTGCTTTGGGGGCGTATTCGAGGTTTCGTAAATCACCCATAGATGGGGCGTCAAAATGGGATCCATGACGATTTTCAGTAAGTATTTGAAGCTTGAGACAACGCGATCGTTGAATCATTTTTGTCACTATAAATCCTACCATTAGCCTTTTCGCCACTAAACCTATGGGGAGTTAGCGAATATTCACTCAGACAACGCCTCTTTAGCCTGAATAGCTTTGGCGTATGGGTTGGGGTCGGTCAATGCCATCCCCTTGCACATAACCTCAAACCCATGACTTCTTATGGCGAGCGCTGGTGTCTTATTTCAGCAGTATGCAGGCAAATCAAGTACACCTATTCTTTCTTTTCTCCCTTTGAAGCGAGATGTACTCAACCAAAGTGCCCAGTACTCGACGGCAGAAGTAAGCGCACCCTTCAGACTGCTTGAAAGGCTTACCCGTCGTGGCTTTGAATTTTGTAGAGCTTTGCTCTTCTCGCAGAGTATTTTGAATTCCGCGTAGCGGTACTAGAGCCATACATTGACTCTTACAGCTACGATTGACTGAGTGTCTGCCACAGCTCAATAACGAACTCGGTACCCTGCCCTGGCGTCGAATAGCACTGTAGCTGGCCTCGATGACTGCCAGTCACGATTTGATAGCTAATAGGGAGGCCCATACCTGTTCCATCGCCCACAGGCTTAGTGGTAAAGAACGGATCAAAAATTTTGGCCTGAGTTGCCTCTGACATCCCCATGCCATTATCACGAATAGAGAGGGTAACTTTAAGGTTGGAGGTAACTGTAGTGGTAATAACAATACACCCCAAATAGTCTTGCCCAGCATGTATTTGGCGTTCAACAATAGCGTCAATCGCATTCGCTAGCAGGTTCATAAATACCTGGTTCAGCAAACTCCCATAACATTCCACTAAGGGCAAATCACCGTAATTTTTGATTACAGCAATTTCGGGCTTGCCAGCTCTGCCGTTAAGACGATTTTGCAGAATTACTAAAGTATCGTCAATATTTTCATGCAAATTAACCAACTTATATTCGGCCCGATCAAGGCGCGAAAAGGTTCTTAGAGACTTAATAATGTCTTGAATGCGGGTTGCTCCAGTCTCCATAGAAGCAATTAGTCTAGGAAAGTCATTAAGCGTATATTCGATATCGGCTTTTCGAATAAATTTCGCGATTGTCGAAGGCGGGTCAGGATAGGCTTCTTGGTAGGCCCGAATCAGCTTTGTAAGTGTTTGGGCATAGTCTAAAGCAGGGGCGAGGTTGCCATAGATAAAGCTCATAGGGTTATTAATCTCATGGGCAATTCCGGCAACCAATTGTCCCAGGCTGGACATTTTTTCAGATTGAATCAGCTGCAGTTGAGTTTCCTGCAATTCGTGGTAAGAGCGCTGTAACGCTTTGGTTTTAGCTTGAGATTCTTCGTAAAGATGAGCCTGATGAATCGCGATCGCAACTTGATCAGCAATATCTTGTAGGAGTTCAACTTCTTCCTCATGCCATGGTTGACTGCTGTCGATGCGACCAATTTGCAAGCTGCCAACTTTACCAGTAGCAGTATGAATAGGGAAGCAGAGGAACGCTGCGATGCCTGCCCGTTCTAAAAAGGCCCTGAAGGATTCGTCTTCTAAAACAGCTAAGTTGTCGATTTGATAGGGCTGATTCTGCAAAATACAGTCCAGCATAATTGGAAATTCATGTAACTGGTGCGAACCTAGCCAGCTGAGTAATTCGGGCTGCTTTTGTTCTTTCGCAATTTCCCAGAGATTGACACCATCGTTGCGACGATACCAAGCGAAGGTACAAATATCAGCCGGCAATTCTGCCACGATCGCGTTTACCGTCGTTTGCAGGATAATGTCGAGATGAAGCGAGTGGCGAATTTTGGAGCTAATGCGGTTGAGGAGCTGTGTTCGGTTCAGCAAAGAGCGGACTTGAATCTCAGTGCGCTTGCGCTCGCTGATATCACGACAGACACAAATCAGCAGCCCATCTTCTGTCATCGTCAGCGACAGTCCTTCAACGAACGTTGAACCGTCTTTGCGGATAGCGATCGCTTCACCTTCCCAAGATTGATATCGTCTCAGGGCAGGCAGAATTTCTTGTCCATACCGCGCTTTCTCTTCTAGGGGATAGAGAGAACTCCAGGTTTTGCCAATCAATTCCTCGGCATGTTCATAGCCAAACATCATCAGCTTGGCCTGATTGACATAGAGAAACGACTCACCCTGAAGGATAGAAATACCTTCGACGGCTGTTTCCATGGCCACAAGCTGACGCTTCATCGCCATTTCAGTCTCTTTCCGATCCGTGATGTCATAGTTAATGCCAATCATCCGCTGCGGTTCATCGACAGAATTTCGCTGCACTAGGGCGTTGCTCTTGAGGAAGTGGATACTACCGTCCGGGTGGATGACTCGAAATTCTGTATCGTAAACGCGCTCCCCACGCAGTGCCTGCTGAATCTCGATTTCAGCCAGGTCGCGATCTTCAGGGTGAATCCTACTCAGCCAGGTCTCTTTGGCATTCGTAAACTGATCGGGTACGGTGCCGTAAAGCTCGTGCATCCGCTCATCCCAGACGAGGGTATCGCCCACGATATCCCAGTCCCAGATGCCAATAGCTGCCGACTCGACGGCCAAATTAAGTCGCTCTGATAGCTCGCGCCGTTGTGTCACATCAGCGGCCATCGTAATAATGGCTCGGCGACCATCCGGTAGGGCACCCAGAGGGGCCGAGTTAAAATGCCAAATACGCTGCCCTCCGTCGCGTGTGGCGATGGAATATTCGCCATGATCCCAGCGTGACTCAAGCGCATATTCAGGGTAAATTACAGCCTCAAGCATATGCTTGGCGCGATCGCCATAGGCGTGCTCGGCCCAGGCTTGGATCGTCGGAATCGCTTCATGGGTATACCCGGTCAGCTCAGTCCAAGCAGCATTGAGCTGCAACACCTCACCGCCCTCGGCATGGATCATGATCGGAAAGGGAGCGTCCTCAATGGCTCGTCGGAAGCGTTGCTCACTTTCTCGCAGAGCTTCTTCAGCTTCTTTCAAGGCCGTAATATCCCGTCCAACAGCCTGAAATTCCATAAAGTTGCCATCACAGTCAAACAGGGCGCGCTCGGTCCACTGCTGCCAGGCAATGGTCCCGTCAGGCGCAATGACACGATGCTCATAGGTGACAACCGAATTGTCGACAGATAAGGCATCGACACTGCGGGCTGGAATTTCTTGGTCAGCCTCTGGCATCAAAGGAGTGAAACTCTGACCCAACAGCTCTTCTGGCGTCTTCTGGAAAAACTGACAATAGGCATCGTTGACGAAAGTAAACGTTCCGTCAGGTAGAAACCGACAAATCAGTTCTGTTTGGTCGGAAAGAATGCTTCTGTAATAGGCTCTGCTCGCTCTTAGTTCGATTTCTGCCTGTTTGCGATGGGTGACGTCCTGAAAAATGCCAACCACCCCAACCACATCGCCCGACCAGCTCCGCAGAGGCGCTTTGTGAGTTTCTAACCAGCGCTGTTCACCAGTGGGTAAGGTTAAGGTTTCTTCGATCCCGAGCTTGGCCTCACCCGATGCCATCACCCACTGATCATCCACATCATAAGCCTGAGTCTGAATTTCTGTAGAAGCACAGGCAAAGTCACCTTTGCCGATAATCTCATCCGGTGATTGCAAGCCAAGTACTTCTACAAGCCGCTGATTACAGCCCAAGATGACTGAATTTTGATCCTTCCAGAACACAGGTAAAGGTACCGTATCCAGTACGGTTTGAATAAATTGCTGCGACTCCAGCAGCGCATTCTCAGACTGCTTACGATCAGTAATGTCCTGAAACGTTCCAACAACTCCCACAACAGTACCGCTCAAGTTCCGCAGAGGTGCCTTGTGCGTCACGATCCATCGCTGGTCTCCTTCACCATCAAAAATGGTTTCTTCAATTCCCAGCTTGGCTTGGCCTGATTCCATAACAAAGTGATCATCAGCGCGGTAATGATGAGCATTATCGCGAGTTGCAGCAACCTCAAAGTCTGTTTTACCCACGAGTTCCGCTGCCGATTGAACGCCTACAAAGTCAGCCAGCCGCTGGTTACAGCCCATGAAGGTGGCGTCCCGATCTTTCCAAACAACAGGCAGCGGAATCGTGTCCAGGACAGTTTGAATAAACTGCTGCGATTCCAATAGATCAGTCTGTGTCTGTTTGCGATGCGTGATATCTCGCACGATGATAAGGACTTCATCAGGACTGATAGCACTAATGCGAATTTCCTCGTGCGTTAGGCGGCCATGTTTCTCAAACTGATGCTCGTATATTTGCAGGATGCCAGTGGCGATCGCGGCATCAATCCGGCTGAGCTGTTGTTGTAGCAATGCCGACGGCAGTATTTCCGAAAGGTGCTGCTGCATGGGTATAAATTCACCCACCTGATACCGCGACTGAATGACCTCTAGACAGGTACCGTCGCGCGCGACTCGCAGCAGCAAATCAGGAATTGCCTCGACAATACTGCGGATTTGAGACTCACTAGTTCTCAGAGCAGCTGTGCGGTCTTCAACTTCGCTTTCCAAAGCCTGGTTCAGCTGTTCCAATTGGGTTGCTGTCCGTTGGCGTTCCAATTCAGCCGCTGCCCGCGCTGCAAACACGCTCATAATTTGTTCGGCCCGCTGGACATCCTGTATCGGCTGCTGATCGAGGATGCACAGTGTGCCAATCGCTTCCCCTCGGGCATTCCGCATCACAATACCCAAGTAACTGTCAGCGTCCATCGCAGCTAAGGCTGTATGGTCAGGAAACAGGCGCTGAACAGCTTGCTCGCAGTAAAATTTCCCGTCTTGCAAGACTTGCTCGCAGGGGGTTGGAGCGCTAAGAAACGAAAAATTGGACTGTAGAGCACCGTTGGCCCAAATTGCCAAAGTGTAGAGTTCATTACCGATCTTTTCAGTCACTAGAGCATATGAGACGTTCAGAGCGGTTGCGATATGGCTCACCAAAGCAGGAAAAAAGTCACTGCCCGTAGTTGCTGCTGTTCCCGCAATGAGGTTTTGTAGTGCCGTTTCTGCCTGTTTGCGGTCGTCGATATCCTTGTGGGTACCAATCATCCGCAGCGGCTGACCATCGGCAGTACATTCAACGACTTTGCCACGAGCGAGTATCCACTTATAGCTACCGTCTTTGCAGCGCAGACGATATTCGGTCCGGTAGGTGGATGTCTCGCCTTCAAAGTAGCGATCCAAGTTGGCATAGCACTGGGCTTTATCCTCGGGATGAATGCGATTTTGCCATTCTTCTGTGCGATCGCCGATCTCATCATCGGCATATTGCAGCATGCTTTTCCAGCGATGCGAGAAAAAGACTGCCCCAGTTTCAATGTTCCAGTCCCAAACACCATCACCCGCTCCGTCCAAAGCAAATTGCCAGCGAGCTTCACTGGCCTTCAGGGCGGCCTCAGCCTGCTTGAGTTCACTCAGGTCAATATCGACGCAGTACATTTCTGGCTCACCCGCTGAATTCGTCAGCATAATGTGACTAGAAAAGACCGACACCCGCGAGCCGTTTTTACGCATTAAGCTAAGTTCGGCAGCAGGAATGGGCGGACCGCCGTTCATCCAAATGCGTACGACCTCGTCAACCCACGATCGCATTTCAGGCGGAATGATCAATTCTTCTAGCGTCTGACCGATGGCTTCGGCTCGGGTGTAGCCATATAGCTCTTCGCTGGCATCGTTCCAGTAAATCAGCTGGTGATGACGGTCATAGCCTTGTACCGAAATCTTGGGCGTCGCCTCGAATAATTGCCGAAAGCGCTGTTCGCGTTCCTGTAAGACTGCTTCAGCCCGCTTACGCGCATGAATATCACGAATAATGACCAACACTTCTTCTGTGTTGAGAGGCGCAATACGGACTTCTTCAAAGCGCTGCTCGCCTTCAAAATCAAAGATTTGCTCGTAGACCTGTAGGGTGCCACTTGCAAGCGCCTGATGGGTGTAGTGAAGGCGCTGTTCCGCAAGGTCATGAGGCAGCACATTGTAAACTTCGGGTCCTGCCGACGATACTGATGGATATTTTACTAACACACCGCTGCCACCAGACATCGATTTATAGTAACCGTCCCGATCCATTTGGATCAGCAAATCAGGTATCGTTTCAATCAGAGTCCGGTTAGTGCGTTCACTCTGCTCGAGAGCTAGCTCCGTCTGCTTGCGATCGCTGACGTCCATGACGGCAACAATGCAGCCGATCACCAGCCCTCTGGCATCACGCTCGACCGCAGCTTGCATATGGAGCCAAATCAAAGTTCCGTCGGGATGCTGCCAGCGATATTCAAGTTGCCCTGGGCATTCCTGATAAACAACTTGCTGCCATTCTGCTGTCACTCGTTCAAAATCGTCTGGCAGAAGGCCCTGCTGCCAGCCATCACCGGCTGCAGTCTCTGGGGTCAGTCCCGTAATCTGACAGTAGCGATCGTTGACATAGGTACAGTGTCCCACTGCGTCCGTTCGCAAAATCCCGATGGGGACTGCTTCCACCAGACTGGCATAGCGCTGGGTGCTTTCTTGCAACAGCGTTTCGGCCTGCTGCCGAGCAGCTAGCTCTTGGTCAAGCCGATAACGGGCAATCGTGTGTTGCAGGCTTTCATGGGTCACCAGTCCGACGAGCCTCTCCTGGTCATCCACAATCGCCAAATGGCGTACACAATAACGCTGCAGAATGTTAACTGCTGAGGACACGTCAACGAATGCTGATTCCTGCAGTGTCACAACGGGAGAGAACATTACCTGTCGCATCACCAAATCGCCCAACGGCTGTTGCTGGGCAGTAAGACGAACCACATCGCGCTCAGTGAATATACCGACTATGCGCCCAGCGTCCATCACAATCACACAGCTGGAGCGCACTGTCTGATAGAGCTCATCCAGCTGGCCATCAGGGGCGCTAGGAATCGCGCAGTGGGCATGGAGGGCACTCATGCGCGCGATCGCTTCGGTCACCGAAGTACTCGGCGAAACTACCAAAGGATCACGAATAATGGCCGATTTTAGCTGGACCAGGGTAAGTGCCTTGGTACGAGACATAACGATGTATAGGGCTTATTCCTAAGACTTCTCGACTAGGTACCTTCAGCAATAGACAAATCCCCAAGCAACTATCCGGATAGATACTTGCTGTCAATAAATTTGATGAATACGACTGTCAGGATGGCAGAAATTGAATGATATTTTCTGCTTCTAGGTAGACTGCAGCCTTTTACCTTAGGGGATTGCAAAAGCCAGGTTGGGTGTAGATGTTTTGCCATAATCTACCCCTCAAGTATATTAAGTCAGCCACACTATTTGTGCACTAAACGACATCTATAAAGGTAAATCAGAAACAATTTGGCGTCTGCAGCCTTCACACAATCGCTGCTTCAATGGCAACACCGCAGCCACAACCAGCATGACCTTCACAGCCAACAGTACCATCCGTTGTATAGAGATAAACGAAGAGAGCACGTATTTTCCGGTGTCCGTATTGCTATCAAGATATCTGAATAGCCAGCATCTCGATTTCGTAAACCAGGGCTGCATTGGGAGGAATAAGGTTCGGTAAGCCAGTATCCTTATATGCCAAGTGGGCACTAATTTTCACCTTTCTGACACCGCCTTTGCGCATCCCCAGGAGACTGTAATCAATGCCTGGAATGACCGCACGGCGCCCTACCAAGATAGTGGCGATCGCATCTGTCTGGATGCGATCGCCACGGTTCAACCACCCATTCAAGCGAACTGTCACCTGATCCCCTTGCTTGACCATGGGGCCAATGCCCTCCGATTCAGCAAGCAGCTTAATGCCGGACTTAATTTTCATAGGATGCTGGCAGGCAAACGTCGCGAGCGGAATCCAAGATGAGACTGATTAACTACCCTGACAGCAGCATTAACGCCCCTGCGCAGGTAAGGCCGTAAGATCGACAGGCGCTAGATAACTTACGGTAGGAGCGGCTGGAAGCAGTGCCCTGAGTTGATGGTATTTCACAGCTATGGCTCTGCGGCTGTGACAGAAGCCATTAATCGCTGTGGGTGAGACAGGCCAACGTCACAGGATTGAGAGGTGTCCAGCGCGTATAAGGACCGACTGCTGTGGATCGCGAGCAGGCAATTTGACGAAACTGTCCCTGCCACTCAGGATGTTCCGTTAGCCAGTATGATATCGCAGCCAAGTTTTCCAGCGTTGCCAGCGCGATCACAATGCGTCCCCCCGGCAGCAGATGTTGGGCACATTGCTTAAGGATTGCCGCTAGCTGACCGCTGCTGCCCCCAATGAAAACACGATGAGGCTGGGGCAAATCGGCTAAAGTATCGGGAGCTTTGCCCTGTACAACAGTAATTTGAGGGGTCTTGAAACGATGAGCGTTTTGCCGAATAAGCTCGCAACCCGCAGCTGTTTTTTCAATCGCCCACACTTGGCTATCGGGCACCAGTCTGCCAACCTCAACACTCACACTCCCCGTCCCGGCCCCGACATCCCAAAAAACCTGCCCAGACTGCAAAGCCAGCTCCGCTAGAATTTGCACCCGCACCTCTCGTTTCGTCATCAGGCCCGGACGATCGCGAAAACTTAGAAAATAGCGATCTGGAATTCCCAGTAGTGGCAAGTCTTTCAGAGTGGGTGGCTGGGTCAACTGCTGCAGAATGACCACATTCAGAGGCGCAAAGATCTTATCTTGCACTGAGGATAAGGAAAATGCCTGTACCCGCTCTTCCGAACTGCCCAGGTTCTCGCACACCCAAAGCTGATAAGTCGTCGGCAGGTCCAACGATTGCGCCAGCCGCGCGATCGCTCCCGGCGTGTTAATGGCATCTGTCAGTACTGCGATGGGATCGGCCCCTAGCTTGAGACACTGGGTCAGACGCTCTAGCGATCGCCCATGAGCACTTACCAGAGCCGCCTCTTGCCAAGGCAGCTTAATGCGACTAAAGGCCAGTTGAATTGAACTGGGATGAGGATGAAATGTCAGCGCATCTGCAGGTAGCATCTGGAGCAGCTGTCGTCCCAACCCAAAAAAAAGGGGATCGCCTGAGGTCAACACCACCACCAAACCCGGGTTTGGCTGCTGCAAATGCTGCTGCAATCGAGTTTCTAGCTCTGCTAATGACCAACGTTGAGCCGGATGACGCGGAAAATAGCTAAGGGGGCGATCGCTCCCTGCCAATACCGCCGCTTGGTCAATCAAGGTCTGAATTGGCACTGGTAAACCGGCTGCACCATCGAGACCAATGCCCACCACCTGAATCGGGGTCAAGGTTGTGCCTCCCACGCCAACACCAACAGCGCATTCAGAATAGCAGCGGCGACCGGTGATCCCCCTTTGCGACCATCCACTCGAATTTGCGGCGTGGACAGGGTCGCCAACTGCTGCTTTGCTTCCAGAACGCCAACGAAACCAACTGGCACCCCAATCACTAACGGGGGTTGTATGCCACTCGTCATAATGCGATCGCACAACGCCTTGAGGGCAGTAGGCGCATTGCCAATCACATAAATTGCCTCAGGATGCTGGTCCCAGGCTCGCAGAAGGCCTGTTTCAGTACGGGTTTTACCGGGAGCAGCCACTGCGGCCAAATCGACCGCTGTTACCAGAGGATTGCCAAAGGTTCGATTTACCATGCCCTGGCATCCCTGACGGACCATTCCCACATCGGTCACGATGGGGCAGCAGGACTGAAGCGCTGCGATCGCCTGCTCAATCGCCCCGGGCGAAATGTGTAATAAATGAGCGAATTCAAAATCAGCCGTGCTGTGAATAACACGCCGCAGCACCTCATAGGCCTGGGGCACCAAGCCATGATTGCCCATCTCCTGGTCAATCAGTGCAAAACTCTCTTGGAGAATGGGATGTTGCGATAAATGAGGCATAACTCTGAATGGAAGGCAAGCCCTACAATTCTAGAGGTGTATTGCTTCTGGGTTCTTTGTTTTTCGTTCTGTCCTATGGGAAGGCGCAGCCCTAAGTTCTTTGTTCTTGGTTGGTCTTTAATGATTGATGGTTCGGTTTTCTGTTCTTCGTTCCTGGTTGGTCTTTGATGGTTGGTAGCGAGTCCAGGGTCCAAAGTTCTTCTACCCCTTCCCCTTTTCCCCCTTCCCCCCTTCCCCCTTCCCCCTTTCCCCCCATCTCTCTTACCTCTGCTCCCGTTCGGCTGAGCCCTTCGGCTTGAGCTCACGTCGAAAGCTCACGTCGAAGCCTGTTCCCTGCTCCCTGCTCCCTCCTACCCTTGTCACCATGTCCGTCTATTTCTTCTGGGGCGATGATGATTTCCAGCTGCATCAGGCGATCGCGTCGCTGCGTGATCGCACGCTGGATACAGCCTGGGCCAGCTTTAACTACGACAAGATTGCTGGGGACGAAACGGAAGGCCCAATCACAGCTTTGAATCAAGCAATGACGCCCCCCTTTGGGACAGGCAAACGGTTTGTTTGGCTAGCCGATACAACCTTAGGACAGCGTTGTAATGAAGCTGTTTTGAACGAGCTGTCGCGAACCTTACCCCAAATTCCTGAAACCAGCGTTTTGGTCATGAGCAGCCGTCAAAAACCGGATGGACGAGCAAAGTTTACAAAGCTGCTGCAAAAGCATGGTCAAATCAAAGAATTTGGCACAATTCCCCCTTGGAAAACCGATCAAATCTTAAGAAATATTGAAAAAATAATCACTGAAAAGCAGCTTTCTTTAACGCCAGACGCGATGAGTCTTTTGGCCGAAGGAGTCGGCAATCAGACGCGCCAGTTGATGCTGGAACTGGAAAAATTGTCGCTGTACTGGGGCGATCGCTCAGAACCTATCAATGCTGAAACTGTTGCCTTACTGGTAACAATTAGCACTCAAAGTAGTTTAAAGCTTGCCGCTGCGATTCGACAAGGACACACCGAGCAAGCCCTGAGTCTAGTAGCAGACCTTCTGAATCGGAACGAACCCGCACTCCGTATCGTCTCTACGCTTGTGGGTCAGTTTCGTACATGGCTTTGGGTCAAAGTTATGGCTGAGTCTGGCGAACGTGATATTCAGATAATCGCTAAAGCCGCTGAAATCGGCAACCCCAAACGCATCTACTTCCTTCAAAAAGAGGTTGGACAAATATCTTTAGCCAGTCTTAGACAAGTGATGGAGCATCTCCTAGAACTTGAGTCCGCCCTCAAGCGAGGGCAGAATGAGACGGCAGCTTTACAAACAAAAGTAATTGAAATGTCTCAGCTCTTTCAGAACAGTCAGCCAGCGTACCTTCGATAGCCATAAGCTATTAGCTAAAATCCTGACTAAAATAAGGGGCCAGGTAAGTTACTGTTACATCAATTGCCTTTATCCTAGAGTCTCGGGTCAATGGTTAATCTATTAACACAGCAAGCGTTTCTACGTCTTAAAATGCCGCGTCATTTGATTGCTACCAGTTTTATCGCAGGCGTTATCGGTATTGTCGGGATTCCCGCTTCCTTGATGCCGACCCAAACGCCCTTAGTCACAGCCGCCGCGATCGCCCAATCCAGCACCTTTAGCTCGGAAGAAATCACTCAGTATGCCCGTGCAGTACTTGAGATGGATATCTATCGAGTGGAGGCCTACGACAAGATTAAGCAAATTTTGTTGAATCTGCCTGCCCCTATGGATCCTAGTGAAGTCAATATGAGCTGTTCTGATAATCAGGACATCTCAGCAGTCCCTAGGGCCGCACGGCGCGATGTGCGCGAGATTTTGTTTAGCTACTGCAATCAAGCACGCGAAATTGTGGAAGGCTATGGGCTCGATACGCAGCGCTTTAACGAGATCACCAGTGCTCATCAGCATGATACGACCCTGTCTGAAAAAATCCAGCAGGAGCTAATTCGCATCCAAAACGATCAAGATACTCCTTAGCGTTAATTCTTAGGGCCAAGGTAAGAAACCCTAAGCTTCTTATCAGCAAACGGCAAAAGGGGCTAGACCATCCTGCTAGAGGTTGCAAGCAAGGAGGCTAGCTCCTCTCCTTTTGTAAAATCCAATAGCCGCCAGCGTCTGATTCAGGGGAGCAAAAGGCAGCTCACTTTTTCTAAAGAAATTTCTGCAGTAGCCAGGCGAGCAGTCACCTATCTTTACGACCACTCAGCCAGCCGTCGCTTCCAGCCAGTCAAAGATTTGATTAAGCTGGTGCGTTGTCACCAGTCCATACTGCCAGAGCACAATGGGCAATAGGTTGGGAGTAGCCGCTGAATGACGCAGTCCCAGCGCGATCGCGTCTGCCGGAATTGCCAGTTCCCGTTTCAGGAAATCAATTAATTTGGTTTGCTGGCTCATCAGGGAACATTCCACAATTGGCTAACATCGGCGAGTCATTGCGCGTAGTTTAGCGACGAAATCTGAATATGGTCTGTGTTCTTATTGAGATGAAACACTATCGTGATTTCTTGTGAATCGCATCGGTTGAACTGTGTATCTGTGCTACGGATAGGTCCACAGCTACCGATGTCAAACACAGATAGATCATCCCCAGTTCCCAGTTCCTCTCAGGCAAATACGACGACCTGAGCAAAGTGCATAAAGCCATGCATAAGAAACGCCTCGGACCATAATGGCCCGAGGCGGTGTGAAGCACTGCAAGTATCTGCATGTCTAAGACAATAGACACCAAGCGTGAAAAGGCTGGGAAGGAAACGAGAAGTTCTAGGGAAGCACCGACTCTGAACTGTTCGAGATCATTTAGAAGTTCAGCTTTAGGCTATGGATAGTGCAGCTGTATCTTAGGAGATCGCCAAGAAAGAAATTACCCGCAAAGTTGACTGTGTAGGCGGTTGAACGAAGCAGAGCCCAGCAGGATAGCAATGCTGGAAGTGTGGGGTCTGTGCCTCGACCCCATCCCTACGGCAACTCAAAGCCGACTCTAGCGTGGGAAATCTAGCAGTTAGGGCAACTTCGGATTTCTTCTGCCTTGCTTGGATCTTTGAGGACAAGCTCACGACCCTCGACCCTATAGTTTGCGCCTACATAGCCTGTGCGATCGAATAGAACCTGATGAATATAGCGATCTAGCTCTACCGGATCCTCAATGCGCGAGCGATAGTGAGCTTTGATCTCACGCTCTATCCCCAGGTCGCTCATCTGATCATGCAAGGCAGTGCTCTCCCCATTCAATAAGGCTGAGCGCGCCGTGTCGTCTTGCCAAACTTTCAACAATACTCGGTAGGGCACCCCTCCCAGAGTGACGACCCCTGCCGTAAACAGCAACACCCAGATGCCGATGGCAGATAGAACTCCTCCAGTGGCAAGCATTACAACCCTGACCAATTTCTTGCGGGCCTTTTGCTGGGCGCGGACAGACTGCAACGCATACATAGCGGAAAACTGTAGAAGAACAAAGTAGCGCAATCCCTGTCGCAAAGCGCTGGACAAACTTCTAAAACAGCAAGCTATCCTAGCTTTCGATATGCCAACGCTAGCATTCAACAACCGCTTAATTTCCCCAAAATCCCGGTAGATTCATGCAATTTTTATAGAGCTAAGCAATTGCTACTCCCCTATTTTGCCGATGTTGTCGCATATGCGAGTCGATCGTTCAAAATCCTCAATTAATTGAGGTTTCCCCATCCAGATTTGCGGTTGTCACCTAAGGGAACCCCCCGGGTTTTGGGTTTAGGTTACTTAGAAATACGGAATTGCTGAAGCGTCGTAGCTGGGCATTCTAAGCAGGCAAAGAAGTAACTCCTTCCACCATCAGGGTCATCTATCTACGCTGGGTTTGGCTGTTTTGCTGACAAAGCGATTGCATCCATCGAAGAGGATCGACCAGTTTGTTTCCTCCTATTGGAAAATTTGATGAAAAGCAGCTACCTGGATGACGTCGCCTTAATTGAACTCTTTATTAAAGGTCAGGCTCACTTAGCCGCCAATGAAAAACTTCAGGTGCAGTCAACGCTTGATGTCGAGCAGTTGCTGTCGCGCAAGGGGCAGGTTTTGGCGATCGCGCACCTTAAGGCCAGCCCACCAGAGATTCGGGTTCGCTGCCAATCAACCTATACAGAGTTACTGGACAAAACACTGCGATCGCAAGGCTTTCTACCGCCTTCTCCAGACGATACTGCCGGATTCATTTGCTACGAGCGCTACAAAGGGCCTGAGGGATATCAACTTCATTGCGAACCTGCTCGTCTGCTCTGGCGTGAGTGGTGGATTCGCTATCGTCAGAATCGCCCCCAATTCCTCGATATGGAGCTTCTGCTATTCACGCACAATCAGTGGTATCCCATTCGTAACATCGTGTTTAGTAACGGTACGTTGTTTGTCACAACCTACCGCGGTGAAACAGCTCATCAAGGAGATGATTTGGTTATTTGGGCCGAAAACAAGGCTCTCCCGGCTAGGCGATCGCGCTTCATTTCAGGTAGAGGAACGCCGCGCCAGCAACCAACCGCCGCGCATCAAACTTCTACAGACAAACCTCTGGCAGCGCCTCGATCACAGACATCCGCTCCCGGTACCTTAAAACCGCTGCCATCACAGTCGGCTATTGCGAGCGCCAGCAGTGCTGTCGTGAACCGAGGCAACTGCAGCGTGCCTCAGGCCTGGCGAACCGTTGCTCGCTGCGAAGCTGGCAAGATTTACATCAAAACAGCCATTGGTGAGCTAGTGGTTGAGGGAGCCAACTTACGCTGTCAGCTCAGAAAATAGGCTGCCAGCAATATCCCGTTGAATTCAGCCAATCCGGTTCCGTGTTCCTTATTCTCTGTTTCCTTTTCCCTCGCGATCGCTACTGATCGAAGCTATAGCGAGCCCGGACATTATCTTGTCCCGGGAGCTCAATTTTAGAGGGGGCGAGGAGACGGCGTTTGCTAGCGGCGTAGTGCTCTTCAGCGTCCGCGATAAATTTCAGACGGTGGTTTACCTCCGCTTCGCCAAAGAAAAACGAAACCATCATAAAGCGCTGGCCCGAGGTGACTGGGAGCGCCTGATGCATAAGAGAACAGGGAAAGATA
This sequence comes from Leptolyngbyaceae cyanobacterium, assembly GCA_050330865.1. Classification (GTDB taxonomy): domain Bacteria; phylum Cyanobacteriota; class Cyanobacteriia; order Phormidesmidales; family Phormidesmidaceae; genus SIO1E4. The sequence continues at coordinate 36,245 of JBHJHM010000035.1, forward strand.
ACGGCTCCCCCTGCTTCCGGTCGATAGACCGCATTGCCATACTCAGGAAAATTTAGCCCGCCGCCATCATAATCGTCATTAAGATTGAGCGTCATAGCAACGCGGCGATGGCAGAGGTACTTTTCAAAATTGTCCCGATGAGGCTTGAAGAATCCCCCTTTGGCAGCTTCATAACAGCCAATTTTGTATTCTTCGCGATGGCTAACCTTCAGCCCAAAGACTTTTTCAATTTCGGGGAAGAGTGTACCGCCAAAAATGTAGTCAACCTTGGCCATCAGGGGCTCTTTCAGCAAAATGTCGGTTCTCACCTTGGCTGATTTTTGTGCCCGTGCCTGCGAGCCTACGCCCACCTTGCCTTCAAACTGGTTGCCCTGCTGCCAGTGTTGGATGAGGAACTGACACTGTGTTGACGTCAAGACATTGGGAATGATTAAGACCGGAGCGTGCATTGTTATGACGGGACCGGGCATGGGCGCTGGGGGCGACACATCAGCCAGAATTTTACCGATCGCTGCCGCCGGATTGTCTAGCGCATATTTTTTTTGAATCCTCAAGTTTGGCGTCAGAACGTAGCCGCATACCTCAGCGGCCTGATGCTCGGCGTTGTAGCTACCGAGCGTCTGGCTGACCTCGTTGCCCGGATCGGACCAGAGACTGAAAGGCAGCTGATACTGCTCGTGCAGTTTTTGCAGTACCTCAGGCGGGGGGGCCGCAATCGCCACAACATGCAGTTCATAATGGCGCAGACTCTCCCAAGCTGATTTCAGGACAGCCAGCTGTGAAATCATCTGGCTTTCTTCTGCTGGTAAGCAAACAAGGAGAGTCCGTAACCCACCGTAGGATTGAATCTCCCGTAAACGCCCTTCATGATCGCAGAGACGAAAGTAGGGGATAAAGTCACCCGGATCCAGCCCTGTAGAGGTTGGTAAAGGGAAATCGGCAGGAATTGGGGAAGACTGGGGCGGGGTCTGGAGTGATTCCCTCGTCAGAATCTGAGTGGTTTCGGACGGCTGCGAGGGAACGACCGTTGCTAATGATGGCTGATTTTGTAATTTATGTAATTCAATATGCGGTTTTGCCTGGACCGCAGTCGGCGTCGTCTGGGACAGTGTCTGAGTAGCTGCTCTTGTCTGATCAGAGTGTGCGGTAGCTGTCACCGCTGCAGACTCTGAGTTCTGAGGCGATGTTTTCGAGGTTGGATCCGATTTGGGTGCCGTGGCGATATTGAGTGGAGTTTTGAGGTCGAGCTGATGACCCACCAAGTCAATTCCGCAAAAATCTGTAAACGCCTGCAGCGATCGCGATCGACCTAAACCAAACGCTGCTTTTTTATTCGCGCTTTCTTCCGACAACAAAGCGGTATAGCGTAGCAGTCCTCGTTTTTGTAATCGTGACCAGCTTTCGTTGTCTTTCCAGTGCAGGGGGCGCTTTTTACCTGTGGTGTTAAACGAGTGATAGAGAGGCGGGTAGGGAGGAATATAAATATTCCAGCCGTGAGACCACATGCGAATTGAGAGCGCGACCTCTTCTTCCCCAAAGTAAACAACTGGATCACTGGGGACGTCAGCCAATAGCTGAGCCGGAGCAAAAATGAATTTGGGCGAGGCAAAAACTGTTCTGACAGGGATTTCGGGACTCTCTTTCAAGAAAATGGTCTCTAGCTCTAACAAGCCATCCTCTTTGAAATGTTTAGGAGAGCGGGTGCTGGCAGCGGCTTTTTTCAGCGTTCCAGTGGTTTGGTCGTAGGCGGCAGGGAGGCAAGACAACACAGCTCGCTCATCTTCACAGTGCCGCCAGTGTGTCAATAAAAAACTATCCCACTGCTCGGCAAATCGAGTGTGGCCGTCCACCTGCAGCACAAAATCTTCGTTCTTGTATAGCTTTTGTGCCTTGTATCGAGCCCAGCCCACTCCCTGGCTCTGAGACGCTAAATAATTAACAATACGAATCTGCTCAGCACGTACAGGAGCTGTGAGGGGAGATTCACCTTTGAAAGAATCGTATTGCCAACAAATCCCTATATAAATGTTGTCTGGAGCGGCTGCCTTGTCGTAGAGATCCCGTATTGTAGGCACAATTTCAGGATCGCGATAGGCAGCGATATGAACGAAAATGGAAGGATTTTCAGGAAGAAAAACCATCGATAGAAACCCGTATTAACCAGCACCAAACTTTGACTCACTCGTGATCAAAGCGATCGCCGAGCGTTACTGACATTCCCTCAAAACAAGGGTGACAGAACAAAGAAATCGAACACAACGAAATAAATTTACAGGTCGATACAGCCTGATTCCGGGCTATTCAATCGTCCGAATCCCATGATTCAGTGACTCGTGAAATGCCGCTGATAGTACAGCTTTAGCCGTTTAGGTAAAGACACCGAGTGGCACTCTAATGCTCAGCACAGAACCACATGGCTCGCCGTCTTGTCCTAACGGAACTGGCGACGGCTATACAAACAGTCCTGCCAATATGAAGGGGTAGATGCTGAGGCTGCAGTGAATGAAGGCTTACCAATCGGGTATTGAGCCCCGAGCAGACTAGGCAGACTGTTAACGATGGTGACCTAGCGGAACTAAATTGCGGGTTCAGACCATAGAAGGGAGATAAGAAGCCAAGGGTAACCAAAAGAGCGTGTGTAATTAAACAGCAACTCTAGCTAGTTCGATAATAGCAACCCTCGTTACTTGCGGGCTAATATCGTTTCTCGTGGCTGTGACCAAGCTTTTTCCAATCCTCCGACCTCCGACAGGGTGTAGAGTGGATGCCCCTTGACCTCCTCATAGATCCGGCCAATGTATTCTCCCAAGATGCCGATGCTCACGAGTTGTACGGCGCCTAGAAAAAAGACCGCAATTAAAATCGTTGCCAGTCCAGTCAGCGGTGACTCGGGTTGCGTCAAGCGCCAATACAACACCAGGAGTGCCATAACAACCGACAGCCCTCCCGCCAGTAATCCTAAGTATGTTGAGAGCCGCAGCGGCAGAATTGAAAACGAAACCAGGCTGTTGACGGCTAGCGCCACTGATTTCTTGAATGTGTATTTAACTTCACCGGCAAAGCGAGGGGGACGCTCAAAGCGCACAGCCGTTTGCTTGAATCCAATCCAGGCCCGTAGACCCCGGATGTAGCGACTGCGTTCTGGCATATTATTGAGCAAATCAACAATCACCCGGTCCATCAGACAAAAGTCGCCCGTATCTTTAGGAATACGGACATTGGCTAGTCGATCCAACACACGGTAGAACACATAGGCTGTCAGCCGTTTGAACCAGGATTCTTGATGCCGCTGCATGCGTTGAGCATAGACAACCTGATAGCCGTTTTGCCACTCAGCAACCATACTGTGAACAAGTTCTGGCGGATCTTGCAGGTCAGCATCCATCACAATCACGGCAGCTCCGCGAGCAAAGCTGAGCCCAGCCGTGACTGCGATCTGGTGGCCAAAATTACGGGCCAAACTGAGATACACAACCCGAGCATCGCGCTGATGGAGCTGGCGCATTATTTCTAAGGAAGCATCCCGACTACCGTCATTGACCAAAATGACTTCAGCCGGACCATCTAATGCGGCCAAGACCTCCATTAGACGACGATATAGTTCGGCGATGTTCTCTTCTTCGTTGTAGATGGGGATGATGAATGAATATTTAGGCGTTGTACGGGAAGGGGGCATTTTCCGAAAGGCAGAAGCACGAAGACAAGCAGAGTAAAAGTTGCCGGACTATGCGGATCCTGTCAAACTGCGATGTTTTTAGCAAACCACACCGGCTCTGAATGCGCCTCAGCAAAATAGAAACAAAGCTGCGAAGTCCGTCACATCCCCAGTTGCGTATTTCGCCCTGTTTTCAACATTGTTATCGACGACAGAGACGCTAAGCCCCTCGCCCTTGGTAGGCTCTTTCCTCTGTGACCCTGCGCTACATTAAGTCAAACTTTCAGGCTGCAGAGAGGGTGTCTTCATCTTAGGTACGGGAGGTTTTTCGACCCCTTTGGTAGGCCAGCGCAGATCTGATTTCAGCATTTGACTACGAATCGTCTGCGGTCGGCGTAGAGCGCTGTGGGGTAGCACTCGGGAGACCTCATCAAAGGTCGTTGCGCCAGTCATCACTTTCTCCACAGCAGCCTTGCGAAAGCTCATGAAATCAATCTCGTGGAGATAATGGCGTAGGTCAGTGGTGCTGCCCTCATGGATGATTTCGCGAATAGTCTCATCGACTTCGACCAATTCCACCACCGCTTCGCGACCTAAGTACCCTGAACCAAAGCAATGGCTGCAGCCGCGGCCCTTACGACAGTGGCTTGTATCAGCCTTTTTAGCATTCAGCCCTAATCGCTCAAACGCCTCTGGGCGTGGGACGTAGGGCTCCGAGCAGTGAGGACAGTTACGCCGCACAAGGCGCTGAGCAATGACACCCAGCAGAGCATCGCTGATGAGGCCGGGATCTGGACCGATGTCCTTAAGACGAGGAATTGCGCCGATCGCATCATTGGTGTGCAGTGTTGTGAATACCAGGTGACCCGTCAAAGCAGCTCTGACTGCGGTTTCAGCGGTTTCAGGGTCACGGACCTCGCCTACCATCACAATGTCGGGGTCCTGCCGCAAAATAGCCCGAATGCCAGCAGCGAAGGTCATCCCAGCAGCTTCGTTCACTTGTGTTTGGGTGATGCGAGGCAGCACGTATTCCACAGGATCCTCCACCGTGACCACATTAACGTGCTCTTGAGCGATCGCCTGCAGACTGGTGTACAGGGTACTCGTCTTCCCTGAACCAGTCGGTCCTGTGAAGATAATCATGCCCTGAGGTTGTTGCAGCCAGGTTTTGTAGGTGGGCAAAATTTTGGGTGAAAACCCTAACTTATCAATCGTCGAAAAGGGATTTTTACGCGGTAACAATCGGATAACCGCTTTTTCGCCGCCTACACACGGCAGCGTGCTAACGCGCATATCCATCCCCAGGTCACCCCCTGCTTCGGAGGCGTACTTTTCACCAATACGGCCATCGTGAGGACGACGACTATCAGAGATGTCCATGTCGGCCATAACTTTTAGGGCCACTACCACCCGGCGACCTAAGTCAGAGGGCAGTAGAGTAATATCACGCAGGACACCATCAATGCGGTAGCGGACCCGTAGACCATCGGGAGAAGGTTCTAGATGGATATCGCTGGCTCGGTTGCGCAGCGCACTGGCAATGATGGTCTTGATGCGCTCAATTTGGTCAGCGGCTTTGGCCAGAAATAGCTCAGTGGTCTCACTAATGTTTTCTTGCTCGTACTGGCCGGTGAGCGGGTTTAAGAGTGGCCCAGCGTTAATACTGCTAGGATCCAAGTTTTTGGTGTGATACCAGTGGCGATAGCACTTCTCTGCGATCGGCACAATTTCGATATCGGCCAGAGTGTAGTCCTGTAGATAGCTCAAGACTTCAGGGGGTGGCGTTGTCGGGCTACCTAGATAGAAGCAGTTGCGCCATAGCAACAGAGGCACTACCGGAGGCAAATTTGTTGTTTCAGGAAAGGATTGAAAAAAGCGACGTTCTACTTCTCTATCGAGCCGCTCTAAATCGAGTTCTCCCCGGTCGTTACGTAGAAGTCTCAGTGCCTGTTCGCAAGTTACCTTACCGTGCTTAAGCCACTGCCAAACTGAAGATGCATTAGAGCTAGATTGCATGGATCTTAGGGGATTTAAGAGGATAGGTTGGTAGAGATACGACTAGACACCCGCAGGCGATACACCGCTTTTTAGTGCCTCATCATTAGAGCAGTCAAACGTTAAGGCAAGTATAAAGAAATACCTTGTTCAATAGCGTTGCGTAGCTGACCTGTTAGCTAGAATCCTGTAGAAGAAGATTGCTCTGCAAGAGTTTATCGTTTTTGCGTAAAAATGCCACCGATATCCCTTTACTTGCAGACTGAAATTCAATAGATTATTTTCGTTTGAAGGCTTATTTCAGCTGTAAAAATTGATATTGAATCAGATTTCAGATCTGTTCTTTTGCTAATCACCTAGAATTCCAGATTTCCTCTAATCCTGAAAAACCGCTTAATTTCATTTTCTTTAGTAGGAGCTATCCCAAGATGACAGAGTCTGTTGAATCAATCCTGCAGAAATATGCAGCAGGCGATCGCGACTTTACCGAAGCCGAATTAAATGATGCCAAGTTCAAAGATGTTGACTTAGCCAATATCAACTTAGAAGCTGCCAGCTTAGATGGAGCTTTTTTCCTAGGCACTAATTTACAAAAAGCTATCTTCAAAGACGCTAATTTAGCGGATAGTAATTTTCGCAGAGCTGATTTAACACAAGCTAACTTGTCGGCAGCTGACCTCACAGGGGCTGACTTAGAAGGTAGTAACCTTGCAGGCGCCGACCTCACAGAGGCAAATCTCAGAAGTGCCAGCTTGAGAAATACAAACCTTGAAGAGGCCAACCTAGAGAACGCTAATTTGAAAGGAGCAGCCCTGCACAACGCCAATCTGAAAGGTGCAAAGCTCGCAAATACTCAACTTGAAGGCGCTTACTTGAAAGGGACCCTTCTGGAGCAACAGCGTCCCTAGGGAATGCCTGCATAGCAATCTTTGTAGCCATGAGCAGAGGCATCAAATTCAATGAATTTGATGCCTCTTGCCTTAGATATACCCTCAATCAATAGTTACCTGCAGTCCTAGACAACGATGGGGCCGCCATCGGTTCTATACAGCATGAAGGTAATACCAGGAGTCTGGATGTTGAAAAACATCTTAGTCCCATCCGCAGAGAAACAACCCCCTGCGAACTCAGACGTATTAACGTTGTTGCGAACCAGCTTAAACAGTCCGCCCTGAGTGGTCACACCCACAATGAACTGCTCACCGCCACCATCTTCCATCAGATAAAGACTGCCATCAGCTGGACTGACCGTGATGTTGTCGGGGTTGTCCAGTTCAGTTTCATTGGTAGATTCGACGAATAGAGTCACTGTCTCAGTGACATCGTCATAACACCAGACCTGACCGGCACCCAGATCACCGCCGCTGGTGCAAACCCAGTAAATTTTGCCGTTGCCAGCCCAAGCACCTTCGCCACGAGCAAAGATAGCAGCTCCTAGCTCTTGAGCCTGGAAGCGTAGGGTATCTTCGTCCGGGTTGATATCAATACCATTGCCGGGGAGGCTAACCCACTCAACCGCCAGAGGCTGGTTCAGCAGACCCAAAACGCCTGTGCGAGTATCCTGAGGACCCTCTACAAGCCTAAGCACTTGCAGCTCACCCCCTGCAGCCAAGTTACCTGGCTGATTAGGAACGTAGCGATAAATGCAGCTGTCACCGCGGTCTTCCGTTTCGTACACATAGCCAGTTGCCGGATCGACAGCTACGGCTTCATGGTTAAAACGGCCCATTTCAATCAGGGGCACAGGTGTTACCAGACCGCTACGAGCAGGAACTTCGAAGTTGAAACCATGCTTTTGGGTCACGGCAGGATTATCAGCCGGGACCGTAACGTTCTCTTCACAGCTGATCCAGCTACCCCAGGGAGTGGGGCCACCCGCACAGTTGCGAATAGTCCCTGCCAAAGAAACATAGTCACGCACGACCCGATTGGAACGAGGATCGATGATGATGGTGGAGGTTCCGCCTGCACCAATACCCGGACCCCCATCGCCATCAAATCTATCGTAGGCGTTCTGCAGACCCGTACCGCCTATAAAGCCGGAGCCATCATCTTCACCCGGGCTGAGTTCGTGGTTCTGGACCAGAATGTGCGTGCCTCGGGGACCGGCAAAACAAGCCATGCCATCGTGGTCGCTAGGGCAGGTTTTACCGTCGCTCATACGCATTCCACTGACGTGGAAGGCTACATACTCAAAACCCGCGGGTACTTCCAATAGCTCCCCACCACTGATGTCGAACACGGGAGTAAAGCGTCTATCAATAGCGCTCGGTAACTTGGGAGCAAGGGGACCAAAACCACTCACAACAGGATTCTGACCCAAAGCTTTTTTAGCGAGGAATGCCTGCAAAGGAGATACGGCGATCGCACCAGCTGCACTGGCACCCATGACACCGAAAAATTTACGACGAGACAGCGAAACCACAGTGTATTCTCCTTACTCATTGAATAGAAAGACAAGTCAGTTTTATGAACTCCATTCCCAAGCATTAACCCTCTTAGAAGCGTGGACGGGATGTCTCACTCACACTGTATAAAGCCAACACTTGGGCTCTGCAGAGCTGACCAAACATGCATTGTAAAATTTGCGAAAAAGAGATATGTGGCATTGCATTTTGTGTTTCAGCCGATCCACAGCTTTTCGCACAATCATCAACTTTCCATCAGCAACATACCAGGCTTGTTCAAATTCGAGGTTAGTTTAAGGTAAAGGCTCGCCATCCTTGTCTCAAATAAAGTGGAAACCCCTCTCTGCATAAGGGCTTTGGGTATTTAAAATACCTAAAAAGAACATTACTCTTCTCGATCAAGGAGATGACTTTCCATAGCAAAATATTGATGGTATTGATTTTTGTTCTCATTAAGTTTGAGCCAATCAAAAGCTGAGACTCTTGCAGAATAGGAACTTCATCAATCAATCGAGAATATATACAAATGTGAAATGAATGACTTCCCTGGACTAACTAAAACCTTAAAAGAATAACTATGGCAAGAGAAAATAAAAGAAATCTATTTAACCTTCAGATAATCTTACTTTCGCTGATGGATTGCTTTGCGGGCAAGAAAACTTCTCGGATGCCTGACAATTTCATTTAATCTCTTATTAAGCTTCCAATCAAAAACATTTAGCCATCAACAATACTTATATGAATAAATAGATTCGTAGTTTTGCCAAGCTTGAGTAGCTTATAGCTATTTATGAAGCTTTCCCAAGACAGAGACTTTAGCGGCTTGTAATTAATCTCTTCATAACCTTTTCTGCTTAATGAAGTTTTCATAAGGGGGATAGAACATTTGAGTTAATCATTTCTCTGAGGAGATTTCATGCCATGTTTACTTCTGTTCTTAGTCTTTGGGCTGTAGGTGCCGCTTTGAGCCTATCGGTGCTACTTACTGACGCTGCTAAAGCTGTTAACATCACCCAGGGATTCAGGGTTGACATCGAAAGCGGCAGTCTAGCCGGCCAGACCTTTACTGTTGTCATCAACTTTAGTCTAAGGCGTCTTGCAGCTGAATCTGTTGCTGTCGGCGTTCCTCAATCGAGAGTGTACTTTGCGATGAGGCACTGACATCGCTGGAGACGGGCGATGTGTAGCTAAGGAGCACCTGCGCTGTGTCGAAGTATTCTGTCCAGCTAGCGATTTGCCCATCAGTCTGCCATCCGTTACGTGAGACCCGAGTCAGCATCAGCGGTACGATCGCACCATTTCGCTCAGCCAAGACCTCGAGAATCACACCGGTAACGGTTGGGTCAGTCGCGAATAGTTGAGTAATGCGGGCTGATAGCAGAGCCTCTGCCTCTGCTATCAGCTGCCAAAAATCAGGGGCTGCGTCGGCGTTTATCACAATGCGTAGTTCGCTTGGCTGTGCCCAACTGGACTGAGAAAAAATGCCCAGCGTTCCTAAGGCGACGACAATACTAAGGCTTATGCCCTGCAAGAATCTGACGTATCTCATAAGGGTCGATATCGCTCCAATCGGCGATCGCCGATTGCTCATTTCTGTGTAGCGTAAGGGCAGGACGTTAATGGTCTATTAAGAGAGATTTAGTGTTTGGGATAGCGAAGCTTGTGCATTTGGGTCCAGTGCATCCTGATCCGTTCTAAGCGAAAAGGGAAAAGCGAAAAGGGAAAAGCGAAAAAGGAAAAGGGCTTCTCGGAGGTTACACTGCAGCTAGGATTCAGGGACAAGTGCAGGTTTGAATATGCGCAGAGGAAAACTGAATCATGCTGAATGCTTACACACTCGCTGCTACGGTCGCAGCAACACTAGGGGGTGTATGGATGACAGGGGCATCCGCGATCGCGGCTTCCTTTCGTTACATAACGCCCACGACAAATACCCTTTATACAGAAGCCCCCGCCGTGGTCGCAGGAATCCCCTACGATGGCACGTTTATCAATACCATCTTCAATCCATTTTTAGAAGCAGAACAAACTTTTTCAGGCTTCTATCAAATTCAGACTGGACAACTAGGCGAGGCCCTTTCTCTAAGGGCTGTTCAGCAGAGTCCGACTGATCGTACAGAGCTTGGTGAAGCAGGTATTACGCGCATTGAATACTTTGATGTGCCACAACCGGTTGCCGATATTCCAGGAGCCTTTGTCGTCCCACCAGGGCTCACCGACTTTGACTTTCAGTTTGTCCCTGCGACTGTTGCCGGTGCCCCTGTTGTTTTGTCTCAAGGATGGTCTGCCGTCCAAGTGCCTGAGCCCAAATCGACCTGGAACATGCTCTTTCTGGGGCTGGGGTTAGCGTTTGGGGCAAATACATCGTATCTGTCTAAGCGGCGATGCAAAAATCAACGAGGTTTTTAATAGCAACGTTGATGCTATTTTTAGCCCGCACTAGCCCGCTTTCTAAGCAGCAAAATCCTGCCTGCATCGTACTGACGAGAATGGCGCAGAAAATCACCCAAATGACGTTGAGGCTGGAAGTCATAGCAAAGGTGAATGGGAGTTCAACAGCATCAATTTTTATCTCAGATCTATGGCTTCCACTTGCCTAAAGAGCAGCTATCAAATCAAGCAACGATGCATCGTAGCGCGATCGATATGAAGGTTTAAATATTGGGATTTGAGAGCGTATCTTGAGCGCTAAAAACGCCCCTATGAGTACTCCACTCACAGGGGCGTTTCATGCAGGCTAGAAATCTAGGTCAAAACCGAAAGGCTTAGTCCAGATCTTCCATTGCCAGTACGGGTTCAGTCTCACGATTAATGCCCTTCTCGAAGCCAGCTTCAGCCGCCCGAGCACGACCCGCGTGCCACAGGTGACCCACTAAGAAGAAGAAGCCCAAGACAAAGTGAGATGCTGCCAGCCACTGACGGGGGTTCACAAAGTTCACAGAGTTGATCTCGGTGATCACACCCCCTACAGAGTTGATGGAAGCCAGAGGTGCGTGAGTCATATACTCAGCTGCACGACGAACTTGCCAGTCTTGGATGTCGTTCTTCATCTTGTCGAGGTCAAGACCGTTGGGACCCCGAAGAGGCTCCAACCAAGGACCGCGGAAGTCCCAAAAACGCATGGTTTCACCACCGAAGATGATCTCGCCGGTAGGAGAACGCATCAGGTACTTACCTAGGCCTGTAGGACCTTGAGCAGCGCCAATGTTGGCCCCCAAGCGCAAGTCACGCACCATGAAGGTCATCGCTTGAGCCTGAGATGCTTCGGAGCTAGTAGGGCCGTAGAACTCACTGGGATAAGCAGTGTTGTTAAACCATACATAGCAAGCAGCAATGAGGCCCATCATCGACAGGGCACCCAAACTGTAGGACAGGTAAGCTTCACCAGACCAAACAAATGCCCGGCGAGCCCATCCAAAGGGCTTGGTCAAAATGAGCCAGACGCCGCCGCCGATGCAAAGCTCACCAACCCAGATGTGGCCACCATTGATGTCTTCCATGTTGTTGACACCAATGATCCAGCCATCACCACCGAAAGGCGATCCGACGACGTAGCCAAAGATCTTGAGTGGGTTCAGCGTGGGGTTGGTGATGACGCGAACATCGCCGCCACCCGGTGCCCAGGTGTCATAAACACCACCAAAGAAGGTTGCCTTGAAGACTAGCAGCAAGGCGCCGCAGCCTAGCAGAATCAGGTGGTAACCGATGATGTTGGTCATCTGGTTCTTATCCTTCCAGTCCTGAGAAAAGAAGACCGAGTAGTCTTCTAGAGTCTCGGGACCCCGGATGGCGTGATAGACACCACCTAAGCCCAGAACAGCAGAAGAAATCAGGTGTAAAACACCGACTACGAAATACGGAAAGGTGTCGATGACTTCACCACCAGGACCTACACCCCAACCCAAGGTTGCAAGGTGAGGCAATAAGATGAAGCCCTGCTCATACAGAGGCTTCTCGGGAACAAAGTGCGCGACCTCAAAGAGCGTCATTGCACCTGCCCAGAAAACGATCAGACCGGCGTGGGCTACGTGAGCGCCCAACAGCTTACCGGAAAGGTTGATAAGGCGAGCATTACCAGACCACCAGGCAAAACCTGTAGATTCTTGGTCGCGTCCACCAATGTAAGAATTACTAGAGAGCGTTACCACGGGGGAGTACCTCTTCGGGGAATACAAACTTCTCATGGGGCTGGTCGGTCGGTGCCATCCAGGCCCGGATACCTTCGTTCAACAAGATGTTCTTCGTGTAGAACGTCTCAAACTCGGGGTCTTCAGCCGCGCGAATCTCTTGCGAGACA
>JBHJHM010000036.1:0-31997 GCA_050330865.1 Leptolyngbyaceae cyanobacterium
CCATAACGGATGCCGTTTCCCACGTGCCTTGCGATAATCCGGCACAGTCTGTAAAGCTTCGATGAGGGTCATGGTAACACTGGCGATAGAGGATATCTGACAGTATAATTTTTATCCCGTCACAGTGAATCAGCCCTGGGCAAAGCCCTGAGCAATTGTGCCAAGAACTTTTCAATAGTGTAAAAATGAGATATGACTGCTAACTCATATCAACATTCTTAGCGATGCTGACCGTCCCTCGTAGATTCAGCGAAACCTATGCTGCTTTCCATATAAAGCCTTCAGAACTGGACAATTCTCTCAATTCTGTTCGTCAATATTCGGTATGGCATAGCGAGGGGGATAGGCTCTACGAACAGAAATGTTTCGAGGAAAGTATTACATGTTATGAACGTGCTTTAGCAAATAAGTCTGATGAATATCTTGCTTGGAACAAACTTGGCTTAGCACAAGCTGCGCTTCAGCAGTATCAGCAGGCCATGTCAAGTTTTGATCAAGCGATAGAGATCAACCAAGTTATCCATCTTGCTTGGTATAACAAGGGCAACATACTACGAGAGTTAAAGCATCATGAGGGTGCTATTGCAAACTATGATAGAGCTTTAGAGTGCCAACCAGAACGACATAAGGATTGGATTTGGCACAATAGAGGACTTTCTCTCTGGGATTTGGAGCGCCTTGAAGAAACTGCGGATAGTTATGCTCATGCTGTTGGTATTAACCCTCAGAATTTTCAATCGTGGACTAATCGAGGAAAGGTGCTATCTCAGCTCGGTCGATATCAAGAAGCATTAGCCAGTTACAATCGTTCAATAGAAATCAAGGCTGGCGAATATCTTACATGGGCTAATCGAGCCATAACACTTGCTGACTTAGGCAGTTTTGACGCAGCACTTGAAAGCTTGGACAAAGCATTAGAGCTAAACCCTACGAGTGACGAACTGTGGAACGATCGAGGTGTCTTTTTGTATGAGCTTGATCAATACGAAGAGGCGCTAGCAAGTTTTGAGCAATCTATATCCTTTAAATCCGATGAAGATACTACTTGGTTTAACCGAGGCAACGCATTACTGAGACTAGAGCGTTTTGACGAAGCGATAAATAGTTATGATCATGCTCTAACTCTTAATCCCGACAATCACCTAATTTGGGATAATAGAGGATTTGTTCTTTCAGAGCTTAATCGATTGGATGAAGCAATCGCTAGCTATGAACAAGCCATAGCGCTCTGTCCCAGTAATTATAGTACTTGGAACAATCGAGGTTCAGACCTTTATTCAATGGGATATTACCGAGAGGCTCTAAATAGCTTTGATCATGCTGTTGCATTGAAATCGAATGTAGCGTTGTATTGGACGAACCGAGGTAATGCGTTGCGCCAGCTAGGGCAACTTGAAAATGCCCTCGCTAGTTATAATACAGCTTTATTAATTGACCCAACTTATTCTCAAGCTCAGCATTGGCAAAGTACTATCCTTAAGGGTCTGGAGCATAAGAATGAAATGCTCTTCAGAGCACAGTTTAATAGCCGTGAACAAATTTCTGAAGAGGACAAGAAATTAGCCTTTTACCAAGCTTTATTAGCTTCTGGTTTGATTAAACAGATTAAGCAAACTTCTCGTGATACGCAATCTGAACGGCGGCTCATTCAAGTACAAGGAAAGTCGATCTCTGAAATGATTATCGAGGAACGCCGTTAGATGGGAATCTACTTCATAGACAGTAGCGCTCTAGTCAAGCGGTACATCAATGAAGTTGGTTCAACATGGGTTTTGGATTTGTTTACTCCTACATCGAATAATGAAATCTTTATTGCAGCGATCACTAGTGTTGAAATCATTGCTGCAATTACTAGGGCAGAGCGTAGTAAAAGGATCAGTGCTAGCGATGCGCTTGCGGTGCGCGATCACTTCAAAAATGATTTGCTAACAGAGTATCAAGTCATAGAAATTGCGGAAAGTATAATCGTGGCTGGAATGACGCTAGCTGAAGCTTATGGATTGCGAGGCTATGATGCAATTCAACTAGCAGCGGGTTGTACAGTTAATACTCTGTGTATTTCCAGTGGCTTAGCTCCTATAGTTTTTGTTTCAGCGGATAACGAACTAAATGTTGCAGCATCCAATAAAGGTCTGATAGTCGAGAATCCTAATATGCAACCGTAGTCTCGCAGCTCAACAAGTCGCCGCACCGGAATGTGGCAAGTTGATTATTGAGTTGCAAAAGTTGTCTGTGTCCAGTGAGCGCAGCCGTTAGTTAGCTTGTTTCTACTCGGGGCAGTTCAGTCAAGTTATCGGCTAAATATCCAGCCTTGAGCCATATAGTTAAAGTGGAAGTAGTCCTAAATCGTCCAAAGGTGATGAGTGCCTGATTTTTCTCTGACGAATAAGTAAATTATCAAAATCAGTGCAATTTTCAGATCTGGTTGGTTTTCTAGGAAGCACTCAGATTTTCCAAGGACTGCCGGAAGCGCAATTAGCAGCCTTGGCCCAGCTTGCCCGTGCCCAATCCTACGGCAAAGGTGACTTTATCTTCCATCAGGGCGACGAAGGGTCCGGCTTCTTTATCGTGCAGTCAGGTCACATCAAGGTTTTTCAGCTTTCTGCCAGTGGCCGTGAACAAATTCTCCACGTCTTTAGCCCAGGCGACCACTTCGCCGAAGTGCCGGCCCTTGATGGCAAGTGTTTTCCCGCGTCTGCTGCCGCCTTGGAAAAAGCCGAAGTCCTATTCTTTCCCCGTCAACTGTTTTTAGAGCTTTTAGAGCAGAACCCTGCCCTGGCTATCAATATGCTAAAAAGCTTTGCCCGTCATCTGCGGCGCTTTTCTAACTTAGTCGATAACCTTTCTTTGCGAGAAGTGCCCGGGCGGCTAGCCGCCTACCTGTTAACGCTAAGCGACCCAGCAGAGAACACCAACCGAATAGAACTGACGCTCAGCAAAGGGCAGTTAGCAGCCATGCTAGGCACCATCCCGGAAACCCTTTCGCGGGTTTTCCATAAACTCAGCCGCGACGGAATTATCAAATTGGAAGGTTCTAAAATCACAGTGTTAGACCGCGATCGCCTGCGCCAGATAGCTCAATAGATATCGTATTTTGCAGGGACCAAAGCTTTAAACCAATTTAACAAAACATCGCAGCAAATATTAGCAGCCATACAGAATCAGTCTCTTACTCACGAGCAGGCTCATGAATAATGGTAACGATTGGATGGTTGCAGAAGATATGAATAGTCCGCGTAGGCGGACTTTCTATTGACAGGCACGACTTCCAGTCGCTAGCTATGGCACCGAAAGGAAAGGGGTTTACGACTTTTGTCAGTCAGCCTGCGTTCAATCTCTATGGCGAGACTGAACGCAAACAAAGGTTTGAATTTGACCCGATCGCTCATCAAGCTAAGCACGACTGAATCCAATCGAGAATTCATGAATTTAGAAGACCGATGAACCTAGTTTTCCAGCGTACATCTGAGGAGCGGTTTCGGCCATTTCTTGATACACCTCTTGCACCGAGGTATTGACCGCAACAGTTTTGACATCGTACATTTGCATCGCCAGCTTTGGATAAAACCCGATCGCCACAATCAGTGAGAGGAAACAGGCCGCAATCAAAACCTCACGAGGAGTGGCATCTTCAAACTTAGCTTGAATGGGCAAATCACAGTTGTTGCCAAAACACGCCGGTTCAGCATTCCCCTGATTCTTCAAATCAAGGTCATCCATATCGCAGAAGGGAATCAAATCACAGACCGGTGGAAGCTCCGATCCATAAAACACTTGCTTCAGCATCGAGAGCAAATAGACAGGGGTCAAAATTAGGCCCACTGCTGATAGGCAAACCGTAATCGTCCGGAATGTCTCACTGTACGCTTCACTTGTAGTGAAGCCGACAAACACTGCCACCTCGCTAGCAAAGCCACTCATGCCGGGTAATGCCAGTGAGGCCATGACCGCCATGGTGAATAGCGTAAACACCCGAGGCAAAGCCTGACCGATATCACCCATCTGGTTCATCATCATAGTGTGGGTGCGATCGTAGGTAACGCCCGCTAGGAAAAACAGCACTGACGCAATCAGTCCGTGGGAAAGCATTTGCAAGAGGGCTCCACTAATGCCCAGATCGCTGAAGGAGGCAATACCCAGCAGGACAAATCCCATATGAGACACCGACGAATAGGCCAGACGGCGCTTCATATTGACTTGAGCAAAAGAATTCAGCGCTCCATAGACAATGTTAACCACACCTAAAACAGCCAGAATCGGAGCGAAGTAAACATGGGCATGGGGCAAAAGTTCAAGGTTGAGGCGAATTAACCCGTAGCCCCCCATCTTTAACAGCACGCCCGCTAACACCATCGATACTGGCGATGAGGCTTCACCGTGGGCATCCGGCAACCAGGTGTGGAAGGGGAAAATAGCTAGCTTCACCCCAAAGGCAATCAACAGTCCAGCATAGAGGAAAAGCTCAAACCCCAGAGGGAACGACTTGAGATGGAGTTGAGCAATATCAAACGTCACCCAATCGCCATAGAAAGCCATTGCCAGAGCTGCCATCAGAATGAAGATGGACGCAGCGGCAGTGTAAATCAAAAATTTCGTGGCCGCATAGCGGCGGTTTTGTCCACCCCAAATACATACCAGCAAATAGACTGGAATCAGCTCAACTTCCCACATGACGAAGAAAAGCAGCAGATCCTGAGCGATAAAGACACCGATCTGCGCTGCATAGAGCACCAGCATCAAAGTGTAGAAAAGTCGCGGTCGGCGATTGACGCGCCAAGCCGCCAGCATGGAGAGCGTTGTGACGAAGCCTGCCAACAGCACTAGCGGGGCTGACAGTCCATCTACTGAAACAGTCCAATTCAGCCCTAGAGAAGGTATCCAAGCGAAGGTTTCAACAATTTGAAAGTCGGCAAGGGTGGCATCGTAGTGCGCCCAGAAGACGTAGCACATAAGCGCTAGATCAAGGCCCCCAACACCAATGGCATACCAGCGAATCAGGTTATTGTTTGTGCCACGCACGAGGGGCAATAAGGGAATCGAAAGGGCGGCCACGAGGGGCAGCAGCACAAGGATAGTGAGCCAGGGGACTTGAGGGAGCACCATAAATATTAAGAACGTATCTTGCTGAACGGGGGCTAGTAAAGACCTGAGCCCAAGCAATTATGGCCACGAATTAGCGCAACTTACTGCTCACGTGCTTAGGGAGAAGACGTTTTATCGCTTCTCATCAGGCACAGCTTATTGGGGACGTTCCTTGTTCCATCCACTGAAACAGGCATTCTTGCTAAGAATGAAGTTCCTTTGGACGAAATGGTCCGAGTCGCAGCTCTTGCTTGCTTTGGTCTCAAGGGAGATATCTCGTTTTCCATCGATTGAATTCTATGGAAAACGAGATATCATTAAGATTATTCTATGGTTTAAGGGCTCCGAACACATCTCTGCTGCCATAATTATTTTTGATGGTGGCTAGCAGGAAAATTTATCAGTCAGAAAATCCGGAGAGCCCACAAAGGTCTAGGTGGGCGATTCAAATGCAACTTGAATATCGGCGGTGGAAGATTGCCTAACCGATGGACCGCTCAGTCAGCTGGGCGACCTGAAAAATACGAATGATGGTGGTAAGACCTCGTTTGGTTCACTATGAAATGCGCTTAGGATGAGTGGCGATCGCCCCCGCTTAACTCAGCAAAGACGGCAGCTCGCACGCTTTTAACTTACGCGATCTCACTCTCAATCTAGTACATCACCTAGTACATCACGGCAGACGTATGCTCACTATTCGGAATGCTGGGAAGGCTTATCTGCCTTAGGTTTGAATTTTGAATTTTGCATTTTGAACTCCGCGTAGCGGTACTAGTTCCGAACTTGATCGAGTTCCGAACAATTCTCTGCGAGCCACTTTTGGATAAGAGAATGCAGCAAGTAGCTCATTTGGATATGATTTTGAGTACACAGAACTTTAAATTGCTGCTTGAGCGCCCTAGGAATATATCCTTTCACTTCTTCGACTGGCTCATCACACGGATTAGCGACAGGTTCTAGGTCCGTCGAGCCTGATGCTATCCACTGTCGAATTAAATGCTCCAAAACCGCGCTCATTTTCAGCTCACGTTGGATACAGCAGACTTTGAATTGCACCTTTAGGCTTTGAGGAATAAATGCCTTAACCACCACAGCTCGATCAGCATTTACCTTAACTGCAGAATCATATATTTCTTTTAATTCACTATATTGGTGCATGTCATATTCTAGCAAATCAGCTTCAGTTTTTAGCAAATCAGCTTTGGTCCACACAATCCTTAGATCTCTCTTAAAGGTTACTGAGAATACCAGAACTATCCATTCCCAGACATCAACTCCATGCCTCTATAAGAAATGCGCTGAGCTATCACTCTAAAGCTATGGCCTACAAGAATTCACTGGTATCAGCTATCAAAGAGTTAACAGTGCAGAAGATAACCCTCCTGAGTGCAAGTGTACTCAGAGTAGCTCTCTTGGTAGACAAGTCAAGGCAGAGAGAGGAAAGCGGATATGCCATTTGGCTGTTCTACAATAATAACCCTAAGCATCAAAAAAATGCTTTGTCGGAGAACCGATTTTACGGCCTCACACCTGCTCTTATCACGAGGACACCCTGGTAGAAGTATGACAAATAGACAGGCGTAAGACGCTCCGGTCAGGAAGATGACACAGTATAGCCTCACTAAACTAGCAGAAAACTTGATGCGTCATCACTGCATGAACATACCTAGATCTATGGTTCGCATAGCTTCAAGTACGCTTTAACCCGATGTCCTTACAACAGCTATAGTAAAATCAATTTACAAATAAAATGAGTATCAAACCATACAGAGTAGGTAGCTTGTAGATTAAGGAATTTCCTACTTAATCCATATGAGCGCAGAGTGTTCTCTTATCGAAACGATAGCATCGCTCTAAGCACCGCAAACATATCAAAATTCAAAAGTTATCGCTCAGCTGCCCCTTGAATCCCTATCTTAAAGCAAGGCAAAAGCTTATTACCCACAATGCTATCTTTTACAAAAGTAGCTGAAGCAAGGCATTGGTAAAAGCAGCCAATTATAGGATTTGGACAATCGCCAACTCTCAGTATTTTACTGGTTTGAGTTATGTCAAGTGCTGCCAGTCCAGCCTCAAGAGCTGTATTCAAAACCAGGGCGTTGCTGATTCTGGATATGAATCGGCTCAAGCGCTAGACTCTGCACAGCCCCCTCAATCCCCCAATATTGGAGGACTTCAAGCACTTAATCCCCCCCAATATTGGGGGGCAAGGGGGGCGAAATCATACCGCTATTAAGCAACGCCAAACCAGACGTCTCGGCTTGTACCCCATAAGAGGGTATCGATTGATGAAGCCCTTACGGGCCTATGGAGGCTGAATCTGACTTGCGCAGGTTTCACAGCCCTTTGATGTAAGCAGTCCTGATGCGCAAGCTATCTGCTGCAAATGCAATTTCTAACTGTTGACCACAAACCGGAATAAAGCTCCTGTTAGTGCTTTGCACTTGCTCCCCGCCCCCAAATTAGGGACAAGGGAGCCAACTGAGACTCCATAAGCTCAACGACAGGATCTGAGTTCGAGGACTGCGAAATATGCAGACCGCGACCTCTAAAGGGATTTCCAGGAATAAAAATATAGCTTTAGCCATCTAGGCTAGGACACCGAGTAGCGTCAGGTGCTCAGCGCATGGCCAGATGGCTTCGCCGTCTTGTCCTAACGGACTTGGCGACGGCTATACCAATGCTGTCGTGCAGCTTCGCTTTAGCGGAGCCATACCCAAAGGGCTTACATCCTACGAGCGGTAAGTTCTTTCCTGGAAATCTCCTAAAGGCTCGCTAAGGTTCTTCGAGCTGCTTCGAGAGTCCGCTCAATATCCGTTTGGCTGTGGGCTAATGAAGTAAACCCTGCTTCAAAGGGTGAGGGTGCCAGATAGATTCCAGCTTCCAGCATACCTCGATAAAAGCGGACAAATTTATGCAAATCCGACGCTTTAGCCTGCTCGTAGCTATGCACGGGGTGAGCGTTAAAGAAAAAGCCAAACATCCCACCCAGTTGGCCGACCTGCAGAGCATGCCCTGTTTCTTGAGCAATTTGCTGCATGCCATCCGTAAGCTGTCGTGTAGTCCGATTTAACAGTTCATAGGTACCAGGTCGCTGGAGTATCTCCAAGGTCTTAATGCCAGCTGTCATTGCCAAAGGATTGCCAGAAAGAGTGCCTGCCTGATACACAGGTCCTGCAGGCGCGACCAGCGACAAGATATCACGCCGACCACCATACGCTCCCACTGGTAGCCCCCCACCGATGACTTTGCCCAATGTTGTTAGATCAGGCACAATGCCGAACTTTTCTTGAGCCCCCCCGTAGGCTACGCGGAAGCCTGTCATGACTTCATCGAACACCAGCAAAGCATCGTTTTGCTGAGTGAGCTCACGCAACCCTTCCAGAAAACCGGCCTCTGGAGTAATAAAACCAGAGTTACCAACGACAGGCTCTAAAATCACACCTGCAATTTCTCCGGCATTCTGCTCAAAGAGAGCTTTGACTGCTTCCAGGTCGTTGTAAGGGACCGTCAGCGTACTTTGAGTGGCTGCTTGAGGAACCCCCGGAGAGTCAGGTAGTCCTAAGGTCGCTACGCCTGAACCAGCTTTGACGAGAAACATATCAGCATGGCCGTGATAGCACCCTTCAAACTTGATAACCTTGTCGCGCCCTGTAAAGGCTCGCATCAGCCTGAGAACAGCCATACAGGCTTCTGTCCCAGAGTTAACAAACCGCACCATTTCAACACTCGGTACGGCCTCAATGACCTTTTGGGCCAGAACGTTCTCAAGATAGCAGGGAGCTCCAAAGCTCGTTCCTTTCTTGAGCGCCTCTTGTAAAGCAGCAATTACCTCTGGGTGGGCATGACCGCAGATGGCCGGTCCCCAGCTACCGACGTAGTCAATATATTGATTACCATCAACATCCCAAACATAAGCGCCTAGAACGCGATCGAACACAATGGGCTGTCCACCCACCGATTTGAAAGCTCGAACAGGTGAACTGACCCCGCCTGGCATTAAGGCTTGAGCTTCAGCAAAGATTGACTCCGATCGGCTTGTTTTTAGTGCAGCAGTTGTAACCACGATTATTCTCCTTAAATGGTTAGAAGTGAAGAGTATTCAGAAGCTAGAAGCCAAAAGTCAGGGAACTCGACATTGGTTAATAAGACATCCTTAGAAATCCTGACTTATCGGCTTCAAAGGACGGGACGGTTAGTCAGCTCAAATTGAACATGACTTCATTGCGGCGCAAGATTGGCAGCGTAAACGGGCCATCGTAGTAGGCATAAACGGCCTTATCACTGATTGAAAGGCCCTGCTCATGAAGATAAGAACGAAGTTTAGCTTCGTTTTCACGTGTGTTTTGTTCCGTGGCAATGCCAGAGAATTGAATAGCCGCCACCCTCTTACTAGGAATCGCACGGATAGTAATCTTTGTATCTCTGGGTTTGGGAAGCGTTGCGAGGGTATATTTGGCTGGCATTATGAACTGCACTACCCAGCGAGTTGGCTCGCCAGTCTGTAGAACAGGAGCCGTCATGGTAATTTCTTCACCCTGCTGAAATTGTGTGACAGGAGCGGTCATAGCAATGCTAGTAGACGTTGTATTGGCTCCGAAAATATAGTTAGCCAAAATGGAGAAGGCATTATTGGCTGCCTCCGATCTTGCTCCGTCGACAACGGTTTCGGCAACTAGGATTGGCTCATAGTATCGAACCTCGATGTTGCCACTCGATTGGATCAGGGTGTATTTTGGTTCTTCGTATTGGGCCATGAAGTTTATCCATTGCTTGACAGTAGGAAAGAGCCATCAAGTTTTGTTTCCGACATCGTGAGTTGGACTGTCTTTAACGAAGCCAGGTAGAATTTTGGCCAGAACGTAGATTTCACTAGCATTGAGATCATTGAGTGTTCTTCCTGCCAACAAGCGCGGCGTATCAAGATGGAGCTGGCTGAGCTGACGTCTGAGCCTAATTAACAGCTTTTCTCGTAAATAAAGCGTTGGGCTTCTTTGCCAGGTTCGATAGAGCCAAAGTGTGCTACAAACTGCAATCAGCATTGGGAAAAAGCAACGCATGTAAATCGGAAGTAGGCGTAAAAAGTTGCGCCCTGCAAATATGAAAAAGAAATTGAATGCAAAAAATGTGCACAGCGTAAACATCCGATGCCGAATGTAGTCTAAATTCCAGTTCTTATGGTGTCGCTTTTGATAAATTTGGTAGCGTTTTTCCAATCGACATCCGATCGCGTATCCTCCTAGGGAAAAAATTGCAAGGGTTAGAGGAACAGCAATTATTTTGGGAATCCACAAGGGGGTTTCCCCAATGTAAAAGCCTGGATCCCACAAGGTTGCCAACTGCGCTTCATGGGCCCAAACACCTGAGAGATAATACTCCCAGTTACCTGCGTACAAGTAATAGTAGGTAAAGTATCCCAATACTAGACCGACATATCCGTAGTACAGCAATCGTTGTTTGGGCTGGTTAATGGTTTCCCAATAGGCTCGTTCTGCATCAATGTCGAGGCAAGGGCTTTGACAGCCTACACAGGCCCCAGACTCTTGACCCGTTGGGCTGACCTCACGACACATCGACTGAGTAATCTGAAGATTTTCTTCCTCATGAGCCGTACTATTCAACAACCCTCTGGGTTCCCCATAAATTCGCTGTACAGGGGCCATTGGGCAAAAGTAATGGCACCAAGATTTGCCGTCATACAGGTACCCGACCGCGATCGCAGTCAAGATAGTTCCACTCAGGAATAAACCTAACACCAAGCGCTCAGAATTAATGAACAGAATGCGGCTACAAAGCCCCAAATAAAACAGGCCAAATTGTAGGTAAAAATGATGGCGAGCTAGCCAAGACTTTTTACCAACCTTAACAGTTTCGTACCAGATTCTTCCGGTTCTCGTATCGGTTCGCTTACGAGTTCGCTGCCATCCTAATGCCCGAGGAATTTGTGACAAAAAAGACAACGGACAAATGCGACGCCAAAACTCATGACCAAAGACTAGCAGAATGAAAATAGTGCCCGGAATAATGAGTCCCCAAAAGATAGGAGCCCCCAAAGCGTAAGGCGTCTCCCGTAAGCAGACCCCTTGAACTAGAACGCAGTCTTGCAACTGAATTCGCAGCGGACTGATTGTATTATTTGAGTCGGTCATCCAGGAAGACCAAGGATCATAGAACAGGGACAGTATCAGTAGCAACCATCCTGTTGTGAGTCCCCATCGCATCTGATGAATGTACCGCTCATGCATTTTCTCAAGCATGGTTCCTCACGGTGGTTAAGCACTTGTTTCGATGAGTTTCTGCAAGTTACAGACGGTTTCTTGGCTCGCTTTTTTAACAGCCTTTGCCATCAAAGCCTCAAATAGTTTGCCAAAGCTCTGCAAGCTAAATTCAAAATCGTAAATCAGCTTGGTACTACTCCCAACAGGTTCTAGCGCATAGCTATTTTTGAAATAGGTCTGACCACTACCAGTAATTGAAAATCGGCAACTGGGTTCATAGTCATTGACATAGAAGTCATTTTCAGCACGCCATCCATTGCCATCCATAATCTGCCATCCTTGAGTTCCAAGCCCCATTGGAGCGGGCGAAGTTTTTTTCAAATCCACCACCGAAGCATCCCATTTAGGATAGTTATCGAAGAAATTATGGGCGATATACCGAAAAACTTCTTCTACTGATCGATCAATAACGATACTGGACTGAGCTTTCAACATTTCGATATCTCCTTGAAGTTTTTTTTGGATTATTCAATTGACAAGCAAAACAGGCAGATTTATGACATTTTCAAAGTTCAAGATTGCAAATTATGGATTGATTAAACAACCCAGATTTTTACAGAATTTTTGTGGTGAGTAGTCGCTTTAAGAGGTTTTTGCAGTAATAGAGGACATGACTTTCAGCTTCTCGCCATCATCAATAAGCTGACCATCTTCCATATGGATAATGCGATCGGCAATATCTAGAATTCGGTTGTCATGAGTCACCAGTAAAATCGTGCAGCCTTGTTCTTTAGCGAGACGTCGCATAATTTCAACGACATCGCGGCCCGATTGTTTATCGAGCGATGCGGTGGGTTCATCCGCTAAAACGATTTTGGGATGACTCGCTAAGGCTCGGGCGATCGCAACCCGCTGCTTTTGACCACCGGAAAGGGCATCCGTGTAACGGTCAATATAGTTGCCTAACCCCACAGCATTAAGCATCGTGATAGCTAACTGATCGAGATCTTCCCAGTATTCGCCATGCAGTTCCAAAGACATGCGGACATTTTGTTTGGCGGTGAGATAGGTCAATAAGTTGTGGGCCTGAAAAATGTAGCCAACCTGACGCCTAACCTGCATGAGCCGGTGTTTGCGCGCCCCTCGAATCTCCTGACCGAGTACTTTTAAGCTCCCTTCCTGAGCGGAGCGTAATCCCCCTATCAAGGTAAGAAGCGTGGTTTTGCCAGAGCCAGAGGGACCCGTCAGAATGACAACTTCACCCGCATCAATTTTCAGTGTGAGGTCGAACAAAACCTGCTTGCGCAGTTCGCCTCGACCGAAATAGTGATTCAGATGAGAAATTGAAATGACTGGTTCAGAGGAACGATTAAACGTTGAAAGTTGATGATTAAACATACTTCTCAGTGCCGCAAGATTTACACCACAAAAAGAGAACCCGCATCCTAAAAGATGTCAGCCGGGTCAGCTTGACGAAGCTTTTGCATAGCAACGGCTCCGCCACCGACGCACATGGCGATGGTCAGAATCAGCACTAACGTCGCCCGACTTACTTTCATGGCAACGGGTAAAAGGGTTGCCGACTGAAACAGCGCATAGAGTTGGGCCGAAAGTACAAAGCCAGGAATAAATCCCAAACAGGCAAGAATTAAGGATTCCTGCACCAAAACACCCATCAAATATCGATCGCTGTAGCCAATTGCCTTAAGCGTGGCGTACTCAGGCAAATGATTAGCCACATCGGTGTAAATGATTTGATAGACGATAACCGCACCAATCAAAAAACCAATGCCAGCCCCGGCCCCAAAGATGAAGCCAATGGGTGAACCCGCCGTCCAAAAAGCTAATTCCAATTCGGTAAATTCTTCGATAGTTACGACCCGTAAATCATTCGGCATGATGGCCTGTATTTCTGCCTGTAAAGCTTCGACAGAAGCCCCCTCTGCCAACTTGATAACGCCCACGTCAATGTCATTAGCTTGGCGTTCCGAAAAGAGTCGTAAAAAAGTAGAATCGCTGGTTAGCAAGTTGCCATTCGCCGAAAATGAAGCCCCTAAGACGAACAAGCCCACGACTTGAACTTCTAAATCATTCACCTGAGCTGTTAAGGTATCTTCTTGCTCTAGCAGGGTTGGCACATCCCCTAACTGCGGTAGCCCACCAGCCCGATCAAAGACAACGCGGTTGAGTAGCTTAAGCTCATCTAAATGCTGGTCCAGCTCAGGAAAGATAAAGGCCGGTTGATATGGATCAATCCCGTAGACAAAGATCCGCCGCGTCGCCTGGTTCTCGGGATTACGCCAGTCGGCTTGTCCCAAATACAGCGTATTAACGGAGTCAACCCCTGGAACCCCCAGCGTTCGATAGAGATTATCGCGCGGAAAACTGCGCACAGAGGAAAGATTGTCGGATCGTTTGTTGACCAGAAAAAGATCGCCTTGCAGGCTAGCGTAAGGACGCACTTGCGAGTCATATAGAGCATC
This sequence comes from Leptolyngbyaceae cyanobacterium, assembly GCA_050330865.1. GTDB lineage: Bacteria > Cyanobacteriota > Cyanobacteriia > Phormidesmidales > Phormidesmidaceae > SIO1E4. The sequence goes on from JBHJHM010000036.1 coordinate 13,784, forward strand.
TCGCATGCCGAGCTGAAAAAACATCAGCACGTCGGCAAAGGTAATTCCAGCGATCGCCACCAACAAACGAGCCTTTTGACGACTCATTTGCAGCCAGGCAACGGGAGTTTTGCGAAAGAGGGTTTTCAGCATGTTTATTCTCCATCGGGCTGAATGGCAACCTGCACCTGTAGATTGGTCAGATCAGCGACCCGTTCGCTGGCATCTGGGTTGAGTCGAATGCGGACTTCGACGACTTTGCGATCGAGGTTTTCACCGGCTTCCCCCGTAGTCACCTCCTGCTGCAGCACTTGTAACCCCACCCGATGAACAATGCCGTCCAGTTCACCGTTAAAGGAAGGACTTGTGATAATCGCCGATTGACCTTCTTGAACTTGATTGATGTCAGTCTGATAGACCTCTGCTACTACCTGCATCTGACTGGTTTGGCCCAGTTCAGCAATGCCTTCCGCTTCTACCACTTCTCCCGACTGGGCATAGAGATCGAGGATGCGCCCGTCCATAGGAGCTCGGATATAGGTTTCAGCCAGTTCTGACTCAGCTCTGGCGACCGCTGCGATCGCCTGCTCAACTTCAGCTTGAGCCACCTGCACATCCACCGGTCGCACCTCAGCGATGCGGTCCAAGTTAGCCTGAGCCTGTCGGATGCTCTCGCGGAGCGTCTCCAAGCGCTGGCCTTCAAGTGATCTGGCCTCATCCAGTTGGGCTCGGGCGGTGGCGAAGGTGAGCTGTCGCTGATCGAGTTCTACTGCCGAAATCGCACCACTATTAAACAGTGACTGATACCGTTCGTAGTCAGACTGAGCCGTTTCAAATTCCGCCTGCCAGCGCTCAACGGTAGCCTGTTGAGTAGCCACTTCGGTTGCGAGTTCTGCTTCCAGCCGGGCGATTTCCGCTTCCTGAGCCGCAATCTCGCCTGACTGGGCTCCCGCTTGCACGCGCGATAGTTCTGCTTGGGCGACTTGAACCTGAGCTTCAGCCTCTGTTAAAGCACTTTGCCGGCGATCGCGCGAGTCCATAACGGCAATGATCTGGCCGATCTCTACCCCATCGCCGCGCTGGACCTGCAGTTCTTTGATGCGGTCATTACGCAACGATGCTGGAACGGAAACCGTCACGACCTCAGTCGCGGGTTCCAGCCGACCCAGAGCCGTTATTTGGCGCGGACCCGGTGGCGTTTCGGGCACGGCCAATTCAGTTTGAGCCTCAGAGGAAGCAGACTCAGATACCACATAGGTAATCGTGACGCCAGTAACAGTCATTCCCACCAGTACGAGGGCAAATGTCCATCGACGGATAGGGGTTGATAGAGGAGGGAAATTCATGATTACGCTTAGGGAGATTTGGGTAGTCAACAAGGAGAAGAAAGTTGGCGAGTGGCAATGGGAAAATGAGAATTCGATAAGTGATAACACCTATCCAAAAACTGGCTTCCGGCTACTCCTGAGATTCAACCATTCGCCCAATGACATCACCCCCCAAATATTCAAGACAAAGGGCCACGCGACTTGCTGCTAACCCCAAAGTTATGCTGCTAGCTGACAACAAACCAAAAATGATGCCGACAGTCAGAAAACCATGTAGCCAGTCATGATTCGTTTTTTTTGCAGCGATTTTTCTTGATGCCTGATTGATAACATCGCTGACTGTGACAATATCTTCAGACGCGTTCATATCGGATGAATCAAACCCTTCCAAGCGGCAGTAAGTTGGGTTGGGAACGATATCGTAAGCAGGTTTGAGAAACTTTTTGTGGTCAGAATGCATAGCAGACTTCCTATCAGGTGAAAAGGACTTGAAATTTATTCGGATTTCTCAACATGTGTTGACCTAGGGAAAGCTCAGATATTGTGTCTGTTCTTTTGATTAGGCCACTCAGAAAGGCTGATTTTTCCATTCAAAGTGCTCCATGATTGAGCCTCAAACCTGTAGCAATCGCTATAAATTTTGACCCCGTCCAGACCTATTTCTTTTTAAGGTTGCTAAGGAGAAAACTAATGTTCTAGAGAGGCTCTAAATCCCTTCTAGTGGGAGACTTTGAGTTTTCCCTTAGCAACAACTACAAATCTGGACAGGGTCTGAAGTTACGGTCCCATCGCCCCCTCTACCCAACGACCCAATCCTGAGGTTTCAAGAAGGTGTTGTACAGCTCTGCTTCAGGGGTATTGGCTTCAGGTTGGTAGTCGTATTCCCACCGCACGAGGGGAGGAAGAGACATGAGGATAGATTCGGTACGGCCATTGGTTTGGAGGCCAAAAATAGTGCCGCGGTCATAGACCAGATTGAATTCGACGTAGCGACCGCGACGGTAGAGTTGGAAGTTGCGCTGGCGATCGCTGTACTCGGTAGTGTGACGACGCTCGACGATGGGGACATAGGCGGGTAAGAAGGAGTGACCGCAGTCGTTTACAAAGGCGAACAGCGTTTCCCAGCCACGAGCGGGCAGTTCGCCGAGCTGCTGGCTTTGTTGTGCCGCCGTCCCTTGAGCATTGGGACCCCGGTAAAGGGCGCCTCGACCATCTTGATAGTCAAAGAACAAACCGCCAACGCCTCGGGTTTCTTGGCGATGCTTGAGATAGAAATACTCGTCACACCAAGGCTTGAAGACGGCATAGTACCCAGCATGGTGAGCATCACACGCCTGTTTTAGCGTGGTGTGGAAGTGGATGACGTCTTCGCGAAAGGGATAGTAAGGGGTCAGATCAATACCGCCCCCGAACCACCAAACGGGGCCTGCCTCGAAGTAGCGATAGTTGAGGTGAACGGTCGGCACATAGGGATTACGGGGATGAAGCACCATAGAGGTGCCCGTTGCAAAGAAGTCGTGACCGGCAGCTTCGGGCCGTTGAGCCAAAATCGACGTGGGTAGATGATCGCCCCAGACTTCGGAGAAGTTGACGCCAGCTTGTTCAAATACTCGACCATTCTGTAACACACGCGATCGCCCGCCGCCGCCTTCGGGCCGTTCCCAGGCATCTTGTCGAAATTGGTTACCGTCGATCTGTTGGAGGCGATCGCAGATTTCGTCTTGCAATTGCTGCATGAATGCTTTTACCCGAGTCCTGGCATCAGCCGGGGGGAGATGGGTAGACAGCGCTTTGGGAGTAGAAGCTGTGGTAATCATGTGAGGTTCTCAGTGGAAATGGGAGGGGTGGATTTTGGGTTGTCTAGCAATGGCGCCATGCAGACGGCAATTAGGCCAGCCAACGAGCCGCATCCTTCGCGTGGTAGGTCAAAATCAGGTCAGCGCCGGCCCGCTTGAAGCTGGTGAGGGTTTCCATCACAACGCGCTTTTCATCAATCCAGCCGTTAAGGGCAGCGGCTTTGACCATGGAATATTCGCCCGAGACGTTGTAGGCAGCCACGGGCAAATTCGAGGCCGTCTTCACGCGCCAAATCACATCCATATAGGCAAGGGCAGGCTTCACCATCAGCATGTCGGCCCCTTCAGCAATATCAAGATCGATTTCCTTAAGCGCTTCGCGGGTATTGCCAGGGTCCATCTGATAGGTGCGGCGATCGCCAAATTGCGGGGCCGAATCAGCCGCATCCCGAAAAGGACCATAGTAAGCCGAGGCATATTTCGCGGCGTAGGACAGGATGGGGATGTCAGTAAAATCAGCCGCATCAAGCCCAGCTCGAATCGCCTGCACAAAGCCATCCATCATGCCCGAAGGGGCAATGATATCAACGCCAGCCTCAGCCTGGGACACCGCCGTTTTTTTGAGTAGCTCTAGGGTGGGGTCATTCAACACTCGTCCCGTGAGATCCCCCGTTTCCAGATAGCCACAGTGGCCATGGGTGGTGTATTCGCAAAGGCAGGTATCAGCAATGACAATCAGCTCGGGGACGACTTCTTTAACCGCCGTAGCCGCCTTTTGAACAATGCCGCAATCGTACCAGGCGCCGGTCGCATCCGTATCTTTATCCGCTGGAATACCGAACAGGATAATGGCCGGAATCCCGAGGTCATAGACTTCCTTCGCTTCCTCGACAATTTTGTCGATCGAGAGCTGAAATACCCCTGGCATCGAGGTAACTTCCTGAGCAATGCCCTGACCCGGTACGGCAAACAGGGGATAAATCAGGTCGCTACGATTGACGACGGTTTCACGCACCATGCGCCGTAGTTGGGGGTGGCTCCGCAAGCGGCGAGGACGATGAGTCGGAAACATGGTTAGCTCCTTGCCATAGTAAAAATCTGGTTCAGAATCGCCTGGGCTCCCTGCTGCTGAAGCAATTGAGCCAGTTGGATGCCGAGCTGTTCAGCGTTTTCTGGCGCACCACTGACGGTATCCTTAATCACCTGCTGACCGTCCACACTAGCCACCAGCCCTGTCAAAGTCAGGGTCTGCGAGTCAAGCTCTGTATGGACGCCAATGGGCACCTGACAGCCCCCTTCTAATTCCCGGAGGAAAGCCCGCTCAGCCAAAGTGCGATCGCGGGTTGGCTCGTGTTCAATCGCCTTCAATAGCGTCTGAATTTCGGTATCATCGGCGCGGCATTCAATCCCCAGAGCCCCCTGACCGACCGCATAGAGCGAAATTTCAGTTGGCAGGATCTGATGGATGCGATCGCTCATGCCCAATCGCTCCAAACCCGCAGTGGCTAGAATCAAGGCGTCATACTCACCGGCATCGAGCTTGGCTAGGCGCGTGTTGAGATTGCCACGCACATCTTTAAAGGTGTACTGAGGAAAGCGATGACGGAGTTGCGCTAAGCGCCGCAGCGAGGATGTTCCAATCACCGTCCCGGCTGGCAGAGTGTCAATCTGATAACCGCGATACTTTGTATGAACCACCAGTGCGTCAGCAGGATTTTCGCGCTCGGTCACAGCTGCCAGGGTCAAACCTTCCGGCAACTGGGTCGGCAAATCTTTCAGGGAGTGAACCGCAAAGTCCGTTTCCTGATTCAACATGCCGAGTTCAAGTTCTTTCGTGAAGAGGCCCTTATCACCGATTTTGGCCAGTGCGACATCGAGGATTTTGTCCCCCTGAGTCGCCATCGTATGGACTTCAAACGTGATGTGGGGAAAGGCTTTCTGCAGCTGATCTTTGACCCAATAGGTCTGGACTAATGCCAATTGGCTTTTACGCGAGCCAATGCGAACCGTACGGGGTTGACTGGCCCGGGTAGGGGGCACCGAATGGAGTTGAGTCATGGTTTCATGGATGAATGAAGATCAAGTTTGTGACCGGAGTTGGGAAGGAGTCAGAATTCGGAATTCGGAATTCCGAATTCGGAAGTCAGTAGAGTGATTTTGAATTCTGACTAATGCTTTGTGATTGGCTTTGGGGGAAATTTAGGTGTCAGAAGTCAGGAGCCAGGAGAGCCATTCTGAAGTCTGGAAGGAGCGTTCTATGTAAAAGCCCATTTTTCGACGAAAAATGTTGAGTTTCAGATGGCTGAGACACGATTTCCTCAACACTCCCTTCTGGAGTCAGAATTCTAAATTCCGAATTCCGAATTCCGAATTCCGACCCCTGCTTGATACTTTCCGCCCTAATTCACATCACTAGAGGCGTAGGTAAGTTCTTTCACCGTCTCAAAGAAGAACGCCACATTTTCTTCAGGAGTTTGTCGCAGGACACCATGACCCAGGTTGAAAATATGTCGATGCGTTCCCGCCTTACGAACAGTGGCGTAGATGCGATCGCGAATAAACTCTTTGCTGCCAAACAGCACACACGGATCTAGATTGCCTTGTACTCCTATTTCGGTCCCTAGCCGCTGCCGCGCCCAAGCCATATCCACCGTCCAATCCACGCTGACGATATCCACACCAGAGGTCGCCATGAGTTCCAGCAGTCCAGCACTGTTGTTGACATACAGAATTAACGGCGTGTCAGGGTAAACGGCTTTGACCTGCTGCACCACCTGCTGCAAGTAGGGCAGCGAGAAGGTTTGGAAATCCTCTGGGCTCAGCTGTCCAGCCCAAGAGTCAAACAATTGGACCACCTGTGCCCCAGAACGAATCTGATAGCAGGCGTAGGTCGCGATCGCATTCGCTAGCTTGCCTAAAAACTTATGTAATAGAGCTGGCTGATTAAACGCCATGCTCTTGATCAGGGCATAGTCCTTTGAACTTTTGCCTTCAATGGCATAAGCAGCCAGCGTCCAGGGGGCGCCAACAAACCCCAGCACGGTTGCCGTATCGGCCACTTCCTGACGCAGCGTTTTCAGGATTTTGCCCACAAATTCCATTGTGACATCGGGCTCTAACAGAGTGAGCGCATCGATTTGGGCGGCAGTGCGAATCGGCTGATCGAACACCGGTCCCTTGCTTTCCAAAATGTCGAACGGAATACCGATACCGGGCAGCGGTGTGAGAATGTCAGAGAACATGATTACACCGTCAGGCTGGAACGCGCGATAGGGCTGAAGCGAAATTTCGACGGCCAAATCGACATTCTCCGAGCGTTCACGAAACGAGGGATATTTCTGACGTAGATCCCGATAGACTCGCATGTAGCGTCCAGCTTGCCGCATCATCCACACAGGGGGACGTTCGAGTGCCTCACCACGGGCAGCTTGTAATAAACAGGGTTTAGCCATTACGGATCTCCTCTCAAGAAAGTTCAAAACATTGTCGGGATTGCTTCTGTCTGGTGGGTCATGTTTTGGCGAGTACCGTCTAATAGAGCGACGATCGCAAACAATGACCTACTTCAAATTGATCAGGCGTTCGCGAGGTTTGGTCTTTCGCAGCACATTGGCAACCAGCAACCCACCCAGCACTAACCAGATGGCCCCTGTCCAGTAAGGCGCGCCTGTGCCCAATGAATCGAAGGTAATACCGGCCCAAACCGGGCCAAAAATCAACGCCAGGCTGTCGATCGCCTGAGCGGCTCCCAGTACGGCGCCTTGCTGCTGAGCCGAGACCTGTCGGGAAATGGCACTGGTTAATGTGGGAATGGCAATCCCTCCGCCAACCGAAATCAGCGCTAGAGCTGCATAGAGAGCGCCCGTATTAGGAGCACTGGCTAACCCCAGATAGCCAGCTGCCAACAGCCAAAGACTGAGAAAAGCCAGCCGGTCCTCGTTGAAGCGCTTGGCTAGAACACCGATGATCAGCCCTTGGGTAAAGGCGGTAACCACACCGATGTAGGCAAAGAGATTGCCATTTTGATCCGGACCTAGACCAAAGCGGGCAAAGGTAAATAAAGCAAAGTTGGTATTCAGCCCCCCAAAGGCAAAGTTCAGGGCAAAGTTGGCCAGGAGAAATTGTCCCAGGATAGGACGACGAAGCGCTGATCCCACGCGCTTCAAGGGATTCAAGTCCCCAATTGTAATTGGCGCTTTTTGCCGTTTTGCCGCCGGTAAAGATTCAGGCAGCACAAAGAATCCAAACGCGGCAGTGACTAATGACATCCCCCCCGCGACGAAAGCTGGCATCTGTAAGCTAAATTGGCTGAGCCAGCCTCCTACCGCCGGGCCTACCACTAGTCCCACGCCGAACGCCGCTCCAATTAAGCCAAAATTTCTGGCTCGATTTTGATCCGTGCTGACGTCAGCGATATAGGCCCGAGCCACCGAAATATTGCCGCCGGTAATGCCGTCCAGCAAGCGAGCCACAAACAGGAGCCATAGGGTGGTCGCCAGACCAAACAGAACGTTACTAAGTCCGGTACCCAAAACACTGATGAGCAGAATGGGACGACGCCCATAGCGATCGGAGAGCTTACCGAGCACAGGCGCAGCGGCGAATTGAGCAGCCGCATAGGACAAGGCCAACAGTCCCACCGTGAGGGCTGCTTGATCAAACTGAGCCACTAAAAACGGGATAACGGGCAGCAGAATCCCCAGCCCCAATAAATCCAGGAAAATAGTGACGAAGATAAATGCGATCGCGGGCGTATTCGCAGTGGGCTTATTTGCTTTTGGCAGGTTTATTCTTTCAGCTTGTCCCATGCATTTGCTCCTGATGAAGGACCGTCTGTTCTCAAAATTTAGAAATCGAATTATCGTCACCCGCGGCTTCGGGGAAATGACGCTTTTGTGACCGTATTTCTGTGGAGTTGAAGGTAAGCATCGGCGGCTGGCTCACACCAACCGCGCGTCCGCGAAATTAGCCGACCTTCTGCAAGGTATCTGCAGCGACTTCTGCCGAGGGCTGAGCCTTGGGCAACAGACCTTCGAGGGCGATCGCAGCCACTTCTTGAGGCGGGTCCATAGCATTGAGCTGATCGGAGAGAGCCTTCACCTGCACATGAAGCGCCTCATCAGCTAGCAATGCTTTCAACTTGGCATGGAGCCTTTCCCGCGTAATTTTATGTTTGGGCAAGTGATAGGCCACACCCAGTTCCTCAGCTCGCCGGGCGATCGGCAAGGTATCGCTGTTATCCGAGATCAGGAGCGCTGGAACACCCGCCCGGAAAACTCGCCCCACCGTTCCACAGCCCGCAAAAGAAACAATGGCCCGGATGTAAGGCATGACTTCATCCATGTGGACAAATTCCTCTACACGCACATTGGCGGGAAAATCGAGCGAGAGGTTTTGCAGACTGCCCGGCACAGCCAGTACGGGAACACCCAATGCAGCCACCGACTCAACGACATCCCGAAATTGCCCTTGGTCTTCCTTATAGGCCGTGCTATAGAGAATCAGAACTGTCCCCGGTTCAAGACTTTCGCCATAGTCCGGCGTATCCGTTGAGCGGGTTACTTGGTCCGTAATCGGCCCAATAAAGAGCTGATTTTCCTGCAAATGCTCAGTCGCAATAAATTCACGATGGCAGGTCGCAAGATTGAGTGTGCGCGAATTCACCACCGCAAAAAACTCAGCCGGAGCCTGGGGAGGACGGGCGGGCAGGCCCATCTGCTGCCGCACACGATGCAGGGGGAACAAGAAATTCGTAAAGGCATGAATGAGCCCAGCCGGAAAGGGAGTTGATTCAAGGAGTACAGGGACGCCTCGGGCATCCGCAACATCGGGCCAGACGATAATCAAAGTCGCGTAGGGAACATTGAGCCGCTCCGCTGCATAGGATGCGCCAAACCCAAAAAGGTCCCCCAGAATGCAGTCAACGCCCTCGCGTTGAGCAATGCTTTCCAGCTCAGCCATCATATCGGGAACCATGGTCAGTACTTCATGGCGAAAGTACAAAACCTGACGCAAAAATTTGGGCAGCCAAGCAGGAACCTTTGCTGAGGAACCATCAGACATGCGATGAATTACATCACATCGCCTCGACATCGGAACCAATTCAGCCCCGGCTGCCTGCACCTTTGCAGCATTGCACGGGTCAGTGTGAAACAAGACTCGGTGGCCTCGTTTAACAAAAGCCTCAGCGATCGGCAGTCCTGGCAGGACATGGCTAGCCGTGTGGGGTAAGGTTATCAGCAAAGTGCTCATAGGGTCACCTATTGGATCAAAGAATTGGGGGGATGGCGCTGGCCATCTTGGGGAAGGGCACGGCTTCTCGGTGCTCCCTGGACATGCCTGAAAGGACGTAGTTGCTTTACTAGAACAGGGTGTTCCGTAAACGTCATGAGAAGCCCGCGATCGCGCCTTAGGTAATCTTTGAAAAAGAAAATACCCAGAAAATTTTCTGTGGTAGGTTGGGTTGCAGCGTTAGCAAAACCTGACAGAGCAGGATGTTGGCAATGTTGGGTCTGTGCCTCGACGCCAACCTACAGTGGTACATTCATTTCTGGAAATCTCCTTAAGCCACTGAATTGGCAATTGGCTCAGGAACTGAAACTGGGGCAGGCGCTTGGGAAGAGGGCTGTCGCCGAGCTTTCAGGGTCAATTCGACAGGTTTAGAGGGCTCTAGGCCGGGACCACGACGAATCGCTTCCACGGGGCGCGGATCGGTCAGCTCTAAGCTGTAGCTGGAGAGAACTTTGAAGATGACCAAATTCATCAAATAAGTGGCAAAGGCCGCTCCAATGCAGGTGCGATTACCGCCCCCAAACGGCAAATATTCATAGGGAGAAAACTTCCGCCCAAGGAAGCGCTCGGGATTGAATTGCTCAGGGTTGGGATACAAATCAGCGCGTTGCTGCACCGAGTACATGTCAGCCCAGAAGCGCCAACCGGCTGGGAATTCTTGGCCCATGACTTCTACAGGTGTTTGGGCCACCCGAATGAACGACACCAAAATAGAGGGTGAAATCCGCAGGGCTTCTTGGCAGGTAGCCGACAGATACGGGAGTTTGGCGATCGCCCGAATATCGGTCGCATCGTCAACAGCGTCAAACTCGGCCAGAAGCTTGTCCAGGACACCCGGAGTTTGATGAATCCAGTACAAGGTCCAAACCAAAGACGTAGACGTTGTATCAAAGCCGCCCATCAGTAAGGTAACTAGCTGGTCGCGCAGTTCCTGGTCACTCATCGGTTCACCGGCTTCATCGCGAGTCGCCATCAACAGGCTCAAGATGTCGGTCCGGTCGGGCTCAGGATATTCGCGACGACGGGCGATTTCGTCGTACAGCATCTGGTCGAACTCCCGACGCAGATTCATGAAGCGACCCCACGGCGTCCAGCCCCAGTCTTTTTGCAGCGGCGGGAAAAACAGGTGCAGCGCCACAATCGGCGAGGTTGCCACGCGAATCAGCACCAGTAATTTTTGCCGCAGACGCTCTGACTCGCCCCCTTCCTTCAGCCCAAAGACGATTTCTAGCAAGGCATTAAGGGTCACGTTCTTCATGCAGGTCTCGGCGTTAATCGTGTCGCCAATCTGCCAGGTTTGCATCATTTCGTCTGTCAGCTCACAGATGCGATCGCCATAGAGTCGCATCCGTTCCCCGTGATAGGGCGGCGCTAGCAGCTTGCGCTGTCGCTGGTGGGCTTTGCCATCCAGTAGCAATAAGGAATAGTCCCCCATCACTGGCCGAAACATTTCATTGCCTTGGGCCGAAGAAAAGGTGCCCAAGGGCGCACTCATGATGTCTTCAATGCCCTCAGGGTGATTTACCAGCGTCACCGGGCGATCGCCGGGGAGTTGAACCGTGTACATATCTCCATAGCGACCCGTCAGGTCATCTAAAAGATCAGCGGGTTTCCGGGACCACTGCACAAGCTGACCAAACGAAAACTTATGGGGCGACATAGCGGATTGCATTGGCTTCTCAGGCATACGGCCCTCCGTAAATAAGTGAAGAGAAAAAACGGGATGTATTCAGACAGTTCAATTGGGATGACTTATTAGCCTTCTGTGAGGCTCTAGGCCGCTATTGCCAGGTGATTCCTCACGAGTGCCGCGAGATGAACTCTGGCTCGGCCACGCTGTTTTCCTGAATTAAGGAGTGTTCAGTCGCAGCCGCCGCATCAGGCACAAACCAGCCACCTCTAGCCGTATATTTTTGCCGTTGCTTGCGGAAGGATAGACACAGTGCATCGGCTGCGATGTGCGCTTCGTCCGAAATGCGCAGGGGAATCACGGGGTCGGCGATCGTCCCTACGACCTGGTTATCTTCATCACGCCCCATAACGTCAATTCTTTGCGCGATGGGATCAAACCAGGGGTACTTCAAGAAATTGCGGAAGAAAATTCGTTTGCTGCGGCACGTTTTATCATCCACAGGCAAGTACGCTACCAAAATGCAAAACTTGAGGAAAGACCGCCCCGTACCGCCTACCCAAATCTCCGCCAAGATTAGGTTCGGTAAATAATAATTCAGTCGCGCCATGAACCCTGGACGTCTTCCTAACAAGGTATTCAGGAATGTTTTGGAATCGCCCAAAGAGTGATAATGAAACTCACCTGTCCCACTTAGCGGTGTTTCTTTGACTTTGTACTTGATCGATTGATCAAGCGAAACCCGCGCACCAAAAGATTTGCGATGAACCGAGGTGATATGAGCGAAATCGACATTGACCTCCATGAGGCGCTCATAATTGGCATTTTCGATATCGTCATTATAAACAGGGCGCATCTCTGAGAAGAGATAGTCTGGGAAATGGGGTAACGGCGGACGTTTTGCCTCGGGAAGATCCCCATAAAAGAACCAGATATAGCCCTGGCTTTCCTCAGCAGGATAGGAACGAACACACGCTCTTTTAGGAATCGGAGCATCGGGACCATTAGCAGGAATATCGGTACACCGGCCATCGGTTTCAAACTTCCAACCATGATAAGGGCACCGAATCGCATCATGCTCTAGCCATCCTAGCGATAAAGCAGCTCCCCGATGAGGACACTTATCTTCGAGGACAATTGGCTTCCCCTGTGAGTTTCGATAGAGCACAAATCGCTCATCTAACATCTTGAATTGTTTGGGTTCTTGCGTAACTGCCTGACTAAATTCACAGGCATACCAAAAGTTCTTTAGCATTCTTAGCTCCTAGCTTTGTGCGACCAATCACTTGCCATGTCAGGAAACGAATTAGGCAATCTTGATCAGAAAAAACCTGTTCTCTAGCGATGAGAAAGCCATGATTTCTAAAACTGTATGGGTCTATGAAATCAACACCGTAGAAGCTGCCGTTTGCGAGTGCCCATTTGTGCCTGAATGACCGTTAGTTGCGGCATGACTCTCGGTCACTACATGACCATTCGTATGGCTGGCTGAGGCTGGCTTAGTGTCAATTCCCCATCCCATAGCAAGATATTTTTGTCGGAGTTTGCGATAGGCAATTTGCAAAGCATCAGACGCAATGTGGACTTCTTCCGCTAAGTCAACGGGTACTGACGGTGGGTATTGGGACTCGCTGACGCGGCTATCTTCGGCATAAATCTTGTTGTAGTACTTCATGAAAATGCCATCAAGCCAGCGAAAGCGGGCAAAGCTACGAAACAGAATGCGCTTACTGATGGTGGTATTATCATCGACCGGAAAATGGATGGCATAGTTCACAAGTCTGACACTGTCGGAGCCACTCTCAACCTTCGTGATGTTAGGCAAATAGAACGTGAATCGCGAGTGCAAATTGGTCTGCTTCTTTTTATGCGCTAGGGAGCTAAATAGCCCCTTGGGTCGAGTGTAGTTTTGGTAGGTGCTAGTAGCGGTAATGCCCCAGTCCAATTCTTCGACCGTGTAGTCTTCGACCTTGGGATTGTCCTTGAATCCAGACCCGAAAGAATTGGCATGAACGATGGGTAAATGCGAGACATCGATAGAGTTCTCTAGTACCCGGGTGTAGTGAGTGTTGACCTGAAAATCGAGATAGGACTTGTGCAAAGTAGGATCTTCAAATTCAGGCAGGGGAGGAATCGGAGGCCGTTCGGCCTCAGGCAGATCGCCATAGAAGATCCAGACAAATCCATATTTTTCCTGCACCGAGTAAGCGTCAATGTGAGCCCGCTTAGGCACTGGCGTACCTTCTGCATTGGCGGGAATATCGACACATTTGCCATCGGGTGCAAATTTCCAACCGTGATAAGGACAGCGGAGACAGTCGTCTTCTAATAAGCCAATAGATAAGGCAGCCCCGCGATGAGAGCATTGGTCTTTGAGCGCTACGACCTGGCCTTGGGAGTCGCGATAGAGAGCAAATCGCTGATTAAGCATCACGATTTGTTTGGGGTGTTGAGTCACAGCTTGGCTGTGTTCACAGGCGTACCAGAAATTCTTTAACATGATCAATTCCTACTTTTCAGAGATGAATTGCTTGCAAAATCAGCGGTTGGGCGATGGGTAACGGTGAGCGATCGCCCGCCTCAAGATTCCTATCACTCAATCAGAGAGCTGCTGAGGCGCAAGGCGAAACCATACGCCTACCCAGCAAACAGATGTTTCGTTTATTTCTTAGATGCAGGCGGGAAGCGGATAACACAGCTGCTGAGGTCGAACAATCGCTGCAAAGTATCCAGCGCTCGACGCTGTTCTTCCGTGTCTTCGTGCGATCGCAGATGCACCATCGGTTCATGGAGAATCTTGTTAACAATCCCCCGTGTCAAAGATTCGATAGCCTTCTTTTGGCGCTGGCCCATTTCCGATCCCAATCGGGGCATCATCTTGGTCATTTCTTGCTGGCGGATAGTTTCGACCTTGTCTCGTAAACAAGTAATGACAGGGACTGCCTCCTGAGAGCGACACCAACTACAAAAGGCTTTCAGTTCCTCTTCAACGAGAGCACCGGCTTCTTGGGCTGCCTGCTGACGACTATCCTGGTTCTGAGCAACCACCGTTTGCAGATCATCCACATTGAAAACCTGCACCTGAGACAGTTCATTGACGTCCGCAGCAACGTTCCGGGGCACCGCGATATCGACAAGTATTAACGCCTGGTCATCGGCTAAAACGGTCTCTAGTTTGGCGCGATCCAGAATTGGCTCAGTAGCTGCTGTGCTAGTAAACACCAGGTCAGATGCCTTGATGATGCTCATCAGCATATCGAGTGAGCAGCAGGGCAATTCTGCTGGGCTAAACTCCTCCGCTAGCTTTTGAGCCCGCTCAATAGAGCGATTCACAATCACTAGCCGTGTGGCCCCTTTGGCCAGCAAATGCTTGACCAATAGCCGCGACATTTTGCCAGCCCCAATGATGGCGACCCGGCAGTCTGACAAATCCACCACTTTGGTCTGCGCCAGCTCGACCGCAGCAGCGCTGATCGAAACGGCTCCAGTTCCAATCGACGTTTCCGTTCTAACCCGCTTACCAACGGTAATTGCCTGACGGAATAGCTGGTTCAGCGTGCGCTTGATGCCCCTATATTCCTGGCCCATTTTGTACGTATGTTTAACCTGAGCCAGAATTTGGCCTTCGCCCATCACGAGACTGTCTAACCCACAGGCAACACACATCAGGTGCCGAATAGCCCCGTGCTCTGACAGCGTGAACAAGTGCTCTTGGAGGTCAGGCGCGGGTAACTGGCTGTGCTCTGCTAGAAACTGAGTCACAGCTTGACTTGCCTGTGCCGCCTCAGTTGCGAAAACGGTGTATATCTCCAGCCGATTACAGGTGCTCAGAATAGCCGCTTCTTGGATATGGGGAGAGTCCCGGAGACGGGCGATCGCCCCTTCAATTTGATCGCTGGGAATGCTCAGTTTTTCTCTGACTTCGACCGGAGCAGTCTTATGACTGAGGCCGACAACAATGATATTCATGTACCCTGGATGTCCTCCGACTCAAGGAAAGATTAAGTTCAGCGCTGCGTCCTCATAGCCAGGAGCAGCTCGATGCACATATGGCAGACGCTTTAGAGCGAGCCAACTTGGCTCAACAAGGAATCGATTTGACCTAATAAGGACGTTTTAGACAGCAGTAAGGCGAGCAGGAGCAAACCGGCAATAACTGCGATCGCCCGACCCATCGAACGAGATTGAGGACGTGATGACTCCCCGGCCTTTTGAGAAGAGGCTGCTATCTGAGGCGGGGCAGCAAGGGAAGGCACAACCTGACTGGACTGGCCAGACGTTAGCGATGGCGGCATCACGTATTTTTCAAGTTGAATCTTCACGTCCTCGGGTTGAGGACGACTTACACCGTTTGTGGGTAAAACTCCAGCTTCGTACGGGAAAAAGCCCGGCGAGAGAATCCCTTGCGGATCGTATTTCTGCTTCAGCTTATTGATAGTGGGCCAATAGTCACCAAACTGCCGCCGCCAGCCGTTCTGGTCGAGTGCTAACCAACTCCCCATGTACCGCTTAGCTCCAAATTCAAACGCCAGCTCAGTGAGGCTATTGAGTTGCTGAGCCACATATTCCAGCCGGGGCTTCGGAATCGTTGGATACATACCAAAGCCGACAATCAGCTCTGCCTTTGGCAAGGCAAACATGGGCATTTGCGTATTTTTGGCATTTAAGCAAAAAGAGCCGAACGGAGTTTTGCGGAAATCGACAAAAGAAGGAACGCGTTCCAGCGCTGTCTCAATAAACTGCTGCGCCACCGACGCTGGGAGGAAGACATCCAGCCAGGGATTTGCCTCACCCTTAGGATGGGGAACCTCCGCAAACGGTTGAATGAATTGCTCAAGCGTCAGATCTTCCGTATGGAGATGGTGGGCAAATCCGAGGTCCGCCAGGAGAGCGTTGTCATCCATGTCATCCGGCGAATCCGTTTCCACCGTAACCTGCATTCGATGAAACCACTGGAGCAGTGGCTTGATGCCTGGACCGCCCGCTCGTAAGGCCCCCAAAACGCAGGGAGAAAACAGCGTCAGTAATCCATCCACCCGATCCTCGGATATGAGCAGGTGCTCATCGCGCAAGAGCGATTCCAAATCGTCATAGCGGAGGAAATAGGTACGGGTATAGGGCTTGTAACGTCTCAGGCGATGTTTGACCTGAGTCATGATGCCAAACTGGCCATACCCACAGAGGATGTGATGAAACAGTTCGCTGTTTTCTTCCGGCGTACACCAAAGAATATCGCCTGCTGCCGTAACCACCTCGACAGCCAGACAATTGTCAGCCTGGGAGCCATAACGGTAAGAATTCTGTCCCAAACCTCCCGCCGAACACGTACCGCCAATCGTGACGTCAAAATTATTAGTCAGAACGGGAGGGACAACCTTCTGGGGAAGAACTGTATCGACAATTTTGCGCCAGGTCGCTCCGGCATCCACTGTGAATGAGAGCGCCTCGGGTTGAAAATCACGGATTTGGTTGAAGCTTCTCATATCCAGGAGAATGCCATCCTGATTGAGCGCCTGACCACTGCAAGAGTGACCTGCTGCTCGCGAAGAAATCGTCAAGTTATGGCTGGCTGCATATTTAACCGCCTGGGCCACATCCTCCGAACGCTGCGGACGCACAACGACTTGGGGTCGCCGTTCAATCATGCCGCCAAAATCATGCGAGACGGCAGCAATAGCGGCTTCTGTGCTGCTAACTTCGCCTTCAATCAAGGGAGTTAGATCGTCAATGATGCTATTCAAAGAAGCAAGCTTACCTGACATAGATGATTCTCTCCTATCGTTTTTGTCAGCGCACTTTGCAGCCATTCAAATAGCAACAAATCAGCGCCTAAGAACGATCAAATAAAAGACTGAACAAGTGGAATAAAAGACTTACTGGCAAAGATCAAGCCGGATCATTGAGGCGTTTGAAGCGCATTCCCAAAAGAAAATCTAGCAAAGTCATGAACAATCAGATCATGAGATCTTAAAATCCGATAGGTTCAGACTGCAATGATTGAATAAATTGTACTTTCAAATTACTTTGAAAGTCGTTTTTCTAACATCTTGAAACCAATCTTAAGCAATGTTGGAGCTAGTTTCAGTAGCTGAATAGACTGAATGAAAAGATTAGGGGTCTCAACTGTAGTCTCGATCGCAGTTTGAGCAGGTCTTTCATACTTAAAAACGCAAACACAATCCCCTTCAGCAATCTTGCTCATCACGGAGGCTTTCATATCAGGATAGGCTCTTCTAGCCGCTTCCTGCTCCATTTCACAGAGGACTCGGCAGGGAGTCTCGAACCCAAATTCTTGCGCCAGCGATAAAGCTGGACAAACTCGCTGAATCTCTAGCGCTGCGTCTTGTCCCTCTTGAGACACATCGACAATTTCGGTGATAAAACCGGCAGGTCGCAGCAGCGGAATGGTCTTCTGAAAACCCTTTGCCAGGGTAGTTCCATCAATGAATGCCCCCATCAACAATTTCTGCTGCTCAGGATACTTCTCCATCAATTTTTCAAAAGCCGCTTCCTCCCCAATTTCTGCTGCCAGCTTGGTGTATTTAACAAACCGATTCCTGAACATATTGTTGGCTTTTGAGCGATCAAAACTCATGATGTCTTTGATCTTTAGATCACCCATGCCAGTTTTGGCATCCATATGTGCGTCCATTTGTGTCTCCTACGTTCGTCACAGCCATCAATGCAAAAAATAGAGCTAGATCATTGCTTCATTGAGTTCCAAAAACACAGCAAAACAACGACTATGAAGAGATATCTAAGCCCCGCACTGAAAGCTAAAACAATATCAGCTTCAAATTCACCCACAAAGGTCCAATGAAGTTTTATCAGTCGCCAAACAGGATTCGTCTTTTCGGCTCTCTTAAGCGCTGTTCTATGAGCATAAAATCGAGGCTCTAACCAGCCTTCAAACCTTATCTTTCCGGCTTTCACAAGTTGTTTTGCTTTCATGGCACAAGACCTGAATAATTGCGAGGTCAGTCACTCCTCATGAAGCGAGCGTTGTCTGGGAGGAGGGGAAGCGAGGGGAAGGGAAAGGGAGGGGAAGGGAAATGATTTTTCGCTGGAAAAATCGACATATACAGCGAGTATGTTTATTTTCTTGGAACCATCCAACCATCTACCCATCAACCCATCCAACCATAAACCAACCATAACAACAAACAAACAAAACCAAACAAGCAACTACC
>JBHJHM010000037.1:0-21100 GCA_050330865.1 Leptolyngbyaceae cyanobacterium
TCAAACGATTGCCTCAAGCCAATCCTCCTCCCACCTGTGCCTCGAAGCGCAAACGGGAGACCCTAGACGCTCGCATTGAGTTCTCCAAAGTGGTCAGATTCTCAGCGTGAGACACCTAAAAGTTTTCTGCACCACTAAGCCCCTCGACCTACAGCCTTAGAGGTAAGAAATGGTACTGTAGGACCAATCTCACAATGAAAGACTGAACCAATAAAATGTCTCTGGATCTAGCACAGGAAAAGTAATGTACCCAGGTTGCGAGATTTCTAGAACAACAAACACAAGAATAAGTTTCTATTGAGCTCTGTCACACAAAAACCTGCAATGATGAGACCGGAACCCTGATGGGGATTTCATCGCAAACGCAAATCGTTGGATGCTGACCATGTACGATTGCATCATTGTGGGTGCTGGTCCGGCTGGAGGGAGTGCAGCCTACCACTTAGCAAAACGAGGACACTCAGTGCTGCTGCTAGAGAAAGCAGCGCTACCCCGCTATAAGCCTTTCACAGGGGCACTTTCCCCGATTGTTGCCCAGCCGCAGCTTGTTTTCGGAGCTGGTGGTCTCTAACAAAAGAGGAGCAACTTTGGCAGATTGAACAATACCACTCGCCAACACCGCCTCACGTACGAATGGAACCGTCACGATCAGAGCAACCTCAGCGACTGTTAGCTCAATCGCAGGATGCGATCGCAGTACCAGCATCTCCAAGGCTTCTAGCACTCGAATCGGTAACCGCTCATCGCGCCAGGCATCTTGTGGAAAAGCCCTGATCGAAGCCTGCCATTGATGCCAACAGGCTTCCAATACCCTTTCTGAGCAAATCCGTAGGCAAATCACGTAAAGCGATGTCTGTTTCCGTTGAAAAAAGACCTTTCACCTGCTCATCTTCGTCAGGAAGGCTGACGAGGAATGGGATTGTTTCCATATTCAACCCACAGCTCTGAATTTATCTACTCAAATATAGTTGATGTCGAGGAGTACGTAACACCCTGAATTATCCGTAACGAATATTACACTTACTGTTGTTTCATGACCGAACCTCGTCCGAGCGCGATCGCCAATACAATACAGTTGTAGGAGCATGGCGATCGCACAATTCACCTGTGGAAAAGCTGACTTTAGAAGACGCGACATTCCCCCCGGATATCCTGCTGGACCTAAAAATGGCCGGGACCGTGTTATCACGACATGGCGCTAATCAAATTATCCTTTATGGCTCTATGGCCAAGGGAACCTATCGTCCTGACTCTGATATTGATATTTGTGTTGCGGGACTTCCAAGCCAAAACTTCTTTCGAGCGATGGCTGAGTGTCTGATGACTGCTCATCGTCCTGTTAGTATCGTTGACTTGAGAAATATTCACGGCTACTTCCGAGAAAGAGTCCTTGAGGAAGGAAAAGTTCTGATGAGTATCGATATTTTGAAGCAGGAAATCGAATTTGGGCTCAAGAATCTTGACAAAATCCAAGCGAATATCGCGACCTTTTCCAACCTGAAAATCGATGCCAAAGTTAAGGTGTCGGCGCTGACGTATGAATGTCTGGGCTACTGTAACGCAATTGAGCATTTGATAATCCGTTTCCTGAAATATCTCAACCTCGCGGTCCCCACAGGAAAATTCTCCCATCGAGACACTCTCAGACAGTTTGAAAAGACTCTGTCAGAGGCTGGCTTGCAAGCTACGAGAGGGACCATAGAGGTCATTGAAAACTTGATGGCATTCCGCCACGTAACAACCAAGATATATGGGTTTCTCATCGATGCTGAGAAACTAGCTGGAGTCATCGATGACGTTCAATCAAATCACACAGCCATTAAAGGTTTGTTCCGCGATCTGGTAGACATAATCTGAGAAGCAAGTCATTGGATGCTGACCATGTACGATTGCATCATTGTGGGTGCTGGCCCTGCAGGGAGCAGTGCTGCCTACCATTTAGCTAAGCAAGGTTGTTCGGTGCTGCTGCTTGAAAAGGCGGCGCTACCTCGCTATAAGCCCTGCACCGGAGCGATATCGCCTAGCGTGGCGCAGTGGTTTGATTTCGACTTTACGCCTGCGATCGCGCGTCAGATGCGAAGGTTACGCTACACCTGGAAACTGGAAGATGAAATCACTGCAGAGTTCGACGTGAGTCAGTCGCCCGTTTGGGTGGTAGAGCGAAGCGTATTTGACCATTTTTTAGTAAAGCAGGCGATCGCTCAAGGAGCGCTTCTGAAAGACGATACTGCAGCAACCGGCCTCAGATCCCAGCCGGATAGCTGGGTCGTCAGTACCACCGTTGGGGAATTTCAGGGTCGCTATCTGATTGCTGCCGATGGAGCTGAAGGCCCCTTATCACAGTGGTTAGGATTCAAGCCTCATAAGCTCAAGACGGCAGCAACATTTGAACTCAAAACGGATGTGCAGCACCCCGAAACCGATGCCATGAATTTTGAGTTTGGGTTACTCAAAGGCGGCTGCCTATGGGGATTTCCTCGCCAAGAGGGCTATACCCTGGCCGCTGCCACCTTCCTGGGGAAAGGTCCCGAAGATTATCGAGCTGTACTGCAGCAGTATGCCTCTACGTTTGATGACAGCCTCACGCAAGGGCAGATCTACCCCCACGTCCTCAAACTGTGGGACGGCGATCGCCCGCTACATACCCAACGAGCCGTCGTGGTGGGAGAAGCTGCCGCGATTGTAGATCCGCTAACCGCAGAAGGCATTCGCCACGGTATGTACAGCGGCGTGAAAGCCGCTGAAGCCATCCACGCCGCCTTACAAGGAGAAGACGCTACGCTGGCGGGTTATACGCAGGCCATGCACGAATGGGGCAGCAATATCCAATGGGCTCAGCGCATTGCTCAGGTATTCTTTCGCGTCCCCGGAATTGGGTATCGGGTCGGCATCAAACGTCCGTCGGCTACCACCCGTATGGGCCAATTGTTGGCCGGTGAAATTCAATATAGTGACATTGCCAACCGCGTTATCAAACGCATGTCGACGGGGTTAATAGGGCGCAAATCGTCTTAGAGACGCGATTAATCGCGTCTCTAAGACGATTCCTCCGCCAATCGCTGCAACGCCTCCCCGGTCACCCGGCACAATTCCCATTCCTCCTTAAGTTCAGCTCCCATACGTTGGTAAAACGCGATCGCCGGTTCATTCCAATCCAGCACCATCCATTCCAAGCGCCCGCAATCCCGCTCTATTGTCAGCTTGCCAAGGGCTCGTAGGAGCGCCTTGCCGATGCCATAGCCTCGATATTCTGGCATTACGAACAGATCTTCTAAGTAGATGCCGGGCTTCATCAAAAACGTTGAAAAGTTATGGAAGAACAGAGCAAATCCTACAGGTTTCCCCTCAACCCGGGCCAGGATTGCCTCAGCGTAGCGACGATCGCCAAATAAATGCTGGGCCAGGTCGTCTGGGGTGCCGGTGACTTCGTGGGCCAGTTTCTCGTAATCCGCTAATGCCGTTACCAGCTGAAAGAGGGCTGGAACATCTTCAGGTGTGGCAGGGGCGATCGCGATCGCGGCAGAGTCTAAATTCGGCATGGCGATGGAGGTCGTAATTAAACTCAAATCACTATGCCACATCCCCTCATATTCTCAGCAGTATCTGGAACTTAGCTATTTTCGGTGCGTCCTGGCCTTTATGTGCAGCGTTTGTGAAGAAGCCTGTTTCAAGCCGTCCAAGCCCCCAGAGACTTCGTAATTCAATCAGATTGGCTTCTGATTTTGGGAAATTTACTACATCGATGGGGGAATCGGCGTGTTCTGGAAATTTCTAATTACCATTACCGAGACTTGGATATTGGGTTGGGCTGGCTTTCTCTACTTTCGCTATCTTCCCCCTGAAACAATTCTGATTCCAGCCATATTTGTAATTTCAGCAATTACTAGCATTGCGTTTCCCATTGCTTGTGTGATTTGGGATGAGCGTGGCTTTAGCGTGCCAGGTCTTTTCTGGCTGCTGCTGAATACTTCAGTAGCTTATATGGTTACCAGTGCCGTGTTTTCGTCCCAGAATACGATCGCTTGGCTAGGCGCGATCGCAGCAGGCGTTACGACTACAATCCTTATCTCGATGATTGGGGCAACGCTATCGGAAGATTCTTAGCGCACTGCGTACTGGACTATAAAGGCAATCCCTCACCCTTTATGGGAAAAAACAAATGACCTTACCTTGCAGTTGGGCATGGGCAATCAACCCAAATTGACGGCTATCGCTACTGGCATGGGTGTTATCGCCCCTGAGGTAGCAGCGTCCATCGGGTTCTACAAACTGGACTCGTTTAATAATGCGTAGCTCTGGCTGCATCGGATGATGTGCCACAACGACATCGTCTGGCTCCGGTACGCGCTGTCTATAGGCAGCCGGGTCAACCAAGACTTCGCACCCTGGCGGCAGCAGCGGCAGCATCGAGTCACCCGTCACCCGCAATCGTCGATAGCGACGCAGCAGCCACAAGAGAATATCCCATCGGGTCGAGTTGCGTAGGGGCAAGTCCGCGGACTTAGTGTGGCGTGGATCGATCAAAATTCTTCGTCTCACAACAATTCTCCCTGTAAACGCTACGGATCCGTCAGCCCTGTGACACGGAGCTACATCGATTTGTTTTTGTAGCTGTAATTTAGAGAACTGGTATTACAGAATGCAGGGGAAACAAAACAAAAAAGACGATCGCTGATAGCCGCGATCGTCTTTTTTGAATCAACCAGTAATCGCGTCAGCGATTAGCTAGCGGTGTACCAGCTAACGTCACGATTCTTCGTAGCCCAGAAGATGCCGTGGATTTTTTCAACGGCAGCCATCAGCTCTTGAGCATGTTGCAGACTCACTTCCACCTTAGTTGCAGAGCAGAGCTTAGCAGCCTTCCAGAACGTGTCATGCAGGTCAGGATACTGCTCTAAATGCTGGGGCTTGAAGTAATCGGTCCACAGGATGAGAAGCTCGTCTTTGGTGATCTGGGCTTGCTCTTCTTTGATAGCTACATAGCGAGAGAAAGTATTCTCGTAAGCGGGATCGCCGGGCTTTGCTTCCAGATCAAGCAGCTTCTTGGTCATGGACAAAACAGCCTCAGCAGCTACACGCGCAGAAGAGGGATCATAGACGCCGCAAGGGCCGTCACAGTGAGCACTTACCACAGGGGCTGGAAAGTGGGTTTGAAACTTAGAAATAACTTGCTTGAGCATGTTGCCTCGAGTATTCGTTCTCAGACGTTCAAAACTTGTCAGCTTTGTCCGTTTGGACAGCGGGAGGCAGAGCTACTCACAATATGCCTAACCGTAGATAGGAGCATTATTCGCAACTGCCTCGGACGGGACAAGCGTTAGTCTCGTCCTCCCACTGAACATTTTTAAAGAGTTAAGGGCAATGCTGCAACAGTCCGACGTAATCTCTATGGTTTGTCCAGATTTTGCCCTAATTAAGCAATCCAGAGATGCTCCTTTGGGGCGAAGAATAGTACATTTGTAAGGGAAAGGCATAACGGTTCTGTTTAGGTGACGAGTTATTTACCCAAGTCAGGGAATCTTGATCGGCAGGAATCCAGAATCAAAGAGGCTAATCAAGAAGGGATGCAGAGGGGATGAAAGCAATTCGTTGGACAATTTTACTAGGCCTGTTGAGTCTGACCGGGTGTGGATTCTGGTCTGATATCGATCGCTTGGCCTTATCTGAAAATGCCTCGCTACCTCCGTGCGTAGATGACGATTGCAACTGCAGCGATTTTCGGGATCAGGCGCTGGCGCAAACTGTCCTTGTTGCATTTCCAGAGGATCCATTCGTGCTGGATCGAGACGGGAACGGGATGGCTTGTGAGTCACTGCCGCCCATTTCCTCTGGACTCGATGCGGAGGCGCTGGTTCCCAGCAGTTCCCATTTGGTTTTGGGGAATCCCAGCAATGCCGCCGCGACGAACCCCAACAATTTTCTGATTGAGCGATCGCAATACGCTTTGTCCTACAACCGCGATCGCGGCACGGCGAACTGGGCAAGCTGGCAGCTCGATGCTGAGTGGTTGGGACAAACGGAGCGTCAGGATGATTTCCGTCAGGATGGCGGATTGCCTTCAGGGGTCTATCAGGTGACACCAAACGACTATCGCAATAGCGGGTACGATCGCGGCCATATTGTGCCATCGGGCGATCGTACCCGCAGCGTCGAGGACAATTCCGCCACGTTTTTGATGACCAACATCCTGCCCCAAGCACCTGAAAATAATCGGGGACCTTGGCGTGAGCTGGAGGAATATAGCCGCGATTTGGTTTACCAGTTTGGTCTGGACCTGATGGTGATTGCAGGTGGCTATGGCGAACAGACTCAATTGGCTGATGGGCGCGTCAAAGCTCCCTCACGTCTCTGGAAAATCATCGTAATTTTGGAACAGTCTGAGCAGGATTTGGCTGCTATGGGGCTAGAAAGTCCCGTCATCGCGGTGGATATGCCCAACCAGAACACGGTCGCTGCCGACTGGCGATTCTACCAAACCACAGTTGATCGCATTGAACTCGCTACGGGCTATGATTTTCTCTCCGAGCTTCCCTTGGACATTCAAGAAGACGTAGAGGCCGAACCTGCAACCATTGACTAGTTTCCTAGAACCCCGGTTTCTTCTGTTAGGTAGATATGTTGGCCTCAACCTTGTCAAAAGAACCTTGGGTTCTAGATGCTAGGCCACAATTGCCGACTCCAGTTGCCTGACGGAACTGGAACCCCCTGATATTGCTGAACTCGTTCAAGCTGCATTACATACATCCAGGCTTCTCCCAGCGGCTGATGCTCTACTGAAAAAACAGGTCGCAGCTGCCGCAGATAGAGATTCTCAGCCGCTGGCAGCGCAGGGTCATAATCCTCAAAATCATCCATATGGGCGATCGCCCCATCATCCCTGAGCTGCAGCAGCGCCCCCGTCACATAGCCCTCACCCAACGTCATTGCCGGATAGCCCATTGGTAGGTGAAAGAGGCATCCTGGCGCGATCGCCGGTACTGCTTCCACCACATAAGGCTCACAATACTCAGCGTAATAAGCCTCCCCCGGCTTCAGCGTGCCATAAACAAAGAAACTGAGCATCAACAACAGTCCGTTTTTGCCTATTTGTCTCCCATTCTCTCGTTTTTCTTCGACTAACCACTGAAGATAAGGAATCGCTATACAGCACTTCCTTTCTGGGTGAGGTACAGCTTATCTGCTGAAGTCAAGGGTTCTAAGCCAATCTGTGTACCTCACTAGCTTCAGAAATGCTGTATTGTCCTTCAAGGCAAAACAATTAGCGGATGAACTGATTGCTCGGAAGGTTTATCGCGAAGTCCCACCCCGCGTTGAATATTCGCTGACGGGCAGGGACGAACCTTGGAATCCATCCTGTTGGAATTGAAGAGTTGGGGAGAAACCTAGGCACCGCATTACTTGAAAGAAGCAGTTGCAACTGAGACTCAAGATAAAGGCTACAGCTGAACGTCGGTTCTAATTCATTAACATTCAAGGAAATTTTTGATAAATGTCTTGTCGATGACGGACTCGTCGAAACTCCACTGCTTGCTCTGCTCGATCAATTCGTAAACCCACCCGGTATACACCAAAACGAGCTTTATAGTATTCCGTATATCCTGTAAGTTTTTCCAACTTCCCAGTGTCGAAAGGATCTTGCTTGACTGCATCACCAAATACGAAATTTTCTATTTGTTCTCTATACTTTTCTGGAATTTTAGACAATTCTTTATAGAAAGTTTTTGTGTATCGTATCCGCCAGACCATTAGCTTTCCTGACTCAAAATAGCCTGATAGGCCAATTGCCCTTCTTCACCTTCAAACCATTCGTCTTCATCGACTTCTTCAATAAGCTGAGCTATATGTTCATCTTCCAGCCAGTTGAGTAAGATTTCAGGGCGAGTATTTAGCAGTTCTGCGAGTGTGAAAATAGAGATTTGAGGCTTTTCCGTAAAAAATAAAACTCCTGGGATATCTTTTGCCTTTATGAATTTCAGGAACATATCGGGCTCTGTTCCTAAAATTGTGGCTGATGTAGTGAGGTCAAAGGTTAATGGAGTCATCGTTGAAGTTCAGGTTCGCTCAGCTATTTAAAACGCCCTTCTATTTTACAGCGATCGCCTCGCCCTAGTTGCCGGTCTCGGATCAAAAGCCCAGGAAGCCTAAGATACGACACTAGCCAACTGTAAAGTCGGTTAGGTCGCGCATCATGGGTGGGTCAAACCCTAAAACAATGTCCTGTTATTGAAACAAAATTGCGATACCGTTTAGGCACATAGGGAATCGTCTTATGAATAACCCCTTTCCTGGTATGAATCCTTACCTGGAGCAACTTGGCTTATGGCCCCAGGTTCATAATCGATTAGTGGTGGCGATCGCCGATGCCATTACCCCACAAGTCGCCCCCAAGTATCGCGTCTCGATTGAAGAACGGGTTTACACCACAACCGAACCAATGTCGCTTGTGGGCATTGCGGATGTTACGGTAGCTCGACGGGGCAATGTTAGCGATCGTAATGTCTTACTCCAAGGCACCACTCAGCAGATTACCGAGCCGCGTCGGGTTCTTGTTCCCATGCCGAGAGAGGTCACCGAACGCTTTCTGGAAGTTCGCCTGGTGCAGACTGCCGAAGTCATTTGTGTCATTGAACTGCTATCTCCCAGCAACAAGCGATCAGGCGAGGGCCGCACGACCTATGAAACGAAACGGCAGAAGATTTTGGGTTCGGCAACTCATCTGGTCGAAATTGATCTTCTCAGAAGTGGTACTGCGATGCCTGTTTCAGACCCTGTTAATCAGCCTTACAGCATTCTGGTCAGCCGCAGTCCTGAAAGACCACAGGCCCAGCTTTATGCGTTTGACCTACCGACGCCCATTCCCTCGTTTCCAGTGCCGCTTCGGATCGATGACCCAGAGCCGATTGTTAATCTACAACCGTTGGTCAATGACATCTACTCACGCGCTCGATTTGACCTCGCGATCGACTACGCTCAGCCCCTCAAGCCAATTCCGAATCTAGAGGACTCTGATGGGATTGCGACTGTTCTACAGCAGCAAACGTCTCCGTGATCAACCACTTTTCTCCCAGTTTCCAGTCTCTGGCTAAGAACCCCAATGATGACTTTGGCTTCCTTAAGCGATAAATAGCAAGGGAGGGGGGCGCGATCGCGTCCCCCTCTTACAGTCAAACAATCCCATCAGGAACTAGCGAACCGCTAGACCACAACGAAGGAAGTCTCCGTCAGCGCTGAGGTGTTGACGCCCTGCAGAACTGCCAGCGTTTCATCCCCCGTGCTAATTGCATCGCCGCTGAAGGACAGCACTGCAAAGGTAAGGCCACCAGCTAGACCAATGAAATCAGTCCCGACTTCAAAGTCCGTGATAGTGTCGGTGCCTTCGCCTGCAGCCAGCACGAAGGTGTCAGAACCCGCACCGCCAGAATTATCGTCGCCGGTCAGGGTGTCGTTGCCAGCATCACCGCGCAGAAGGTCATCGCCGTCGTCACCCCAGATAGCGTCGTTGCCGTCGCCACCCCGTAGGATGTCGTCACCGCCTTTGCCACCAATGCGGTCATCACCGCCTTCGCCGAAGATAGTGTCATCGTTGCCAATGCCTACCTGAGCATCGCGGGAGTTGAGGTCACCCCGTAGCACATCATCGCCGTCACCGCCGAAGATGAAGTCATCGCCGTCAATACCACCGGCAATCAGGTCAGCATCCGCTGTCCCTTCCGTGATGTCGCGGTTCGGAGCTTCAGCACCCAAGCGGGGGTCTAGATCTAAGGTCTCGTCCAAGCCCACGAGGATGACTTCGTTGTTGTCGATGGCTTCACCCGAAAAGTCACGACCGATGGAGAAAGGATAGTTGTTGTCGTTAGCTACCAGAATCGTGCTCTCGTCAATCACCAGCACGTCTTCGATGGTGACAAACGGGAAGGAGAAGGTGGTTTCGCCATCGCCATTGAGGTCATCGGGATCTTCGATGTTGAGCAAGTCAACCACTTCGGTCTTCTCAACAAAGCCGTTCTCATCCACCTCGGAGAGATCCACCTTGAAGATCTTCTTGAACTCAGCAGCTGCGCCCTGACGACCATCTCGCTCAATTACGAGGTACTCGTCATTGTTGATGGGGGTGAAGTCCCCGATCGCGTGATTCGCCGCATCCATCTGGTATAGCCCGACAATGCCCTCGAAAGCGCTGCTAGCCACATCGAATTCGTAGATGCGAACGGATGCCTCAGGGTCACCGAAGACAGTGCCTTCCAGCATGGGATACAGGGTTTGGCGATCGGGGCTGAAGGCCATGCCCTCGTAGCCGCGAGAACCGCGCAGGTTAGCGAACTCCTCAGCTGTTTCAAACTGCTCCACCACAATCCGTCCCGTTTCGGGGAAGTCGGTGAAGAAACCATCCACGCCCAGCTCAATCAGCTGCTCAAACTCTTCGCCCGTGGTTTGAGCGGTACCATCCGGATTCAGCGTCAAGAAGACGTTTTCATCGCGGAGGGTGTAGGGGTGAACCTGGAGCCCAGCATCATGGGCAAAGTCAATCAGCGGGAACACCTCACCTGTAAGCTGCGTGCTAATGCCGAAGGGAATCTCAACGGTTCCGGAGCCCGATAGCGTGGGATTGTCCGCAGGACCCACTTCAAATTCAACCGTGAGATCATCGGGGTCACCCGTGATAGTAAAGAACAGGTCATCCGTCAGAATCTGGTAGTCGAGGTCGATGGGGACGCCATCTTCCAGGATGAGTTGTGGGAAGAAGTCGAACAGGTCATCATCGGCTTCGGTCAGCGGCGTGCCCAAGAAATCGATGTCTAGCTCCAGCCCTGTTGTAGGATCCAGAACCTCAGTCCCTTCACCGGTGATGAGTTCACTGTTGTAGGCAGCTGTTCCCGTGAAGATGCCTTCAGTCGTGTCGAAGGTGAGGCGCTGTAGCACAGTTTCGTTAGTGCCATTGCCGTCCCGATCCTCTGAGGTGGCAAAGGACTCGCGCAGCAGGATATTGTTCTTCCAGGGGCCTAAACCATCGGCGTAGCCGCTAATTTGGGTGATTGCCTCAGCATTAGCCAGGGCATCGTAGCCGGGATTTTCAAAGTCTAGGAAGGGCAGCAGGTCACCGTAGATGGCTTCCTGTTCCGCCTCAGACAGGTCAGCATTGGCCACTAAGTCAAAGGGCACGGAGAAGCCGCCACCGCCTGCATTGATAAAGCTACCCTCGGTATCACCGAAGAGCTGAACCAGCGGGATATCGGGAATACCCGCCTCTTCTAGTAGGCTCCGCAGCTCGATCAAGTTAGCAATTTCGAAGGACTGAATGAAGATGCGATCGCGATCGGTAAAGCCGGTATCCACCAGCGTTTGCACCAAGGGCTCTTCCAACGACAAGTCTTGGTCATCAAAGAAGGTGGGGTGCTTGGTTTCCGGATAAATCCCGATGTCTTTACCGACGACGGGGCTCAGTTCGTTGACCAACTCGATCACTTCTTCCAGCGTGGGAATTTCAAACAGGCCATCGAACGCATCATTCCGGAAATCACGTGATTGAACCGCCCGAATGTCGCCTTTGATTTCTGCCAGGGTGAAGTCCTCTGCGAACCAGCCGCCAACGAGCGCACCATCTAGCTCCTTCACCGTGACGCGATCGGCGAACTGAGGTAGGTCCGCCACGTTGGTGGTCAGCGTGCTGTTCTGCCTGACGATGGGATTGCCGTCAGCATCGCGCCGGATTTCGCCATTCTCATCCAGCTCAACCTGGGCCAGGGTAGGCTCGTGACGGGCAATCAAAACACCATCGCTGGTGATTGCCAAATCCGGCTCAATAAAGTCAGCTCCTTGATAAATCGCCGCTCGGTAGGCTTCCAGGGTGTGCTCGGGGAAATCACCGCTGGCACCCCGGTGAGCAATCACCAGCGGCGTTTGACCATTCAGCGTATTGAAATCGAAGTCGGGGTTGTTGGGGGAGCGCACTTCATCAGAGGTCAGCTGATCCACTACAGGGTCAGCTGTGCGAGGAAAGTCGGTGAAGAAACCATCCGCACCGAGTTCAATGAGCTGCTCAACCTCTTGCTCAGGGGTTTGCGGCGTGCCGTCTGCATTTAGCGTCAGGAACCGCTCTTCGTCCCGCAGGGTGTAGGGATGAACTTGCAAATCAGCATTATGTGCAAAGTCAATGAGGGGGAAGATTTCACCCGTATTTTGCGTGCGAATTTCAGCCACGCCATCGCCATTGCCATCGACCGGAGTCTCTAGAGGCTCCCGCAGGATGATGCTGTTCTTCCAGGGACCCAGACCATCAGCATAGGTATTGATGAAATCGATCGCCGCTTGGTTTGCCAGGTCGGCATAAGTCGGTGAACTGGAGAAGTCGATAATATCCACCAGATCGCCGTAGATACCCCGCAGACGATCTTCATCCACGACAGCGCCACCGCTGAAGTTCAGCGTCAACTGGGGCACGAGGGCAGGCTCATCGGATTCGGCGGAATTGAAATCCCAACCATCGCCCGAGTCGTTGGTGAAGACCCAGCCCTGGTTCAGATCAGGGTTCTCCAGCCAAAACTCAATGTCGGAGGTAACATCAATTGTCAGCAAGCTATCGTCGGCAGGCTGAGGAATCGTGAAGGAAGTTTCGGTAGCAGCCTCAACCCCATCTGGCTGAACCCCATCACCACCAAAGGAATTCCAGGTGCTGTCATCCCCCCATTCCTGCAGCATCCGGAAGGCCGAAACCGTGCCGTCCGAGTCGCTGTTAGTGAATACGGTCAGAGTGGCACTTTCCAGCGTCACCCCGTCAGGCACTGAAAGGTCATTGAAGCGTAATAGCGCCTGGGTTGGGGTACCGTCGTCATCCAAATCAACGGTGATATCGGTTTCATCGCCGCCTGGGGTATCGGGCGCGCCCGCCAGGATGTTGTTGTCGGTGGCGTCGGTGGAAACGATGAAAGAGGTGTTGGCAGCAAAGTCGAAAGGAACCGAGAAACCGCCACCGCCTTCGTTGATGAAGCTATTCTCAATGTCGCCGAAGAGCTGAACCAGAGGAATCTCCTCAAGCCCTACTTCTGCAAGCTGACCGCTGAGATCAATTAGGTTGGCAACCTCAAAGGACTGGATGAAGATGCGATCGGGGTCGGTAAAGCCAGTGGTTGTCAGGGTCTGCACCAGCGGCTCTTCCAGGGACAATCCCTGATCATCAAAGAAGGTAGGGTGCTTAGTTTCGGGGTAAATCCCGACCTGCACACCGGTCTGGGCTTCCACTTCCTGAACCAGCTCAATCACCTGCTCTAGGCTGGGAATCTTGAACAGGTCGTTGAAGGACTGATCGCGAAAATCGCGGGATTGACGCGCGCGGACATTCTCATCCAGCTCGGCGAAGGTAAAGTCTTCGGCAAACCAGCCACCAACAAGCTCGCCATCTAGTTCCTTCACGGTGAGGCGATCCGCAAATTCGGGCAAATCCGCCACGTTAGTGGTCAGCGTGCTGTCTTGCTTGACGATAGGATTGCCGTCGCTATCGCGCAGAATTTCGCCGTTCTCATCCAGCTCAACCTGCGCCAGGGTGGGTTCGTGGCGGGCAATGAGGATACCATCGCTAGTAATTGCGAGGTCGGGCTCGATAAAATCGGCTCCGGCAGCGATCGCGGCCCGATACGCCTCCAACGTGTGCTCAGGGAAATCACCGCTAGCGCCCCGGTGAGCGATAACCAAAGGGTCTTGCCCGTTCAGCGTGTTGAGCTCCACTGGATTGGGAGTCGGAATCGGAGCCTCTAGGAGTTCCCCTTCACTGTTGAAATGCAGGATAAAGGGGCCAAATTCCTCACCGACCCAGATGTCGCCATTGCCATCGATCACAAATGACTCAATATCAAAATCGGTCCCCGTGAGCAGTCGTTCGTCGGTGTCGCCGTTCTGGATATCGAAGGGAATTAAGCCGTCGGGGTCGCTGAGCTGAACAAATCCTTCGACTTCAACACTTCCGTCCCCGCCTTCACCGTTGAAGCTCGGAGCTGCCTGATAAATCCGTAGCAGGTAGTCCGTACTATTAGACTCCCCCCCAAAGCCGTTATCGGAAAGAAACCAAAACGTGTCTCCTTCGCTACCGGGGGCAAACTGTACACCACTGAAGCCCTGCACAGGCTGACCATCGAAAGGGCCTGTACGACCATTGGCCTCAATCGGTTGGATCCGGAGAACGGCATCGATCCGGCCATTGTCCGCACCCGATTGAGGACCCTCTGCAAAGGTATCCGCAGGTAGAAATGCAAATCCGTTTAAGGTAGCCATAGTTGTGTCCGCGTTAACGCATACTTAGACAGCATCCATAGGCTTTCATGTCATCTTTAAGAACTCACTATTTTGGGTTAATAAACAGTTAATGAAAGTGGCAAACTCTTAGCAGACAACGAATTGACTAACGATTAGTTTTTTATATCTTTCTATATTGGGAGGTGAGGCGATCGCTTAGCGAGCAAGTTGCTGAGAAAAATTAAGAAGTCCCTAAGAAAAAAGATACCTAAGACCGCATTTTTACGTAGATAAGGCTCTTCCTGAAATCACCACTTGTGAAGAGTCTAAAGGTAATGTCAGGGAATCGTTTTAATTATGCCCTTTGGCAAGTACCTCATGCCTTTAAAGGCATCATGGAGGCTAAGACTTATCAATCAGCCGAGGGATCGCCGCTAGTGTAAAATTTACTGGGGTAGGTTTTGCCCCCTATTATTCATCTTTAGAACTCATTCTGAATCTATGAGCCTGCTCCGAAATTGCGGCTGGAGGTTGACGGCTTTACTAGCTACGTCAATCATTATGAACTCAACATTTCTGTCAAGTGCTCTTGCTCAAACTGAGCGGATCGAGATTACATTCGGTGTCTACGATGGACGAGCAAGCTATGAATCAATTCAGCAGCAAGCAGAGCGCTTAGCTAGGCAAACCATCGAGACAACGTTTGCTCAGAATCCGAGTCTTGCAAATATATCGCTTTTAGTAATAGCTGATCGCAACGGGCAGACAGTGCCGCTATTTTCAATGAATGTGTCTCGTACGGAATGGCAAGAAGATCCTGATCTTGATCGCTGGCTTAACTGGGTCACCCCTTACTTCAGTTCCAGGACATTGCTAGATCTTGAAATTGCTGCATCAGAAAGCAGTGCTTCATCAGACATCCTACCCATTCCCATCGATCCAACCAACTTTCTGGAAGCAGATCCTGCCTTCGGGGAGGATTAATCCTTCGAATAAAGACTTAGGGGTTATTGATATCAACTTTGAGGCCTTTCAGAAAGTTTTTCTCTCCAGAATTGAGTTGCTATGGAACTGGCATAGAGGCAACGTATGCGCGACCTCTATGCCAAATCTTCCCCAAATTACTGCTTCGATGAGGAATTAAGCAACCCGCTTACGAACAAATAAGCTGCCCGCACCTAGCACAATCAGACCTAACATCGTTGCAGGTTCAGGAACTGCCTTAGGCTCACCAACGGTAACACTGCCAGCTTCTGAATCAACATTGCCGCTCGAAACTTCGCTCATACCAGCGGGAAAGGGAGAAGAGTTATTTTCAACAATTAGAAATTCGAAATCGAGGATAAGCTCACCAGCATCGCCCCCAACAAAGATACCCTGATCAAGGCCGTCTAATAAGTTAGGTTGGTTAGGCGTACCATCCACATAGAAACCCGAGGTCGCTGAGTCAAAAACTTGAATTTCTGCACTTTCATCGCTGGAAGATATAGAAAAGCCAGCGACAAGATCGTTGCCACTCCAATCCCAAGCCCAAGACCGAATTTCATCCAAAGCAACAATACCGTCAGAAGCATCAGCGTCATCGGCAACAAATGAGCCAGAAATAGAACCACCGCTTTCTTCTTCCCACCAGCCAGTGTATTCTACATCCCAGCTAAAAAGGGCAGCATTTGCAGGAGTTGCGATCGCAAATGCGCTAAGGGCTGCTGTTGCAGCGAGACCAAAGTACTTCATAAAATCACCTGAAAAATAGGTCTTCAGAAATCCACTTAGTCAGTTTATACCTATTACTTAGAGATACAAAGTATATTGGAGTACTTCAAAAAAGCTTCATATTCAAAGTGCGCTGATCCTGATTTTCTACGGATATGGAATCCATCTGTATGAATGGATATTGGGACAGACACTTAACAAGAAAAGTATCTTTGAAGTTTTATTTGCACTGTCAATTTGAAATGACATATTCGTAGAGAAATATCAATCAAAATGGGTCAACATCTGCACCGTGCAGGACAATCAGAGAAATCCTGCATGACAATTTTTGCCCTTACTTGTTAGATTCAGATGATTTTCTTCATTTCAGCGACACACAAACCACTACCAAATCCGATTTCAACACCCCTTAAATAATCATTGGGTTGCTCGGCGTAGCCACCGCGCTGCAACCGATTGAGCCATTTACCGAAACAGAAATATGCCACCAGGATTTCGTGTAGTATGAATCCAAGAAATAATTAGGTAGCCATAAGTAAACGTGGCTGCGAATTGCTGAGATGTGCATTCAACAGGTTTTGAAAACGTTGATTCGTTTTGGTCACCTACTGATCGGCACGGGAGTCATCCTTTGAATCCAATACAGCTAGCTATACACGATCAGGGGTCATCCATTCGTTCTATTTCCTAGAGAAATCATGGGGTTCTACAAAACACACTATCACCAAGTTAAAGACACCCTCTGAAGACCTCTCATCAGAGCATTCGTGGTGGCTATGGGAACTTGCAAACCTCTAAAATCTTGCTAAGCGTGTAAGTCTTAACCTATTTAGGTTGAGGAAGAAACACCTTCCTCAACCTGATAGCTAGGCTTTTAACTCATCTGACCAATTCAGCCATGAGTTTATGCCTTTATGGAACTCTAGGAACCAACAATGCCGCCATCCTTACGGGTGATGACAATTGTAGAGTCTCGAGGAATCGTAATCCCATCAGTTGGAGCTGGGAAGTTTGTTTCCGAAGGATCGCCGTTACCAGGATGCTGGGTATTGATGAACAGAGTCCTGCGGTCAGGAGTATAGGCGATACCAGTGATTTCATCACCGTTAACACCCACAAAAAGACGACGAATTTCACCTGTTTCGGGGTTAGCAACCAGGCACTGGTCTTGCAGATCTTTCTGCTGACCACCATCCGTTTCAATGAACAAACGCCCATCTGGGTCAGCCCATAGACCATCCGGATCGCTGAACGTCCGCTCGTCGCCTTCAGCGTGCGTATCTTGAGCAAAGATAAAGTGCTCCCAGGTGAAAGTTGTTCCGATGTGATTATCCGAATCTCTTGTTCTCAAGAT
Organism: Leptolyngbyaceae cyanobacterium; assembly: GCA_050330865.1. Taxonomy (GTDB): domain Bacteria; phylum Cyanobacteriota; class Cyanobacteriia; order Phormidesmidales; family Phormidesmidaceae; genus SIO1E4. The sequence continues at coordinate 17,291 of JBHJHM010000037.1, forward strand.
GTAACCGTCGTCGTTCGGGGCTAAGGGGTTCACAGCATCTGGTGTTTCACGCCGGCTGTTGTTGGTCATCGCCCAGAAGAGATCACCGTTGGGTGAAGGGGTTACCCACTCAGGACGATCCATGGGCGTTGCTCCCAAGATGTCAGCTGCCAAACGAGTAAATACAAGGACGTCTCCCTGGCTGCTGAACAAAGGTTGTCCCTGTTCATCTACAGCATCACGGATGGCAGGATTATCGTAGGTGATTTCCATCCATTCGCCAGTACCATCTTCGTCAAACCTCGCGCAGTAGAGCTGACCGTGGTCCAATGGGCTCAAACCACGCGCAATCATGGAACGCCAGCTGGCCTGAGACACAAACTTGTAGCAGTAGTCGAAGCGCTGATCATCCCCCATGTAGCCAACGAAACGCCCCCCTTGACCGACGACTGTTCCCACACTTTCGTGCTTAAAGCGCCCCATAGCAGTCCGCTTCACAGGCCTTGCATCCGGGTTTTGGGGATCAATTTCCACAACCCATCCAAAGCGATTACGCTCATTCACATAATCAGGATTGGACGTATCAAAACGTGGATCAAATACCTCTCCATTCTGACCACCCCAAGCATATCCAAACCCTACAGGCGAGATGCCGTAGCGCGGATCCGCTTCTGTGATGGGGCTACCTTCACCCAATCGAGCGTCAGTAGGAGGGTCAGACTGATCGACTTCGGAATTGTTGAAGTAACCGTTAAAGTTCTCTTCGCACGTCAGGTAAGTACCCCAAGGCGTGAAACCATTTGCACAGTTATTAACAGTTCCTTGGAAGTCGTTACCAGCGGGGTTATCTAGCAAAGCGTTACCGGCTGCAGGACCACTGAATTCAACCGGCGTATTCACGTGAATTCGGCGGTTCTTTGGACTGTCTAGCACAACCTGCCACGTGCCATTAACTTTCTCGATTTCTACGCAGGAAACGCCATGGGCATGCTCCATCGTGGTCACTTCCTCTACCGACTCAGGAAGCGCCTTACCCAAAACGTGGGGAGTGATACCAAATTCGTGATTAATGCACAGAACACCTCTTGTGTTGCTGGTGCCATTCTCGGGGAAGAAGTGCATCCCGTCATGACCGATACCCACTTGCCTTGCTTGGTCAACAGAGTTAGTGCGGTTAACTGGATCACCCGCATATTCTGGGACACCAGGCTCCAGCGGAGTTCCCCAAGGAATCAGAACATCGTACTGATAGTCAGAGGAGATGTGGGGCACTCTGCCATCCACCGTAGCCTCGGCAATGGTCACTGGACTAAAGCTAATCTCAGGACTAAGAGTATTCTGGGCAAGAAGAGATCCTGTAGAACGACTTCCGGAAGACTTTGTAGCAGCAGAAACGGTTTGGCTTGTCAAACTATTACCGACAAATGCACTGGCAAAACCCGCGGCAGACAAGACAATACTGCGCTTCAGCACGTTGCGCCGAGACACTCTAGCCCGAAACACGTCATAAAAAGGGCGATTGCCCGATTTATTACTAGGTAGATGGTCGTGAATCATTGGTATTCTCCTCTCAATCGTGTTCTCTCAACAGACACCGTCCTACAGTTGCTTTGAAAACAAAGCAACAGACGACTTTGCTATGACAACGTTAAAAACCGACAACCGACTTCAACGCAGCTAATCCAGATCCGCTAGATACTCCCGCTGAATCGCTTCCCCAGCCAAGCGCCCCTCGTCATACGCTTGGTCAATCGAGCTAGACGATGTTCGACTAGCTACAGGTCTTTGGGAAGCGACTGCCACACTCGCTTCATTGCCTAAGCCCTCTTCATGAAGCCGAAGTAGTGCATAGGAATTGCTGTAATACTCAGTCCACGCGTCAACCTGAGGGTTCTCTTGCCACTGAGTCCGAGAAACGGTCACTGTCAGAATGGGAACCATTTCTCCATTGCGATCGCCCAAAACAACGACTTCTACCTTCAGAAGCTCAGAATTTTGGCCGAACTGGCGACTGATAGCAGCTTCAGCTAGGCCCTCTGCCTGAGACACTAGGTCACCATGGGTAACTTGACCATACACAGGCATATCAATAACAATAGCTCCAGGTTCTGCATGCCCAGGGCGATAGACATCACCCACTAGCCAAACCATAAGTGCAGCTGCTGAAGCCACTAGGAATTGGCGTGTCAAAAGCAGATCCAACCAGGAGATCAAAAATCTAGCTGGAATCATTGAGAAAGCGAGACGGCTAAGCGTCACGAGCAGGTTAGCGGGTTATAACGCCCGCATAATCTTCCCATGTGTTTTTATAGATGGGGTAAAATCTGGGTTAAATCTGATTAAAGTTAGAGTCAAAAAATACAAGCTTCCATGGTTCATCTGCCCAGAGGAAAGCATTGAGTTCAATTCGTGATTTCGTTCAAAGCCTTGTTAAACGCTCTTTTCAGAGCATACACCAGAGGCAGTCTTAGCAACTCTCCAGACATAGTCTTAAATATCAGGTTCTTTTTTATGTTTACTTTATACATGGTCGTCTACGTGGTTTACGACAGGCTCTCCACGTCAGGCAGTACGTGGGGTTTGCTCTAGGTTGAAATATTGTCAAATCCAGGTGAATTAGCTGAGCACTAACCTCAAAGCAATGGCACCTTGCTGCCAAACTTTGCCGAACTTGTTTTATCGTCGTTGCCAGTGTCTCTGTCTGTTGACAGAGGATACTATTAATGCACTCTAGTCGCGTCGTTGGGGCAAAAGCGATCTCTCTTCCACCCATCCACTCCCCCACTCCCCCACTCCTATCCACCGCTCCCATTAACTTCAACACATGCCCCTCAATCGAACAATTCCTTATAATTTACATAGCTATAGCAACAGTCTGGTGGCACAAACTTCCAGGAAAGCTACTTGGTTGCAATAGCTCAGAATCCCATAGTCTATATACAGATTTATCAATGACTAGCTTGAGTGTCTTACTCGAATCCACTGCCGACGGCCAAACGACTGCGACGGTTCTAGGGCTGCCCTCGTTTAAGGTGATTGCCGATACACGACAATCGGCGCTTCAAAAGATTCGGCAGCTTCTTGATGAGCATCTGGCCAACACAGAAGTTGTTGCGATTCCTATCTCGGCAACGAACGAGGATAATCCTTGGCGTAAATTTGGCGGTGTTTTTAAGGACGACGCTGACTTTGAATTGATTGCTCAAGCGATCGCGGCAGAACGGCAAGAATCACCATGAACCTCTGGGTCTTGGATACTGACCATGTTTCACTTTTGCTACGAGGCAATCAGCAGATCATTCAAAGAGCTGCCCGATATCATCCTCATGTTGGAACATCACGCGATGCTCGCTATCTTTGCCTCTAGTTCCTGATGCAGGACTAGATAGTGCTGGTAGTTGTCTGCCCACTCAACAAAGTCTTCATCGTTTGAGGTTTGGCCCTGGTTGTACTTTGCAAAAAACTCGACGGAATCCATCTGGTATTGAGTTTCGTAAGCGTTGAGTTGCTTGGCAAGCGCAATCAATGCATCCAGCGGTGAGGTGTATTCAATTATTTGTTTACGCATAGAAACCTCCTCCAAAGTCATAAGATATCTCCATTCTCCCCCAACACCCTCCTACCCATCTACCCTTCCACCCATCCACTCCCCCACTCCCCCACTCCCATCAACTTCAGCGCTGTCCGCTACCCCGCCATCCGCTCCACCGCGCCCGTAATATCCATCCCAGCACAGACGCGATCGCTAACTTTGCGAAAATTGCCTGCCCTAACAGCCCCAACCCCCAATAGCCCCTAATCAATTAGAGAATTGTGAGATACGTGTCAACC
>JBHJHM010000038.1:0-52486 GCA_050330865.1 Leptolyngbyaceae cyanobacterium
CGGGAGCACGTCACTTTCTACGTAGAAAAATACTGGTCAGGAGAGAGGTCATCATTTAGGTAAGCGCAACGATGAGCCAAAACTTGTGGTACCCGTTCAGCTTCCCAGGAAGCCCCGGCGAGCTTGGTGCGCTGGTTAATCTGCTTCACCAAAGATTCCACATCTCCCGAACCAATCGTCCAGCCTTCTTCCTGGTAGTAACGATAGTTGGGGATGCGCTCAGTATGCCGCTCTAGATAGCCGCAGAAGCGACGGGTCGCTTCTGACTCAGTGGCTGCCAATGTCTTAATCGCCGCGTCTACGTTTCCTTCCCAGAGAAAGCTGCGCACCGTGTCAAGGACCTGAGTGGCCGCTGGCACTTGATGCAAATTCTCCATCAAATGAAACCAATCGAGAATCTCGTGACGTTGGTCGTCGCTGCCAATTTGAGCATAGAGCCCCCAAACCCCGTCATGACCATCGCCCAGACAATCAACGATGGCCGCCAAGGGTAATTGGTTAGCCCACGCCACCAAACTCGGGTTGTCCTTGAACCAAGCCATCCCTTGATTGACTTCGCCTAAATTCAAGGCTTTATATTCTCGCCACTCAGAGGCTTTTCCCTTGGGGGTGCGTAAGCGGATCATGCCGCCGTCTAGACTCATCTGCTCAATGGGCGCTGCGGGCTCCGGGGCCGCAAAGGACTGCCGATGTACTAAGCGTTCTTGCGTTTTGGCACTCACCCGCCGACCGGTCTGCAGTTCCACTTCGGCTTGGGCCTTTTGATAGGACAAGATGGCGCTTTGGCGCAAACAGCACAGTTCTAAATGAGGACTGAGACGGCTGTAAGTACTGACGCCGAGTTGCTCCGCTTGCGTACTCGTCAACGTCAAACGGCCCAGAATGCTGTTTAACTGTCGGGGGTAGCCGTCTTGGGTGTTCGTGACGGCTTGGCAAAAAACTCCCCAATGGCGGGCGTAACATGCTCTTGAACTTGTGCGCGTACGGTCGATTCAATGGCTCCTAACGTCGCAATGGGCTGGTTTTGCTCGTACGCTTCTTGATACAGCAGTTCCGCAATGCGTTGGCTGCAATGCAGTAGTTCTTGGCGTTCTGCTGGCGTCATGGTTGCCCCCATCGAAGTATCGCTACAGCATCACTCTAATTTTTCTCTCAAGAAAGTGACGTGCTCCCTCCTCAGGAGGAAGTAAAGCGATAAAGAACCGCACCGCTGCTTCAGTGGAAGTTCGAGCCAAATTGCGATAGGGCATGCCGTCAAATGAGTACTGCTCGGTACGTCCTTTTGTCTGAATGACCTGTGAATTCCATTACGATTTTGATGATTCGGACTCACAACTCAGTATGCTAGGTGATCCCGAACATTAGTTAGCAGGCAATCTGCTGGCAGCAGGCGATTCGTTTGTTGAATCCATTTGACAGAGCCGTTTATGCATTGTGCAGGAGGGCTTTAGTGCCTTGGTTTGTCAAAATTGAGCGAGGAATTATTGAAAAAGCAGCCTTTGACAAGCACGTACCAGCCCACACAGCCTACGTCAAAGAGCTTATCCAGAAAGGACATCAGGCTCGTACTGGTTACTGGGCTGAGCGCGGTGGTGGCATGTTGCTATTTCAAGCGCAGTCGAAAGCCGAGGCGGAAGCGATCGTGCAGGCAGATCCCCTGATCAAAAATGGATGTGTGGATTACGAGCTACACGAGTGGTGCATTGTTGTGGAATGATGCCTAATACCCCAATCATTTCCCCATCCCCCGGTAGGAACGCGATAAATCGCATTCCTGGTGCAACCAACCTACGGGCGCACCACAAAACACCCTACGAGAGATACGAATGGCAGATTCCGATAACGGCTACAAAATTCTCAGCGACAACCGTCAAGCGCGCCATCAGTATCACATTCTAGAAACCTTTGAAGCCGGTATTGAGCTACGGGGTACAGAGGTTAAGTCGATTCGAGCCGGCAAAGTAAACCTGCGGGACGGCTATGCTCAGGTTCGCGACGGTGAAGTCTGGCTGAACAATGTCCACATTTCTCCCCATGGCACGACCATTCAGGCCTATAATCATGACCCACGTCGGGCCCGTAAGTTACTGCTGCACAAAGGCGAAATTCGCAAGCTCATTGGCCAGGTAGAGCAAAAGGGGTTAACGCTCGTTCCTTTGAAGCTGTATCTCACAAGGGGTTGGGTAAAAGTTACAATTGCGCTCGCCAAAGGTAAGAAACTTCATGACAAGCGGGAAACGCTGAAGCGTAAGCAAGAAAAACGTGAAGTTGAGCGAGCCCTCAAAGGCAACTTCTAAAGGTTTGGCAGATCAGCGCCTTGATCTACCAAGGCGCGGACTCTAACACTTCCGCCAATTCTTGAAAAGGTTCGATAACTTCACTGATAAAGCTGTAAGCTTCCAAAATGCGATCGCCCTGCACCACAATTTCAGGGCTCGGATAGACCTGCATCAGCTCTAGCAAAGTTAGCTGATTATCATCAGCAGCAGCGCCAATTAAAGCTGATCGGAGTGCCAGCCGCCCACCTTCGCCTGAAGCTGGCTGGATTGTTTCACTGACGCGATCAAGCATCCACTCGCCAGGAGGGCTATTGAGGGCTAGGTCTAGAACCGTCGTTCGCATTTCCACAGGCTGGTTCAGAGCCGTCCGCAGTTGCTCTGGGTCTTGGTTGGAAAGGTCTAGCAACGTCGCTAACTCATCAGACGTTTCGCCTGTTTCGGCGAGGGTTTCCAAGTCTTCGATAGGAATATCCACCGAGAAAAACCCGTAGGTCAAGACAACTGTCTCTGCCGCGATCGCGCCTGTTCCGGTGCTAGCCAAGATAGCCATACAGCATCCGCCCGTAGCCAATAGCTTCTTAAATGCCATCATCCTGATTTTCCTCCCGAAGATTTTGAACTACGCATCGCGCCCCAAGCAAGCCCCGCTGCAAGAACGCTCCCACCAATCAGAGCGATTCCCCCCCAGGGAAAGGACGAAGCGGTTTGAAGCGGGGTTTCCGCCGATGCTACGGGGGCAGTTTCTGTCGCTAAATTCGCATTCGATTGCTCTGCCTCAGGAAGCGTTTCAGCAGGCAAGGATGCTTCTTCACTTCCAGCAGCAGCTTCAGTCGTGGCATTGTTCGCCGGTGCAGCGTCTACCGCTTTAGCCGCCACAGTCACGTCAAAGCGTAATTCAAACGGGCTGAACTGTACATCCGCCGCAGGAGCCCCCGCAAATACAAGTTCGTAGGCACCGACCTCTGGAAACGTAACCGAGGCTCCTGGAATATTTACGTAGCCCTCTGCTGAAACGGCACGCAGCGAAGGTGACGCGATCGCCGTATCGCTGCCGTCATACACCGTAAGCGTACAGTCACAATCTTCTAAAGGAATCACCACGCCGCCTACTTTAGTCAGAGCAAACCATAAATCCGAAGGAGCTCCCGCTTTAGGAATATCATTTGGCTCTATGTGCAGAGTCGCTCCGACATCTTCTTGCACCTCTACCTTATGGGCCATAGCAGGTAACGCTGTGCCCCAGACCAGGATTCCAGCGATGAGTGCGGCACAGTTATTCATATCTTTGCTTCCATGTACCACTTCTCTATTCTAAGGAGTCGCCAAACAATGCGTGATCGGACAGCAAAGACCAATATCAAAATGCTGGTCAGAGCCAGGGTGTGAATGAGCGGACGCCCTTGATGTTGCAAACTGCCGAGGTAAGAGGAGCCAACCAGGATACAGTGAACACCTGCTAAGAGAAGAGCCAGAATGCTGAGTAGGTGAAGCGATCGCCACTGGCGGCCTAACCATCGCTGCGCTGCGTCAGTACTGGTGAGGGTAAGAGGGAGCATCAACAGTAGTCCAAGAATTCCCGCCCAGACGCCCCACTGATGTTGTGGCAGCATGAACCGCATAGCGGCTGGATTCCACTGCCAACTATGTTCCAGCATATGCAGTGTGTGAGCCGTTGCCAGGATAAAGGCTCCTACACCCAGAAGGCGACGCAGCTTTAGAGGATAGGCCCACAGCTTGCTAATGGGGCGAGCGATAAGGGCGAATACAAGACACACAATGGCGAGGTGTCCGGTATAGTCCACCATCACATCACCGGTGCGCATCAGCGTCAGGACCCCAATGAGAAGGGTAATCCAACCGCCGAACTGGAATAATTGGCTGGTGCGATTGCGGCTCAACCAAGCACTCGATGCGCCTACACCGACCATGACAGGAAACGTTCCTAGACCAAAGGCCATCATCGTAGCGGCGCCTGCGGTTAGAGAACCGGCTTCAGCAGCTTTAACTTGAGCAACATACAGAAAGCCACAGGGGATGAGCCCCCAGGCCAGTCCTAATAAAGCGGGTGTCCACCATGCCTGATATTGGGCTGTAGAGGTCATGGCTTGTTGGAGTTTGCTGTGTAGAAATCCCTGGAATGGGTGAAGCAGTGGTAGCTTGGGGAGTATCTGCGGCGCAACTTGTCTCAGGCCCAGAAAAATTAGCAGCCCGCCGGTAAAAAAAGCCATGCCGCGTCGCAGTAGGCTACCGACACCAGCCATCTGTCCGCCTGCGACCAAAACCGAGCCCAGCCCGCCGATGGCAGCCCCGACCAGGATGTAGCTCAGTAATCGTCCCAAGTTTAGCCAGAGATGAAAGGCCACCGATTGCCCACGGCTACAGCTTTTTGCGCGCGTTGCGTCTGCCTCCACCCGAGTTGAGAGTGAAAATGCCACCGTAATTGGCCCACACATACTCGCACAGTGGCCAAAACTACCCAAAAAACCCAGCGCGGCAACCAGTCCCAACTCCAGCACGGCGTCCTATCCCTCCAGCGTCAAAAACTGTTCCAAGGCATCGGCCACTTTAGGAGGCCAGCGACGAATGGTACGCACCCAGTCAATGTCCTTATAGCGGTTGTCAAGGCCAGCGACAGCCACCCACTGACTCTCAGCTTCCCCGCGTTGTCCTGCGGCCCAAAGCCCAGCTGTTAGGGCTGCCCGGGCATCAGGAAAGTTAGGATACTTACGGACGACTGAGCGCAGTGTCCGCAAACCCGCCTGTGTCTCACCCGATTGATAAAGCGCAAGGCCATAGTTAACTCTAGCAAGCGCAAATTCTGGGTCAAGGTCAGCTGCCTTGCTATAGTCTGCGATCGCAGCTTCCCAATCTTCCAACCCCGCTTCCGCATTCCCACGATTGTTCCAAGCTCCCGCTTCTGTGGGGTCAAGCTCTAGCACGTGATTGTAGTCGGCAATCGCGTCTTCCCAGCTGCCCTTGACTTCGTAGGCAGCCCCCCGATTCAAATACGGATCAACCGCATCGGGGGACAGCGCAATCGCTTGAGTGTAATCCGCGATCGCATCATCCAGACGATACTGGCTAACTCGAACCAATCCTCGATTGCTCCAAATAGCGGCCTCATTCGGCAAAAATTCTAACAGCTGTGTCCAATAGTCCTCAGCAGCCTCGTACTGCCCCGTTTGGCTAGTAATAAAGGCCTTCTGCCGCAGCTCTGAGATTGCCTGAATCTCCTCTTGGCTATAGGCAGGTGACTCAGATTCAACCGCGATCGCAGAATCTGCTATCCCTATCATCAAACACAGACACAGGCAAAAACTCCAGACAACTCTCATCACAAGGGAATTGCTCAGCAATAAGGTAAGACGCATAATCCAACGGGATAGTTCAGACAGCCCCTATAGCCTATCGAGTCATTTAGCTAAAGGGAACCGAGAGAGCGTGAAGAGCAGAGGAGCAAGGGAGGGACTGTTCAAAACTCAATCGCCCCATTTCCCCCTTTTCCCTTACACCTCTTACCATCAACGACAAACAAACATATCCCTTCTAGTGCACTTCAAGTATCATTAAGGCAATTAAAACGCTAGATGTAGGCGACCCCGTGACTGAGTATCAACCCTCCCTGCTTTCGCATCAAGATCTGAAAGCAGCTGAGGTGTCTTGGGCTTACAACCAGGCACCCGCCACCGAGACACTGTCAGTCAATGAACTCAATATGTGGAAGCAGCGAATTTTTCAATTTCAGCAGGATTTGCAGCATAATCCCCCGACTCAGGGGTCGCTTTTCGACATGCCAGTAGGTTCGCCTGCTGACGCGATTGATCCATTCACATTACCGCAGCGAAATGCTGAGTTCTGGCGAGGGCAGTTTAGCGACGTGGGGAATGCTGCCCTTTATTTCGTAGTGGACCATGAAGTTCCAATTTTGCTGTACGTAGGTGAAACGGTAAAGGCAAACCAGCGTTGGAAAGGCACTCACGACTGTAAACGCTACATCTTGAGCTATATTGCGGCTCATCGAACCGGAACCATGCCGGTACAGGTCAATATCGGTTTTTGGCCTTATGCCCCAGAAGCGCGCAAGGCTCGGCAAACGCTTGAATCAGAACTAATTCTCAAATGGCGATCGCCTTTTAATAAGGAAAACTGGCGTATGTGGGCTACCCCCTTTGTGGGAAAGGCTTAGGCTTGTCGTCTTGTGGAAGACTGTGCCGCCGTTCTTTCAGCGCATAAACCGACTGGGGCTTTGCTTTTCCTTTCAGAGCTAACTGTCCTAAAGCTTGGGTATGAAAAAAAGACTGGATTTGATCATGCATCGTTTGGTTCATCCAAATCTCGTTTTTGCCCGCCTGGCTCATGATTCGGGCAGCCGTGTTAACGGTATCTCCCAGAACGTTGAACTCTCGGCGTCCTCGCCGTTCACCGATTTCGGCGGCAAATACAGAACCGTAGGTAAGCCCAATCCGACAGGTGATCTGGATGGGTTTGCCCTGCACCGTAGGAGGCGTAATACCTTCTACTAAGTTGCGGATAAGACTCATGGCTTCAGCCGCTCGTAGAGGATCGCTGGGGTCAGGATTCAGGACTCCAAAGTGAATTAACATCTCAGAGCCAATGGAGTGATAAGTGACTTTTTGAAGAATGCCGCCCTTCAGCTCAACAACACCATTGATGAGTGAGAACGCATCGGAAAAGCAGGCAACGAGGGCATCGGTTTCGTGCTCCAAAGCATCGTCAACTGATTCTGGTAAACCGATCAGATTAACAAAGGCCACAGCAATCGTGGGAAACGCTGGGGCAATCCGGCGCTCTGAGGCAGTTTCAACAATGAGCTGCAGCACAGAACGCGGCATGTAGCTGGCGAGTGGCTCGACCATCGCGATCGCTGACTTAATTTCGCTCATCAGCCCTGATGGACTGCGATCGAACAGCAGCGGCGTCGAATTTCGCCGTCGAGCTACCGTGATTTCGTATTCCCCTAGTTCCTCAGGACTAAGGTTATCGACAACCAGCCAGTGATGGTTATTGGTAGGTGCCAGCTGCAGTGGGTCTTTAAGCTGGTGTTTGACGGTCTCTGTGAGGGCTACTCGTCCAATCGCGCCTGACCCTTCGGCGTGCTTGGCGATAGTGACTGCACGCCCCAGCAAGACATGAGCCATGCGTTGGGGAGTGCCAATATCCGCTTTCACAAATCGTCCCGAATGAATGCCTACCCGCATCTTGAGCGACAGTTCTCCCTGTGGCGTAGTGATTCCTTGAAAGTCGCGCATGGCATGCTGCATTCGCAACCCAGTATTAATCGCTTGGGTGATATCACGACGATGATCACCAGTCGTGAACTGGACTAAAAGAGCATCACCGGTAAACTCCAGCAAATTGCCACTGGATTTGCCGATGATTTCAATCATCTCTGAGAAGTAGCTATTGATTAGCTTGAGCAGGACTTCGGCCCCTTCCATTCCTGCTGATGAGTAGGCTTCCAGTAAAGGTGTAAATCCTGCCAAATCGGTAAAGAGAAGCGTTCCGTCTTGCCAAAGGTGCTGTGGTTTACCCGGCTTCGGAGGACGGTCGTAAACATCCCGTGGCACATAGTCAATCAAGATGCGCTGCAGTGTTCGCAGGTGCTCGAACACCTTCATCAAAGTGTTAGGGCAAGGATTGATCCAAGCGGCAGCATATAAATTTGGCGGCAACAGCGATCGCAACTGCCGCTCAATATTTGTCAGGACATTCGTCGATGAATCTGACACCGCACAGGTCGATTGGGAGCACATGCCTCAAAGTCTCTCAAGGCTAACAGAGTTTACAACGTCAGGGAATATCATCAGACTTCCTTACATCGAAAACTCATAACGTTCTCAGCTGGCGGCAAAAGAAGCTTGCTATCTTGAGCGATAATTTTCCAAATTAATCGCTTGCCGGCTGTAGAGAACCCAAACTATGACGCAACTTGATCGCTTACATATTGAAGTCACAAATGTCTGTAACTTCAAATGTGAGTTTTGCCCAGACGCCATCATGCAGCGCCGCCGCGGTCACATGGACCCAGCTTTGCTAGACACCCTACTACAGACCGTCGCCGATGAAAGCCTAGCTCGCATCGTGGCGTTCCATCTTATGGGGGAACCCCTAATCTATCCTCACATCTTTCAGGGAATTCAATGGGCTGTGGAGCGATCATTGCGCCTCCACCTAACTACGAATGGTAGTACCTTCCACCTGTTCCCAAACCACATCAAAAAACTGGTGCAATCTGGCGTACCTAAAGTCACGATCTCGCTGCAGACGCCTGATCCGAAAACATATAAGTTGCGAGGAGCACCCCCAAGACTACAGTCAGATGCCTATTTTGAGGGGATTACCGAGTACGTACAAGCAAACTTGCGGGATTCACATTCGGCAACCAAGATCCATATAAAGTTTCTGGATACGACGCCTCATCCTTTTCTGGTACCCCATAAGCCTATGGCAATTATCGAGGGGAAATCACAAATGCAGCAGGAACTCATGAGTTGGGCAACGCGCTTTTTGGCAGCGATCCCCGATGCGCCAAGCGTGTCCACATTGAAAGCAGCGATCGCACGCCACCGTCCAGGTCGTTGGCAGTTGATTCCCCTCCATCCCAAACTGGTGTTAGAAACATTTCCGCTAGACAGTTGGGGCAACGTTGAGACCGATACAGTTATTCCAGCTCAGTTTGGTTACTGCAATGGTGTCGCTCGGCAAGCAGGTGTCCTTCATGACGGCACGGTAGTCCCCTGCTGTAAAGATTTTGAGGGACAGATTCCATTGGGAAATGTGAAGCAGCAGTCCCTTGGCAGCATTTTGGCGGGTCCCTCTGCCTGTGCGCTGCGTCAGGGTTTTAATCGTCTTCGAGTAACGCATCCAGTCTGTCAGCGCTGTATGGGAGCCGATACCCCCGCAAAGTCACGCTTACGGCAGTTGGGTTCCATTGCCTACTTCAAGATCTACACGCCCCTGATGCAAACCCTTCAATCTGGCTGGGGAGAAGTTTGACTTGCAGCGGTCAATACGCAGTTGAGTCGAGTTTCTCTTTCCCCTTGAACAGACAAAATGCACCGGGCCAGAGGCGTCAATTTCCCAAATAAAAAACCCCCAGCCGCAAAGCCAGGGGTCAGAAATCAGGGTGCATCTACCAATTCACTGTTCACCTGACCATTGGTGTCATCCGGACGAAATAGTAAATACCCGCAGCGCCAACGTAGCGTTTGGTCGCTTCTAGCGTTCGCCTCCTCCAGCAGGGCCAGGTGATTCGCCCGTTTGAATATACTCAATCTGTTCTCTTAAGGAATCAGCAGTGAAGGGATCACCAGCAGCTTCATATAGCTCAGCAGCTTTTTGATAATCTGCGATAATCGCATCGCGGGCTTCTGGAGAAAGATCGCTAGGCTGTTCTAGAACTAAGCCTTGAGCTTCCAGTTCGGCATAGGCTCTCGCAAAATAAGCCTCGGCACGTCCTAAATATGCCTCAGGGTCGCTGGAATCTAATTCAATTGCCTCTGAAAAAGATGCAATTGCGGCGTCATAGTCGCCTGCTTGGGAGCTTGCCTGCGCTTCGCTGTAAGACACCTCATATTCAGTCGCTGGCCGCACCTCTAAGTCATAGCTGCCGCCCTGACCATCAAACGACTTAGTGATTACGGTGTAGGTACCTGAGACTTTGGCACTGTAGACGATTCTGGAATTCAAGGTACCGCCGAAATCATCATTGAAGGCAACCTCTTCCCCGTCCGGTCCCAGTAAGGTCAAAACTGTGTCAAAGTCCTCGCTGGTCAACACAATTGCAACAACGTCGCCCGCTTCGACATCAATCGGATACTCCTGTTGTGCAGGCTGAAGAGTCCCCTGATCTTCAAATATCGTTTGAGCATTGGCTCGAACAGCCGTGCTGGCCAAAGAGCCTCCTGAGAGCGCCAGGACCGCAGCTAAAAGTCCTGCAGTCCTCAAAATCACATGCTTCATGTTGAATGTCCTTGTCTAATCACAATGAGAGTATCGAAAACTGGAAGTGTAGGCTGATCGCTCAAACACTTGTATGACGACCTACAAGCGCTATCTAAAGAGTTGCGGCTAACAATTACATCTTTCCCGGTCCGACTTATCGATCACACCCTAGAATGACCCCAGGGATTGCAGTTCCCGCCATATTGCCTTAGAAAAACTTTACCGACAACTCCCATATCATCAGTCCCAGAAGTTCTCTGGCCTTTGTCTGATATGAAACTTCCTGCAGCACTCTGTACACGTTACCGTAAGAGCAGTCGAAGAGTATTAAGCGCCAAGTTCCAGCTATGCGAATCCTCAAAATTCATTGGGTTGCGATCGCAAGTTTTGTTGTGGGTTGGTCACAGGCTGCCGGAGCACTGCCGCCCCCAGAGGATCCTCCGGAAGAAATTTTGCGTACAGAAATTATTCTAGAAGCCCGTTCTCCTCTCGATGGGGACGTATTGACAGCAGCCGAGTATGACCAGCTGCAGGAAGAACTAAGCCGCAATGATGCCACCCTACTTTCTTCTCAAATCCGAGAATTGATATTTCTGCTACAGCTGAGACGGGTTGTGAAACCTGTAATTCCTTTTCTTCCCTAGTGCAGCCTCTGCTTCTTTCGTAGGGTGGCCTCTGCGAGGGAGGGCAGAGGTATTGAGTAATTGCGAAGTTTTGTTAATCTGTTTGGCAGATACTTCTTCTGAGTCTTTCAGTGCGAGGGGTCGGAAGGCCATGATTCGGGGTGCAATGGATGGTTGCAGCGAATACTCTATGAGTGGACGATATCCAGTGCCCACTTTAGGCGATGATTCCAACCAACCACCTAGTGCCCAATCCGAATCACCTATAAACTTCTGCCAAAATGCACTACGTTCTTAGAGGAAATCTTTTTTAAGATGCCTTGCGTTTGAAAAGTTCTTTAGTTCAAGGGTTCTCTAATGGCTGTTACGGTTGCACCTGAGCAGATTGACCGCATTGTTTGGAACCAGCACAATGATCCGTTTGAAGTGCTGGGGCCTCATATGATCCAACAAGATGGCAAAACCGTCTGGGCTGTCCGCGCTTATCTTCCCGCTGCTGAGGCTGCCTGGGTAGTGCTACCAGAAGCCCGAACTGAATATGAAATGGAAAGCAGCCATAATCCGCATTTCTTTGAATGTGTAATTGACACAGAAGAACTTGCTAATTACCAACTCAAGTACAAAGAAGGAGAGCACGAGCGCTTTGTCTATGACCCTTATGCATTCAAAACACGTCATATCACCGAATTCGATATCCATTTGTTTGCTGAAGGTAACCACCACCGTGTTTATGAGAAATTAGGCGCACATCCAACGAATGTTGAAGGCGTGGCCGGAGTCTACTTTGCTGTCTGGGCTCCGAATGCTCGCAACGTATCAGTTCTAGGAGATTTTAACCGTTGGGATGGTCGTAAGCATCAGATGCGCCTTACGGGTAACGGAATTTGGGAACTTTTCATCCCTGAACTGAAGGCAGGAGAGTCTTATAAATTCGAGATTAAGAACCATGCGGGTCATATCTACGAAAAGTCAGACCCTTATGGATTTCAGCAAGAAGTCCGCCCTAAGACGGCCTCCATCGTGGCCGATTTGGATGCCTATGAATGGCAAGATACTGACTGGATGGAAACCCGTCGCCATTCTGATCCATTGACAAAGCCTATATCGGTTTATGAAGTTCATCTAGGCTCTTGGCTCCATGCTTCATCGGCAGAGCCTGCTAAACGTCCAGATGGAACCGTAGAACCTGTAGTCCAAGTCGCCGAACTCAAGCCGGGTGCACGCTTCCTCTCCTATCGTGAACTTGCTGCAAAGCTAATTCCTTATGTTAAGGAACTCGGGTTTACTCACATTGAGCTACTCCCAATTGCTGAACATCCCTTCGACGGCTCTTGGGGATACCAGGTGACTGGGTATTACGCAGCGACCTCTCGGTTTGGCAGCCCTCAGGATTTCATGTATTTCATTGACCAGTGCCATCAAAATGGTATTGGCGTATTAGTAGATTGGGTCCCAGGTCACTTCCCAAAAGACGGACATGGATTAGCCTTTTTTGATGGTACGCACCTTTATGAACACGCAGACCCCCGTAAAGGTGAGCATAAAGAGTGGGGTACCCTCGTTTTTAACTATGGTCGCAACGAGGTTCGTAACTTTCTAGTCGCCAACGCTCTTTTCTGGTTTGACAAGTACCATATCGACGGTATTCGAGTCGATGCTGTTGCTTCCATGTTGTATCTCGATTACTGCCGCGAAAATGGGGAGTGGGTCGCTAATGATTACGGTGGGCGCGAAAATATTGAAGCTGCTGACTTCTTACGGCAGGTAAACCATCTGCTTTTCAGCTATTATCCAGGCATTTTGTCCATTGCAGAAGAGTCCACCTCTTGGCCTATGGTCTCTTGGCCGACTTATGTCGGAGGGCTAGGCTTTAACTTGAAGTGGAATATGGGCTGGATGCACGACATGCTGGACTATTTCCACATGGATCCCTGGTTTCGTCAATTTCATCAGAACAACGTTACCTTCAGCATCTGGTACGCCTTCAGTGAGAACTTTATGCTGGCCCTTTCTCACGATGAAGTCGTACATGGCAAAAGCAACATGCTAGGTAAGATGCCAGGTGATGAGTGGCAAAAATTTGCCAATCTGCGCTGTTTGTTCACATATATGTTCCTACATCCAGGCAAAAAAACCCTCTTCATGACCATGGAGTTTGGGCAATGGAGCGAATGGAATGTCTGGGGCGATTTAGAGTGGCATTTGCTACAGTACGAGCCACACCGAACTCACAAAGGGTTTATCAGCAAACTCAATGCTTTTTATCAAAGTGAGCCAGCGCTATTTACCCAAGATTTTTCGCAGGATGGATTCGAATGGATTGATTGCAACGACAACCGCCACAGTGTGGTTTCATTCATCCGCCGCGATAAAGACAGTGACGCCTTTATCGTAGCCGTTTGCAACTTTACCCCGCAGCCCCACAGTCACTATCGGGTTGGCGTTCCTGAGCGGGGCTACTACCGTGAGCTATTTAACAGCGATGCTCGTGAGTTCGGCGGTAGCAACATCGGGAATCTAGGTGGTAAGTGGACCGATAATTGGGGATATCACGGCAAGCCTTGCTCTATTGACGTGACGCTGCCTCCCCTAGCTGTTGTCGCATTCAAATTGGACCGTGAGTACACCAGGGCAATTGAGGCGGGGGAGATTGTTCCTTGAGAAGTGGTGACACGGTAGAGGAGCGGGAACGTGTCCATGGCAGGCAAGTGAAGTCTTCGCTATGGAAGTCGGTCGAACGGTAAGGAAATACAGAAGTTGATAGAGCTAGGGAGCAGGGGATAGGATACGACTCAGGTTTGCAGTCGGATAGAAACAAAATCCTATTCTCTGTTGCTGCTTACCTTTTTCTTCCTGTTTTCCTTAGCTTGACTACCCATCAATTTCCTAAAGGGCATCGCGTTCCGGATGATCGCACTGCTTTACAATCTGCCGATGCATGCTGCGAGTAATCGGATAAAACCAGGCACAGATGATCCCTATCAGAATCAGTACGGCAGGAATGGGGCCAATGATAAGGCGAATTGTCCACAAAGCAGTGTCTGACTGAATAATCCGGTTAGCATCTCCCCCGGTCGAAGAAATATATCCCGACCATTCGAGAACACGACTCGTCAAGAAAATAGCGATCGCAATCCCAATCTTCTGAATGAAGACTGCAAAGCCATAAAAAATTCCTTCGCGGCGTAGTCCAGTGCGGGCCTCATCAAAATCTACTACATCTGGCAGCATGGACCATGGCACCAGGTACACAGTAGCTGTGCCTACCCCTGCAAACGCTGCTAGGCCAAACATAAGATGGCTTTGTCCTGGCTGTAAACAAAACAAACCAAATTGAGCTGCCAAAATTACAGGTGCCCCTAGGAAATAGATCGTACGTTTGTCTGTTCGACGCCCTAGCCAGTTCCAGAGGACAATCGTAGCTACGGCAGTTCCCTGAACAACTAGCGCCATCTGCACAAACTGCGTCTCCGATAGCCCCATCCAATCCACTACAAAGTAAGGCAGCACGACAGCAGCCACTTGCACGGCAGTCCAAGAGCAGAGATAAAGCCCTATTACCCAGCGGAAGGCAGGGTTTTCCAGCGCCCCCAACGCCTGACGGAGCAGCGGCACTTCCGCCTGAAGTTGGTAGTCGACGGGGTGATCACGTTGGACTTGCTGATACCGCACCCAGGTGCCTACCACACATCCTAGAACTGCTAGCACCACCAAAAAGCCGTTAATACTGCCCATGGCTAAGTATCTGTAGCTGGGGTGCTGAATGAGGGCAAACAAGGCTTTTGCTGTGATGAGAGCAAAAATACTGCCTCCAATGCTAAAGGCCGACTTGAAGCTAATTAAGTTGATGCGCTCGTTATAACTACGTGTTAGCTCTGCGGCTAATGCCGAAAAAGGGAGTAATACAGTCGTCAAAGATGTAAATGCGATCAGAGAGATGCCGCTGTAATAAGCAAACAATAGCCACTGGCTGTTAGTAGGCGGCACGACCCACTGCAAGATGCAGCTTGCTGCTAAAGGCAACATGCCACCCAACATCCAGGGATACCGGCGTCCAAAGGGCGATCGCGTGCGATCACTGAGCCATCCCACAAGCGGATCGCTTAGGGCATCCCAGCCCTTGCCAAAAAGTACGGCTGCTCCCGCCAGCGTTGGTTCTAATCCTGCAACGTTCGTCAAAAAATACAGAAAGAAAAATGCCGATACGCTGTTAGGCAATGCTCCGGCAATTTCCCCAACACCATAGGCAAAGCGCGTTTTAAGGTTTAACTTTTCTGACGGTTGAGTGGCGGTCTCACCAAGCGGTGAGATCATAGACTTCAATCTCCAAAGGTAATCAAGAAGGTAAAGGCGAAGGAAGTCGCTAGAGTTCTTGACAAGCTTCCTTCGTACGAAAACACCCTCTGTTCTAGACAGAAGGTATCGGTTGCTTGTAGTCGCTTATATATAATTCCACATGGGTTCAACTGTATTCCAGTTGTTGGGCAAAAATCCACCCAATCCCTCGTCTCTAGAGATAACCACCCCATTGCTCCATCTTTATATGGATTTGCAAGACAAGCAACTGTATGGCAATGGCAAAACTACCGCTGCAAGCAGCAGCGATCTCTGGAGTCAGAACATTACACAGGTACTCTCATTGTGAATCTCCGCAAATTTCACGCAGCTGTGGCTCCACTAGTCTTCTTGCCGCTGTTCGTGACCGTATCTACTGGAGTTGCTTATCGTTTGGGCAAAAGTTGGTTGGGCCTTACCCGTGACCAAGTCCATTTCTTGATGGTGATCCACGAAGGAGAGTACCTAGGCCACACACTTGAGCCCATTTATGTCCTTCTCAACGGTTTAGGGTTGCTGTGGATGCTGATAACAGGTGGTGGAATGGTCTACAGCAATCTGACGCGATCGCTGTGGTGGCGCTCTCGAGTAAATGAACATAGCCAAGACTAATGTTCAGGCCAGTTCCTTGAGCATATTCACAGAACTTAATATAGAGTGTAAGTATATCTATCTGTAGACAGAGCAACCTTGGATAAGGCAATATGCCCCAGGCGATAGCTTACGTCTCAGAACTTACACTGGATCTCGCCAGTAGCTTCAAGGTTCCGACTGTTGGCACCCAAGGCTCAAGCTAAGCAAGCTGCGATATCAGAGGTCGTAGGTTTCGTGCCTCATATCTGGTTTACATCGTTTATGAGTATATGCGATTTATGCCTACACCCATCAACTGAAGTTATTGCTAGTACTATTAGGCAACATACACTTTTTATTCTCTTGGGTGATGATAACTAGCTTCTAGAGAGTTAATTTACAAGATATACCGTGACTTCTCGATGTTCACAAGAAGGGAATCTGTCTTTAATGTTATTGAGAGCGATAGAGCTCTCTAAGCTAAATAGTTTGGACAATGTCACAATATTTCTAGCCTTTAGTGGCTTCGCAGAACCAAACTATTTTGATATTTGTGATGACAGCATATGACCTACATAGCACTAAGCTCTACTTGCTTCGAATAAGTCCTTTCAGAACAGGGTGAACCAACAATGAAAGCAACACTCATTCAGCTATTAGTCTTACCACGCGGCCTAGCAGTCTTGGGGCTATTCTGTGGCGTAATCTTGATACTTTGTAGTATGCCGGCGCAATATTTAGCAGACCAAGGTGGGGATGAATTTCCCGGAAATCGCCAGGGCGGAGGTACTCACATGGGTTTGCAGTCCAGAGCATTCCAGTAGTTCCAGAGTTTTGATCGTTACTTGTCTATTTGTTAGTTATGGCGAACTTGCTTTCACATCTTAGTGTTGAAAGTTTGCGAATGTCCTGGAGCTTAGCGTCCTGCTTCTACAGTTCTACTGTGTAGCTGTATGCTCACTCTGAGGCAATGGGAACATTATGCATAGCGCTATGATGTATGCATCAACCATCTTCTGAGAAATTTGCAGCTGAATTACTAGGACTATACTAGGAGCCAGCGAGCAAAAAGTCTGAGCGAGCAAACTGATCCGGATTTGTAGCATCTGTCCGTTCGGCAGATAGTGCAGACATTGAAAAAGCACAGCTAGCATCCTCTAATCTAACTGCGCCAATGCTAGATATGCGCTACGCCCGGTTAAGTTTGCTCTTTGAATAGGTGGCTCTTGCACACTAGCTCCTGAGCTCTTGGAACAGGGGTCAGAATGAAACTTAGGCGGCATACTCTAGCATATGCAACTGCTCAATCGGCTCTGTAAAAGTGCAGGATCCTCTATTACTCGCTACTCTCAGATGCTTCCCTTTGGTGGAAGATCCATTGTGTTGGCTAGCGTAATAGCAATATCACTCGTCACCGGGGCCAAAAAACTAGGTACTCTACAGCGATTTGAACTTCTGATTTTTGACCTCTTGGTCAGGCTTCAGCCCGAACAAACTCAAGATCCAAGGTTAGTGGTTGTTGGTATTACTGAGTCAGACATTCAGCAATATGGATGGCCGTTGACCGATTCCCAGTTCGCACTTCTGCTCGAAGCGATTCAACAGCAACAGCCACGGGTAATTGGATTAGACATTTATCGTACAACCGAACATCCACCAGGCCGACTTTCTTTAGAGAAACAGCTTGCGGCAAGTAACTTGATCGCCATCACAAATGTCGGCAGTGATCCTCGTGTAGGAGAGGTTCCTCCACCGAAAACTGTTCCTTGGTCTAGAGTTGGTTTTAACGACTTTAGTGTCGATCCAGATGGTGTTATCAGACGCAATCTGCTCTTTGTCGATGCGCCTGATAAACGATACTACTCATTTGCTTTGAGAGTAGCACTAGCTGCCTTACCGGATGATTCTCCCTCCTTCCGCCATGACACTGATGCCCTCTACCTCAACGGCGAGTCAATCTCACGATTATCAGCTCGTGTAGGAGGATATGGCAATATCGACAGCAGAGGATTTCAGACGCTATTTCGCTATCGTTCTCGTCGCGTGCCAACCAAGCAAATATCTGCAGGAGAAATTCTTCGAGGTGATTTCGATCCGTTGCAGCTCCGAGACAAAATTGTTTTGATTGGGTCAGTGGCTCCCAGCCTAAAAGATGAATTCTACACTCCCTACACAGCCGGACGGGACAATTATTTTAGAATGGCTGGTGTTGTTGTCCATGCTCAGAGTGTCAGCCAACTGCTAGACATTGCTGAAGGCAAAGCCGCTCAATACAGGTTTCTTCCCCAGTGGGGCGAGGTTGGTTGGTTGGTTGGTTGGTCAGTCTTGATTAGCGTTTTGACCTGGAGAAATCGGCGACCTGAAATGCTACTGCTGATGACAGCTGGCATGGGGACAGCACTCTTCGCAATTGGCTGGTTAGGTCTTAACCAGCTAATATGGCTCCCTATTTTTGAACCGATAGCGGGTGCTTGTGTCGCGACCGCCCTGGTAATTGCTCAGAAGGCAATTTATCGTAGCACTCACGACAGTCTGACGAATTTGCCGGGACGCGAAATCTTTTTACTGTATGTTAAGCGAGCACTGAGTGCCCAAAACTCCAAGCCTGTTATTGTTGCTTTCTTGGATATTGATCGCTTTCAAATTATTAATAAAAGTCTAGGACACTATGCGGGCGATCGCGTACTTCGCGCAATTTCTAAACGCTTAGTAAAGACTGTAGGAGAACATGCAAAGATCGCCAGAGTTGGCGGTGATGAGTTCGCGATTTTATTTCTCGATAATAACCAAAAGAGTGCAAAGATCTCTCTGGACGAGATGCGAGCGGCGCTTTCTACCCCACTGATGCTGGAAGATCATTGGTTATCCATCACAGCAAGTGTAGGTTTGGCAATCACTCAAACAAAATATAGTCAGATGCCTGAAGATTTGCTTCGGGATGCCCATACTGCGATGTATCGAGCTAAAGCTCTGAAAGAGGCTCAGTATCAAGTCTTCTCTGATGATATGCGAGAAGAAGCTATTGCTCGATTAGATTTGGAAAGCGATCTCATCAAAGCGTTAGATAACGATGAATTTTCGCTCTTTTACCAGCCAATTATCAGTATTCAAACGGGTGGAATTGCAGGTTTTGAAGCTCTACTTCGTTGGCGTCAGGAAAGACGCGGGCTGATATCGCCAGGTCAGTTTATTCCTATCGTGGAAGAGAATGGAATGATTATTCCTTTAGGCGAGTGGATTCTCAAAACAGCATGCCAGCAGATGAAAATATGGAAGCAACAGTTTCCGCATCATCCGCTCAAGATGAGTATAAATCTGTCGAGAAGACAGTTTGACCAACCAGACCTATGCCAAAAGATAGACAATATCCTAATGCAATCAGATTTGGCAGGGGGCTGTATTCAACTCGAAATTACTGAGAGTATGATTATGCGAGATGTTGAGGCAGCTCATGCTTTAATGATACGGCTGAAGGCGTTGGGTATCCAGCTCGCGATCGATGACTTTGGAACCGGATATTCATCTCTAAGCTATCTTCACCGCTTCCCTACTGACACGCTTAAAATAGATCGATCTTTTGTTAGTAGGATGGAGGACAGCAGCGAAGATCGTGAAATTGTGCAAACAATCATTGATTTGGGTCGCAAGCTTGATATGAATCTAGTCGCTGAAGGAATTTCCAGCAACCAGCAGTTAATCCTATTGAAAGCGTCAGGTTGTCAGCTTGGACAGGGTTACTATTTTTCAAAACCTCTGCCGGCTGAGGATGTCACAGTATTCTTAGAGAAGCAACCTGCTTGGCTGGCGGCCACTTTGTAAGACTGTCAGCAGAATTGACCTTATCGAAAACAAGCCAGCCCTGAAGTAGTTCCATAAAACGAAGTTGAAAGGTTCCTGTCTTTCTGGAAATGAGTACACAGAAGGAATCTTTCGACTATGGTTTACCCTTTGCCACGGACAAAAATATCACGACCAGATTTTAGAAAGCTATCGGTCAGAGCTGCTCGAAAAGAATTAAGGAGATTTCCAGAAATGAATATACCGCCGTAGGTTGGCGTCGAGGCACGAGACCCAACATTGCCAACATCCCGCTCTGTTGGGTTTTGCTAGCGCTGCAACCCAACCTACCACCGACAATTTTCTGGGTAATTTCTTTCTTAGAGATCACCTAAGAAATTGCTTAGCGCAATGAACGGTTTGCTCAAATTAGCTAGTTGCCCTCATTAGAAGAAAGCAAAGCTTGCAAGCAACGTTAGCTAGTGCTCCATAGGTCGTAGACTGAGGAACGAAGATAAAAGGTTTCATCGATGGGAAAGGGATTAGGGCTGGGATTAGGGCTGGGTGCTTTGGGAAGTGTGATAACAATGGCTCCAGCGTTTGCAGAGAACGGCCTTTTTCTGGCCTATCCTCCGGCAGAGCATGAAACCACAGCTGATCGTATCTTTTTGATTGGGACTGCTGATCCGGATCTTCCTGTCTTCGTTAATGGTGACCCCATTACTGAACGGAGCCCAGCGGGACATTTTGCGCCCACGGTTCCCCTGGCCCTGGGAGAAAACACTCTGATTCTGACGCAGGGTGAAGCGAGTCTTACGGTAGCGGTTACGCGTGTTTCCGCAACACCCACGGTCCCGTCAGAGCTAGGCTTTCTACCCGATTCTCTGACGCCGCAGGTAGATATTACCCGGCAGCCAGGGGAGTTAGTGTGCTTCAGTGCGATCGCAGTTCCCGATGCTGAAATTTCTGTCGCATGGGGAGGTCAACAAATTCCCGTAGCGCCGCTCTCTAATGCCGTTACCTTACCTCCGAATTCTGCCGTCTTAACTGACCAAAACGAGCCTTTACCGATGGCTGCAACCCCCTATGAAGGCTGCACTGTGGTTCCAGCCATCGGACAGTTGGGTCAGCCTATTTACACGGTCAAGCTTGAAGAACAGGTACTTCCTGCTGCTGGCGATAGCGCGGTGAGTCAGACAGCGACTTTTTCTGAAGTGGCTCCAGGCTTGATCGAGCGGACAGTTACAACTCCTTTTCAGATAGCAGAAGTTGTTGTCGAGTCAGGAGTGGCACGCACAGGACCGAGCACCCACTACTCTCGTATTACACCTTTACCGCGAGGTACCCGCGCCGCCTTAACAGGCACCGAAGGAGAGTGGCTGCGGCTGGACTATGGCGGCTGGATTCGTGCCTCAGAAACTGAAATAACACCTGCCGCAGCGCCGCCTCACTCCATCATTCGCAGCGTTACATCGCGGCAGGTTTCTGGTTGGACAGAAGTGCGCTTCCCACTGCAGACACCCGTACCTATAAGTGTTGACCAAACTGCTGAGACGTTGACGCTAACCCTCCACAACACTACTCCGCAAACGGATACGATTTACCTAGATGCGGATCCAGTGATTGAACGCCTCGATTGGACGCCTGTCCTACCTGACAAAGCTCAGTATCAGTTTCAGCTCAAGATGCAGCCGTGGGGTTACAAGCTCCACTATGAGGGAACAACGCTGGTTCTATCGCTCAAGCATCCGCCCCAACTGCAATCAGCGGAACGCCCCTTAGCTGGCACCACTATTCTGATCGATCCCGGTCACGGCAGCGAAAACGACTTGGGTGCACGCGGTCCTGATGGCTATCCCGAGAAGGACGTGAACCTGATTGTGTCGAATCTTTTGCGAGATGCCCTAGCGGCACGGGGCGCTGAGGTCGTGATGACCCGAGAGGGTGACGATGACCTGTTTCCCCGCGATCGCGTCGATATCATCAATCAAGTCGAGCCAACCCTGGCACTTAGCATTCATTACAATGCCCTGCCCGATGCAGGTGACGCCCTCAATACGGCAGGTATCAGTGCTTTCTGGTATAACGCCCAAGCTCACTCTCTAGCGCAGTTTATACATGACTATCTAGTCGAGACTTTGGAGCGTCCCTCCTACGGCGTCTACTGGAACAATCTAGCCCTAACCCGTCCCACCGTCACGCCCAGCGTTCTCCTAGAACTCGGCTTCATGATTAATCCCTACGAGTTCGAATGGATTACCGATTCTGCCGCCCAGCAAACGCTAGCTAATGCCCTCGCGGATGCTGTTGCTCTGTGGATGCAAGAAGCAACACAGTAAGCAGAATAGAGCCGATGTTGGCCTCTATATCTTGGTGACAGTCTGTCGACGTTGCATAGATTCTCCGCCTAGGTAAGACGGGATTGAAGATGGGCTATTAGTCACTCGTTGATGAGTCGTCTCAGAGGGGCATGAGCAGTCCAACAAAAAAGAGAGGTCGTTGACCTCTCTTTTTTGTGAATCTTTTTGCTTGCTACCCTTCAGACGCTGCCTAAGAACTTGGTCACGTTTGCGGAGTTGTCGTTGCCTCGCAGAACCGCCACGTCCTTTATCGTTTCGCCCTGACTTCCGGGGCGATTCCCATCGCTTTAGTTTAGTCATGGACCTTTTTCTTCAAATTGACATGGGCGAAGAGAGACTCGAACTCTCACGACCGAAGCCGCCACATTTTGAGTGTGGTGCGTCTACCAATTCCGCCATTCGCCCTTGGATGACATTTCTCCATTATACTCACTTGCTCTCCGCTTCAGCAAGGATTGGTACTCAGGACTACTGAACCAACAATCAATCTCACGTGCGCGCAGGACGGGTAAGGGGTGGGTCAGGTTTTGCGATCGCGTTTGTCGAATAATTTCTCCAATTTCCGAATCAGCAGCCGTATCATAATCCCGAGCCTGCTGCAAAAAGGCCTCAACATTCAACTTCGGTGCCAAAGCAGGTGAACCGCCAGATAGCTTCATTAGTAAGGACGCCACAACTTTAGCATCTTGGGCAACGAGCAGTGCGGCGCGATCGCAGGTAAACTCGGCACAGCGTACCCACTCCATAATCTGCTCTTGAAAGTTGGCAACCAGCAGTTCACCGAATGGTAATTGACTCGCTGCCAGAGTCAGAAGATTCGCCAAGGTCAGATAAACGCTGTGATCACATTTCAGATGACCCAACTCGTGGCCAATGACGGCTTGCACTTCCGGCGGCGTCAGCAGGTCAATTAGGGAGGTATGCACCACAATAAAAGGCTGCTTCCCGCGCATCGCAAAGGTGTAAGCGTTAGGAACGGGATGCTGCCGGATATAAAGCTGCGGTGGCTCCAGATCGAGAATGCGGCAAGCCTCTAAAAGTAAACCGTGAAGGTCGGGAAGTTGCTGTTCACCCACCAAGACACTGGCCGAAATATTGTCGAGGTAAAAGATCTGCTCTGCAACGGGACCCAGTGCTGTGCGGATCAGCATGTCAAGTCCTGGCAGTTGACGCAGGGTCGCAGTCGCCTGCAGGTCGAGGGGATGGCGGAAGTGATCGGCTTTGAGCCCGGACAATACCTGTTTAGAGGGGACGGGTTCCATTGTTGGGGGTGCTTGGTCAGACAGCTGTAGAGTGTAAGTTTTCTTTCTACTATGACGGTTTAATCGCAATCACGCCAACCTCCAAATATCTTTCTTTGAGCCAATTCTCTCATCCCTTTTGTCTGCAGAAGACACAATATTTGGCAGAAACAATACTTGAAAATGCCAGATTCCAGGATTCTCGAATGTTGCCTTCACACTTCATCAGCGATCTTGGCAGAATCCTGGATCTGTTCTAGTCCGCCTTGATTAACTGAGAATCACTTTGGTATCGTCTGTCGCTGAAGTTGGTTTATCTTCCAAAGTATTGGTGTTCGCACCATCAATGCGCCGAATCTTGGCTCCAAGAGCAGTTAGCTTTTGTTCCAGCTGTTCGTAACCTCGGTCGAGATGATGCAAACCACTCATTTCCGTCTTGCCCCTAGCTCCCAATCCTGCCAGTACCAGGGCTGCTGAAGCTCTTAGATCGGTAGCATCGACGGGTGCGCCAGACAAGAACGGAACCCCTTGCACGATCGCGCAATTGCCTTTAATGCGGATATTTGCCCCCATCCGATTGAACTCGGCGACATGGCGCAAGCGGTTTTCAAAAACCGTTTCTGTGATCATGCTGCTGCCGTTACTCAGCGTCATCAGCGCCATGAACTGAGCCTGCATATCGGTAGGAAAGCCAGGAAACGGCAAGGTTTGGATATCTGTAGGTAAGATTTCTGCGCCGGGTACTAGCTTCACGCGGTTTGGGGACTCGATAATCACTTCGGAACCCGCCTCTCGCAACTTAGCAATCACAGCGCTCAAATGTTCGGGTACGACAGGCGATAGTGTTAGCTCAGAACGTGTCATAGCTCCAGCAACCAGGAACGTCCCGGCTTCTATCCGATCAGGAATGATGGCATAGTCGGTTCCATGCAGGCTAGGAACGCCTACGATGGTCAGCGTCTTGGTTCCCACACCTCGAATCCGAGCGCCCATAGCGCGGCAAAAGTTCGCCAAATCGGAAACCTCAGGCTCTTGGGCGGCATTATCAATGATGGTTTCGCCATCAGCCAATGTTGCTGCCATCATCAGTGTTTCGGTTGCGCCGACGCTGGGATAGTCCAAGTAGATATCAGCACCTTTGAGCCGGCCCTGAGTTCCTGGAATACAGGCATGAACCGTGCCATGCTCAATCTGCACATCAGCTCCCATTGCCTGTAGGCCCCGAACATGCAGCTCTACCGGACGGGCGCCGATAGCGCACCCGCCAGGCAAAGGAATCCGGGCAACGCCCATGCGGGCTAGCAATGGGCCAATAGCAAAGAAACTAGCTCTCAGCTTGCTAACCAAATCATAGGGGGCGCGGGTATGGCTAATATCACTAGGGTCTATCTCTAGCGTGTCACCATTGCGCGTAATTTTGACCCCTAGTGCCGACAGCACTTCAGCCATACGATTAACATCCACCAAGTCTGGAATATTTCGTAGGCGACAAGGCTGAGAACAGAGTAATGAGCCTGCCATGACGACCAGCGCTGAATTCTTGGCACCGCTGATAGTTACTTGTCCTGCAAGGGGATGCTGACCCCAAATTTCTAGAATTGAGTCGCCTCCTTCAGGGGAAGCAGACGGCTGTTGTGTACCATTGAATGTGACGATGGGCCTACCCTCCAAGCCTATGTGAAACAACTCAACCTTTGATTTTCGTCTAGATTCTACCGGATTACGCCAATTTCGCTAAATATCCGTCCACTATTTATATCAGTTTATGTTGATGAGAATTTTGATGCCTTGGTCAACCGGATAAAATCTATGGTTGACGAATGGGAACCTTCTAGAGCATTATTAAAGACTGCGGCACTAAGGCGGTAGCCAGGTCGCATCTTCAATAAATCATGCGGAACTGGCGGAATTGGTAGACGCGCTAGATTCAGGTTCTAGTGTTCGCAAGGACTTCCGGGTTCAAGTCCCGGGTTCCGCATTAAAAGTAAGGGTTTGAGGAATCAGTCAATACGGCCCAACTTGTTATGAGGATTGGTAATCGCTTTGCTTTTGCAGAAAGGTTTCTTAACAAGTTCTCATCAAGTGCCTCCGAACTATTAATTTTTGTAATCGACCTCATCAATCTAATTTGACTGTGCTAACCAGCTCCAAGAATCCCTGGATAAAGCAACTGCGTAAGCTGCACCAGTCGAAATATCGTCGATCACAGCGACAGTTTCTGCTGGAAGGAACTCACCTCATTCAAGAAGCGATCGCTACCCAGCATCCCCTTATCGCAGCCTGTGCAACTCCCGACTGGCAGGCTCATCACCCAAAGCTCTGGCATCAGCTTCAAGCCTTTTCAAAGCGGCAAGAACTCGTATCAGCAGAAGTCATGGATGCAATCGCAACTACGGCGACGCCCGATGGTGTGATTGCGATCGCTCCTTACCCATTCCCGGCAGCGGCATCAACTGCTGCTCCTCGGTTGGGTATCGTGCTAGAAAATTTGCAGGACCCCGGTAATTTAGGCACTTTGATTCGGACGGCTGCCGCAGTGGGCAGTGATGGCCTCTGGCTCAGTGAGAATAGCGTTGATTTGACCCATCCCAAAGTTCTCCGGGCTTCTGCTGGGCAGTGGTTTCGTGTCCATAAGCAGGTACTCCCTGACGTTTCTGCAAAGCTCGCAGCTTGGAAAGACAAAGGATGTCAGGTGCTGGCAACCGCTGCTAATAGTGCAATCCCCTATTGGGACATTGACTTTACCCTGCCCACCATCCTTCTGCTTGGCAACGAAGGCGGTGGACTATCTACCGAGCTACGGTCCACTGCCACCCGGGTTATTTCAATTCCTATGGCTCCTGCCGTCGAGTCCTTAAACGTCAGCATTGCTGCCGCCGTGATTTTGTTTGAAGCCCTACGGCAGAGGAGAAGATAATTTATGGCTGCTGTGCGTGTCCGACAACATGTCAACCCCTTGAGTATCAAGTACCAGACGACGATTGCTGCACCCGATTGGGAGGCAATTTTTGGTCAGCCTAGGCACCCGCTGCATATTGATATTGGCTGTGCCAGAGGCTATTTCTTGATGCAGATGGCGGCGCAGCAGCCAAACTGGAATTTTTTAGGTCTGGAAATTCGTAGACCTTTGGTGGAGTCTGCTTTACAGAAGTGCGATGAAGCCGGGTTGAGGAATCTACATTTTTTATTCTGCAATGCGAATACTTCTTTAGCGGAAGTTTTGACGAGTTTTAAGCTTAATCCACTGCAACAGGTCAGCATTCAGTTTCCTGACCCGTGGTTTAAGAAGCGTCATCAAAAACGTCGCGTGGTGCAGCCAGAACTAGTGCAGTGCTTGGCCAATTTTTTACCTGAGGAAGGTCGTGTAGTTTTACAGTCTGATGTGGCGGACGTTGCTCAGGAAATGTGCGATCGCTTCACCGAACATGACGCTTTCCATCGGACCCAAACCGATTGGATGACGATAAGTCCCTTTCCGGCTCAAACTGATCGAGAACAGCTTACCCTCGCGAAAGGCCTCCCTGTTTATCGCGCGATTTTTATTAAACAAACCGCTAGCGCCATGAAGGCAGCCAAAAATGCTGCTGCAACGACTCAATCGAGAGCGGCCAGCCCATCCACAGCGGCAACCAAAACAGAAATCCAGCCGCAATTACCCCCAAAATTCCCCAACCCATCCAGCGCCAGCTAGAACGATCGCTCGTCAGCCACTGACTCATGAGCCACGCGACCCCTACCGCTGCCATTAGTGCTGATGAAAGATAGTGATAGAAAAACGTGGAGCGCCCGACAAATGCCCATGGCAACCAGTTTGCTAGATAGGTTGCCAGCAGATATTTGGGGGGTGACAGAAGCGGAAAGCTATCATCGCGGACAATTCGGAAGCGGAGTCCCTGGCGTAAGAGAAGGGCTACGATAACAGCTGTCCCCAACCATACTAAAAAAGGGTTATCCATCCCATACACTGCGACCGCTGTTGTGGGAGAGGGGGTTGCGGGTCCGATGCCGAGTGTTTCGCCCGTGACCATTCCCTGATAAAAGTAGGCAAGGGGACGGACCATAAGCGGCCATGTGTACCAGGCCGATTCGTATGGGTGGGTTGTGGTGAGCTGGGTGTGAAATTGCCAGAGATATTGGTGGATATTCCACAAGCTATGCCCCGTTAACTTCAAGTAAGGCAGCCAGCATAAGAGATAGGCTGCGCCCGGCAAGATACCGAGCCATAACCAAGGTCGCGTTACCTCGCGAGGAATATTATGAGTGCGATCGCGGAGGTTGCGATATCCCTCCAAACACCACACCGCCAACAAGTAACCAGCCCCATTCCACTTGATATTGATACAAGCGCCCAGTGCCAGTCCTGCTAGGAGTCGCCAAAGAAAGGCGAGGGGGCTGTGGCGCGATCGCTCCCAAGCACTCAGACCAATCAGGCCCAGGGCCACTAGTGGTACATGTAGTAGTGCCAGCCGCGATTCCACCAGCAGCAGCCCGTTCAAGCTGATTAGAAGGGCAGCGAGAAGGGCAAATGTTTGACGCCGCCGCTGAGAATATCCTCGTCCCCATTCCCAGGCTAACCAGCCACCGAGGAGCGGCACTAGGGTACCAATGCCTGCATTCAGCCAGCGATAGCTGACAGGGTTTAGCATCCACTGCGCCCAACTCTGATCGGGCTGTCCTAAGGTTGTTTGCAATGTCTGAAACCCCTGGATACTGAGGGCAATCAGGTATTTACCTAAAGGCGGATGTGCATCAAAAAAGGCTTGATTGTGGAGAATGTCAGCTGCAAAGCCAACATAATAAACTTCGTCAAAGGTTAATGGTCTGGGGGTAGCCAAGCGCCAAAATCGGAGTATGCAGTTCACGAGGACAATTGCCCCGAAGCCCATCCGCATTTGCTGATGCGATAATGGGCGCTCGTAACAGCGGCTTTTGGTGGGAGTAAACCACCATCCACGCTTCAATGAAGATAGCAACTGGGGAAAAACCAAAGAATAATGCCTGAGTCTACGGATTTTCGACGTCATGCTCCTGCGACGGAGCGGAACCGCGCTCCCATCTGCTCAGTCCTAGAAAGTACACTGCCATCTGGAGGAACGGTTTTAGAAGTTGCGAGTGGGACTGGACAGCACGCTGCCTTTCTGGCCTCGCGTTTGTCACCGCGGCACTGGTTGCCCAGCGACCCTAACCCTGACGCTCGCGCGAGCATCCGGAGCTGGTCGACTACGGCGTCTGTAGAAACTTTGTATGCACCCCTTGATCTTGACATGACCCAGCCCAAGTGGTTCCAGATTGTCAGAGAATGGCAGGCTGACGAGGGCAGTGCTGCGCCACCAATCACCGCAATCATCAATATCAACATGATTCATATCTCCCCTTGGGCAGCTTGTGAAGGGTTGATGGCAGGGGCTGAACAGTTACTGCCTGCGGGCGGTGTTTTGTACTTATATGGACCTTTCAAGCAGAATGGACAGCACACAGCATCCAGTAATGAGTTGTTTGATCAGTCGCTGCGATCGCAAAATCCGAGTTGGGGCGTTCGTGATTTGGAAGCAGTTGTCGCTTTAGCAAACCAGCATCAGTTTAACCTCAGCCAAACTATTGAAATGCCGGCAAATAATCTCTCTGTTATCTTTGCGCGTCTTTTCAGTTGAGCGTTTTGGGATTAGAAAAGAAGTACACAATCTGAGGGATTACTGAAGTTCACCGAATCTATGCGCTTGGCCCGTCACAATAAAGGATGAAGCAAGCGGAATCGGGATTATGGCGTACACCTGTGAATTGGGACCGGGGCAAAGCATTTATCTAGACAATACGGGTGAGCACACGACCGTAACAGTGCTTGCAAGTAGTGCAGGTCAGCAACAGCAGTCGAGTAGCCAGTTCGCGACGGGGGCTTGGACGACTCCTCCTGAGATATTTCGTACTGCGCAGGGTATTATCGTCAAGCTCACAACCGCGCAGGGCATTCAGCATCTTCAGGTGCAGGGAACTCACTTAGGTTGGATGACGGGTACCCCACCGCTCAGCAATGCTCAGCAAGTACAGATGAGTACTGCGCCATCCATGCCGCAAACTATGCCCTCAATGCAGCCGATGCAGCCAATGCAGCCTGCCCAACCCATGCAACCCATGCAACCCATGCAACCCATGCAACCCATGCAGCCAATGCAGCCGATGCAGCCGATGAAAATGGGCGACATGGAGATGAGCATGAATCCGATGCAAATGCGGATGGGCAATACAACGATGCAGATGGGCGGGGTCAGCAAGGATGTAGGACGCAATGCGGCTGCTAAGCCGAAGTTTTGCAGTCAATGTGGAACGCCGGTGAAGATTGACGATCGCTTTTGTGCCAATTGCGGGCATCAGCTAACGCCTAACTAAAAAGCTCTGTTCTTGTAGCTCTACAGTTTTGCGTAAGGATATCTTGCTGGTTGAGGCGAGACCCAGCACTTCCAGACCTGTTTTAGCCTCAACCCCATACATAGCGGTGTGTTGGGCTGACGCCGCAACACACCCTACCGTACTTTTTGTTTTGGTTACCCGCTTAGTTAGCCAAACTTGCCGTTAGGCAATGGCTCTAAATCAAACAAGGTGTGCAGTGTATGCATCGCTTGTGTACGTGCCTCGATGTCGCGCTGAGCCCGGAGTTGCACCATGGGATCATGGAGAATTTTGTTGACAATACCCCGGGTTAGGGCCTCGACGACCTCTTTTTGCTTACTGCCAAATTCGCCGCCCAGGCGCGACAGGGCTTTTTCCAGTTCCTGCTCACGGATGGACTCAACCTTGCTACGAAGGCTACTGATAGTGAATACCGTATCGAGCGATCGCCACCAGTCCATAAAGGCTTCCAACTCCTCTTCCAGCAGTGCCTCGGCTTCCATTGCCATCTGTCGTCGGCTTTCTTGGTTTTGCGCGACCACCGCTTTCAGGTCATCCACATTGAATGCCTGAACGTCTGCCAGCTCATTGACGTCGGTGTGAACATTGCGGGGCACCGAAATATCAAACAGCATCAGCGATCGTCCCGCGACTAACGCCGGCTCTAGCTTAGTCCGATCAAGGATAGGCTCGGTTGCTGAGGTACAGGTAAAGACCACATCAGAATTGCAGACCGTTTCCAACATGAGATCTA
The DNA here is from genome assembly GCA_050330865.1 of Leptolyngbyaceae cyanobacterium. Taxonomy (GTDB): domain Bacteria; phylum Cyanobacteriota; class Cyanobacteriia; order Phormidesmidales; family Phormidesmidaceae; genus SIO1E4. The sequence continues at coordinate 30,292 of JBHJHM010000038.1, forward strand.
ATGTTCCGGTCTGGATATTGGCATCGCTGAATTGTGCGGCTAACTCATTTGCCCGACCAATGGAGCGATTCAGTAGCGTGATCTGGCAGGGGTCTTTGGCAAGCAGATGCTGCACTAACAGACGTGCCATCTTGCCAGCCCCTAAAATACCGATACGACAGGCCCCTAAATCAGGTCGCTTGAGTTTAGCGAGTTCTGCCGCTGCTGAGCTGATGGAGACGGCCCCAGTGCCAATACTGGTTTCAGTCCGAACCCGCTTACCAGCTGTAATGGCCTGCTTGAGCAAACGGTTCAGGATTCGACCCACGCCTTTATGTTGTTGACCCAGCTTATGAGCATGCTTTACCTGGGCCAAAATTTGCCCCTCGCCTAAAACCAGACTATCTAGCCCTGCCGCAACCCGTAGGAGGTGCATCACAGCATCTTGGTGCAGCAGAATAAAGAGGTGTTCCCGCAGCTCCGATAAAGGTACCTTGCCATACTCCGAGAGAAACTGCATGACCTCGCGAACACCTTGGTCAGCTTGCTCTGTAACAATATGAAGTTCTAGACGGTTGCAGGTGCTGAGAATGGAAACTTCATCGACATGGGGATAGCTGGTGAGGTGAGCCATTGCCTCCGCCGTCTGGGGCGTAGGGATGCTGAGTTTTTCGCGAACTTCGACAGGTGCAGTTTTGTGGCTCAAGCCCACAACAGCAATATTCATGCGTCCTCCCAAAAAATTAAGCCTGTTATCGATGGATTAAAACGACTGCTGTATTGGCGAAAAGAATGATTGATCCGCATTTTGCCAACCACCAGCATTTCTGAAGGTAAAGAACAAGGCTACCGATACTCAAGGAAACTCAACAAAAGTCTATTAAATGCGAACCGTGGGTTGGCGATCGCAGTCGCTAAAACAGCAAATAGAGATGCGATCGCTCACATCTCTACTGCAAAGAGCTAGTCTCTTAAATTCTGACTCCTGATTATTGAAGCCTTGGGTTGTCAGAATTTCCTGGCTTAAATGAAACCTTCAGCCTGTTCCAGCAACCTAATGGAGCTGAACCAGCGTAATTTTCTCAGGCATATGGATAGTGTCTACAAAACGAGCCGTTTTGGACTGACTGGAGATGACCAAGCTCTGTGTCCGAGCGCCACCATGCTGGAAGAAGCGTACCCCCTCCATCAGGTCACCCGGGGTAATACCACATCCCGCAAACAAAACATTTTCTCCCGATGCCAGCTCTTCAGCTTCATAGACCTTATCTGGATCTTCGATACCCATTTCCTTCAGGCGGGCAAGGTTGGATTCTTTGCTTTCACCAATGAGTCCCGTCTTGACGATAGCGGGATCATAAATGAGCTGACCCTGGAAGTGGGCTCCCAGGCAACGCATGGCGGCAGCCGAGATAACCCCCTCAGGAGCTGCACCAATCCCCATGAGAGCGTGGGTGTTGGTTCCCTCAAAACCGCAGGAAATCGCTGCGGAGACATCGCCATCAGAGATCAAGCGAACCCGAGCACCGGCCTCACGAATCTCAGCAATCAAGTCGTTATGACGTTCTCGCTTCATGACAATCACGACGAGCTCGTCGATATTACGATCTAAGCACTCGGCCAGAATCTTGAGGTTCTCAGTGGCTGACTTCCGGATGTCAACTTTACCCTTCGCCACTGCTGGAGCTGCCAGTTTCTTCATGTAGAAATCAGGTGCGTGGAAGAGGCCACCCTTTTCCGAAATTGCTAAAACTGCCATGGATCCTGGCTGACCATAGGCACACAGGTTGGTTCCTTCGCAAGGATCAACTGCAATATCAATTTCGACTAGCTCGTCTGGGTTGCAATACTCCTTAGCATCAGGGCGAGTACAAATGCCAACCTCTTCCCCGATATAGAGCATGGGAGCATCGTCACGCTCACCCTCGCCAATCACAATCCGACCCCGCATGTAGATCTCGTTCATGCGTTCACGCATGGCTTCCACCGCCACTTCGTCAGCAGTGTTTTTATCGCCTTTACCCATCCAGCGGGCAGATGCGATCGCCGCTTTCTCAACGACTTCAATGATCTCTAAACCTAGAGTACTTTCCACGGGGCATATCCTCCAAAACTGCTGATTTCTCGTGGGTTTGACCGAAGCGATCTCAGTCTCACAGTCTATCAGACCAGGGGATCAGGGGATAGGGTAGCCTAACTTCTAAAGCCCTTATTAGGGATCTCTCATCGTCCCATCAGGATTGCCTAAACTGAACTCGCATATATAAGGCGAAAGCATTTTCCAGAGGAAACTTCTCATGGACGCGATCTTACTTTGGCAGCGTTATCAAGACTGGCTTTATTATCACGAGGACCTTGGCTTGTATCTTGACGTTAGCCGTATACGCTTTGATGATCTGTTTATCGAGCAAATGCAGCCGCGATTTGTCAAAGCGTTCAAGAATATGGAGGCGCTGGAGAAAGGCGCGATCGCAAATCCCGACGAAAACCGCATGGTGGGCCATTATTGGCTACGTGATCCAGAAAGAGCTCCGTCTGCAGAACTCAAGCAAGACATCCTGGAAACGATTCAGCGGGTCAAAACATTCACTCAACAGATTCATACGGGGGCACTGTATCCTCCTGGGCAAGAAAAGTTTACCGATTTACTCTGTATTGGCATCGGCGGATCGGCCTTGGGACCTCAGTTCGTCTCGGAAGCTTTATCGGATGACTTTCCTATCCTCGATACGCACTTCATCGACAACACCGATCCCGCTGGCATCGATCGCACATTGAATCGTCTCAGCGATCGTTTGGCGACGACACTTGTCATCGTGACCTCTAAATCGGGCGGTACACCAGAGACTCGTAACGGCATGGTAGAGGTTAAAAACCGGTTCACCCAAATGGGACTCAACTTTGCCAAACAAGCCGTCGCCGTTACAGGGAGCCAAAGCAAGCTCGAAAAAGTTGCCCAGGATGAGGGGTGGCTAGACATTTTTCCAATGCATAACTGGGTTGGCGGACGCACCTCGGAGTTATCTTCTGTAGGACTACTTCCTGCAGCTTTAGAAGGGATTGATATCCACGCCATTCTTGAGGGGGCCAAAGTCATGGATGAGGCTACCCGTGTACCTGACCTGAAGCAAAATCCTGCCGCTCTGCTAGCGATGAGCTGGTACTACGTTGGCAATGGTCACGGTGACAAAGATATGGTGCTGTTGCCGTATAAAGACAGCCTCTCTCTATTCAGTCGCTATCTGCAACAGCTCGTGATGGAGTCTTTAGGCAAGGAAAAAGATTTAGATGGCAACGTTGTCAACCAGGGTATTGCGGTTTATGGCAACAAGGGATCGACAGACCAACATGCTTACGTGCAGCAGTTGCGAGAAGGAATCAACAACTTCTTTGTCACCTTTATTGAGGTACTAAAAGATCGTGAAGGTGACTCGATTGTGGTAGCCGACAAGGCAACCTCGGGTGATTTCCTATCAGGCTTTTTGATGGGAACGCGGCAAGCCCTATATGAGAATCAGCGCGGCTCAATCACCATTACGGTGCCTGAGGTGACGCCACGTACAGTCGGAGCGCTTATCGCTCTCTATGAGCGAGCTGTGGGTTTTTATGCAGATTTGGTAAACATTAACGCCTATCATCAACCAGGAGTAGAGGCTGGTAAAAAAGCAGCCGCTGTAATCCTCAAGCTTCAGTCTCAGGTAATCCAAGCGGTGCAGGCAGCTGATAAGCCAATGGCAATTACTGATTTGGCTGCTCAAATCGGCGAAACGGGCCAAATTGAGATCATCTACAAAATTCTGCGTCATCTGGATAGCAATCAGCGCGGGATCACCTTGTCTGGCGATCCGTGTCAGCTAGATAAGCTTACGGTGTCGCCTCGGTAGACTCGATTTCTAAGCCTTGAGCAGGCTCGCTACTATCCTCCCCAGAGGACAACCTTTCTTCTGGGGCTTGAATCGTTGCTCCGGTTTCTGGCACAGCAGACCCACCTGTTTGGGATGGAGCAGACTCCGCTGCTTCTGACTGAGCCGATGAGGAAGATCCTTCCATAGGAGGGGAGACCGTATCTTGAAGCTGCAGGCTGCTGCCGTTTCGCGTAACCTGGTAGCCCAGCGCCTCAATTTGGCTCTGGGCAAACTGTCGTACATTTTCATTAATGGCGTTTGCCCATACCATTACCCAAGAATTGGCCTGGACCTGACGACTATCGGGATCTTGGCGTAAGAAATCGGCAGTTCGCTCAGCACGAGCTGCATATTGTTCCGCATCTTCAATCGGCGACTGGGCTGCCCACTCAGCACTTTCCTCGAAAGAGTTTATGGCTGCTTCGGGATCGCCCAGAAAGAGAAACTCATCAACCGCTTTGTAACGCCATAGCCAGAAGGAGTCTTCTGGAAAGGTTGGTGTCATGTGGGACAGTCCCTGCTCTAACAGGCGGGTAGTTGTGTTGGGCTGGGCTGCGAAGAGCGTGACAGAAGACGATAGAAATCGATACGGCAAACGAAAGTAGGGATCATGTTTGACGATGACTTCGAAGAACTCAGGCGATACGGTGTATCCTGTGGCCTGACGTGCTTCGGTATTGCCAAAATACTGAAGGAAGCCCAGAAAGGCCCAATCGGCGATCAGATTATCAAAACCCAGGGTTGGCATGGTTTGCCAAAGTCTTAGACGATCGCGCTCCAAGGCTTCTGTTTCTTGAACGATCTCAGGATTGGTGTCAGTGTCTACTAACTGTAGTTGCAGACGGGGGCGCTGCAGCCAGGCCAAGCCACCCATACAGACTACAATTGTTATTAATGCACTTAGCGTTTTTTTCATCTCGGTCAGCCCTGCAAGCTAGGCTTCACACTAACAGATCGACCAGAAACGCAACCTTCAAGGCACCAGAGTTCTCACAGATCATCGATATCATCAGGGGAGACGTCTGGTAAGGGCGTATCTAAGATATTTTTCTTAGAAGCTTTGAGCTGTTTCCAGAGCGCTCTGATTTGATCGTAGGCTTCTTCTGGAGGAATTTTGCCACCAGTCTCCAGATTGCAGATCAGTGAGACTCGGTTAGCAAACTCTTGCAGATTGGCGTTAAACGTGACGTTGGGTAGGGTGACTTCGCCCCAATAGGCACTGCGAGGCGTTAAGAATTTATCTTTATTGGAATCAGACAAGGAATTTTCTGACATATTGTAACGAACCGGTAGACGGGCATGGAGTAGCCAAAATTATGCTTATCTCTATCAGCATAAAGATTCCCTGTGCCGACGACACAATCTGCAATTGGACGTAGTATTTCGTCCTCGACGATGAACCACCATAAGCGTGCTATCGATGTCAACCATCGCTGACACCAACGCTGATGATGCCACAGGCTTCACTCAGCTACTTTTTCAGTCTGTAGCCGTGTTTGATTTTTTCAAGAGGATGGCACACAGATCTCCGGGAATCGAATTGCAAGCGACGAAGTGTGTCATTGACTACGTTCTTGCCTACAAGGAGAACCTTAGGGTGTCTGCAAAAGATCCGCCGATTAAGCCTTTACTTAGAAATAGGCAACAATTCTTGACGCTCGGTAACCCCTCAAAGTCGGGTTTTGTCTATTAGATTAAGTGAACTGCTAGAAGAAATTTGGCGATCGCCCGTCATCTCGTTTCGTTTGCTTCGATGCACCGACGTTTTCCATCTATTCCACAACACTTTTGGGTTCGGTACTGCCAGCGCTTAGGGCTAGGGATACTGGGAGGGGCATCGCTCTTCCTGAGTGCATCTCCGGTTCAAGCGGTTGAGCAGGTTATTTTAGAGCTCGGCCCGCTCAAAAAAGCCGTCCAGGTCAGCGACTTAGAGACCTTCTCGCAAACCGGTGAAATACCGACTGATTTAGAGATGTATCGAGCGCTGCTGACGCCGACTGTGCAGGCTACCCTAAAGAACCATCTCAGTATTGAACCCGCTATCCGCGATCGCGTAATCCAGGATTTAACAGCCTCCAGTAATGGTCGCCTCGTGCTGGATTTGCTGTCTGAGGTGGCCCCTGATCTTTCGCCCGAAGATTTGCAGACAGCAATGCAAGCGGCAGCGGAAACTGAGTCGGGTGTAACGGTCATTAGTGTTTTGAAGGCACTACCCCAGCAAAGACTCACCCTCCAAGGCCCCAAACTGTTACGCTTAGCCTCTCAGTTGGGGCTTTCACATCTAGAGCAAACGGCTCTCAGCAAAGTCTTACATCATGAACTGGATACCAAGTCCGCCTTTTCCCTGTCAGAGCAATTTGATCCATCAGCCGCCGGGAATAGTCGGGTCGAGCGGTGGTCTGTTTCCTTTCGGGATCAGAAGCGCGATCGCATTATTCCGGTCGATCTGTATTGGTCGGACGAACCCCAAGGCCCTTTAGTTGTCTTATCCCACGGGTTTGGAGCTGATCGTCGTTTCTTAGAGTATCTTGCCGATCATCTAGCGTCACACGGGCTGACAGTGATTGCCTTAGAGCATCCTGGCAGTAATGTGGATGCCCTGGTGCAAGAAGATGGCTCCCTGTTGCCAGCTCAGGAATTTGTCGAGCGTCCGCGAGATGTCAGTTTTATCCTGGATCGCTTAACCGACCTCAATAAGACATCTTTCTTTCTGGAAGGAAGGCTAAATCTGGAGGATGTCACTTTAATCGGGCATTCTCTCGGTGGCTATACGGGGCTTGTGTTAGCAGGTGGCAAGCTAAATCCTGGGGCGCTCGCAAATTTTTGCGCCGGGTTGGAAGTTGGAGCGTCATCTCCCGCTGATTGGCTCCAATGTGCGGCAACCGATACCCAGCTGGCTTCTGCAGGCAAACTGGCCGACGATCGCATCACTCAGCTAGTCGTGATGAACCCTCCGGCAGGGAGAATCTTTGGGGCTACAGGGCTGCGTGAAGTCCGCGTCCCCACATTATTTTTGACGAGCACCAGCGATAACATTTCAGCCGTTTCAGATCAGCAACTGCGACCGTTCAGTCAGTTGGCAGGGCCTCGAGCGTTGGTCGCAGTCATTGGAGGAACACATCTGAGCGTGGGCGATCCCCAGAACATCAATCCGGCTCTGACTCAGGTCCCTTTTATGCCTGAGCTACCCGAAGCCGAAACACTGCGCCTACGACAGTACTTGAACGGTGTCGTGTTGAGTTTTGTCATGCAGCAAACCGATGTCGCCCAGCAGTATGAACCTTTCCTAAGCTCTGACTATGCTCGGCTCTTCTCAACAGCAGTATTACCGATTCGCTATAGCGAGCGATTGCCCAAGAGTATTGACCGTTGGCTATCTAGTGGTGAAATGCTGAATCGCCGTTTGACCCCAACCCTAAAAAGCCTAGCTTCTTTGCTTCATCTAGAGCTGATTGATGCTCGGTATCGGGTTGCGGCTCTCCAGAAGGATGCGATCGCTCATCTGCCCATCAGCCCTCTGGACTTATCGGCCTACTTACCGCGATCGCCGGTGCTGTACCGGACAGCTTCCCTGCAAGCGAATATGCTTATCAATCGATCCACACTCGATCAGCCCACTCATCACACGCTCGATCAACCGGCTAATCATGAGTCAACCCATCTGGCAGAATAGCGCCCGTGAGATCAGCGTTGCGAAGATTGGTGTACGCCATATTGGCATTGATCATGACTGCTTCCGATAGCACAGCCCCCGTCAGGTTAGACCAGCACAACTTGGCACGATAAAGGGTTGCCCCTCGCAGTTCTGCCCCTCGCAGCGAACTCCAGCTGAGATTGGCCCCTCGCAAATTGCTCTGAGTCAAGTAGGCATTCACCAGCGTGCAGCCCTGCAGCTTGGCCCGACTCAGGTCAGCACCCCGTAAATCGGCATTATCCAGATTGGCTCCGCTCAAGAAAGCCGTCGCCATGCGAGCCCCTGCAAGCGTTGCTCCTGTAAGAATGGCATTTGCCAGACTGGCTCCTTCTAGCTTGGCCTGCGTCAGGTCGGCATCGACCAAATGGCATCGGTTAAGGGCAGCTTCTGACAAATCGGCTTGCTTCAGCAACGCCTTGTCTAAAATGGCTTCGTTAAGATTCGCACTTTGAAAGCTAGCATTCTCTAACATCGCTTCAGTTAGATTGGCGCCCCGAATACCCGCTTCTGCTAAGTCGGCATTGGTCAGGTTAGCGGCAGTCAAATCGGCACCAATCAGGTTGACTAGCCCCATCTCAGCATTTTTCAGAATGCCCTTCACCAGGCGAGCTTCGCGAAGATTGGCACCTTCTAAATTTGTACCAGAGAGATTTGCTCCGTTCAAAATTGCCTGCCGCAGATTGATCTCGCTGAGATTTTCATTGCTGAGGTCTATGTCTTTGAGGTTCGCTCCTCTGAAGTCTCGCTCCCCTGAGGCATAGCGCGCAGTTAGTTCATTAGCATCCATACATTCGACCCTTGAGGAGTTCTCATTACCTGCTTTTTACTTCGGCACTGGCCGACGTTCAAACCTGCAACTGGACAACTCAGTCATCAGGCTGCTGTGACGATGAGAGGTCAACCTGCCTTTGCCCCAAGGCATACGTAGCTAGGCCATATTAACGCGAGTTTAAGCAGACGTTGCCCAATGGCTGGGAAGCTTGTCGATTGCAGGCCCATACTTTCGACCGTTGGATTTATATGCATTCGTAGATTTCCCGAATTTGCTTGATGAGCGATCGCATAGCCCCCGTGCCAGAACATACCTAGATCCGCTCCCCACCTTAAATCAAAGTCTGCGTGACCTATTGCCATTACCTAAGGTTTGTCTTGAACCCTGACGTAAGGTTAAGCCTAAACACAACCCCAAATAGTTTGGGGCTTTACAGTTGTTCACATCGTAGGAGCCCTCTGTTCCCCTTGTTGATGAAGCAGTCGAATTCAAATAACTCCCCTGCAAATTAACAACCGAATCATGTCTTTACATTCAATTGAGCTGTTCGATATATCCCGTCCTTAGGATTCGATAGGATTGGACAGAACGTTGAGAAGACACAGACACAACCATGTCGGATAACCGCAGAAGCCAAGCCGTTACTCAGGGCGTACAACGCTCTCCCAACCGCTCGATGTTGAGGGCTGTCGGGTTTGGAGACAATGATTTTTCCAAGCCTATCGTCGGAGTCGCCAACGGATTTAGCACCATTACTCCCTGCAACATGGGGCTAGACACCTTGGCAAAACGTGCTGAAACGGGTGTCCGACAAGCTGGGGGAATGCCCCAACTGTTTGGCACCATCACCATTAGCGATGGTATCTCGATGGGGACGGAAGGGATGAAGTATTCCCTCGTATCCCGTGAAGTCATTGCTGACTCGATTGAGACAGTCTGCAATGGTCAGAGTATGGATGGAGTGCTGGCAGTCGGCGGCTGCGATAAAAACATGCCGGGTGCGATGATTGCGATCGCCCGTATGAATATTCCTGCCATCTTTGTCTATGGCGGCACCATTAAGCCGGGACACCACGATGGCAAAGACCTTACCGTCGTCAGTGCCTTTGAAGCAGTCGGTGAATACAGCGCGGGCAAAATCAGTGAAGACGAACTGATGGCAGTGGAACGGAATGCCTGTCCTGGAGCGGGTTCCTGCGGCGGTATGTACACGGCTAATACGATGTCCTCGGCGTTTGAAGCGATGGGCATGAGCCTGATGTATTCCTCCACCATGGCAGCTGAGGATACCGAGAAAGCCGACAGTGCCGAGAAATCGGCTTTTGCACTGATTGAAGCCATTCGGAAACAGATTCTGCCTAGCCAGATTTTGACCCGTAAGGCGTTTGAGAACGGTATCTCGGTCATTATGGCGGTAGGCGGCTCGACAAACTCGGTGCTGCACTTACTGGCGATCGCCAATGCGATCGGGGTTGACCTCACGATTGACGATTTCGAGGCAATTCGTCGCCGCGTTCCCGTTATTTGCGATCTCAAGCCTTCGGGGCGTTATGTAGCGACAAACTTGCACCAGGCTGGGGGTATTCCTCAGGTCATGAAGATGCTGCTCAGCAAAGGATTACTCCACGGCGATGCCCTCACTATCACGGGCCAAACCATTGAAGAATTGCTAGCCGATATTCCGGTAACCCCATCTGCCGACCAGGATGTCATTCGTCCCTTCGACCAACCGATGTATCCCCAGGGACACTTAGGCATTCTCAAGGGCAACCTGGCATCCGAAGGCGCTGTTGCCAAGCTCACCGGCATCAAGAAGCGCCAAATCACGGGCCCGGCTCGCGTGTTTGAGTCGGAGGAGGCGTGCCTACGCGCCATCTTGGACAAACAGATTGTGGCCGGCGATGTAGTGGTCGTGCGCTACGAAGGACCCAAAGGTGGCCCGGGTATGCGGGAAATGCTAGCCCCAACGTCGGCCATCATCGGTGCCGGACTAGGCGATTCGGTGGGCCTGATTACAGACGGTCGGTTCTCGGGGGGTACCTATGGCATGGTGGTGGGTCACGTTGCACCGGAAGCTGCGGTGGGGGGGACCATTGCCCTCGTCCAAGAAGGCGACACCATCACCATTGATGCCGACCAAAATCTGCTGCAGCTCAATGTCTCGGATGAGGAACTCGCCCAACGCCGCGCTGACTGGCAACCGCGCCAGCCGAATTATGCCCGTGGGGTTCTCGGCAAATACGCCAAGTTGGTGTCCACTAGCAGCCGTGGCGCAGTGACCGACCTGGACTTGTTTTGAGCTGTTGAGGCAACTCCACACCGTTCGCTTGCAATACCTGCAAAGCAGTCGCAGCGTAGTTCATTAGGCTGGGAACATCTTGGAAGTCCTGCAGGAGTTCAAGGGCTTCGGCAGCAAGCGCGATCGAGCGCTCTTGGTCTGGTTTAGCCTGCAGATAAAAATGCTGAGATTAATCAGCGTCATCGCGACGTCGGGCAAATAGGTGCGGGGGTTTGCCTCGGCTAAGGTGCGATAAATTTGCAAGGCTTCTTCATAGTTGGCCTGGGCGGGGCTCAAGTTATTTTGATCCGTTTGCAAAACCGCCAAAAGTTCATCCCTATCTCGTGTCGTTGCGGGTTTGAAATAGGTAAAGATAAACGGCTTCCGCGTTTCCGAAAACTGTCCAAAGGCCTGCTCAAACTCTTCTGCGGTGTATTTACCCACCTTGTTATGAGCCAGCAGCACAAAAATGTCGCAGTCCTTGATTGCTCGGTTGTATTCACTCTGCAGACCATCCGCTGCCATGGCATCCAGAAAATCTTCCCAAATATCCAGATGCAGAAAAATGTCTCGGTCAAACCAGGCTTTGCATTTGCGGTAAATAAAAATCTCAAACTGCTCACGGTCTTCCTTTAGCTCTGAGGAAGACGCTAAAAAGAGCGTTATCTTTTGCATGGGCAATCTTCAGGGCAGGACTTCGCTTCCGTTATAGCCCATCTTGATTTGACGCAGACAGGTAGCGGCAACGTTTGATTCATGAGCTGTAGACTGTACGAATAGAAGCTTTTGAGGACGCGGCTATGCTGCTGGCTCAAACTGATTTAGAGAAGTTCCAAGCACAGCATCCTGATCATTGCCTGGAATTGGTGGACGGCAAGGTAATCATCATGAGTCCTTCGGGCTATGAGTCGGATGAAGTTGCGGCTGAGACAGTCCGTTTGTTGGGTAACTGGGTCCGGCCTCGTCGTCTAGGCCGGGTGGCTGCTTCGAGTGCAGGCTTTCGGTTGCCCAACACTACTCATGATGTGCGGGCTCCAGATGCATCGTTTGTGCGGGCTGAGCGATTGCGTCGCAGTCCTCAATCTTTTGCCGACTTAGCGCCTGATTTGATGGTAGAAGTTAAGTCGCCCACAGATAGCGTTGAAGACTTGGAGTCTAAAATTCTCGAATTTTTGTCATTGGGTACCCAGGTAGGCTTGCTGATCGATCCACAGACGCAAACTGTGACTATTTATCGGTCTGAGCAAACAGCTGTGACGCTTGGCAATGAAGATAAGCTGACTTTGCCAGAACTTCTGCCGGGGTGGGAAGTACCGATCGCAGATTTGTGGCCACCTGTGTTTGAATAACAAAGCATCCACGAACCTAGTACATTACGGCAAAGTATGCTCGCTATTCAGAATGCTGGGAAGGCTTATCTGCTTTAGGTCTGAATTTTGAATTTGAATTCCGCGTAGCAGTACTAGTCTCTACAGAAGAACAGCAAATGACCGCTGCTTTCATGTCAGGGAGCGAGTTTTTCAGGTGCCATGCTTTTTATTTTGGATCATTCTTATTCCTCAGATAAACCGCTAACCGCAGAAAATGCACGAGAGTGCGAAGCTAGGGAGGGTGAGCTATCTGAGGGTGGGGATGAATCGTCGAACTGTAAAAGCACTGATCGCAGCTTTGGGACTGTGTTTGGCTATTGTGACAGGGCTAATCTGGCAGCTACCGGCCCGATCGCAACCTAGCCATATCGCAATCGGTACAGGTGGCGCCGTTGCCAGCGTTGATGCACGGGCTACGCAAATCGGCATTGATGTAATGCGCTCCGGTGGCAATGCCGTCGATGCAGCCGTCGCAACTGCAGCGGCTTTAGGCGTCGTGGAACCCTTTTCAGCCGGGATCGGCGGCGGTGGTTTCATGCTCATCTATCAGCCCGATCGCGGTACTGTCATCACGCTTGATGGTCGCGAAGAGGCCCCTGCAGCCACCACACCCGATCTCTTTCGGGATCCTGACAGTCCTACCGGCGAGAATCTTCCCTTTTTTCCCAACCGCATCAGCAGTGGATTAGCCATTGGGGTACCAGGGACGCCATTGAACTGGGCAACGGCAGTTGAGCGCTATGGCACAAAATCTCTGTCGGAACTGCTGCAACCCGCGATCGCCCTCGCTGAAGACGGCTTTACGGTAGATGAAACCTTTGCTGAGCAGATTGAGCAAAATCAGGAACGATTTACCGCCTTTTCTAGCACCCGAGCGCTTTATCTGCCAGACGGCGAAGTGCCTGCAGTCGGCAGTCGTTTTCAGAATTCGGACATAGGACGTACCTATCGTCTACTGGCAGAGCAGGGGGTGAATGCCTTCTATCGGGGCGAAATTGGGGCCGCGATCGCCCAAACGGTCCAGCAACCGCCCGTGGTCGCGAATCCACCTTTCAAGGTCTGGCCGGGTCGTATGACAGAGACCGACTTAGATCGCTACGAGGTACGCATACGACCGGCAATAGAAAGTACCTATCGCGGCTATCAGTTTTACGGCATGGGGTTGCCCAGCAGCGGCGGGATTACGGTAGCTCAAACCCTGAGCTTGCTAGAAGCCTACGATTTAAGCTCCATGGAACGGTCCGAGGCGCTGCATTGGTTGATTGAGGCAGAGCGACTGGCCTTTAGCGATCGCAATGCCTATCTAGGCGACCTTGAATATGTGGATGTGCCACTACCCGGACTACTTGATCCTGATTACATTGACAGTCGTCGCTCAGCCATGTCGTCCGCAGTCCCTAGCAACGAGGCGGATTATCGTGCCATAGCAGGCAACCCCCTGCCCTATCAGCAGGATCCGAGCCCGAGTCTGACAGTGCCCTCAGAAGCGCTCGTGTCTTTCGATGGTGAAGGACGCTCGACAACCCATCTGACCGTAGTGGATAGTGATGGCATGGCAGTCTCCTATACACTAACGCTGGAGTCCACGGGAGGGACTGGCATTGTGGTACCAGGGTATGGCTTCATCCTTAATAATGAGCTAACGGACTTTGATACGGATATTCCCCATCCCAACGTGCCCGAACCTGGCAAGCGACCCCGCAGTAGCATGTCTCCTACCATCGCGCTCATGCCTGAAGGCGGTTTGCTGGCTTTCGGCTCCCCCGGCGGTTCCACCATCATTACGACCGTAGTAGGGATTGCCGTCAACGTAATTGACTTTGACATGGATTTGGCAGCCGCGATCGCAGCTCCGCGTTTATCACAACGCAACAGTGGTACGACGCGTGTTGATCAAGGCTTCGAAAACACGGAAATCGGACAAGACTTGTCAGCGTTTGGTCATGAACTGAGTCCAATTCCAGAAATAGGTGCAGCCACTGGAATTCTTGTCAACCCAGACAGCGTAGTCACAGCCGTGGCAGAGCCCGTCCGGCGTGGAGGTGGTAGCGCGCTAACCTTGCAGTGAGAGGATTCTACGTCGCGAGACAGAGATTCTGAAGAAATGTTGCGTTTTTTGTGGAGAGTGATTAATATTTATTTAGAAGGCGAAAAACGCCTCGCAAACAGTCCCTTCAAACGATAGAGGTTTCGTTATGACTCAAGAGCAAGGCAAGTTTGGTTTTACCCAGTTCGCTGAAAACTGGAATGGTCGTCTGGCTATGCTGGGCTTCGTTATCGGTCTGGCTACCGAGTTTCTGACTGGTCAAGGCATCCTTTCCCAACTGGGCCTGATGTAAATTGGCTATGTCTTTTCGACTTGTTTGCTGAAGCGATCGTTGATGCAAGCAAGTCCGCTGCTGTGATAGGCAGCATCTCCAGATAGAGGATTCGTAATGGGGTGGGCTATAGCTCATCCCTTTTTGTTTTTGTTGGACACCCGTAGCCCTATGCATTTTGACCAAATGCATTTCGTTTGTGTTTGGGAAATAGGGACAGGAAGGTGTACTTGATGTGATTGCACACCGTTCTGAGATAGAAGTTGTCTCAAACGCACCCTACAATCACAAGGTCAATAGGCTGCATGACATCGAAGCCCACGAGGGTTCCGTGAATAAGAGCGTCACGCATATTGGCAGCCTTTGCCAAGGCAATCCCTTTGGCAACCAAAGCATCGCGATGCAGAGCCACAAAACACTTTTTGCGGGTCAGTCGCGGCACTGCCATGTAGAGCAACTTGCTATCTTTCAGAGCTTGTAAGCGTACCGGCTTTGGCGATGAGTCCGGATTGCACTTGATGACACTGGCCTGCTGCCAAATCTCAAGATTAGCGAGGTGGGCCGCTGCAGCTGCAGCCCCTACAAAGTTGGGAATATGCCCGACCGGGTCGCGGTGGGTTAGCTGATTTGCTTGCAAGGAACACAGTCTCCTAAGACCAACAGGCTAAACAGCAGCTAGTTCTGGATGCGTAATCTGTGTTCCTAAGACATTCAAAAATCGGGCTAGCCATTGAGGATGGGCAGGCCATGCTGGAGCTGTGACAAGATTGCCGTCAGCGATCGCTTCATCCATCGCTAGCTCAACATAAGTACCCCCTGCGGCAGTCACCTCGGGTGCACAAGCAGGATAAGCTGAACAGCGCTTTCCTTGGATGACATTGGCGGCAGCCAGCAGTTGAGCGCCGTGGCAAATGGCTGCGATCGGTTTGTCTGCTTCTGCAAAGTGCTGAACTGCAGCGATCACTGATGGTTTCAGGCGAATATACTCTGGAGCTCGTCCGCCAGGAATCACTAACGCATCGTAATCATCCAGGACAACATCTGCGAAGGTTGCATTCAGCATAAAGTTGTGACCTGGCTTTTCAGAGTAGGTTTGATCGCCCTCAAAGTCGTGGATCGCTGTGCGAATACTCTGGCCAATTTTTTTGTCGGGACAGACTGCATGAACCGTATGGCCAACCATCTGCAACGCTTGGAACGGCACCATCACTTCATAGTCTTCAACAAAATCACCGACAAGCATCAAGATTTGCTTCCCTGCCATATTTCTATCTCCTGGATCGTCTACTGCTGACGGTAGAGCAAGATGTGCGGTGACGTAGTCATGCGGCAATGAAGTGTAATTTGCTTAATCACAGGGAAAACGTATCTCCCAGCCAGGAAAGGTTTTGAGCATAAGAATTCGGTGTTGCCCAGCGGACGCTGACTTAACCTGCCTCTATGGTTACCGGGTGCATGGCTGGCGCTAGCACGCAGCCATGCCCGCAGGGCTATATTGCGCCCTAAGCTAACCCTTCCACCTTTTCCCTTTGCCAATTCACCCTTTCACCCGTCTACTCTTCTACTCCTTTACT
Source organism: Leptolyngbyaceae cyanobacterium (assembly GCA_050330865.1). Lineage (GTDB taxonomy): Bacteria > Cyanobacteriota > Cyanobacteriia > Phormidesmidales > Phormidesmidaceae > SIO1E4. Next base: position 46,182 of record JBHJHM010000038.1, read on the forward strand.
CCCAAACCGTCTCTTTAGAGTCCCAAGTGCTGACTGAACGAAGGCTATCAGGAATTTCTGAGTCGGGAGGAAACTCCAGCATTGTCTCGCGATCGCCCAGATACCCTGACCCTGCAAATGAGAGAAGCATACGGCACAGCGCGACCCATACCGTTTCATCGAATGCCCAGTGTTGCGCCATCCGGGCATCGTCCGCGATCGACTTCAGAGCCCAAAAGTAACTGTTTCGGACCACCGAACCCTGACGTTTGTAGGGCGGTACATCCTCTCGGTGCAGTAACAAAATGGGCAAATCAAGGCAGCAGCGCATATAAATCCCTAGTGATGAAGAAGGCTCCCCTCATCGTATCGACCCAGAATTATGGTGCAAATCAAACAGGCATGGTCAAGAGGAATAGCCGCAGAGAGTTTTGCTCACAGGCATTTATAGTGCCCGCTAGATGGCTGGCTAAACCCGCCCCTATTGCCTATTCCCTTTCCCAAGCGATCCTAAGCTTTTGATACCTTAGAACAGGTGAAATCTATATCTACTTTTATTCTCCGTATTTTTCCCTAAACCTATGGCAGCGGCAGTTTGCGTTCAAAACGTTCACAAGGTCTACAACAACATTCATGTGGTCAAAGATCTTTCTTTAACGATTGAGCCAGGAGAAAGCTTCGGGCTGTTGGGACCGAACGGAGCTGGTAAATCCACCACAATTCGGATGCTTACGACCCTGACAAGACCTTCTGATGGGCATTTAGTGGTAGCGGGGCAAGATGTCCAGCAGAACCCCTTGGACGTGCGCAGACAAATCGGAGTTGTACTGCAACAAACTAGCGTGGATGGCGATCTCTCTGTCTGGGAAAACATGGAGTTCCATGGGCGCATGCATCATATTCCGAATCCCCAGCGGCAACGACGGATTCAAGACTGGCTAGCGTTTGTCGATCTCAGCGATCGCCACGGTAGCAAAGTTAAGACCTTATCTGGCGGCATGAAACGGCGGCTGCAGATTGCCCGGGCGCTGCTTCACGAACCGAAAATCCTGTTTTTGGATGAGCCAACAGTTGGGCTCGATCCCCAGGCCCGCCGTCGCTTGTGGGAAATTATTCGCAGCCTGAATCAGCAGGGAATGACGATGCTGTTAACAACTCACTACATGGAAGAAGTGGAATTTCTCTGTAGCCGCATTGGGATTCTTGACCAAGGACGCCTAATTGAATTAGGAACTTTGACAGAACTGCGCCGCCGACACGGTGAGGGAATTGTCATGAGACAGCAGGGCGATCGCTGGGAATACACGTTTTTCCCAACTTTGACAGATGCCAATCACTTCCTTGACCAGCAGCCTGATAAAACTGGAATGATGACTCGCTCTTCCAATTTGGAAGATATCTTTGTAGAACTCACAGGTCGAAATTTGGACTAATCCTCTTCATGGCCAGACTGGCAAGCGTTATTGAAGCAATTTTGTATCTCAAGGGACGCCCCTTGACCCTTGCTCGCATCACTGAATATGCCGGATGTGAGCGCGAGATGGCCGAAGAAGGGCTGATGGAACTTATGAATGATTACGCCCATCGTGAAGGTGCCCTAGAAATCGTTGAGACTAAGGACGGTTATTGTCTGCAGTTAAAGTCTGGCTTTCGGCATTTAGTGGATACTTTGATTCCGCTTGATTTGGGGGTTGGCGCTTTAAGAACGCTAGCTGCGATCGCGTTACGAGGTCCAATCGCTCAAACGGATCTGATTGATTTACGCGGCTCTGGAGCCTATCAGCATGTCCACGAGCTAGTTAGGCTTGGATTCGTGCGCAAACGCCGTCAATCGGATGGGCGATCGTTTTGGTTACAGGTTACGGATAAATTTCATCAGCAATTTGAGGTGGATCAGCTCCCTGCAGTCATTCCTAAAGCGGTAAAAACATCCTCTCAAAGTACTGACAGCGCAACATCAGAGGCTCTAGAGGATATACCTGGAGGGTCAGAAAGTGCTGAAGAAAGCTACAGTGGTGCGGTTTCCAGCGAACTTTCCTCTTAGACTATCGCCAATCGTTTGCTAGAGTATTGGCATGATACATTCAGTGTAACCCCCAACACTCAAGAATTCATAAAGCTGCTTGCCCTTGAGCATTGTGACTTTTGGGCTTTGAGAGAGATCAGATGGCTGGATCAATTTGGCTATTGGATCTAAGGTTAAGGAGATAGGTAACCAAAATTTCTATGACATTTGACCCTGATCGTGTTGATTTCGTCGGTCTGCATGTCGATGAAGAATCCAGTAATCAATTACTGCAATATCTGAAACATCAGTCTCCTGACGTCTTAAGCCGGATTGCGCAGGCTGTTAGCCCTGAGATTAAGCAGATTATTTCGCAGAACGTACAGGGCTTAATTGGTGTTCTGCCAAATGATGGCTTTAATGTGCAGGTGACAACGGATCGTGAAAACTTAGCAGGGCTGCTAGCCTCAGCTATGATGACGGGTTATTTCCTCCGTCAGATGGAGCAGCGGATGGAGATGGAAGTTTCCCTGACAGGTTCGTTGTCCTTTGAAGATGGTGACGACTAACCTACTGTATTGTGACTAGCTTTAAACTCAAAAAATAAGCCCTTGCTGACAAGGGCCTTTTCCTACTGTAACTAACACCGATCTAGTTAAGCCTGCAGACTAGGCTACGGTTTCACTGTAATACGAAATCCTGGTGGCGCATCCCTGTTTCGGTAAGTGGCCCAATCGGTTGCGGTGTGCTGGCTACGCCGAGCACACCCTACGATTATTTAAGGGGTCTGGAAATCGGATTTGGTGTAAATTCCGGAGATTTGCTCACAGATTTTTCTGTTTATTTAGGCAACGGGGAATTCGGACGCGATTTCTGGACCCTGCAACCCCAGAACGGTCGCATACTTTTTGATAAATGCCCGGATGTAAAAAGGCTCAGGCAGACTCCGCAAATCACCTGTCTCAATAGCTTTGAGCATGCATACCTGAATGAAGGTCTGGGCATGAATATCGTGCAAAGAGAGCGCTTTTTCCGTACGTTTTTGCTGTAAGGAAGCACCGATTTTTTGCAGACTCGTTTGCTGCAACGCTGCTAGATTCTCAGCTGAGCGATCGCGCCGTCGCGAAAATCGAGCCGCGAATGCTTGTTGAACGGTAGCCGCTGGACGCGGTTGGACTGGTACAGGTTCTAGTGTTGGATGTGAAGTTACTGGCTGAGCGGCAACTGGGATTTGTCGAGGTGTCGCTTCTTCAATAATGGGGCCGACAGCCTCACTATCTCTAACTCGACGGTCCAGACGATGACGATTGAGTAATCCCATCGCTACGAGTGCCGTTACGGGCAACGATGCTGCAGCCACTTGCTGGGCTGCAATGGAGACAGCAGCACTGGCCCCTGCTCCAAGGATTAGCGCATATTCTGAGGCAGCCGACAATTGGGGGTTTGAAGATTGAGGGCTTGAAGATTGGGGTGTCTTCATGGCATTCACATATGTATGAACCGTTTGAATGCATCAAATTTCGAGGTTCACAACGCCCTGTCCGGAAAATGCGACAGAGCTACTCATAATCGTTGAATTTTCTTACATACGTTCAAGTACCTGGATGCCAAGCAAAGACAAGCCCAGCTTCAGAGTTTGTGCCGTCAAATTGCACAGAATGAGTCGTGAGACCCGCTGTGGTCCTTCTGCTTGCAAGACTGAGCAGCGGTCATAAAACTGATTAAACTTCTGACTGAGCTCGAAGAGATATTGACACAAACGATTCGGAAATAAATCCTGAACTAGCTCTGCAATGACTTCATCCAACTGCAAAATGTGTTTTGCCAGCGTCAGCTCACTGTCATCTTTAAGTTGAATAGGGGTGGATTCTCCTAATTGATTAAAGTTGATATTTCCCTTGCGACTGATTCCTTGGACTCGGACATAGGCATACAGCAAATAAGGAGCCGTGTTGCCCTGAAGCGCCAGCATTTTATCATAGCTGAACATGTAGTTACTCGTACGGTTTTGACTCAGATCAGCATACTTAACAGCAGCTAAACCAACCGTATCAGCTACTGTTTGAATGAATGCTTCAGTCTCTTCTCGCTCTTCTGATCGAATCCGGGCTTCGAGATCTTCACGAGCGCGCTTGACGGCTTCGTCTAGCAAGTCTTTCAACCGAATTGTCTCACCTGAACGGGTCTTCAGCTTTTTGCCATCTTCACCTTGGACCAAACCAAACGGCACATGGGTCAGCTCTACACCATCGGGAATCCAACCCGCTTTGGCCGCAACCTGAAACACCTGACTGAAGTGATTGCCTTGCCCTGCATCCACAACATACAGAATACGTTCAGCTTCATCTTGTTGAGTGCGATACCGAATGGCAGCAAGATCAGTCGTGGCGTAGTTGAAACCACCATCTGACTTGCGGATTATCAACGGCTGCGGTTCTCCAGCTTTGTTGGTGTAACCGTCTAAAAAAACAACCTGGGCCCCCTGATCTTCAACCAGCAGTCCTTTTTCGGCAAGATCCTCAACCACATGGGATAGAAGAGGATTGTAAAAAGACTCTCCTCGCTCCGTGAGACGAACATCGAGACGGTCATAGATCTTTTGAAACTCTTTGCGCGATTGATCGCAGAGAGTTTGCCAAGCTTGGCGGGCCAAATCGTCACCGGATTGAAGATCGACAACGGCTTCTCGCGATCGCGCTTTGAAGTCCTCATCCTCATCGAACCGCTTTTTGGCCTGCTTGTAGAAAATGACAAGATCGCCGATATCAACCGTTTCGGAACCTGCCAACGCTTCGGGGCAGACTGCTCGTAAATGGGTAATCAACATGCCAAACTGAGTGCCCCAGTCGCCAACATGGTTGAGGCGCAGCACATCATGCCCCATAAATTCTAGGACGCGCGCGATGGAATCACCGATGATGGTAGAGCGGAGGTGCCCAACATGCATTTCCTTGGCAATATTGGGACTCGAAAAATCAACGATCACCTTCTGTGGTTCTTTGACCGTAGCTACTCCTAATCGCTCATCGCCCTCAATGGCCTTCAGCTGAGCTTCTAAGTAGCTAGCTTTAAGCTTCAGGTTGATAAAGCCAGGGCCAGCAATTTCAGGAGGCTCGCAAACATCTGCCACGTTAAGGTTGACAACAATCCTTTCAGCAATTGCCCTGGGTTTATCCTTGAGCCGCTTAGCCAAAGACATCGCACCATTGGCCTGGTAATCGCCAAACTTAGGGTTGCTGGCAGGAACTAGAATTGGATCTGTGCCCTCTAGTTCGGGGCCGAAAGCGTTTACTAGTGCTTGTTCTAGTCGAGATTTAAGCGTCGCAATCGTCGATAGCATTACCAATACCGAATCGGAGTTAGTTGCGGGTCAGCCATTTTTGCCCGTTTAGTCGCTGTAGGGTGTAAAGCACCATCAAGTCCAGCGTGATTCGGCGCTCGTCTCCCATAAACTGCTCGACAGTGCTGGAGGGACTATCGCCCTGCGTGTAATAGAAGAATTTAGGCCCCTTGATATCTTCTTTGGCGAAAACGATATTGAACTGGCGATCGCTCTCTGTTGCCCACTGTCCTTGAACTTGCCAATAGTCTTCTGAAGGACTCGCACCTTTAACTGCTAACTGGCTCTTCTCGAACTTCAAATCCACATTGTCCAGCCCTTCCTGCGTCAAGGCACTGGCCAAGGCCGGAACAAAATGCCCTTCCATAAATTCTGCAAAGGGTTTGTCCTCAAGTTTTTCCTTCTTAGCGCTTGCCTTGGAAGCCGATTTAGTGCTCTTTGCTTTATCTGAGGATTGAGGCGTGTTCTCTTCAGCCATGGTGTTTGTGCCTGTTGCGTCCTAGATCCCGGTTAGTTGGATGCTTTCGTTTCCATAGTAAGGTAAATAGCCTGTGTAGCAAGGCCCTTTTGCAGAGATACAGCCACAACATCCAAGCTGCAATACAGCCATAGATGCAGGAGCTGAACTGCCTTCGCATCGATAGCTGCCTTCGCTCGGATTTGTGTGTTGGAAATTTGAAGATCGTATCCGTACGTGATTGGCGCGCGGGGGGCGGGGTGTCAGGAGTCCGTTAGATATGGGCTAGCTCATACGGTTGTACGCTCACAGGACTTCTTGTACTATCGCTTCTACAGCGGGGAATGATTCTAGGCGGGGAAGCGAGGAGCTGCAACTCCCCAAATCCCCTAATCATCCCGACTTAGCGATGGTAAGACGAGATGCCTAGCGTCATTTTAGATCTAGCTTCTCGGTTGCACCTTCATTGGGAAGTGCTAGAGCGTTCCTCGTTTTCCTTCAGTGAAAACGGAGCGACCCGTATG
>JBHJHM010000039.1:0-12218 GCA_050330865.1 Leptolyngbyaceae cyanobacterium
CTCCGCTGTTTGGAGTTGGGAGTAGGGAGTTGGGTGTCGGGTGTTGGTAGTTGGGAGTAGGGAGGAGGGAGTAGGGAGTAGGGAGTAGGGAGTAGGGGAAGGCCTGAGAAAGCCTAGTACAGGACGGCAGAAATATACTCACCATTCAGAAAGCTTGAAAGGCCCATCTGCCGTGGTTTTGAATTTTGAATTTTGAATTCCGCGTAGCGGTACTAGCGCCGATACAGTTCAACGTCTGTCTGAAGAATGCGGACGTCGTAGCGCCACAGATAGTTTTGTCCGAGCAGTCCATCGGCTCCATTAGGAGCAATCGAAACTTGCAGATTGTTGCTTTTCGCCGTTCCCACAGTGATGGAATTGACAAATCCGACCGGTTTCTCGACTACGCGACCATCAGCCACGCGGAAGTGTTTTGTGCCTGTGGGGACGATGTTCAGCAGATGCGCCATTTGCTGCGGCAGGCAGGTAATCGCAGCTCCGGTATCCAGGATCATGTCAAACCGAACGCTACCGTTGAAGATCACCTCAATCACAGGGGTGCCTCCCCAGCGATGTTTGATCGGCACCCGGACGATACGACTTGCTTCCGCCTGTTGAGCTTGGACTTTAGGTTCCAGATCGCGAATTTGGCGCTGTAGGGTGCGATGAGCCGACCAATTGCCCTGCTCCATAAACAGGCTGGCCGCCTTGCGATAGTTTGCTAGGGCTTGAGCAAAGTCGCCTTCGATTCTGTAGCTATCTCCTCGTATCTGATAGCAATGGGCGTTCTCGGGGGCAATGTCTAGGGAGTCAGAGAAATCGGCGATCGCCTCCTCCATATGATTGAGCTGCTGGTGAGCTTGTCCCCGCCAGTAGTAAACCTGAGCCAGGTCTATATCCTGAGTGACAATATCTTCAGCAGCCAGCAGGTACGAAAGCTCGGTAACCGTCCCATGTGCATCGCCTAAATGCAGGCGTATCTGTCCGCGCTGTAGGCACAAAGTCAGATGATGGGGAGCCAGCGCGATCGCTTTTGTCAGATCAGCCATAGCCTGCTGATAGTCATACCGCAGCATATGCAAGTGGCTCCGCTGTTTCAGGGCCTCTAGATGATTGGGTTCAAATTTCAGTAGCCAGTTGAGATCGGCTAGCGCATCCACATAGCGCCCCCGCTGCATATTGGCGGTTGCATTCTCTAAAAAAGTCTGTGGCGAAGTCCCTGTCTGCGTCTGGGCTTGCGACTGAGACTGCGAAGATCGTGATTGCGTTCGCGATTGAGATGACGCCTCAGACCTCAGCTGATCGATTTGGTTTAGACAATCCTGAGCGCTGATTTTATTCTGTTGGGCCAAGTAACACCGAGTTGCTTGTTTATAGGCTGTGATAGCATTCTCGTAGTTGCCTAATATTCGGTGAGCCTTACCCAAAAGCCGATGCGCTGCCGCTAAATCCGGATCAAGGCGAATCGCCTGCCCGATTGCCGCGATCGCCCCTGCTGTCCGTTCCAAACTCAGCAAAGCGGTTGCGAGTGCTTGCCATAGTTCAGGCTGATCGGAATGCGTTTCCAAAAGTTCATCTAACTGAGCGATCGCGGCTTCAAAGTCACCCGCCTGAATCGCCCTCAGCGCCTGCCGATATCGCGTTTTCATGCAGCCCAGTGTAATTCAGAATTTCCCAATCAATATATTGCTACAAAGGCAAAAACCACCATTCCCTATTTTCCACTCCATCTTTGACCTCTGAACTAATGCCAGACAACCACTGCGGGTTTCGAGCACAAGGCAATTTGGGTAAAAGGAAAAAGGTGTAGTTTACAGACTCTTACCCTTTCTACCCTTCCACTTCCCTCGTTTAACGCACAATCTCTCACTGGTCAAGAGCAGAAGATACCTTAAAGATGGTCGCCAATATCATCCGATCACCCTTTCCCTAACTAAACTGAAATAATGGGAGTGCACTTATCGCAGTGGCACATGCAAAGAGGAGACCAGACTATCGCAGCTGAAGACATAACAGGCCAACTTTCGTAAAGTGAGTCTGCGTAGTCCTGCCAAAGTGAGTTTGGTCAAAATTGAGCTTCATTTTGAATTGCTCTCAACCAAACTTATCCTGGCCGGTCGTTGATCAGCTAGAAACCACATGAAAGCCCACAGGCATTTTTGACCCTGTATAACTCTGTCAGTTCCCGGTTATGACTATTGACACTCCTGCAGAACAACGTGGTCGGCGCACCCTAGCCGCTATCGTCCTGACCGATGCGGTAGGTTTTAGTGCCCGCATGTCAGTTGAGGAGGAAAACACGCTGAGTTTGATCCATCGTGACCTCAAGCTGTTTGAAACCATCTGTCAACAGTTTGAGGGACGTGTCATCAAGTCCACCGGTGATGGATTGCTGATGTATTTTGTGAGTGCTGTCCAAGCCGTTAATTGCAGCCTCGAAATTCAGCGACAGCTCGTCAAGGAGCACGAAATCCAAAAGATCAGGAACCCGCTACAGCACCGCATTGGCGTTCATTTGGGGGATGTCTTTTTCAAAAACTCTGATGTGATGGGAAACGGGGTCAACATTGCGGCACGTTTGCAAACAGAAGCGTATCCTGGCGGTATCTGTATTTCCCAGATTGTCTATGATGTGGTGAAGTCGAGGCTGGATCTGAATGTAACCTACGTCGGGTCACTGCAGTTGAAGAACATCCGCCATCCTCAGCCGGCATACCATCTGCATCCCCATGGCGACCAACCCCCGGCACGCGCTGCCCAGCCCGAATCATCGCTCGACGAGAGCGAAATCCATGAAGCCATAACTCAAAGGGAACCTGACCAAGGACCGGCACCTGCATCGGCTCCCCGGGACTGTCTAGAACCAGGCAGTAAAGTCGGAGGTCGTTACCGCATACAGCGTGTGTTGGGTCAGGGTGGATTTGGCCGATCTTACCTGGTAGAAGATACGCAACGATTTGGCGAAGATTGCGTATTGAAAGAGTTTTTCCCAGCAAGTACCTCCAAGCGCACGCTTCAAAAGGCACTACAGCTTTTTAAGCGAGAAGCCAAAACGCTGTACCAAATCAATCATCCCCAAATCCCCAAATTTATGGCCTGCTTTACGCAAGGGAAGCGGCTATTCATTGTGCAGGAATATATCAACGGGGTGACGTATGCTCAACTGATGAAGCAGCGCAAGCGAGAGAATCGTGAGTTCTCTCCTGATGAGGTGATTCACTGGTTGATTCATCTCCTCCAGGTATTGGATTACATTCACAACCTGAATGTGGTGCATCGGGACATTTCGCCCGACAACATTATGTATTCCAGCGATCGCAACCTGCCGGTCCTCATCGACTTTGGCCTGGTCAACGACACGATGAACGACATCCTCTCAGGCAACCTAGACGAAGAAGAGCGGCATCGAGCGAAATCAGCCACGATTGTCGGCAAGTTCGGTTATTCGCCACCAGAGCAAATTCGACTGGGACAGTGCTCGCCAGCCAGTGATCTGTATGCGCTGGGAGTAACCGCGATCGTCCTGCTGACGGGCAAGTATCCACGTGAACTAATGGACCGCGGTTCTCTGGAATGGAATTGGCAGCGGCACATCGAGTTATCTCATCGCTTTGTTCTACTGCTGAATAAAATGACGCGCCAAAGACCCGATGAGCGTTTTCAGTCAGCTAAAGAAGTGCTAGAAATCGCGGTCACCCTGACAGACAGTGCCCACTCTCCCATCCCTCAACCGCCGGTAAAACCCATTGATTTTTCGGTAGAACCTGCTGCGCCGCCCTTGTATGACGAACCCCTACAGCGGGGGCAGTCCATGACGCAGGATCCGGAGTTTCTAGAACAATGTCGGGAAGAACTCACTCGCTCTATTGGGCCAATGGCGAGCGTGTTGGTGGAAGACGTACTGGAACAACATCCCCACGCGACCCCTCAGGAACTAGTGGCATTGCTAGCGGCTCAACTTTCTGATGGCAAACAAGCGGATGCATTCGCTAGTAATATTTATGAAAAATCTGTTGTTTTCAACGAACCTCAAACAGTGAGGCCCAACACAGCTATTCAACAGCCTACCACTACATCTCAATCCGGAGGGGGGCGTCTCAGTCCGGAGTTTCTCAGTCGCTGTCGTCGGGCCCTCACTCAATCGATTGGCCCCATGGCTGATTTTCTAATTGAGGAAACGCTGGAGGATTATCCTGATTTGGGACCGCAGGATCTGGTGTTTCAATTGGCAAATGAAATTCCGGATCCGAGAAAAGCACGGGAGTTTCAGCAGCGGTTGCTTTAGGCGAATTTCAAATCCCAGAGGTATTCTACTGGCCAGCAACCATGTATAGCGCTGGCCAAAAACTCTGGGATTGAGGACAAACTATCGAGACGTATAGTCTTGTGAACCGGTACGTCGTCCTGAACGGTAGCGCTCTAGGCGATTCATTGCCATTTGTAGGCTCATTCGCATCCGATTGAACGATTCTGCCAGCTTGCCGACCTCATCTTGTGACTTCTGGGTAAATTCAGCAGCGGTATCACCCATGCTGACGGTTTCAGCAACTTCCGACATGCGATTGATGGGGCGTACGACGTAACGGTTGAGCCAGAAATTCACGAAGTAGGTAGCTAGAGCAAACACCAGAACAAAAATACCGAGAATTAGTACCAGCGACTTGCTAGCGGTACGAAAGACCTGATTGGCCGGTACAGCGATGATTTGGGCCCCTACGATCGTGTTTAGCTCCCAGCCAAATCCATTGTTGGGTCCGTAGAGTTCGATCATGCTGGCAGGAGCCGCTTCAGGCGTGCTGTGGCAAACTAAGCAGCTCTCTTCATTCACGCGAATGGGACGCGCAATGTAAAACTGATCGTCTAGTGGGAAGCGGCGGCGGATACCGTGGCGTTCCTCAGTATCTGGCTTCTCTTGGAAGTATTGAATCAGAGTCGCCTCAAATTCGTCGGCTTTATCGTCCAAGTTAGTGGGGTTGAGGGCTGCTTCCCGGTAGGCAAACTGCTCGTAGGCAGCGTGATTACGAAGCTTTGCAAAAACTTCATTGGCAGAATAGGCTGGCACTGTCTCGGGTAGGAACTCCTCTGACAAGCGACCTTCGAGTTCGGGACGTACCTGTGCAGTTGTGTAGCTCCGAACCGAGTTCATGGTTTCCATAAGCATGAGTGCCTGAGCCGTTAGTTGAGCTTCGGCACTGCGGTTGAGTACCGAGGACAAAGCTACACCACTGGTAACAATGCCTCCTAAAAAGACCAGAAGCAAGAGCAGCGTGAATTTCTGGCCTAGTTTTAACTTTCGTAGGTTGAGCATGGTCACTAATTCGGAATTCGGTGTTTTCTAACTAGACGTGAGAGACTGCTCAGCAAAAAAAGTGCTGCAGTCGCTGCAGTGGGTAATCGTAGCTTAAGGATAAAGAGCCCTTCTCAATGTCGCTGGGGCACCGGGCTTAGAGAATAAAATTGAATATGGAAAGGGCCTCCTTACCTGGAGATAATGAACTACCCACGATCAGATTGAGTGCTTCACGCTTAAAAACTTATGTATACCTACAAGAATTATCGCGCGATTTCTGAATGATAATTTGCGATTAGAGGACAGTTGCTTTGAAGATTCCAGCAAGAATGGGGTAATTCTCTGAGATCTTGTATGAATTTAACCCGCAACCTGCTCATATCTACAGCGATATGACTAAGTAAGAATTAAGAATTTTAATTTCTATACGCTTACTCAAGGTGAAGATGACACGGATTGTACCTGTGTTACTATCAGTTCAATATTCGTTCATCAATTCCAAATGAGTAAGGTTCTGGTGCTTAATGCCTCCTACGAACCGCTCAACATCACCAGTTGGCGTCGAGCGATTGTCCTTGTGATTAAAGGTAAGGCTGAACAGGTCGAACATAAGAGCAGGTTTGTCTATTCAAACCTACCGTTGCCCAGCGTTATCCGGCTCAGACACTACGTTCGTGTCCCTTACAAAGAGATTCCGCTTACCCGACGCAATATTCTTCAACGAGATAGTCATACCTGTCAATACTGTGGCTACTCTGGTGAAGGATTGACACTTGATCACGTGCTACCCCGATCGCGCGGCGGTGGTGACACTTGGGAGAATATGGTGACGGCCTGTGTGCGCTGCAATGTCAGGAAGGGAAATCGCACTCCACGCGAAGCGAGTATGCCCTTGCGGAATCCACCCCGTCGTCCTCACAGTAGCCTCTATTTTGAGGTGACACGTCAGGTTCGTAGTGGCACCCACGAAGAGTGGAAAAAATATGTGATTGGCATCTAAGGTTGGATGCGGTGCTGAGGCAGTAGCGTTATGCTGGATTTGACTCAATTAACCATTGCTTGTGTCCAATTCTCAAGACGCCTCTCAGACAACAGATGCAAAGCTGCAAGCTAACGGCCATGCTCAATCGGCGTCAGGCTCTAGTGGCAAACAGAAAGCTGGAACCTTTTCCCGACAGGAACACTCACAAATTGTTAAAAAGCTTAGCCAATCCCTATCGGCGCGCGCTGGCGATCGCCAGCTGATTCTTATTCAGGATTTTCCCGATCCTGATGCGTTGTCATCGGCATGGGCCTATCGCCTCATCTGCCAGAACTATGATATCGATTGCGATATCTACTACGGTGGGACGCTCAGCCACCAGGAAAACATTGCCTTAGTGCGTCTCACGAATCTACCCGCCCGGCGCTGGACCCCTCAAGGTAAGAAGCAGCCCAATTTTGAGCAGTACCAGGGATATGTGTTGATTGACACCCAGGGGACAACAACCCAGATGGCACCTTTGGTTCAGGCGGCGGGCGTGCCTCTGTTTTTGGTGATCGACCATCATGCCCCTCAGGATGAATTAGCCGCAGAATTAATTGATTTGCGTCCTCACATTCGCGCTACGGCAACCATCCTGACCCAATACCTGCAGAGTGACGAACTGCTAACGTTGGACCGCAGTAACAGTACTCATGTCAAGTGCGCTACCGCTCTGATGCATGGTCTACGGTCGGATACAAATCACCTAAAACATGCAGCTGAAGCTGACTTCATGGCAGCAGCTTACCTCAGCAACTACTACGATCCGCAACTGCTGGGAGCTATTTTGCAGGCATCGCGATCGCGTCGGGTAATGGACGTGATTGAGCGATCGCTGCGGAATCGCGAAGTCCAGAACAACGTATCGATTGCCGGAGTTGGCTATCTCCGCTATGAAGACCGGGATGCCATCCCCCAAGCAGCTGATTTTCTAGTCACAGAAGAGAACGTTCACACAGCGGTAGTCTATGGCATTGTTCACGATGAAGATGAAGAGCTGGAGGTCGTCATTGGCTCGCTAAGAACCAGCAAGATTACCCTCGACCCCGATGAGTTTATCAAAGAAGCCTTTGGGCAAGACAATCAAGGGCGATTCTTCGGCGGTGGACGCACGACAGCAGGCGGATTTGAAATTCCGGTTGGCTTTTTATCGGGGTTTTACGAGAACAGCGAATACAACCGACTAAAATGGGAAGTCTTTGACATTCAGATTAAGCAGAAATTACTGCGTCTGGTAGATCCCGAAGATGGCCTTATCTCTACAGACTGAACTGTATTTCATCCGCCACGGTATTGCCGTCGAGCGGGGAACCTATGCCAAAGATGAGGATCGTCCTCTCACCGAAAAGGGACGATCGCGTACCGAAAGCGTGGCCTGGCGCTTGCAAACACTGGGATGTAAAGTTGACTGCATTCTCTCAAGTCCTTTAGTGCGTGCTCAGCAGACGGCAGGTATTCTTCTCGATGTTGGCTTATCGGATACCTCCGAGATTCTGGATGACTTGGCTCCCGAGGGCAGTCTGCAAAGTTGGCTGACATGGCTCGCAAACTGGCAAACCAAACATCCTCAAAGCTGCCTAGCTCTGGTCGGTCATGAGCCAAACCTAAGTTGCTGGGCGCAAGAATTAGTCACTGGGCAGATCAGCGATCGCTGGATTTTGAAAAAGGCAGGCGTGATTGGGGTGTCTGTCCCCGCTGCGGCAGACGCGATCGGGCAGAGTCAACTCTTCTGGCTAGCCTCCCCGCGATTGCTGCTTTAGAGAAATGCGGCTCGCAATGAAGCGGAGTGCAATGGAGACGCTATACGGCTTCCCGAAAATCACCCTACCCGGGTGCCGTCAATGCTCTAACGCTTTGGTTATGGTTGACAAACATTTGTTCTGACATCGAATCCCTTAGGCAGAGACGAAAAGATTTTTTGATAAGGAGATTTCTATGACGGATCGTCGCCAGGAATCCTATGCTGTTCGCGTAGAAGCAGCAGAGCTAGCCAGAAGTCGTCAGTATCCGACCCATGAAGCGAACGGTGATGAGCAGCGGTATGCAACTAGTAAATATTTCATGTCCTTCACCAAGGGGCTTCCTCACAACCCCAATACCGGATTGTTAGAAGATCCTCAGGATTTTGTGGAATACCGTCGCGCGATCGACGACGGTTTCATTGATCCTTTCACGGATCGCGTCCGCCACGGTGCTAAGTTCAGGGTTGATGGGTTTACAGGGTCCATTGAACCCGAGACCGATCCAGAGGTGATTGGGGCTTTAAGACAATGGGAAGCACCCACGGCGGGTGTGGTTTTTGAACTACAGGGACCCGATGCCCAAGCTGTCACGATGCCTCCCGCGCCGCCGCTGTTGGACAAGACCGGCAACGTGAATCCAGAGCTGGTTCTCGAAATGGCTGAGGTTTATGAGCTGGCTATTTTGCGGGATCAGCCCTTTAACGCCTTCGAGAATGGCCAAGCTAATGCCGAGATTAATAGTGCGATCGCCCGTCTGAATGCACTCGACTACGTCAGCAATCAAGCAGGACGGCCTCGGAAGGTCAATGATGCCGGTCAGTTCGACGCGCAAACGCTCTTCCGGGGATCTTCGCCTGGGGTTGAAGTGGGTCCTTACCTCTCGCAGTTTCTGTTAATCGGCAACACTGACGTTAACACTGGTGGCGGCAGCGTCGCTGAAGGCAAGATCACCTACGGCGTTCTGCAAATTGACCAAAAGGTTCCGGTAGCCGAGCCTCGTAAAGACTACATGATCACCATGACAGACTACGTGGTAGTGCAGCGAGGCATTAAACCTGATGTCGAAACCTATGGCCCTAAAAAGGATGAGCCTGTCTTTGCCCCCAGCCGTCCGCCGCGTCGCTTTATTTCGACCCCACGCGATTTGGCAACGTATGTCCACTATGATGCGCTGTACGAAGCCTATCTGAATGCCTGCATCATTCTGCTGGGGATGAAAACCCCCTTTGATCCAGGGTTTGATCAGCTGTCAGGGGGGAGTACATTTTTGGCGGGTCAGTCCACGAACCGTAATGCCGGTGGGTTTGCCCTCTATGGGGGACCGCACATCCTCAACTTGGTGACCGAAGTGGCAACCCGCGGACTCAAGGCGGTGCGGTTCCAGAAGTTCAACAATCACATCCGTCTACGTCCTGAGGCCTTGGCAGCCAAGGTAGAGCTACTACGCTGTGGGGCCACGGTACCGCCTGCGCTGGCAAGTGATGTTGGTAAGCTGAAGACAGCCTTAGCAAGTACGCTGGGAGCGATCGCAGCCGGACCCGGTCGCGGCACTCACTTCCTGCCAATGGCATTTCCTGAAGGGTCGCCGATGCACCCTGCTTACGGTGCAGGCCATGCTACGGTGGCGGGCGCGTGCGTCACCATTCTCAAGGCATTTTTCGATACCAGCACAGTTCTAGTGCGGACTGAAGAAAACAGCGTAGTCTTCAAGCGTCCCGGCAACAAGGACACGCCAATCGCGTTCCGTGCCCCGGCATTGCCCCATCCCGAAACGGGGGAAGGCGTCCCCGCTGGCAATTTGGAAGAGACTACCTGTACAGAGCCTCTAACATTAGAGGGTGAACTCAATAAGCTGGCCGCGAATATTTCCATTGGCCGCGATATGGCAGGTGTCCATTATTTCAGCGACTATTACGACAGTCTACGCATGGGTGAGGAAATTGCGATCGGCATTCTGGAGGAACAGGCGCTGACCTACGCCACCGATCCGTTTGTCCTGTCGGTGCCGACCTTTGATGGTGCCGTCGTCCGGATTGGTGGCCGATGAATCGGTTACCCCGTCGTACAGCACCGGTGCGATCGCCCCTCCGGGGGCGGTCTGCCACTGTCTCGCCCCGTGGCCAGACAAGACACCCCCATTTAATGCCGGTTGTTCGCCGTCGACCACCGGCCTCCCGTAAAATTTCCTGGCAAGTCGCCCCTAAGCTTTTGAGGAAGGATGGTCGTCCTTACTCGATGAATAAAGCCGAGGTACCCCCAACGAATCAGACCAAAGTTCAACCCAAGCGGTCCAAGCGGATTGATCAGCCTCAAAAATGGCTTCTGTTGATAGCACTGTTGGTAGTTCTGCTAGCTGGAATTATCACTTTCGTATCGAGGTAGGCGTTGATCGCGGCATCTCTGAGAATTGGGGGAACTCAGATCTGGCACTTGGCCGGGAAACCGCTAAACACCGCCCTGCACTGAAAGTGTCAGGGCTCATTGACTCAAACCCCTAAAGGGGTTGAAGAGCGTGTAATCCTTATGCATCAATGGGTTTAGCGTGAAATCACCACCAGGCTAATCCAGAAAGGGCCACAATCAGGAGATTGTCTTGCCTATTCTTGATGCTGTTCAAGTGGCATCTTAGGATGTTAGGGGATTTCCTCGTGCCTTACACCCATTGCCGAGTAGCATTGCCACTGACCCGTCTATGACCTACACCTTTCCCGATACCTTCCAATGGGGCGTTGCGACGGCGGCGTATCAAATTGAGGGAGCAGCTCAGGCAGAAGGGCGCCGACCCAGCGTATGGGACACATTTAGTGCAACGCCGAAGCGAGTGTTGCATGGCGATACCGGGGAGGTCGCGTGCGATCATTACCATCGCTATGAGGAGGATATTCGCCTCATGGCCGATTTGGGGGTAAAGCATTATCGGTTCAGTGTGGCGTGGCCGCGCATTTTGCCAGAGGGGCGGGGCCGTGTAAATGCTGCAGGACTAGATTTTTACCGGCGTTTGGTTGATCGCCTCTTAGAACACGGCATTACCCCTCACGCCACCCTCTTTCACTGGGATAGTCCTCAGGCGCTGGAAGATCGCTATGGATCTTGGCGCAGTCGTGAAATGGCAAAGGATTTTGCCGATTATGTGACCATAGTGGTGAAAGCGTTGGGCGATCGCGTTACCCACTGGATGACGCTCAACGAGATTTTCTGCTTCACCCATATGGGCTATGGCGTTAATGAGACGCCGCCTCATGCGCCAGGAACGACAGTTGCCTCCGCCAAAGCCGTCTGGCAAACCTCTCATCACGCCTTGCTGGCGCATGGTTTGGCCTGTCAGGCCATGCGGGCTACATCCCCTCAGGCCTGCACGATCACGATCGTAGACAACTTTTTAGCCACGGTACCCATTATCGAGACTCCCGAGCACATCGCAGCAGCCAAAGCCGCATTTCATACGGTGGGAACCAATGGCGGCATTATTTTTCCTGCTCTTACAGGACGATACAGTTCTGCACTGCTGGAGCAACTGGGCGATCAGGCTCCTGATATCGAACCCGGCGACTTAGAAACCATTCATCAGCCCCTGGATGCCATAGGTTTCAACATTTACAGCGGCGTGTACGTGCGCGCTACTAACACCCCGATAGGCTATGAAATCTTGCCGTTCCCCAAAGGCTACCCCCGTTTGCACATGCCCTGGCTTCACATTGTGCCAGCAAGCCTGTACTGGGGCATCCGCCACATCAGCGAAACCCTCCAGTGCCCTGAGCTGCCCGTCTTCATTAGCGAAAACGGCTGTGCGGCCCAGGATGAAGTTACTGAAAAAGGAGAAGTGCTGGATTTAGACCGCATCCAGTACCTCCGGCAATACCTGCAATCTGCTCACCGGGCGGTGTCAGAAGGCTATCCGCTGCAGGGCTATTTTCTCTGGAGCTTTCTGGATAACTTTGAATGGGCCTATGGGTACGATCGCCGCTTCGGCATCACCTACATTGACTATGCCACTCAGCAACGCATTCCCAAGGCGAGTTTTTATTGGTATCAGGAATGTGTAGGGCAGAATCGAATTGTGTAGTGGGGGCGATGGGGCGAGGGGGAGAGGAAGTAAGGGAGTAGCGGGGTGGGGAAAGGGGTAGGGAGAAGGGGATTGGTGGTTATGCATATTGGGAAGGGGGGAGAGGGGAAGTAGAAAGTG
>JBHJHM010000040.1:0-90318 GCA_050330865.1 Leptolyngbyaceae cyanobacterium
AGATCTTGCACTAGTACATCAGCACCTTGCGTTCGCCCCCTAAATCCCCCAATTCTGGGGGAATTCAACCTCAGAACCCCCCAATTTGGGGGGCAGGGGGGCCAAACCAGGCGATGTAAGCTCAACTGCAATATCTGAGAAGTAGAGATCAGTTCTTCGACTTCCTATTTTCCTATTGAGAAGAACCTGGCAGCACGGCTAAGGCAGATGGCTCAGCAACAGGGTGTCTCTGCTCAGACACTTCTTAATCTTTGGGTCAAGGAGAAAGCTGCATGAAAAACCCAAAGACTGACATTGTTCTGCAGAAAGTCAAAGTCTACCTAAGCTCGCTATATGAAGACAGATTGCAGGCCATTATCCTTTATGGTTCTCAAGCAAGAGAGGATAGTCATGAAGACTCTGACATTGATATTTTGGTGATTCTCTCTGACCTGATTGACCCCTACAAAGAAATCGATAGAACTAGCGAGTTCATAGCTCAGATTTGCCTTGACTGTGATGTTTTGGTTTCTCGCCATTTTGTTTCGGACGAAAAGTTTCAGACAGGTAATACTCCTTTTCTCCAAAACGTTCGACGAGAAGGGATTGCTATATGAGCAGTGAGTTGAGAGCCTTTATTGAAAAGGCTAAAGAAAGCTTGACGGCCTCGAAACTCTTAGCAGAGAACTAACTTTATGATTTTGCGGGCTCAAGGGCTTATTACACAATGTTTTATATTGCGGAAGCTTTTTTATGGCAACAAGGGCTTTCGTTTTCAAGTCATAGTGCAGTAATCGCAAGATTTGGTCAGGAAGTTGCGAAGAAAGGGATAGTTCCTCTTGAACTTCATCGGTATTTGATCGACGCTCAAGATAAGAGAACCCAGGCTGATTACAACATCGATGAGGATGCCAGGCTTAGTCAGAGGGATGTACAACGTTTGATTCAGCAAAGTGAAGTGTTTATCCTACAAGCAGAGAGCATTTTGCTGAGGGAATAATCTTCTACGTCCAATTCCTCAACAGACATGGATTTCGGTGTTGCTTAGTCCAAGTATGACTGGCCCCCAAACCCCCAATTCTGGGGGAGCCTAGCAGTCCCCTAAATTTGGGGGATTCAGGGGACTGCTAGGCTTGAGCATCTGACCAAAACATACATCAAATCAGCAACGCCTGGATTTCAGATCCCTATGGGAACCCTTTTACGCAGAAAATAAATCTCTTTCATTCAATCCATCTTGCCTAAGGCACCCGGCGCGCCGACAAGCGTTCGTTTGGGAGAACACGTGATTACCATGATTACCAAGGTGAGAATATAGGGCGCGGCATTGAATAGGTAATAGTAGGCATTGATGCCGACCGACTGAAAGGCTGGACCGATCGCCTGGGCGCCGCCGAAGAGTAGGGATGCCCACAGGCACTGTATGGGTTTCCAACGAGCAAAGATGACGAGCGCCACAGCCATCAGTCCTTGACCACTAGAGATGCGCTCAGTCCACACGCCGGGATAGTAAAGCGAAAGACAAGCGCCCCCAATGCCCGCTAAAAAACTACCGGCCAAGATACTGAGAAATCGCACTTTGAAGATAGAGATACCCATGGCCCGCGCTGCATCGGGGCTGTCGCCTACAGCACGGACATACAATCCCCAACGAGTCGCCCGGAAGAACCATTGCATCAGAGGCGCGATCGCAACCCCAATCAAAAATAAGGGGCTTACTTTCAGGGCTGCTTCTACAGCCGGGTGACCACTCCAGGCTCCCCAGTTAAAAGTGAACAACTGAGGGGCTTGCGGTTGAATGAAGGGCTTGCCGAGAAAAAACGCCAGTCCACTGCCAAAAATAATCATGGCGATGCCAACCGCAACATCATTGACGCGCCGCTGCTGAGCCAGCCACCCATGAATTGCTCCCAACAACATACCTGCGAATCCGGCAACGATAACGCCCAGCCAAGGAGCCCAAAAGGGGCCTACTACGTCCTGAGTCAGATAGGAAACACCATAGGCACTCATCGCTCCCATCAGCAAAGTGCCTTCAAGGCCCAGGTTGATTTTGCCGCTTTTCTCGGTCAGACATTCTCCTAAGCTGACAAAGAGAAAGGGCGCACTACCACGTAGGGTTCCTGCCAAGATGCCTAAAGGGACGCCCCACCAACCTAACGCTTCTGCTGCCATCAGTTACCCCTCATTTGCGAAAGAGCATTTACGGGTTTGTAGGGCACAGCTTATAGCTAATTTGGGATGGATGCAGTACATCTGATACAGCGAAAAGGGATTTGAGATCGACGCCGATCTTTGGCTCCGCTGCCAATCCGCCCGCGAGTCAACTGCGGGCTCGTCGGGGAAACTCATTTAGATGAGTTAAAACCCTTGCCAGACAATTCATTCAACCTCTGAGTCTACTGAAAGTAGACTTTCTCAATTGGCCTGCGATTTATCTGCGGGTGGGACGTAAACGTAGCCAACACGCTGCTGTCGAACTCACACAGCACAAAAGAGAGCTGCGATCAACGCTGTTGCCTCCCTCGGAAATTGCTTGCCAAAACAACGGAATACGCTGAGCTTATGAAGCCGGAGCCGGAGCCGGAGCCGGTTCAGGCGTTGCGATTAAAGACAGCTCAACTTTCTTTTCTGTGGGTTCAACGATTTCAGCGCGAATGCTGGGACCAAAGAAGCGCTCGATTTTCTCTTTCTTTTCTAGCCAGTTGGCCAATGGCATCAGCCGGGAGTCAAATTCTAGAACCAGCGCATAGGCACCTTCCACGGCCTCTTCCCGGACACCCGTGAGTTCGGGGCGCTCTTCATCGGTCGGAGCTAGGCCCAAGCGTTCTAGCACTTCATCTAGATGGGCGTCTTGACCGTAGCGATAGCGAGTCACGTCGCTCCGGACCTGATTCTGGGTAGGGGTAGCCTGTTGTTGCCGCAGCTCGACAATCTCTGGAGCGGTTTCCTGAGAGTAGGGCGTGGGCTCCAACTCTGCTGCTCGCAAAGCTAACCCCCCGAGCAGCACCGGAATGCCGTAGAAAAAACCGGCCAGGTTGAGGGTGGCATTGTCTTGAAAGTAAGCCACGAAGCCTACTATCGTCAGCACCAGGCCAACCGTCAACAGCACGTTTCCGAGGGACGTTTTGCGTAACATAGTTTCTTGATTACCGGTTTGTTTCGTTATTGTATCGCTCTGCCCGAGCGTGAAGAACGAGGCATTTGGTTTTCAACTCGCTCCAAAGTTGCCTATGCTATGTAACTGGAGAAGCAAGGAGTTGGTATGGATATACAAGTGATTCGCGATCGCGTCGAAGCCATCCGCAGCAAGCGCGAGGTTCTATTGAAGTTGCTGGAACAACCTGATTTGGGCTCTCTCCGGATTGATGTGAATCAAGCGCTTGAAGAAATGGACGACTTGCTCGAAGAATTTGACACAGCATTCCCTGCGAGTGCGCCCTAACAGCCCGTCCATCCCCGCTGGCTAAGGCGGCTTCTCCATTTCCTTGCAGCACAGACGGTAGCAACTGTCTGCTTACAGATAAACAAGACTACGAAAAACGAATGGCGAATACCTTTACGGTTGCAATTAACCACCAAGGCACCTCAACCACAATTCAGGTGCCAGAGGACAAAACTATCTTGGCTGCAGCCCAAGAGGCTGGGCTCGACCTTCCCTTTTCCTGTAGCGCCGGTGTGTGTACGACCTGTGCCGCGATGATTACAGAAGGCACCGTTGATCAAACCAATGGCATGGGCGTGGGGCCTGAACTGCAGGCAGAGGGCTATGCACTCCTATGTGTGGCCTTTCCCCGTTCCAACATCACGCTGGAAACCGAGAAAGAAGATATCGTTTACCAGAAGCAGTTTGGCCATTAGAGGCGAAAGGCCTTTTGCCCCAACGGCCCTGCCGTCTGTTTGTTAACACCATCCCTAAAATCCCATGACCACCCATTTCATCACCGCCGAAATCGACCTCACCGAAAACCCTCAGGATCTTCCTCGCCAAGTGGAGGCTGAATTGCAAAAGCGCGGCGAACCTCTACGCTGGGCAGTAACCGAAGTGGATGAGGCCACGCAGACGGCAAAGGTTGAGGCGGTTGTTACGGAGATGGAAAGAGGGAGAGTGGAAGGGTAGAGGAGTAGAAGAGTGGAGGGGTAGGAGGACAGGATCTGTAATCTACTATTCGTGCTACTCGTTTAACTACCCATCCATTCGACAACCCAACCCCCCAACTACCCTTCCACTCCACAGATGCCCTACACCACCGTCCTTATCATCCCAACCGGTATTGGCGCTGCGATCGGGGGCTATGCGGGCGATGCTTTGCCGGTGACGCGGGCGATCGCTCAAGTTGCCGATATTCTTATCACCCATCCCAACGTAATGAATGGGGCACAGCTCTATTGGCCGCTGTCGAATGCGCTGTATGTCGAAGGATATGGGCTGGATCGGTTTGCGGCGGGGCAGTGGGGCTTACGACCTGTGCATCGCAATCGGGTGGGGCTGTTGTTAGATGCCGGCGTCGAAGATGAGCTGCGGCAGCGACATTTGCAGGCAGTCGATGCCGCGCGGGCGACCTTAGGAATCGACATTAGCCATTGCGTCATCACCGATGCTCCTGTGGGCGTGACACTGCGCACGGCGACTTCGGGCGCCACCTGGGGCACGATTGATAATCCGGGAACGCTGCTGCGGGGAGCTGAACAGCTGTTGAAACTGGGGGCAGACGCGATCGCGGTGGTTGCCCGCTTTCCCGATGATGAAGACTCCGAGGCGCTGCAAAACTATCGCCAAGGCCAAGGGGTCGATCCGCTAGCTGGTGCTGAGGCCGTCATCAGTCACCTGATTGTGCGAACCTTTCAAGTGCCCTGCGCCCATGCCCCTGCCCTAAACCCCCTTCCTCTCGATCCGACGCTATCCCCTAAATCAGCCGCCGAAGAAATCGGCTACACCTTCTTACCCTGCGTACTCGCAGGTCTCAGCCGCGCCCCTCAATTCCTCACCCCCCAAAATATTGGATCCGACGTGACTTATCACGTTGCTACCATATCTGACGCGATGTACCGTAACGCCACATTTTCCTCCACTGACCTATGGCGCGATCGCGTAGACGCTGTAATCGCGCCTGCCACAGCCTTTGGCGGCAGTGCCCTGTTGAGCTTCAGCGGTAGTCGAACGCAGCTAATTGCTGTGGAAGAAAATCACACTACACTGTCTATTACGCCTGAATCGCTGGGGATAAAGGCACTGCGAGTACGGTCTTACCTGGAAGCGATCGGCGTGATGGCAGCCCACAAGGCGGGAATTAGCCCTCGGGCTCTAGCGGCTCAAATGCCATCACTGATGCCACTGACGACTTCAGGGTTGGTTAGGCATCTGGGTTGAGTTGAGCTGATACGCGACATGTCGCATCTTTACGAGGCAGTTTTGCGACCCTCCACCCTCCACCCTCCACCCTCCTCAATCAATTCGGATTGTGATAAACCAGCGCCTCTTTTACCTGCCTCAGGCGCTGCCATCGTTCAGCATTGGTGATAAAGCGCAGGGTGTAGTCGCCGGAAAACGCGATCGCGGCTTCAATAAAGGGCTTTAGCTTGTCATCAGCGCGGTAATCGCGACCCATGCCCCGGTAGTAGCGGCGGGCGATTGCGAAGACGTAGTAGGGATATTCAGGAAATCGATCAACCTCCTTCCGCACCAGATACACCGCCTTGATTTCGGGATATGTGGCAAAGTACTCGGCCAGCTGTTGAATTTCGGCCTTAGGCAAGTCATGCGAGATAAATTCCGTATTGGCATCAAACTTGGCTCGTTCAGTCTGTGCTAAGTCCCACGCCTTTGCGTGCTGCTGCCAGCGCTGTTGATAGGTTGCCGCTAGTGAGCACTCATTCTGTTTGAGGTAGAAAGAGTACAGCTGACTGCAGGCAGGGATTAGCAGCGAAGGATCACGCTCCAGCGCAAATTGAAGATGCGGCACCCCTTCCGAACGGGACTGCTCTAACAGCAGTACACCCAGCCAATAGCGGGCGACCGTGTGATCGGGGGCTGCCTCAGCGATCGCTTGAAACATCGACAGAGCGGCTGACTTCTCACAGAGTCGCCACGTCATCGAAGCTCGCTTAATTTTTTCCTCAACCGTTAGCGCATACTCCTCAGCTTTCTGATTCAAGCGGTCGAGGCGCGCTAGCTCGTGCTGATTGCGCTTGTGTCCCACTTCCCATTCATCCGCCTCTTCCTTTTGCCAGAGCTGATTCAGTTGCTCGGTCAGAGCATCCAATTGATTTCCCAACAGCACCGTCGCCCTCTCCTGAGGAGGAATTAGAGGATCGGGCACGTTATATTCCAACGCCTCTAGCCGCTCAGCTAGGCAGGGATGTGTCGAGGCGTTGTTAGTTTGGCGTGTCAGCCGCAGCGCTAGCCATCTTTGGGCAGTCTCGACTGTTATCCCCGCTTGCAGCGCGGCCAGCATCTGCGACACAAAATTATCCGGTGGCGATTCCAGGGCGATCGTTTGGCGTTGAAACTGGGGCCAAAACTGTTTGCTTAGCAACATGCTGTTCACGTTGAGCCAAATCAGGGCCTCGGCTTTGTGCTGCGTCCCCACTAACTCGGCAGCTCGTCGATCCGCTTCGTATTCTTGCGATCGCGCGTGGACAAAAGAATAGGCTCTAAAAAAGGGGCCATACCAGCTGAAGAAGCGCTGAAAGAGCAGTCCCCCCCGGCTGGTGTTTTCAAACCGTTCGGCTAGGTCATGCCATGTGCGGCGGACACGGTAAATCCACGCAGCGACCCGGCCATCGTCGCCACACAAATGGGCTAGCTCATGGGCTAGGACCGCTTTGCACTGCTCCGGCGACAAGGCCTGCATGAGCGGTAGCCCAATCAGCAAATAGTTCGTATGCCAGCCAATAAAGCCAAAACGGGGTCGCTGCATGATGGCTGCATTGAGTTCGTCATTCAGGATAACCGTGTCGAGCCGGGGTGCCTTGAGAGCAGCGGATAGCTCATCTAGCATGGCAAACAGCTGAGGGACCTGCTTACGGGTCAGTGAAATCCCCTGAGGGGGCTTAACCCGAACGAAAAACAGGCTCAAAAATCCAAACGTCAGGAGCCAGAAAACGCGATTGAGCTGCCCGACTGAATCGTAGCCCTGCAGGTGAATCAGTAATTGCCGGGTGCCCCATAGTGCCCCAAAGAGCAGGACGAAAACCACCAAGATGTAGACGTAGCCTAAGCAGGCCAATAGCTTCAGCCGCGCTCGATAATAGGCTGGGTTCCGACAAGCGACGACTTCGATCCGCTGGACTAGGGCATCAAATTCTTCTGGCGTTGAGACCTTCTGTTTGCGAAATTGAGCAATCCACCGCTGCATGGTTCTTGGAAAGGAGTGGGTTCAACTCCGAGTATGCCTGACTTTAACTAAGAACGTCTGCTGCTCAGAGCGGGTATCACTGCAAACTTACTATTCATCCTCTATTCTCTACCCATCCCCCCTTGCACTGCTTTGTACAAGTCTTTCATGTTCGCGCCAATCCCTAAGTGTCACCCTAACAGGTCGATAGAATAGGGCTATTCTCTAGCTCGTTGCCCTATGCAGCAATCCAGCTTTCCCGTCTTTTCACGGAGCGATCGCACGGTCAGCCCCTCCTCGCTGCCCACTATGTACGATTTGCCTAGCGAATTTTCTCAGGAGCCCGGCTTGCCCGACGTCTACCACGACCTGCAACCCCAACTGCTCAGCGCCACCCTAAGGCTAGCCGACTATGCCTTTCAAGAGCGATTCACAGGCACTGACATCAATCTGTATTATGACCCCGAACATACCCTCTGGCATAAACGCCCCGATTGGTTGGTTGCGGTCGGTGTCCCCTATCGCTATAACAACAGCGATATGCGGCTCAGCTACGTGGTCTGGGATGAAGGCGTTGCCCCTAGTGTCATTATCGAGCTGCTGTCACCCGGCACTGAGAAGCAAGATCTCGGTCCGTTTTACCGAACCTCCGACACGATTGATCCTGAAGCACCAGAGGTCAAAGAGATTGATCACTGGGTCCCAGACAGTGAACTTCAGCGTTCTTCAGGCAATGGTCAACCGACTGCGAAGTTGCGACCTCCTAACAAATGGCAGGTATACGAAGAAATTCTCAAAGTCCCTTACTACATCGTTTTCAGCCGATACTCTGGAGAGCTGCGCTTCTTTAAGCTGATTGCAAGCCGCTATCAGGAGCAACCCCTGAATATCAGCGCTCCCCTCATCTGGCTAGACGATTTGAAGATTGGGTTAGGGATCTGGCAGGGTGAGTATGAAGGTCATATGCGACCCTGGCTACGCTGGTGCGATGCCCAAGGGAACTGGCTGTTGACTCCAGAAGAAACGGAACGAGAAGCCAAGGAAAAAGCCCTGCAGCAAGCTCAAGAACAGCAAAAACGCGCCAATGCCGAAGCTCAACGCGCCAATACCGAAGCTCAACGCGCCAATACCGAAGCTCAACGCGCCAATGCCGAAGCTCAACGGGCTGAAGTCGAACGACAGCGACGCCTAGCCTTACTGGAGAAACTTAAGCAGCAAGGAATCGAATTTGACGAAGATGATCTTGTTTAGAGCGCAGGCATATTGATTGCAAGCGTTGGATAGTGCTAGACCCTATACGGGTGCAAATTCTTTCTGAGAATGCAAATATGTCGCCAAAAGTTTTGGGACTGGTGGTCGGAGGTGTCTTGCCTGCACTGTTTTATGGGATTTCGAGTGTTTTCGCTAAAAGCAGCTCCAACGCAGGGATGTCAGTGGGAGGCCATCTGATTTTTATCGGTATTGCCATTGGTGCTACGGGGCTACTGTTCAACCTACTGCTGCCAGGCAATATTCCGTCGCTAGTTGCCGTTGCCTCTTCTTCCCTGCAGGGATTTTTTTGGGCGCTAGGCACTGGCTGCCTGGTCCTGGGTCTGCTGAAATACCAGGCTCCCTTGGCGAAGCTAGTGCCCCTCTACAACATGAATACGTTAATTACAGTTGGAATTGCTTTGGTTGTTTTTGCGGAATGGCGTCAGGTAAACCCGCTTCAACTCTTAATAGGAGCTGGCTTGATTATCGTGGGCGGAATTTTGGTGTCGGGGGCATAGGGAGTCAGGAAACGATTAAGTTCCTAACTAGGTCCCAGAACTCGCATTCTTTCCAGTCAAACGCAGGTGAACTTTATGAGGTTCCGTAGCAGCTGTCATTGGATACAGTTTGCTGAATTTCAAAGATAGCTATCGTCTCTGTTGTCAACTAACTCTGTACATGCTTGTGCAAGGGGAAAAGTGCTGTCAAATCTTTCTATTGTTGGAACCGCAAATATCAGAGCAAACGACAGCAAATCTTCTCGCTAAATCAGGAGATAAATCATGGCGACTCTCTTACAAATTGACGCGAGTGCTCGCATCACGCGATCGCTGGGTGTGAAATGCGCAAAAATGATCAAAACACGACTCTGGATGTCAACTTTTTTGGGTTCATCAAGGATGCTGAATGCTGGAAAGTTGCAGCCCAAAGCTGGGATATTGTCAAGAACTTTCAGACTATACCCATTAAGTAATCAACGGCTTTGCTGCCAGTCTTTATCTATCGGCATAAAGAGTGAAGCTGTCCTCCGCTTATCACCCTAGTACCGCTACGCGGAATTCAAAATTCAAAATTCAAACCTAAGGCAGATAAGCCTTCCCAGCATTCTGAATAGTGAGCATACTTCTGCCGTGATGTACTAGTACTAGATGCATTGAATACTGCTTTCTCAACCGCGACCAAATAGGCGTTTTAGAGGATTTGAGGCCACTTGATCCAATATTTTCGGCATGTTTTTTTGAGCAGCCTGAACTGGATCTGGGTCTGTAAAGATTTGAGCTGCATGTTCCATCAGCTTGGAGCTGTCGTCTTGAGCAGTAGAGGACGCGAGGACTGCGGCTTGCTCGCCTTCGTCTGCCTGTTTCTCGGCGAAAGCTTCCTGATAGGAAGCATACAGGCTAGGGAGGTTCGCCGCGATCGCAGGCAGTTCTACGACACGATTTTCTAGATTCTGACCAATAGCATGAAGCTGTTTCTGCAAACCAGAGGGTAGTGGTTCATTTTGTTCACCTAATGCAATAACAAAGGCCTCAAGGCTTTTTTCCTGTTGGGAGCTGAGAGCAGCCATATGCCAAACCCTATTTCAGATAACGTCGAAGCAAACCCAGCTTTTAAGATTGCAGAGGTTTACTTTTCTGATAATAGGATGTACCGCATTCTCAAGCGAAAATAGAGGTACAAAATCTGTCCCTAGATAGAATATTTGCTACTTTTTATGTAGCGCTTATGGCAAAACCCAAGTATCTTTAGCGCCGCCGCCTTGGGAGGAATTGACGACCAGTTTGCCTTCCTCCAATGCTACCCGCGTGAGACCTCCAGGATGAACATAAATTTCATCCCCCTGGTGCAGTACATAGGGGCGCAAATCGGTATGACGGCCTTCAATAGCCTCGCCAATTACAGTAGGAATCTGTGAGAGGTAAACTGTTGGCTGAGCCATATAGCCTCTTGGATGCTGACGAATCTTTTCAGCAAATGCTTCGCGTTCTTGAGCTGTAGAGTTGATTCCAACCAGCATATCGTCTCCACCTTCGGCACTCGCTGCTTTGACCACTAGCTCTTCGAGGTGATCCAGAACATAGTCGCGATCCTCATCACGCCAACATAGGTATGTGGGCACGTTAGACAGCTGAGGCTCTTCATTCAGATAAAAGCGGATCATCTCAGGCACATAGGCGTAAACGACCTTGTCATCGCCAATTCCTGCCCCAATCGCGTTAGCAACAGCAAGCGTGCCTTGCTGACACAGCTCAACTATCGCAGCAGCGCCATCTGAGTGGTCATCGCTCAGCTTTACGCCGTCAAACATTTCCGTATCGCCTCGCCGGTAGAGCACATCAATCTTCTGCAGTTGTTGCTGGTCGCGGTAATGCAAATAGCCGTCGGTGATGACTAAGTCATCAGGAGCAACCAGAAGAATACCCATCTGTTCGGCTAGAAGGGCATGCTCAAAGTACGCGGAACTCTCAACTCCCGGTGTTAGTACTGCCAGCGTACTATTCGGCGCTGGTGCTAGATTTTCTAAGACAAGCTTGAGCTGCTGGGCATAGTCATCCACGGGTCTTGGCTGACAAGTTTCGATGAGCTGTGGTAACACTCGCTCCATTGCCTGCCGGTTTTTCAGCACATAGGCAATACCTGAGGGAACCCGCAAATTATCTTCCAGCACACACCAGTTACCAGTGCGATCGCGTACGAGATCGATGCCGCCAATATGACACCAGACGTCATTCGGCGGCTTCATTCCCATGCAATCAGGTCTAAACCTGAACGCTGATTCCACAATCTCACGAGGAATCACGCCCGCTTGCAAAATCTGCTGTTCGGCATAGATGTCTGCACAAAATAAATTCAGCGCTTTTACGCGCTGCTTAAGGCCCATCGCGAGCTTCTGCCATTCCTCTGCAGTGATCACTCTAGGAATAGGGTCGAAAGGTAAGACTCGCTCCTCGTTGTTCCCCAGGCTAAAAGTCGCGCCTAGCTCTTTTAAGACGGTTTTGATGTCTGTTTTAACGTGAGCTAACGCCTGAGGCGATAAATCTTGAAGCCACTGGAGAATAGGCGCTACCTCAGACCGGGAAACGCCCGCTGAAATAAAGTACTCGTCATACAGATCTTGGGGCTCGTAAGCATCGAAATTCATTCTGGTTAGGCAACAGGGACAGGCTGCAGCTGTCCTTGCAGACAGCCATCTTTTACAAGATAACAAGCAGTATCTCTAACTTTGAAAAGCAATACTGCTCATACGCTACTGTCGAACTTTGGATCCAGGCGGATCAAGCTTGCCTATCGATGATGTCCCCATCCCCCGCAGTGTTCCGATGGCTTCACGGATACTAATTAATATGGATACTAATTAATACGGATGAAGCCAGCTGTTTCGATTAAAGCCTGACCTTCAGGCGTCAATAAGATATCCGCGTAAGCTCGTCCCGCTTCTTCTTCAGCTGTGCCATTCTTTTTCACAACCACAAAGAGTTGCCGCGTCAGAGGATATGTTCCCGTTCTGAACGCCTCAACATTTAGCTGGTTACGCTGTCCGTAACAGTCTGCTGTTTCAACTAAGGGAGGTTCGTAGGGAAGGATGAACGAATGCTCGTCATCCATCGCCAGTGGTAAGGGTTTTATGGCACATTGAGGCACGACATCAGGAGCTGAGGCATAGTAAATTGCTCCAGGGGAGTCCATAACCTTACGCAGTGCTGTTCTCGTATCGCGGACAATAGCAACATTGTTGCCTAGGGGAGTTCCAGCCAAGACATTTTTGGCGAAAAAGCCAGCGGTGCTGCTAAGCAGGGGCGATCGCGAGAGGGGTTGAATTTCTAGGTCAGGGCCTCCTACTTCAGACCAATTCGTAATGCGTCCCTGGTAGATGCCACTGAGTTCTGCCAGGGTCAATCCTTCGATTGGCAGTTCTGGATTAACCGCGATCGCAACTCCATCGACTGCAACAGCAATCTGCTCGAGCTTAAATCCCTGTTGCTGGGCCGCTTCATACTCTTCTGGTTGGATAGGGCGAGCGGATTCCGAGAATGCCAGTCGCCCGTCCAATAGCATTTGGATGCCACTTGTAGAACTAGGTGCTTTGCCAATGGGATCGGTATAGCGCAATTGAAAATTAGGAATAATCTTCTGAATGTGGGGCTCCATCACCTGTCGAATGGGCTCCATCGTCGTGCTGCCGCCATAGGCATAAAGTCCGCTGGGTACCGATTCACTCGCTCTAGAAAGCAAAATTTCAGGTTTGTTTTCTTCTATGCTCTCTTCTGCTGTTGAAGCCCCTATCGCGCGATCGCCTAGCGGATTAACTCCCTGAGAGTACATCAGACCAAAGCCCCCACTTACCGCAGCTATGGCAACGAGTCCAGCTGACACGAGAAGGGTTTTCTTATTATGCTCAGCCATAAGTTTAATCTCCTTAAGCGTAGAAAAATTGCTCTGCTTAGGGGATTTCTCGAAATGGATATACCACTGTAGATTGGCGTCGAGGCAAGAGACCCAACGCTCTAATCGGGTAATTTCTTTCTCAGAGACCGCCTTAGCCGCTAGTATCAACGCAGCAAAACGCAGACAATTTATCTAACTTTTTTAATTAGATTCGAAATTGGAGATGCCTAGAGCTATCTTATCAGCCACCCTGTATACAGTTTTTAAAAACCTAACTCTTTTATTGAATAATGGAATACCAGCCTCTGTGCAAGAGGCTCGACGATCTTCAACCAACGCTTACAAAAACGATTCTCATATTTAGATAACTCAAGTAATGTTGTTGGCAAAGGATAAAGTTTGCTGCTTCTAGGATGGTAAGCAAATTGAGCTAGCGCTTGCCATAGATATGTTGGAAGAGTCCGATTTGATGCTCACCTCCAACAAGTAGGCTCCGCATCCGATCAAAGGCCCAGAAGTAGAGGGGAGAGGTGGCATGGGCAGCAAGATTGCGACACTTACTAATTTGGTCTAAGGTGCTGGCAGCTTCTTCGGGGTGATGAGTGAGCCAGTTCCCCACCGGGTGTTCCCACTGTTCGAGAAATTTGTCTAACAAAGCGCGATCGCGCCGATTTAAAGGCTGCTTTGCCTGGTTTGTAAAGTAGGCTTGGTTATCACCAGGGTATGCGGCAGATTTGAGGGCTTGTGATCGCATCGACGGCCATTGGTCTGCCAGCAGAGGGGCTGCCATGCCCAACGTGTACTTGCGGCCCGGACCAAACTGAATACCGCCCAACTCAGGACCACCATGGCCTAAGAGAAAGGTATACAGGTCTTCGAACAAAGGCTGTACGACTTCCCGCTCAGCGATAAACCCAAGCCGCAGCCCAGCTTCCGAATAGTCTGCAGAATGAGCATCGACACCTTCGGCAGCGCTTAACGCCGCATGCTTGTAAGCCGCGTAGAAATCTTTTTGGCTTTGCGACTGCAAACAGAACCAAACCGTGTCGCCTACGGCTACCCGAACTTCCTGTTTAATAGCCTGAGGATCAATAGAGGGCGGAGGCTGACTCATTTGCTCCTGTAGCGTTGCAATATGAGCCTCCTGCGTCTGGATAGCAGTCTCCTGTGCTTTTACCTCTGCCTGCAAGACCTTGAACTTTTTCTGTTGAACGGCTGAAAGCTGCCCCAGTTTTTCCTGCAGTAGCTGTATCTGTTGGGTCAGGGTCGTGATGTGCTGGTCTTTGTCTGACAGCAGTTCGTCTTTTTCCACTAATAGATGATTTTTTTGACGAATCTCTAGCGCGTTTAGTCCCGCCCGAATCAGGTTGAAATAGTACGCCTCACCCACATCTACCGGACGGGCGGGTTCGCCTGGAATGCACAAATAGCCTTGACGATCCGGCAATAGGACAACCAGTACTTGAGCTTCGGGGTTATGAATCTGTAGTTCACGAACCTCTCCTTTAGTCGAAATGCAGGCTAGATAGCGGCGACGACTATAGAAAAAATTGGCTTGGGTTGCTGAAGCTGGCGTATCGGCCTCAGCTTCGGGGGAATCTGAGAGAGGCGGTGCGGCTTCTGCAGCTTGGGGTTGGGAGCTTGAATCAGGTTCTGTATAGGGTGCAGTCTCGGGTGTAGCTGGCGATTCGAGTGCGGCAAGCGACTTTTCAAAAGGAAGCTTTAGTGTCGGGGCGGTTGCAGCTTGGGCTGGGACCGATCGCGTCTGCGACAGCTGTTGCACAGGGGCAATTTCCGTCGGCGGGCGTACACCAACAAGTTCTAATTGGACTGTGGTGTTTCCTTGCCAATCGTTGAGCTTGAGTTTGTAGGCAATATCGAGACGCTGCGGTAAGGGGCAGTAGCTCCCCCAGCGCCATGCGATCGCCTCAACAGGATTGCCGTTTTCTTCGGCTACGGTTAGCTTGAGGTGGGTTTTGGTCTTACCAATGGCTCGCTGTTCCACTACTCGTACATTGGGAGTCCAAAACACGGGAGCGGGATTTTCGATACCACAGGGATGCAGGGTATCGATTTGCTGGTGCAGCTCATAGGTCAGGTCGGCTAAAGCGGCGCGGACATCTACCGTCACGAGGGGTTTTAGATGTTCAGGCTGGAGGGTGTGATTAGCAAAATTTACCAGGCGTGACTTTACCTGACGGCGATGCTTGGTGGCAAAAGAAAAGCCCCCTGCGGCTCGATGCCCGCCAAATTTTTCCAGCAAATCATGGCAGCTTTGCAGTGCATCAAACACATTGAATTCAGGAATGCCCCGTGCCGAGCCTCGAATCTCTTTCTGAAATTCATCTTCGTATGTGCCAATAAATACGGGAACGCCGTAACGCTCGACCAAGCGCGAGGCGACAATCCCAATAACCCCATGATGCCAACCCGGTTGGATGACAAGAAGTACGCGATCGCGCTGTAAATCTACCCCTCCTTCCTGCTGTTGCGTCTCACACCAAGCGATCGCCTCGGCTTCAATGCGATCGCACATGTCGCGCCGTGTCTGGTTGGCCTGCTCACACTGCATTGCTCGTTCTAGGGCAATCCCTACATCATCGGTAGTCAGCATTTCAATCACGATCTGCGGATCGCTGATGCGTCCGACCGCATTGATCCGAGGCCCCAGGCGAAACCCAATATCTTCAGGCTTGAGTGCCTTGTCTTGTTCACCCAAGCCTGCCACTTGGATCAGTGCTTGTACTCCAATCAGGCGTGATTTGGGCAGCAGCTGCAACCCCCGACGGACCCAACGACGGTTAACGCCCGTGAGAGGAGCCAAATCGGCAATTGTCCCTAGGGTGAAAAGTTCCAGCAGGGGAGCGGTTAAGTCCCGTGTTTGCCCCAGTGCTTGGGCCAGGCAGATTGCCAAAATGTAAGCGACGCCAACTCCTGCAACGCCTCGATAGGGAGAGTCTTCGGCAATCAGCTTAGGATTGAGAATGGCATGGGCAGGGGGAATGTCGGGGGGGACGTCATGGTGATCAGTAACAATGACAGTGAGACCCAATTCGCGAGCATAGGTAATCGGTTCGACAGCGGCAATACCGTTGTCCACTGTAAGGATGACGCTAATCCCATCCGCATAGAAATCTTCCACGATGCGCGTGTTAATGCCATACCCTTCCTGCATCCGACTAGGAATGGCATATTCAACATGGGCTCCCAAAAAGCGCAACGCTCGCATCAGCAGTGCCGTGCTAGTCATGCCATCAGCATCGTAGTCACCACAGATAGCAATTTTTTCCTGTAGCGCGATCGCCTGCATCAAAATCTCGACGCTCTGTGCTAAGTCAGGAAACTCATCCAGCGGCGAGGGCAAGAGCAAATTTTCAGGATTCAGAAACTCTAGGGCTGCCTCGGGCGTCTCAATGCCCCGATTAAGCATCACCTGCGTTAACAGCGGCGATAGATCCGTGTTTTGAGTTAGCCATTGAGCCTCGCCCTTAAGTGCCGGGTAGATGAACCAGCGCTGGTCAGGCATCGCAAACGGGGCTCCCGGCTGTTGTGATCCAGGAACCTCTGATTGGTTTGTATTTGCCGGGTCTTGTACCAACGCCCCCACTGCAGCTTCGCTAGTCTAGATCGCTTGCACTACTATATCGCTTCTGCCTCAAAGTGGATTCTTCAGTAGAAATTAGGCGATCGCCAAAATTTCAGTTGCTTTTTCCAGAATTTCATCGGGGTCAAAGGGCTTCGTCATATATAGATTAGCCCCAGCTTCCTGTCCCTTTTGCTGATCAAATGCCTGTCCCTTGGCGGTCAGCATAATGATGTAAGTATCTTGCAGTGTAGTGTCCCCTTTCACCGACTGACAGACTTCAAATCCGTCCATCTTGGGCATCATGACATCCAGAAATACCAGCGTGGGTCGCGCGGTCTGGATGAGCTCCAGTGCCTCAACCCCATTGCTTGCTGTCAGCAATTCAACCCCTTCATCTTCCAGATCTTCTAGAGTTTGTTCCATCAAGATGCGGATGTGGGCCTCGTCGTCAACAATCAGAATTGTTCGGTTCATGATCATGATCCTATGAGTAAATCAGCAAACTGACGGGACTGTTATGACAAAAGGTACAAGGATAAAATGCCTATTAAGCGAGCGATTCAGTCACCTTCGTTGTTCTAACTAGCACTTCATCAACAATGTGTGCGCAGCAATCGGCAAAATTCTTTTATGCCAGGGATGAGACGTATTGATAATCCATCATGACAATAAAAATATTCTCCAACCCCTTGTCAAATCGCAGCGTTTTCACCAAGTCATGTTTGTTAGAAATGGCCGAATCGACAATAATCATATCGGGTTTGAGGGAAAGGGCTTTCTCAATACCCTCATGCCCCGTGGTGGCCTCTGTCACGGTGTAGCCTTTTGATATCAGCACCTTGGTCAAAGTATTCGTCACTGAAGTGTCCATATCCACAACCAATACTTTGCGGTTAGAAGCTCCTTGCGCTAGAAGCATCTTGGTATCACGCAGCAGTACCTCGGTGTCGATGGGTTTGTTGAGATAGCGATCAATCCCCAGTCGGTAGCCTCGCTCTTGGTCTTGAATAATGGAAAGCACGATCGTGGGAATATCCATCGTGGCAGGGTTATTTTTGAGCACGGCAGCTAGGTCAAAACCATTGATATTAGGCATCATCACATCCAGGATGATGAGGTCAGGAGGCGCTACCTTGACCTGTTTGAGGGCAGCCATGCCATCCTCGGCTTCTCTTACTCGATAGCCTGCGGTTTCTAGCTCTTGGCGCAACAACTCACGAATATACGGTTCGTCGTCTACGACCAAAATGGTTTTGGGGCTTTCCTTCTCAGTCGGAACCGCTCGATCGACGTTCGCTCTGAGCTGTTGCACCAGACTTTCCAGATCGGTTTTAGTCATTGCAGCCTCGGGAGCAGGCGGTATTGGCAAAGAGAAGGAGAAGGTACTACCCTGCCCAATCTGGCTGTCGACCCAAATACGTCCTCCGTGGTGTTCAATAATTTGCTTGCAAATAGGCAGACCTAAGCCGGTTCCCTTAGGTTTATCCGTCATAACCTCGCCCACTTGCTTGAATTTTTCAAATACTTGGTCGAGGTCTTCGGGGGCTAGACCAATCCCCGTGTCGATGACGCTGATGATAACTTCATCACCCTGATATTGGACACGGCACGTGACCGAGCCTGTATCGGTAAACTTGATGGCATTGGAGAGAAGATTAATGACGACCTGGATCAAGCGATCGCGATCGCCCACTACGCTTGATAAGCCCGGTTCAATCTCCCGAACAATAACCAGACCGTTACTTTCAGCTAGCACCGAGGTGGCTGCGATCGCCCGATCAATCACTTCTGAGATTAGAGTAGGCTGCATGTTCCACTCGATCTTCCCCGCCTCGATTTTGGCGATATCGAGCACGTCGTTAATGAGTGAAGTCAGCCGTTCACCTTCAGCTACGATGATGTTCAGGTTTTCTTTCACTTGATGCACAGCCCGTTCGGTTTTCTTGGTTTCCGTATTGACCGCAGGCAGAACGGTACTCTCTAATTTTTTCTGAATAAGCTTGGCAAAGC
This sequence comes from Leptolyngbyaceae cyanobacterium, assembly GCA_050330865.1. Lineage (GTDB taxonomy): Bacteria > Cyanobacteriota > Cyanobacteriia > Phormidesmidales > Phormidesmidaceae > SIO1E4. The sequence goes on from JBHJHM010000040.1 coordinate 18,550, forward strand.
CCAATACCGAGGTCAAAGGGGTTCGTAGCTCATGAGAGACCGTAGAGATGAAATCGGTCTTCATCCGATCAATCTCTTTTTCAGCAGTGACATCACGAATGAGGACAACAGAACCTGCTGACTGCACCGCTTCCGATTCAACATCGGCAGTCATTTCAGGCATAATCCCCGTTACTAGGGCTTGGCCTACACGGTCGGCCAATAGCTCCAATTCAGCACTGAGGCTTGTTTGAGGAGCTTTCTGGTTTTGGATGACAAGTTCGGTAATATTACTGTTTAAGACTGTTTCGACGGGCTGACCACTGAGGGGAGAGCTGTCGAGACTGAGCATCCGGCGCAGCGATGGGTTAGAGCGGATGATTTGTCCTTGGGGATTTACCACCAGCAGGCCATCACCCAGATTATCAATGATGGCGTTTAGTTCACGCGTTTTATGCTCCAAACTGTGTTGAGCGAGTTTCAATGACCGGGTATATTCACCCACCCATTCAATTAATTGGTTTACTGAAAGCCCGAGGCTACCGACTTCATCGGTGCTTTCCACAGCAGCTCGCAGTTCAAAGTTCTCATCACGTGTAACTTGCAGAGCCGTTTCCTTTAAAGATTGGAGAGGTTTTGTAATGGCCCGGCTGATAAAGAGGGCTAACAGCCCGGCAACCATCAAAGATAATAAGATACTTACACCCACTATCTGCAGCCGAATTTGAGCTGCCGACTCAACCACTTCTTCAGCTTCTTCCAGCTCGATTTCTTCAATCGATTCTACTAATTCGGAAAGCTGATTGGCAAATTCTTTGAGCCTCAAAGAATTTGGACGGCGATTAAGCACAATTAATTCCTGGCGTGCTTGGCTGAGTTCTGGACCTCTTAAATCAGATAGGTTCAATTTCTCAACGATGCGATCCACCTCATCTAAATAAGGTCCTAGAACACCACTATAGTTACCGATCAAGGTTTCCAAAAACTCAAGCTCTTCTTCTCGCTCAGCGCCTTCTTCAGCATCTTCCTCATATTCTTCGATTAGCTCATCCCAACTTTTCTGGAACTCTTGAATATTATCTTTGTAAGCCTGATAGGTTACTGTAAATTGTTCAGGTTCATCGAGCCAGGTAACCAAATCTCTTTCATTTATCCTAAGCTTTGTGAGTGATTTTTCAAGATCCTTAAGTCCAAGAATCTCTTCGATCGCATCCTGTTGAATTGCGTAGGCTTGCTTCTCATATTGATTACCAATCGCGATACCACTCACAGTACCTGCGACGGCAACCCCTAAGGCCACGGCATAGCTGAGGGTAATCTTTTGACTAACTTTGAGCCGGTTTAACCAACCTTTAGTGGCAGCAGTTGAGTGAGATTGTTGAGATGTTTGAGATTTGGTAGAGAACTGAGTATTCATGGCAGTTCAAATTTGGGTGAGATAGATAAGTAAACTGGACTAAGAAAGATACATCTTTAGGGATAAACACGCTTGCTGTAATGAGACAGAATATTGAGAGCGTCAGCAGAATATTTAAAGAATTGGCAGAGAGATTTAGCCTGCGAGTTCTTCTCTTGGAGGGGATCTCTTCTTGATGGCACCAGATTTACAACTGCCCTGATATAAGGGAATTTCAATAATGAACTCGGCACCAAAGCCAGGTTTAGATTGGCAGCGCAGAGTACCCCTATGCCGTTCAGTAATAATTTGATAGCTGATGGATAGTCCCAAACCAGTTCCCTTACCGACTTCTTTCGTAGTGAAAAAAGGATCGAATAACTGAGCTTGAATCTCAGAAGGAATACCCAGGCCATTGTCAGCAATGCGGATTTGGACATGGCTAGCGTTTATTTTCTGGGTTTGAATTGTGATGCTTGGTGAAGAAGGCGAGTGGAAAAGTAGGGAAGTAGACGTGTGAGGGAGCAACTTTTTTTCTTGTTCCCTATTCTCTGTTCTTTTTTCACTATCTTGTGATACTTCTACCTTCTGAACCTGGTTCCAAGCTTCCTCTAGCGCATCAATGGCATTTGCCAAAATATTCATAAATACCTGGTTGAGCTGGCCAGGGTAACATTCCACAGGAGGGAAGTCACCGTAGAGTTTAGTAATCTCGACACCAGGAAATTCACTTTTAGGTTTCAGGCGATGGCCTAGGATCAGCAGCGTACTATCGATCCCCTCATGAATATCAGCTAGCTTGAACTCAGCCTGATCAAGACGAGAGAAATTTTTCAGCGATAGGACAATTTCTTTGATCCGGTCAGTGCCCAACACCATACTTTTGAAGATTTTGGGTAAATCTTCCAGAACGAACTCAAGATCGATGTCTTTAATTGCTTTCTGCAGCCGCTCACTAGGAGCGCGGCACTCGGCTTGGTAAAGCTGAACTAGATTGAATAAGTCTTGGGAATATTCCTTAACATATTCCAGGTTGCCGTGGATAAAGTTGACTGGATTATTGATTTCATGAGCAACACCTGCCACCATCTGGCCGATGCTCGACATCTTTTCGCTTTGCAATAGCTGTAGCTGAGTTTGCTGTAGCGTTTCTAAAGCGACTTCTAACTGCTGGGCTTTGTCTTGGGCCAATTGGGCTGTTTTCCGACTGTGGTTGTAGAGTTCAGCTTGGTCCAAGGCGATCGCTAGCTGATTTGTAATAGCCTCCAACAGAAATACTTCGCTATCACTCCAAGGGGTTGATTGATGCCTCTTGCCACAGCAGATGACGCCAATCCGACCCGAACGAGTTTGGATAGGAACTGCTAGCAAAGCCGCAAAGCTATGACTTTGTAAAAACTGCCGAGTTGTTTCATCTTCCAGAGCCTCTACTTGGTCCACGCGGACCAAGGTATCTTGGCGGAACCATTGGCCTAACTGACCAATCGCCTTTGATGCGTAGATACCAACAAAGGAGACAAGGTTGGATTGCTTTGATTCAGTAACAACCTCTAGCTCCTCGATAGTTTGAGGAAATGGAGACGAATTCTGGGGCCAATCGGTGCGATACCGATGCTTAGTTCTGGGCTGGCACCATAGAAAACAGCAGCGATCAAGGTTCAATGCACCATAAATCTCATTGACAGCGGTATCGATGACAGACTGTAGTTCCAATGATTTGCGAATCTGGCTAGACAGTCGAAAGATAAAATCATTCTGACGACTCTCTTTTAACTGTCGCTCATGCAGTAACGCATTGATAACGCCCGCCGCCTGACAGGCCAGAGTCGTGAGTAGTTTGAGATCTTCGGTAGTGTAGGGCCGATGTTGAGAGCGGCTGAGAACAACCGCGCCAATGGTAGCTTCTTTGCTTCTCAAAGGTACACAGATGACTGATTCGATACGACTACCCTGGATGTACTGACGGCGCGGATCGGAGCCTATGCTGTTGACAATTTCGCCCCGCCCAGTTTTGACAATTGCGCCAATGATGCCATCACCCAAAGGAATGTCTTGAGTAAATAAAGGATTTGGCCCAAATCTAGCGATGCTTTCCAAAAAGTTAGCTTTGCCTCGCACTAGCAATAATGAGCCGTTATTTGATTTGAGGAGTTGTTGAGCCTCCTCTAGAACCAGAGATGCGACTTCTTTTACATCGGGGCTGTCAATAATTTTCTCTGAGAGGTTGAATAGTAGCGAAATCTCCTTATATTTACTGAGTAGTTCTTGTGCTAAGGTAAGTTTTTCTAATTCTCGATGAGCTAACCGCGATATCAAATTTGCGATCGCGCCCGCCTGTTGATTGCCATTAACCCAGCCCAGAATTTGGCCATCAAGCTCGATAGGATAGCGGTAGGTGTCGATACGCGCTTCGCTCTTGAGGATTACATGTCCTTCAGCACTTTGAATACTGATATTAGGATCGACGACATTAATAAAATTCTGGATTAAGGAAAGCTCTTTCTTAAGAACAATCTTCTTGAGATTGACACCCACCATTAGTTCATACCCATGTAAATGTCTAGATGATAGATAGTCAAAACCGGATTGATCGAAGCTTAGAGCTTTTAACCAGGTCAGGCTATTGCGGCACTGCTCATCTACTTTAAGTTTCCCTTTGCCTTTGAATCCTTATCTCACTTTTGCAAGCTTTTAAATAATTTCCAACTATTTGGGTTATAGATCATTTTGATATGATGTCAGGCCGTTCTTAGCAATCCAGTTGGAAAAATGACGGGCAACTGTTGCATTAAATCAGTACAAATACTGCTATATTAAGAATTTAATGTCGGTACAAATACTGCTATATTGAGGACTTAATTAGCTTTGCTTCAGTGAAATTCTTAACAGAGACTCGAATCCGCAGATTAAGCAGGAAACGGGGTGCCGTACATGCATGTATTCTTTGATTTGGATGGTACACTCACAAACCCGCGCGAAGGAATTATTGCCTGTATTCGCCATGCCCTAGCGACATTCGATACATCTATTCCCTCAGATGCAGATTTAGAGCAGTGGATTGGTCCACCTCTACAGGAATCATTTTTGGCCATATTGCAGTGCCCCGATCGCGCTACCCAGGCCGTCACCCTGTATCGCGATCGCTTTGCTACGGTCGGTTTGTTTGAGAATTATATGTATGACGGTATCCCCGAATTACTGACCGCGCTCTCAGCAACAAAGACCCTTTGGGTTACGACCTCAAAGCCTTACATCTTTGCTCAAAGAATCATCCAGCACTTTCAGCTTGATTCTTTCTTTGCGGGCATCTACGGTAGTGAATTGGATGGAACTCGGGCACTCAAAGGCGATCTGCTGGCACATGTTTTGCAGACAGAGCGTATTCATCCCACTGAAGCCGTCATGGTGGGCGATCGCCGCCACGATATGCTTGGAGCGCAGCAAAATGGCATCCCTGCTGTTGGTGTAACCTGGGGATTTGGTTCAGAACAAGAGCTCCAAGGAGCCGGGGCGATCGCCACATGCCATACCCCCCAGCAGTTAACCAATACCCTTCGACGACTTCACTGAAAAACTTGCCTTTCTCTTTCCCCGTATATAGACGGAACGTCTTGGCAAGAACGTATAGGCTAAAGATGTGGAAATCCGTTCCCGTCATCCTCAGGAATGATCCCTTAGAATCATTTACGGAAAAGGGAATGTTGGATTGCCCCATCAACAATCCATGTTTTCTGAATGCAGAACAGAGAGGAGAAGGGTTCGTGAATACTGAGGTTAACTGTGCCGTAGACTGTGTCAACGGCTGCGTCTTGGGAGAAAAATGTCCTAACTTGGAGTACACTCAGCAAGCATCTAAATTCATTGAGGAAACATCGCTCGACAAGATGCTAGAAATGGCCGACGAAGCCGTCCGTAAAAAAATTATGGAGCGTGCCTCGCAGCCGCCGAAGTGGGTGTTGCCAGAAGAGTAGGTTGAAGCGTAGATAGGCTGCGGCCAAGCGGTGGATGGATAAGAGAGAACGGGGAACAGAGTTTTGCCGTATGGGCAAGTCCAGCCAATCACGACAGTAAATACCCGCAGACCGTAACCCGATCTCGTATCATCCTAAATTCCTCACCGCTGCGATCAATGTCCTGACATGTTCCTCTGTGTGCGTTGCCATGACTGTCATGCGGAGGCGACTGGTGGGGACAGTGGGAGGACGGACAACTGAAACGAAGCAGCCTCTGGCTTTAAGCTGATGCCCAAGTTGGGTAACGGTAGCAGCATCGCTGACTTCTAGACAAATAATAGGAGACTCGGACGGCAGCGATCGCTTGAGCGCTTCTGGCTTGTTGGGGCTAGTGCATAGAGTATCTAACCCACGCTTGAGAGCAGATACGATTTGCCACAGTCGATCGCGCCGTTCAGGTTCTGATTGAGCGATGGCGATCGCAGCCAGTGCAGCGGCGGTATCAGCCGGGGAAAGACCTGTCGTATATATCCAGCTGGGAGCTCGATTTCGCAAGAAGTCAATCACAGCAGTTGTGCTAGCAACATAGCCCCCCAGACTTCCCAGAGCTTTGCTGAGAGTACCCATCTGCAACAGTGGACGACCGCGACACCCTAAATGCTCTACAGCACCTGACCCCGTTCTCCCTAGAACACCTGTTCCGTGCGCTTCATCAGCCAGCACCATGCAGTCAAACGCGTCGGCAATGTCCAGAATAGCGGGTAGAGGACAGATATCACCATCCATGCTGAAAACACTGTCGGTGACAATCAGGCAACGACGATACTGCGATCGCAGCTTGGCTAACTGCTGATATAAGTCCTCCACCTGGCAATGGGCATAGTTCTGCACCGTGGCTCCGCTTAGTCGTGCTCCTTTAATGAGGCTAGAGTGGTTATACCGATCGGCCAGAATCAAGTCACGTGATCCAACCAAGGCGCTGATCGTACCAATGTTTGCCAAGTAGCCAGAGCTAAAGACAATCGCATCCTCGGTTCCTTTCCAGCTCGCGATTGCCTGCTCCAGCTGTTGATGCAGCGATCGCTGCCCGCTCAAAAGGCGCGATCCCGTACTTCCGGTACCGTAGGTTTGAATTGCTGCGATCGCGGCCTCGGCCAACCGGGAATCACCTGCCAGCCCCAAATAATCGTTACTGGCAAAGTTGATCATCCACTGCCCACCTAACATCATCTCGGGTCCAGCTTTACCCTCCAGAGGCTGTACTGATCGATGCCAGTGAGCCTTGTGAATTGTATCTAAGGCGTTATCAATCCACTGGTAGGCTTGTGATCCCATGTTGGATAGTGGGTGAGGGAGTAAAGGAGTGATAAAGCAGGGGAGTAAAAGAGAATGAGATGTTTTGAATGGTTGCTATTCTTGGTCCGTGAGGCGATATACAGGCAGTGACAGGCCCCAAACGATAGCGGCCAAACGCAGGGCGATGATGGTTCCCATTCCGACCAAGGTAGCTACTGTTAAAGCAATACCTAGCCTTTGGAGCAATAAGTAAGCAATGATACCTATGATTGCTGCCGTAGCGTAAATATTGCTACGCTTCAGAATAATCGGAATTTCAACGAGCAGTACATCGCGAATCAAACCTCCCATTACCCCTGTGCAGGTTCCCATCAAAATTACAACCAGACTGTGCAGGTGAGCCGCCTCAGCAATCTGGGCTCCGCTGATACTGAAAACTGCCAGTCCACATGCATCTGCTATCAATAGCGATCGCTGAGGGGGTTTGCGAAAATGGGTGTACAACACCGTTGACCCAGCCGCTACCAGCGTCACAATCAGGTAATCAGGCTGCTGAATCCAAAAGATAGGTGAACGATCCAACAATACATCGCGCAGAGTTCCGCCGCCGAGCGCTGTCACCACAGCGATCACGATAACTCCTAGTAGATCCAGATGCTTGCGTCCGGCAGCCAATGCACCACTCACGGCAAATACAGCAACCCCTAGCATGTCTAGCGTATACAGAATCACGGAAAGCTCCCTACACGGATGAGTAGTAGGGTAGCAGAGTAGATGAGTAGTAGAGTGATGGAGTAACGGAGTAGAGTGTGGAGATTGTAAAAAGGTGAAAGCGATAACTATCCGTTACCACGGCCCATTACCCACTACCACGCCCCTTCTCCTGTTGCCTGTTCCCTGCTCAGTCCGGAATCCAGGCATAGGGATCCCCTCCTGCTTGAATGCCACTGTCTTTGCTGTAACGGATAACGATAATGTTGGAATCGTTGCGACCAACGTCTAGGTAACCAGAATCCCAAACTTCAAAGCGGGAAACACCGGTGATTTCTAGATAGTAGGCTCCAGGTTCTAGGGTGACCGAGTAATTGCGACGAGTGTTAGAAGCTCGAAATAGAAGGCGATCATCCAAATAGATGGTGGCCCAGTCGTCTCCTTCAGCGACAAACTGCAGCGTGACTTCACGTTCCTCTTCGCGATCGCGTCGGGGCACCACAATAACGGGATAGCCTGGAACAACTACGGGGAAGTTAATTGTGATGTCGGCTAGCTGAGGTGTAAGCGGCGCAGAGGATTCTGGTGGTAACGTGGCACCCGTGGTAAGCAGTGTAGCGCTGGCAGCCAGAGCCGCTAACAAGCGCGATCGCGCTGGCAGCCAGAAGTTTGCAACATTCACGGGCATGACTCCAACGAATAAAGAGGACTATCTTTAGCTTATCTGACCCTCGTAAGAGGGCCAAAGTTGCTTAGCTTAGCTTCGGTCCCATCCCAACGGTGCCTGCGTAAACTGCCTGTTCACCCAGCTCATCTTCAATTCGCAGCAGGCGGTTGTATTTGGCAATCCGCTCACTACGGCTGAGCGATCCTGTCTTAATCTGACCGGCACGCGTTGCTACGGCGAGATCCGCGATCGTGGTGTCCTCAGTTTCTCCCGAACGATGGCTGATGACCGAGGTGTAGCTATTGCGCATAGCCAAGTCAATGGTTTCCAGCGTTTCAGTCAGGCTGCCAATCTGATTCAGCTTGATCAAGATAGAATTACCAACTGACTGATCAATCCCTTTCTGCAAGCGAGTCGGGTTGGTCACAAACAGGTCATCGCCCACTAGCTGAATTTTGCTGCCCAGCTTTTGTGTGAGAACTGCCCAATTACTCCAGTCTTCTTCGTGGAGGCCATCTTCGATAGAGACAATCGGAAACTTGCCCGTCAAATCGGCGAGATAATTAATCAGCGTCTCAGGGGAACTTTGAGCACCGTCATAGGTATACTGGTCGCCTTCGTAGAACTCGGTAGCCGCGACATCCAAAGCCAGAGAGACCTGTTCACCCGGTTTGTATCCGGCCTGTTCAATGGCTTGAATCAAAAGTTCGAGCGCCTCTTGATTGGAACCGAGGTTCGGGGCAAAGCCGCCTTCGTCGCCCACCCCTGTTAGTAGTCCTTTGCCTTTCAAGACCTTGCTGAGGCTAGCGAACACTTCAGCGCCCCAGCGAAGAGCTTCAGCAAAGGTCGGTGCGCCATTGGGCACAATCATAAATTCCTGGATATCGACGTTATTGTCGGCATGAGCCCCCCCATTGACTAGGTTCATCAGGGGAACTGGCAGCAGGGTTGCTAAGGGACCTCCCAAATAGCGGTATAGCGGTAGCCCGACAGCAGCAGCGGCAGCTTTAGCATTTGCCAAAGACACAGCCAGGATGGCATTGGCTCCAATCTTGGACTTGTTTTCGGTGCCGTCAATGTCCATCATGATGCTATCGACAACGCCCTGTTCTAAGGCATTGATGCCCATTAGTTCAGGAGCCAAGGATGCTTCCACATTCTCAACAGCTTTGAGGACGCCTTTGCCACCAAAGCGATCGCGATCGCCGTCACGCAGCTCATGGGCCTCAAAGCTGCCTGTCGAGGCTCCGCTGGGGACTTGGGCAATTCCTGCTGCTCCCCCTGCGAGGTAAACCTCAGCTTCAATGGTAGGCCTGCCGCGTGAATCTAAGATCTCACGGGCTCGAATATCTTCAATGGAGGTGTCCAACTCGTCAATCATCATGACTTGTGTCCTCTTGGGTTACAGTAATGCATCTCGGGTAAACCGCATTGGCAGGGGCCTCTCTGCAGGAAATGCACTCCGACGTACGCTCCTAAAGTCAGTTTTTACTGACATAGCCCTGTTCAATCACCCTCAGGTAAAGACAGTGCGCCAACCGTTTCCGAGAAATTAGCATACGCTGATCCCGGTTTATCGCAACAGGTTTAACATTGATTTTCTATCCAACAAAGCAAATCCCCTGACAATCCAAGTAAATCGGCAGAAGTCAGGGGATTGATTGGAAGCCACAGCGCTTTAAAGACTTTCAGGACTGAAATACGACCAAAGGCGGATACATAGCCGTTGAGGTCAATACCCATTCTCGCTGTCTAAGTCTAAACAGAACTGGCGAAGCTATACAAGCTACGGTGTCTATAGCCCAGTTGGCAGACCTGTTGGTTTTCCCCCGATGCTTGTAACCATACGTCCCCAGCCAGCTTCCCCCCCCATATCCCAGTAAATTTGCTGCATAACATCATATGAGTAGGGGTCAAATGCAGCCGGGGTGCCAATATCGTAAGAGTCACTACTGCCGTGACGGACTCCATAAGGATCATGCACGAGATAGTTTTTCTTGACTGGATCGTGCCCTGCAATGCAACAGATATGACCGCTTCCCTTGTACGCAAAGCCGACTACCGCTGGTATGCCATAGCTGAGAGACAACAAAATGTCTCCTGGAGAAAGTGTGTAGCTAAAGTAAGATTCGATCCCTAATTCCTCTAAAGCCTTGGTCTGAGCTACATGATCGATTGTATCGCCATACTTTTTCACAATCCGCATGTATAGCGATTCGGGTTCAGGATATCCCTTAGCCGTAGCAGCTTCCGAAAGCTTGCCTGCTAGAAGATAGTCCGCCAGCATTGCATTACTTGTGGTGTTGCACTGGCGCCAACCAGGACCAAAGACCGTTGGATCGTTATTCAACTGCATAAAATAAGGAACGTTAAGCTTAATTAATTTAGTCGTGTCTAGTTTTCCGATGCCTCCGCCAGCGGGCTTTTCGGGTTCTCCTTCAATCTTGATATGAGGAGCATAGCCATATACATCTCGCATACGAGTTTCCCCATCCATCGTATTAAGTGGAGAGGCTAGTTCCAGAAACGTATGCTGATTTTGCGAAGGTGCATAACGGTTCACATAGAACACATGTCCCTTCGGGACGTAGATTTTTTCGGAATTCTTTAAGTCTTGCGATCCTAATATCTTTGCTTTTAGATAAGTATTTTCCTCGGCGATCGCTTTAGGCATCGTAACTTCACTCCTTAAGATATAGGCATGACGACCCAGTAGTCACAGTCTGCCCCAAACTCTCAGAAGCCCTTCCGCTAGGCGAAAAATACTTAAACTTTGTTCGTTTAGCCACTTTGTTCGCTTCACCACCTGCTGGCCCGTACCGTGGTGTTTTCACAAATCTGTTTCTGATGGCCACTCCTAGAGCAATTCGGTTGTCGCTGAACGGGGGCTCATGCCGAAGCCTGCTCCCTGTTCCCGTTCCCGTTCGGCTGAAGCCCTTCGGCTTGAGCTCAGGTCGAAAGCTCACGGCGAAGCCTGTTCCCTACTCCCCCTACCATCAATCCGGATACCAAAACATCCCCTTAATACCTTCAGGATCGGGTACGAATCCTAAGTTTCGATAAAAATCAACAACGTGAGGATCCGCAAACAGCGTGACGTTGCTGATATCCTCACTTCGTAGCTTCTTAATCAGCTGCTTCATCAAGGTCTTGCCAAGCCCCTTGCCCTGATAATCGGGATGGACGACGACATCCCAAATAGTCGCGTTAAACGCATGATCGGAGGTGGCACGCGAAAAGCCAATCAATCGACGACGACTTCCCTGCTGTTCCCACATAGAGACCACTAAAAAGCTATGCTGAATGGCCTTACGAACTTTACGAACCGGTCGTCGAGCCCAGCCCACTGCATCGCATAACTCCTCCAACTCGTAGAGATCGATGTCTCGGTCAGTCGTGAAAACAATCCGACTACCTCGCTCTGAATCAGCGATCTCAGCCAGATACTTTGGCTGAACCGACTTATCTTGCGGTGATAGGTCGGCCTCAGTCCCTGTGAATAGACTTTTCCAGAAACCCATGCAGGTTTGGGCAATGTAAGTGCAACAACGGTGACAATTTATTAGAGTAATATATCTGCTCAGCCGTGTCTCACAAGAAAGCAACGAAACAGAGCGACTGTCTTGTATTACTCTATCGAAAGCTTTACAGGATCACCCCCAGTGAGACTAAGCCTAACCTAGATATTGCTTCACGAGCGAAACACTACAGTGCTCCTGCTGATGCTGTCTGTCATGAGCCAGGGACTACGGTAGTCTTAGTCTGTATCGGCGATATCAGCAAAATCAGGTGGATTCCGATATCGGTTCCTAATCCAAGTTGCTGTTATCCTTAAGCATTCTCGACGACGTAATTTTCTTTCTCCTGGTTATGGCTGCCGGTTTGAAACCATCTACCATGGAACTGCTTAAACGGTTTAATCGTGCATTTCCGCAGTTCTATGAGCAGTTCGTTAGCAGCGAAATTCAGCTGCAGAACCTGCGGCTGGCTTACCAACTCTACAAAACGCGCAAAGCTGTTATCGAACTGAAACCTGAAGGCAATCGCAGCGCCCTTCATTTCGCGTACCGAAATCAATCTTTCCTGCTGAGCGATATTTTTGGTGTCCTAGCAGCCTATGGGCTGACGATTCATAACCTTAGTCTCTATGGTCAGATTTACCCTCCCATGTTGGTTTTCATCAAGCTAGTGGTTTCGCGGGGTGGCAAAGCACTCCCAACGAAGACAGCCGATAACGTCTGTCGAGCTATTCGTGAGGCATTAGCGGGTAACTTCGAAGTTGAAGAAATGCTGACTGTAGAGTTCAATCTAGATGCTGGATTGGAGCAGGTCGAGACAGAATTTTATGTCGACCCGGTTTTTCACTTACCTGCATTGCTCATCGAAGCTGATAACCAGCCAGGACTGTTCTATAAGGTAATGTACGCAATCTGGCAAGAAGATTTGTTAGTCGTCAACGCTAATCTCTTAGTCTGGCGAGGGCGAACTCGCTTAATTCTCTACTTATTGGGGCCTAATGAAAGCCTGATCCCAGAATATCTCGGCCAGAAAATTGCTGAAGGAATGCGATATCGACTTCTAAATCAAAGCCATTAATTGTCTGGTTTTGGTGTTTTTGAGGAGGGGTTCTCCGCATCAAGATATGATGGGCTCATGCCTTATATCAATGTTTTTGGGGTTCCCCACGCATACACGCTCACGGCAAAAAGCAGCAATGCAAACGCAACGATCGTGTTTATTCACGGTTGGCTCCTTAGTCAACAATATTGGCAACCTGTTGTTCGGTCTTTGCAGCAGGACCATCAGTGCTTAAGCTATGACCTCAGAGGATTTGGCGATTCGAATGCTGACATCGAACGGCGCAGTGGCTGGGCTGAGCATTCTCAGGATAAATCTACCTACAGCTTAGAAGCTTACGCACGGGATTTGGGGCGGCTACTGGAATCGCTTAACCTGTCAGCTGTTTGGCTGGTTGGACATTCTCTAGGAGGCAGTGTAGCGCTATGGGCTGCGAAGTTATTTTCGAAGCGGGTTGCTGGCGTGATCTGTGTTAATGCGGGGGGCGGGGTGTATCTTCCGGATGAATTTCGAAAGTTTCAGCAGGCTGGCCAGCAAATTGTCCGCTGGCGAGGCACTTGGTTGGCGTCGTTTCCCTTCGTAGCTCATGCTTTTGCTCGATTAATGGTCGCTAAGCCGCTACAGCCGGCCTGGGGGAAACAACGAGTCGCTGATCTGCTAGCCGCTCATGAAGAGGCTGCGATCGGAGCGCTTCTGGAATCGACGACGGAAGCGGAGGTTCATCTTTTACCTCAAGTAGTGGCTGGCCTTGAACAGCCGGTTTATTTTATTGCCGGTAGAGACGATACCGTGATGGAAGAGAAGTATGTCCACCATCTAGCCAGCTTCCATGCTTTATTTAGAGGTTCGAACAGCAACGTTACCGTCTTGCCTGAGTGCGGACATATGGCCATGGTAGAGCAGCCGATCGCGCTCGCTCAAACAATTCAAAAGCTGCTGCAGACAGCCCCCTCAGCAGTTCAGCCTATTCAATAGCCTCCCCTCCGATTGAATCTAGTCTCGTTAAGGTGATCTTTGAAAAAGAAAATACCCAGAAAATTGTCTGTGGTAGGTTGGGTTGCAGCGCTAGCAAAGCCCAACCGAGCAGGATGTTGGCAATGTTGGGTCTCGTTCCTCGACGCCACCTACAGTGGTACATTCATCTCTGGAAATCTCCTAAGCTCGCTCACGGCGACCTGCAGTTCAATCAAGTAAACCTTTGACTTTCCTCTTCTTCCCCGCACAACAAAATGTACTTGGTCAGGGACGAAATGGTTAAATCTCCCAGTCACAACCGTTTTCATGAAAGCTATTGACACAGTTAGGTTATAAGCTGCTATGCTAGTACAGCATGTTCGATGGGGTGTCGCCAAGTGGTAAGGCAGCGGGTTTTGGTCCCGCCATTCCTAGGTTCGAATCCTAGCACCCCAGTTCATTTCAAATAATTTTGTTCTGCCAATCTTCCACGAACTTGCGTGAACTATCCTTGTCCTTATGCTCCTATTGACAGGGTAGATTTTGCCAGTTTCGATGATATAGGTAGAGCGGTAGTGTAGATGTTTTCATCGCATGTTTTCATTCGTAAACCGACTGTAGAAGATAGCCAAGCTCTTCTGTCTCTAAATCAGCGAAGTCAGGCATTCCATTTTCCTTGGGTATCGTCCCCGTGTACTGAACAAGAGTTCAGAGCCTATATTGATCGATGCCGGGGGGACGACTTTGAAGGGCTGCTAATTTGCGAGATTAAGAGTCGGCTTATTGTTGGAGTCGTTAATCTCAGTCAAATTTTCTACAAATCGTTTCAGAACGCTTACTTGGGCTATTACGTAGATGTTGATTTTGCGGGTCAAGGATTAATGTCGGCGGGCATCCGGTTGGCGATTAACTATGCTTTTAATACGCTTAACTTGCATCGACTGGAAGCTAACATTCAGCCTGGAAACCAAGCCTCTATCAATCTGATCAAACGACTTGGGTTCACCCAAGAGGGGTTTTCTAAACGATACTTGAAAATCAACGGTGACTGGCGCGATCACGAACGTTGGGCACTCACCGTTGAAGAGTGGCAATAGGGCAGGATGAATGGAAGCATATCTGCAGGTTAGCGAAATCATTGATTGGGATGAACCAGCCATTTTAGAGGTGGCTCAAGGTCTGGCAAAGGGTCATGGGACAGTAGAGGCGATCGCCCTCACCTGCTTTGAATGGGTCCGTGACAACATTCACCATAGTGTGGATTACCAGATGAATCCTGTCACCTGTCGAGCCTCGGAAGTTCTGAAGTACAGAACCGGCTACTGCTTTGCTAAAAGCCATTTGCTAGCAGCTTTGCTTCGCGCCAATCATATCCCTGCCGGGTTTTGCTACCAGCGATTGAGTATAGATGAAACGGGTGCTTCCTATTGTTTACACGGATTAAATGCAGTCTACTTGCCCCAATGGGGCTGGTATCGAATCGATGCTCGGGGCAACCGTAAAGGCGTCAACGCTCAATTTACGCCACCCCGAGAACAACTGGCTTACAACATTCAGTTTGTCGAAGAAGCTGATTTTCCAGATATTCTTTCAGAGCCGCTACCGATAGTAGTTGAAGCCTTGAAAGCATATGACACTTGGGATGTCTTACTGCACAAATTGCCCGATATTGCCTCACAGCAATTGAAGCTAGCTGTCTACCAGACAAGTGTAGACAGCTAATAAAACCCACGGTACGCCTAAAATGCCATTCCTATTCATCGGCAGCTAATCAGGCATTACGCCAGCACACTATTCAGTGGGTGTCTCATCGGCTGCAGGAACTTCTCCAGATGCAGGGACTTCTTCAGAGATCGACTCTAGCAGCTGTAGTGTTTGCGAGGGGGCTATGAATCGAACCTGTTCTAAGAACTCGTCCCGCTCAGAATCATTTGCCGACATATCAGCTAGAAGGCTCTCAAGTATGAACATTTGAATCCCAATGGATTCTTCAAGTTCAGGATTATTTTCAACGAGATTCGCGATGTCTGACTGTATATCGCTAAAGGAAAAGTATAGGGGAATGGTCTCGTCTACAGTGGGCAAGTAGACTTCGCCTTCGACTTCGTTCACGATCGCAAACAATGGCACGCCGTCAATTTCACGTTCGGCAATCTCGGATGCTTGTACCCAAGACTCTAAAGCTGGGAAGTAAGACAGCGATTCGGCACCACCGGACTGAGCCGATATCCCTTCGTAAACTTCACTCAGGAGAAAAGGGACAATCTGAAGCTCGCCTGTGAAATTTTCGTCTTCGGTTACTTCTGAAGCAACGGCTTCGGCGCCAACGGCATCGATAAAGACAACGATTTCTTCGGTATCACCTGATCGCAGCCAATTGCCCTCTTCGTCGGCAATGAGAAATACCGGTACCGATGATAATTTTTCTAGAATTTGCTGCTCACTCAAGGCCAGAGCTGCCGATGGGGGCATCAGCGCTATTCCTGACATTGCCATTCCGGTGAAGCTCAAATGTGCCAGCTTGTGAAAAACGCCTTTCATCAGTGTTCAGTTAACCTATGTAAACGACATAATTGTCTTGGTCGATTTCGCTTTAGTTAAGGGGTGGTTGTACGACTAGAACGACTCCAGACGTGGGTAAAGCGACGCCATCTTGGATGCATACTAACAGTTGCCGAAGAAGGTGTGACTCAGCTCCCGTCCAGTTTATAAACCTACCTGACCCACAGAAAGATAGTAACGCTGAACCTAAGGGGTGTTCAGGTATTCACGCTAGACTGTCTAAATCGGGATGACAGGATTCGAACCTGCGACATCCTGCTCCCAAAGCAGGCGCGCTACCAAGCTGCGCTACATCCCGGTCGATAACAAGCTACAGTATAGCGTGCTTCGAGTCTGTGTGTCGGTCAAAAACCGGTGCCCCCTTTATCCTGCTCTATGGCTCTCCAACTCAAAAATTGGCCTCTCAACCAGCTGCCGGGATTATCGGACGAACAGCTTGCCTCGCTTCAGGCTATCGGCCTCAAAACGACTCAAGATTTACTCACGCAAACGCGATCGCCCCAAGCATTGCAAAAAACAGCAAAACAGCTCAAGTTGCCCCTGCGATATCCCCAAAAATGGGCAGCGTTAGCCGCCCTTGCGCAACTTCCCAGCATTGGTTGTCAATATTGTGGACTCATCCTGCATAGCGGTATTGCGTCAATTCCGCAGCTAGCCACAGCTGCCCCTGGCAGATTACACAGCCAAATTTTGCGCCTGCACACTGCTACCCTCCGCCGCTCTGATTTGTGCCCGACTCCGGACCAGGTTGTTGCCTGGGTGCGGGAGGCAAAACAGTTTGTACAATCGCGATGAGGGGGATGGGGTTAGTGAATTCGAAATCTAGCCCTAGGCATCCAATCGCAGCGATCGCGCTAGCTCATCTAACTCTTCCCGACTTGGACTTGGCAGCTCCTTAGGACCAAATTTGACTTCGCCGTCTTCGATATAAGCCAGATGCTTATAGGTAATATCCAGTGGATCGTATTGCGGAATCAGATTGAGATGAGCGTGACGGACGCCAAATCCATGAACAACCATTCCAACTTTGAGGGGGCGATAGACTTCGCGAATACGGCGGCCAATATGCTGTGATGTGATCATCACTTTGGCAGCTAAGTCATCGGGAATATCGGTAAAGTGATCAATATGTTCTTTGGGTATGACGATACAGGCCCCTGGATAGATCGGCTGCAGAGGAATAAAAGCCATTGTCCAGTCATCTTCATGAACCAAGCTGACAGGGCCAGTACCTTTCACAATTTCGCAGAATGGACAGCTATTTTCCATGTTGTTTTGGGGTGGGGTGGTTATCCTCTCCATCGCAAAGGTAACGCGGCTCCAGGGCTGTCGTCCAAGCCGCTCATCGGGCTGTCCTCAGGAGGGTGCCTACTCTCTAATTCCAGAAGCCATGCCGACCGTCTTCAGAAACAAAAAATCCCCAACCGGAACGGCCAGGGATTGTAATCAGGGTGCATCTACCAATCACCTATACCGACCTCACCTATAGCCATCCGGAGAACGAGGCTAGAGAGTTGAGTCAAAAACAAAAAATCCCTAACCAGAATTGGCCAGGGATTGTAATCAGGGTGCATCTACCAATCCTCTATGCCGCTCTATCCCCTATCAATCCGGAAATTTTGGGATTGGTTGTTGGTTGTTGGTTAATTGTGGATAGTCGGTAATGTGAGTGGGTGGTGAGTGGGTGGGTGGCGAGGCATTTGGAGCGCAGAGTCTTGATGGCTAGTCAATATGTGGGGCCAATGCCTCGCCCTTGCAGGTTTTGCTCACCCCATTCCCCTTCCCTTAACTTCCTTACCCTTCTACCCTTTCCCCTTCCTTGTTCCCCTCTCCCTTTAACCCTGCTGCCCTTCCCCTCTCCTGGCTAGAGCGTGTAGGCAAATTGATCGACCAACATTCCTGGGACGAGACTGCCACCAAGGTCGCGGTAGCCGTAGCTGCCGACTTCGGGAACGAAGGTGACTTCTTGCGTAAGGTCAACAAGGTTATCGCCCCAGAAGTTATAGAGGCTTTCATCAAATCGTAAATTTTCGATCGGAGCAACGATTTTGCCACGTTCCACCCAAAAGCAGGCATAGCGCGTCATGCCAGTAATGCGACCGTTGGGGCGATCGCTCCAGTTCAGATAATGCAGGTTGGAGACATAGAGTCCCGTATCCAGGGCAGATAGGACATCGCAAATAGGAAGTTTCCCCGGGGAGAGGACGGGCGATCGCAGGTATTCGCCACTTTCGGCAAACGTAGAGGGGATGTCGTACTCCTTTGCTGTACGGGCACTGACAAGCGTGTTTATGAGCTGCCCAGACTTGATAAGAGACATCGAGAGCGGTGCCAGTTCGCCATATTGGTTAAAGCGCGAAACCTGACCTTGAGAAAAATCTTCCAGCAGGTGAACTTTGGGAGAAAGCGTCTGCTCTTGGCGTTGCAGAGGCCCCAAAGCACTCCCCCCCCGTCGGATCGAGGCTTCACCGATCCCCCCCCAGGACAACATGCCCACTAAATCAGCGACAGCAGCTGGGGCAAAATATGTCCGGTACTGTCCTCGTTCCAGAAACTTACGGGATGTTGTCATTCTGCCCAGCAAGTCTTTAGAAGCAGCCAGTGTTTCAGCGTAGCCAGCAGTATCCCAGATGCGTCCAGCATAGGTGCCTTTAACAGCCTGCCCGTCGGCTGTGAATAGAGAATAATCGAGCGTGAAGGTAGTGGTCTCAAACCAGTGACGCTGCCCTGAGGAGTCCGCGTAGGCTTGAAACGATTTCCCACCTGCGTACAATCCAGCTGCGTCTAGCCCTGCTAGCTGTGGCAGTAGGGTTGGTACGACAGTTGCGGGTGAAAGGAGTTGGCCAGAATAAGTTTCCCGACTCTGCTCATCCCCATACGGCAATACCAGATAAGGATCTTCTGGTAGCTGTGGGATCTCTTCGCGAAGGCTTTGCAGCGCTGCCATCAACACTGGCCAGTCGGTTTCCTTTTCACCCGTAAAGGGGACAGATTCCGTAGCCAAACACTGATTGACCATCAGCATCAGCATCAGGGAGCCGTTCACAATCGTGCCGGTCTGCCGTACTTTGGCTTGATTAAACCGTGTGAAATGGCTCTCTTCGGCAATCAGAAGCACCTGCACGGCTTCGTCATCATTGAGCTGGGGGAGCAAGGCATCCATCAGCTGATTGAAGGTAATTTCCCGATTCTGCATTAGCCCGCGCCCCCAAAAACCTCAATGTTGGTGAAAGCACAGACAGGTGCGCCATGGCCAACCCGAATAACTTGATTCGGTTCACCTTTGCCGCAATAGGGTGTACCAAAAATTTGCCATGTCTGGCGATCGCCGACCTGCACCAGATTGTGCCAGAAGTGGGGTGTGGTAGACCGATAGTTCGGATTGCGCAGGGTTTCTGCTAGCTGTCCGTGGCGAATGCGCTTGGCATATTCACAGCCAAATTGAAATTTGTAACGCTGATCATCAATCGACCAGGAACGGTTGGCTTCCATGTAGACCCCGTCTTCGATGTTCCCAATCAAGTCAGCGAAGGTGCGATCGCCAGGTTCTAAATTGATATTCGCCATGCGGTCAATGGGGGGGCGATCCCAGGCGGTGGCGCGCGCGCAGGCGACCCCCGGAACACCCAGCCGTACCTGACTTTCCGTGCTGCCAAGGCCTCGTTCTAAGACCCCATTACGAATTAAATACTGACGCTCAGCAATAGCTCCTGTGTCATCAAAAGCGTAGCTGGCAAACTCTTGTTCAACGGTGGGATCAAAGGTGATGTTCAGCAGGTCTGAACCGTACTGCAGGGTGCCGAAGTTGGCTGGCTTCACAAAGCTACCTCCCGCATAGTTGCGTTCATCGCCCAAAATACGATCCAACTCTAGAGGATGGCCAATGCTCTCATGAATTTGCAGCATCATCTGGTCGGGAGCCAAAACCAGTGTCGTGGCCATTTCCGGACAGTCTTCGGCAGTCAGTAGTTCTACTGCTTGCTCTCCCACCTGCTGTACCGACTCCCAAAAGTCATCACTTTCGCCCAAATGCTCCCAGCCTCCCTGATAACAGCGGGCCGAGCCGCCGTTATAGGTCCGGGTCTGGACCACAGGACCATCCTGAGCAGTCGCTCCAAAGTCGATCGTCAGAAAAACAAAATGCTGATGAATTTGTGTCCCACTAGTGCTGACTAACCAGGTATCCAGCTCTTGGGTACCGAAGCTAGCGCGAGCCTGCACAACTTTGTCCGACACCTTAAGTCCATGGCAAATACGAGCCAGCATATCGTTGACGGCGCGTGGCTGTAGCGTCGCTAAAGACTGCGATACGGGTGAGCGATACGTGCCTGAAACGTTAGGCCGAATAGCGGGCTGAAATTTATGAATTTGCCAAGGAACCGCTGCCTTAGCCTGTTCAAATGCCTGCATTGCAGCTGCTCGTAACCCTTCGACAGACAACTGATTGGTAGCGGCATAGCCAAGCTGGCCATCGACGATAACTTCTACCATCGCCCCTTGATTGCGCGATCGCTGGTTGCGCTCAGGGTTACCATCGCGTTGCGATCGCTGACGGCGGTCTTCACTCATCACTCGAATCCCGATCCAGTCGGCGGGTAAGTCGATGGAAGCAAGCACTTGTTTCAGCCGATCAGTTGGGTCGGTCGCGTGTAGAGAAGTTGCCGTTGCAGTCATCACCCAAACTCCGTTAAGCCATTCTCATTGTAGGAAGGATTATGAGATGACACATCCCAGAAAGATATCCAAGTCATATTCAAAACACACATAGCCTTGGGTGTTGTGTTGCTCAAAGAGGTCTTTCAGCGCCTGCACCATGGGCTCGTGATGGGGATGACCCACGTTAGGCGTAAATGATGAAGAGAGAACCCGGCCCTTTAGACCCTCAAAGTCGAAGTGCTGCTCGTTGTAGAGCCTACACATCTTGGGCTTGGCTTCGGCAAAGAAGGTTTTGAGGGCAGCTTCGTCAACGTGCCGAATCTTTTCGTAGTCAGTCCCATACTGCAGCAACAATGCTTCGTATGCTTGCAAAAACGAGGTCGATTCTTTCCGTAGCTTGTTCCACATCAGCACGACCCAACCTCCCGGCCTCAGGATGCGGGCAAACTCTTGCTTTGCCTTTTGCGGATCAAACCAGTGAAAAGCATGTCCCACCACTACACAGTCCATTGACTGCCTTGGCAATGTAGTGTCCTCCGCTGTCCCAGCGACACTATGAAACTGAGGATATTTCTGAAGCAGCGTCTCTGCTGCCTGACGCATATCTTGATTAGGCTCCACTGCGAACACTGAGTTACCATGCCGCAAAAACAGCTCTGTCGAAAGGCCGGTTCCAGAACCCACATCTGCAATTACGGCATCGACTGTCAAACCAATTTCCGCATGCAAGCGTTCCCATACGGCATCGGGATAGCTCGGACGATAGCGGACATAGTTTTCAGCGCGGTCAGAGAAGCGACGGGTAGGGTCGGTCATGGGAGTGGATGGGTAGATGGGTAAATGGGAAAAGAAGATAGCAGGTAGCGGGTGAAAGGGGCAAGGGAGGCAGGAGAAGACGTGGAAAGGTGGGGAAGAGGGTGGTGGGGATCGAAATTAGGGAATCTGTGCAGGGGAGGCAGAACCACAGCCCGACCTACGATCGCATCCCCGCCGCTAAAAACGTCACTAATTGGGCGACTGCCTTTTCAATATCGGCTGACTGGCTGCTTTGAATCAGGGCCCCGGGTTTACCGGCTTCCATTTGAACCCGGATCAGCACAGCAATCGCGAGGTCTAATTTCCACTCCAGTTGCGATCGCGATTGGTCTGGCAAAGCCCGCTGTAGAACATCCAATACTGCTTGCGAACAGGCCTGAAATTCCTTGGCAGCAATGTTTTGGATGTGGCCGGGTTCGGTGCGACAGCGGCCCAAAAACTGAGCTCGAATCATACGAGCGTTTTCGTCTCCCATGATCAATTTCAGTGATGACATCAGGAAAATGGTCAAAATGTCTTCTACCAAAGGTGGCTCATCCTGTTCTTGAAGCTGCTGTAGATGCGTTAGTGCATGTTCTGTAACAGGACGGGCAAGTCGTTCAACCGTTGCCCGAAACAACTCTTCTTTCGAGCCAAAGTGATAGTGAACAGCCGCTAAATTAACCCCTGCCTTACTAACCACACTTCGCAGGGTAGTGCCAGCAAAGCCGCGCTCGGCAATCAAACCCTCAGCCACATTGAGAATCTGCTCTTTGGTGTCGGTTGAGGCGGCGGTACTCATGTCATCCAAGCGTATGAACTACACACATACTAAGCGCCTCTTTGCGGACGGGCGCGATCGCTGAAACTCCCAAGCATCCTGACAGCCTTTAGCTGACTGCCTACTTGCCAATTATTCAAACGTACGTTTTAATCATATCAAACAAACGTTTGAACTTGTTCATAGGCTTATCGTACGAGGAATCTTGGGGGCAAATACTGTGAAAGTCTTTTCCTGAAACCCTTATGCTCCTTTTTATGTGAATAGGTACAGACCTGTTGAGTGTTCATACAAACGTTTGACTATTTCTGTAGTCTCCTGCTCAAAAAGCTATGACTTCTAACTCATTGCCACCTAAATTGATGTCTTCAGAGCCGAGTCGGAGACTTGCCGCAAAAATTCAGCGGCATCCTCGTCTTGCTATTGGATTGGGAGCTATTGGACTGTTGTTGTTTGTCGGCGTGCCGGTTGCTCAGACCCGCCTTGCCAGCGGTCTTGATGTTGAAGCAGCCCAGTCCGAGTCGGTCAACGTTTTGCCAGTAGAAACTTTGACAGTGGATGCCGTTTCTAGCTATGAAGTGGCTCGCTCCTACACGGGGGAAATTGCGGCATTGCGGGCCAGTGAATTGGGGTTCGAGCGGAGTGGTCAGTTGGTTGATGTGTACGTGCAGGAAGGCGATCGCGTCGCTGCCGGCGATCCATTGGCTCGCTTAGATATTCAGAACCTACAAACCCAGCGACAGCAGCTAGAGGCTGAAAAAGCTCAAGCGATGGCTCAACTGGCAGAGCTAGAAGCAGGTCCCAGAGCCGAGGATATTGCAGCGGCGGCGGCAGCGGTGCAAGATTTAGAGCAGCAGTTAGCGCTTCAGGAGATTCAGCGATCGCGGCGGGAAATGTTGTATAGCGAAGGGGCTATTTCGCGCGAAGAGCTGGATGAATTCGCCTTTGGTGAAGGGGCTTTGCAGGCCCGGTTAGACCAGTTTCAAAGCAATCTGGAAGAGCTGCAGAACGGAACTCGTCAGGAGCAAATCGACGCTCAGCGGGCGACCGTTCAGCAACTGAATGCTCGGATTGCCAACCTGGATGTCTCAATTGGCAAAAGCACGATTAACGCTCCCTTTGACGGCATCGTCTCGGATCGGCAGGTCGATGAGGGAACGGTGGTTAATGCCGGTCAATCGGTGCTGCGACTGATGGAAAATGCCGCCCCAGAAGCCCGCATTGGGATGCCAACAGACGTTGCGCGGGAGCTATCGGTAGGCACGCCTCAAACCCTGGAGCTTGGCGGCGCCACTTACTCAGCCGTGGTGGATGCTGTATTACCCGAGGTCGATCCCGATACGCGCACTCAGGTCGTGATCTTGCGTCTGGAGCCTGCTGCGATCGCGAGTATCAGCCCAGGGCAAACCGTTCGAGTGGAACGGGCGGAGTCAATTCCAACTGATGGCGTTTGGCTCCCCATAGAAGCGTTGACTCAAGGAATTCGAGGACTCTGGAACTGCTACGTCTTGACCTCACCGGATGAGGGTCCCGCCGATATTTATGAGGTACAGCCCCAGGCCGTTGAGATCTTGCATCAAGCGGGCGATCGCGTGTTGGTGCGTGGCACGTTACAGCCGGGCGATCGCATTGTCGCCAATGGCACCCATCGCTTGGTCCCCGGCCAGCGGGTCGAACCGTTGTAGGGGCAAGGCATTCCGGTTACCGCTCATGGATTAACCCGAAAATTCTGGACGAAATGCCTTGCCCCTACAACGCCATTACACACCCGTAAACTCCTTCCCAAAATCGTCATC
Source organism: Leptolyngbyaceae cyanobacterium (assembly GCA_050330865.1). Taxonomy (GTDB): domain Bacteria; phylum Cyanobacteriota; class Cyanobacteriia; order Phormidesmidales; family Phormidesmidaceae; genus SIO1E4. The sequence goes on from JBHJHM010000040.1 coordinate 42,674, forward strand.
ATGGTTCGCCCGTTTTACCAAAACATTCGCCTCCTCATTCTGACGATCGTCATGCTCTTGGCCTGGGGAATCTCTTCCTTTCAGGCCCTGCCTCGTCAAGAAGACCCCGAACTCATTTCCCGCATTGCCGTCGTCCAGACTGCCTTTCCGGGGGCCAATGCTCAACGGGTCGAGGCCCTGGTCACGACAGTCCTGGAAGAAGAACTTTCGGAAATCGAAGCGATCAAAGTTCTAGAATCCGACTCGCGAGTAGGCTTTTCTACGGTTTTAGTCGAGCTGGTGGATGCCGTAAAAAATGCTCAACCCATTTGGTCCAAAGTGCGGGATGAGATGGATGATGCCGCGGCTCAGTTTCCGCCTGGAGTGGCGGCACCTGAACTAGAGGAGTCCTATGTCAAAGCCTATACCGCGATCGCTTCACTCACCTGGAATCTGGCAAGTGAGCCTAATTATGCTGTCCTGCGTCGCTACGCCGAAGAACTGGGCGTTATTATGCGCGGCGTCGACGGTACAGAAGAGGTGGAATTCTTCGGTGATCCAGACGAGGAAGTATTGGTGGAAATTGATGCGCCAGCTCTCGTCGGTGTGGGCCTTTCACCGCAGCAGTTGGCCCGCCAAATCAGCCTCAGTGATGCCAAAGTAACGGCAGGACAGCTGCGTAGCTCGGCACAGGATCTGGCCATTGAAGTAGAAAGCGAACTAGAAACGCTGGAGCAGATTCGTCAGCTCCCAGTGCAATCTAGCAGCGGTCAGTTCACACGGCTGAGCGACATTGCCCGGGTTAGTCGGGGTGTGCGCTATCCCCTCAGCGATCAGGCCATTGTGAGTGGTAAACCAGCCGTGGTGCTGGGCGTCATGATGCAATCAGGTCGGCGGATTGACCAGTGGGCGACTGTGGTGCGCCAAGATTTGAATGCCTTTCGCGATCGCCTGCCTGAGGGTGTTAGTTTAGACCTCGTTTTTGACCAAAGTAGCTATGTCGAAAATCGTATCAGCACCTTGATGAAGAACCTGCTGTTTGGGGCAGCTCTGGTTGTGCTGGTAGCTTTGGTGGGCATGGGCTGGCGATCAGCGCTGGTGGTAGGGCTAGCGTTGCCACTGACTGTCTTTGCCGTACTGGGCTGGATGACGGTATTTGGTGTTGCGATTCATCAAATGTCAGTTACCGGGTTAATCATTGCGCTAGGGCTGCTCATTGATAATGCTGTGGTGGTGGTGGATGAAATTCAGGTGGAGATGCAGCATGGTGAGGATCCCCTGCAGGCGGTCACTAAGACCGTGAAATATCTGCAGGTGCCGCTACTGGCTTCGACCCTGACGACGGTCCTGACGTTTTTGCCCATTTACTTACTCCCAGGCGCTGCGGGTGAGTTTGTCGGCTCTATTGCGCTTAGTGTGATTTTGTCTTTGATTTCGTCGCTGGCAATTTCTCTGACCGTAATTGCGGCATTAGCAGCCCGGATGCTGAGGGGCAGTAACCGCGACTATGACCGGGTCATGCAACACGATCGCCGCAGCCTACTGGATCGCGGCATCTTATTTTTGATGAAGCCGGGATCTTGGTGGTACGAGGGATTCTCGTCGCCGCGTTTGGGTCGTCTCTATCGCGGGTCGCTTCGCCGTGTGATGGCTCGTCCTCTGCTGGGTGTAGCGCTAACAATGGCTGTGCCCCTCATCGGCTTCATCGCAGCCGGTACGTTGGAAGAGCAGTTCTTTCCACTCGTGAATCGTGACCAGTTTCAGATTGAGGTAGAGTTTGCCCCTCAGACAGCGATCGCCCAAACGTATGAGCAAGTGATGTTGGCGCGCGATCGCATCCTTGAGCATGAGGAAGTCCGAGATGTTCACTGGTTCCTGGGGGAAAGTGCTCCTAAGTTTTACTACAACCTCACAGGCAACCGCGAAAATCAGGCGCAATATGCTCAGGCGATGGTGCAGCTCAAATCAGAGCAAAACGTCGAAGGGATTGTGCAAGAAATTCAGGCGGAGTTGGATCCACTGTTTCCTTCGGCACGGGTCATTGTGCAGCAGCTGCAGCAGGGGCCGCCCTATGATGCGCCGGTAGAAATGCGGCTTTATGGTCCTGATATCGCAACGCTGCGGCGTCTCGGCATCGAAGTCCGGGAAATGTTAGCGGCTATTCCTGATGTCGTCCATGTGCGCGATGACCTGACCGAAGCTCAACCCAAACTAGGGCTCACGGTGGATAACGAGCAGGTGCAGCAGGCTGGCTTAAACAATACGGAACTGGCGCAGCAGCTTGAGGCCTATTCAGAAGGGGTGACGGGAGGCGCGATCCTGGAATCGACTGAAAATTTACCTGTGCGCGTACGGCTCACGAACCCGGAGCGCGCTAGCTTAGATCAGCTTGCCTCACTCGATTTGCGTCCTGACCAAGCTCAGGATCGTGCATTTCGCCCCGCATCAGCTTTGGGTGAGTTTGAGTTGCTAGCCGAAACTGCCAACATTGCCCGCCGCGATGAGCAACGAGTCAACACGGTACAAGCCTACATCACAGCGGGCGTGCTGCCCGATACGGTGCTCAATGCCCTGCGCGAACAGCTCGCAGCCAACAGTTTTGAGCTACCGCCAGGCTATTACTACGAATTCGGCGGCGAATTTGAAGAGCGTAATTCAGCTGTCGGCAATCTCGTCCTCTATGTCCCGCTCATCGTACTGGTGATGATAACGGCCCTAGTCTTGTCGTTGGGGTCCTTTCGACAGGCAGGCATTGTCGCCTTCGTCGCCATTGGTTCGGTAGGGATGGCTTTGTTCTCGCTCAAGGCGTTTGGCTCCCTGCTAGGTTTTATGGCCATTGTCGGTACGATGGGCCTAGTCGGCATCGCCATCAACGGTGCAATTATTGTCCTATCTGCCTTTAACGAAGATCCGCAGGCTCGCGAAGGTAATCCCAAAGCGGTGCAGGAAGTGGTCGTTAAGGCCACTCGCCACGTTTTGACGACAACCATCACGACAATGGTCGGCTTTGTGCCGCTGCTGATGGATGGCGATCCTTTCTGGCAGCCACTGGCGATCGCGATCGCGGGCGGCATTGGCGGCTCTCCCGTTTTGGCACTGTACTTCACGCCTGCAGCCTATCTGCTTTTAAAGCGCCGTAAAGCAACTCCGCACCGGCATCACCCTCCAGAAACGAGCGATCCGGCATGGCTAGAGAACCCAACAGCTTGATCCCCTAGAGGCTGCTGGGATGATCTGTTTGCGGAGTAATGGAGCGATGGCGTGTAGTGAAAGGTAATAGGTCATTGAGAGAGAGAGTGGAGTGTCAAGCTTTGCCTTGGCTGCTTGCCTTGACTCCATCACTTCCTTCAACCAAGTCACACGCAGCTAGCTCTGTTTGGTCCAAAATTATCAGATTTTCTTAGGTCTTTATCCCCAGATCTTTGATGCAAGATCGATCACATAACCGGCTCATCAGGGAGTGAAGCCCCATGCGCTTTCCACTATGGCAATATCTCAAGCAACCGTTGTGGGACAAAAATCGTCCCCTTATCCTCAATCCATTGGCATACTGGCATCTTTACAAAATCTCTCTCCTAACTCGCTGTCGCGACAACGCTTTTCTCGAACAGTGCTGGGACGTAAACTATCAGGACTTTGTGACTCGCCATGAAGACCTTTGCAATCGCACAGCTTCCGAAGAAGATCCCGTGTGGCTACTCGAACGCTGCTGGCATTTAGCCAGACGCAGCCTTTATTCCTTCAACCCTGAGAACGACTATGAGGAGAAGGAGCATCCTAAGAACTCTTCTTCCAAACCAAGTACGCCTGAATAGTGCTTGTTTATAAGTTCTATAAGTGATGATGCCATATCAGATTAGGGGCTCACGATAGTACTCAGCGAGGAAATTGAGAAAACCCTGAACGCGAGGCGAGAGAGGGCGACGATGGGTGAAAAGAGCTTGAACAGTCAGCCTTCCTTTCTTTGCCGAATCTGCTTCCGGAAAGTTCGTAGGGCCGGGCTTCTGCCAACTGCAATACTTTGATCGAGAACCTCTGCCACCCAATCCAGAATAGGGAGTTCTGGAAATGTTGGACTCATGGTTGTGGTTCGATATTGACCAGCTTGGAGCGTATAAATACTCAACCGCCCTTTTTCGTACAACCAAAGCTCAGGTACCCTCAGAGCTGCGTAGGCTGCTAACTGAGTTTTGGACGTGACATCTACTTCGATCGCCATATCGGGAGGAGGATCGACTGCCAGATCAATGCGTCGTTTTCCCCTCATCGGCGTCTGATTCTGGATGTAGAAGCACTGGTCAGGTTCAATCCCACTCTCCATGTTTTCTTGTTTGAAAGTGGTAGAGCCAAAACACTCACAGTCGATTTCAAGCTCATCCAACAAAATTTTGACTAGATCACCGATGAGTTCTTTATCGACCTCATGTTCTGGAGAAGGCATTCTGATTTCTAAAGTGCCATGACTATATGCAATGCGTGAGGAGCGAGCCTCTCCAAGTTCTTCCAAAATGTGCTCGAACTGTTGCCAATCCAGATTGCGAATAAGCAACCGTTGGCCTACAGGAACATCCAGTTGTCGAAGTTGAAGTGTAATCATCCAGTATTTTCGGCAACTATACTCGGGTTCGTCAGCCACCTCTATTTTAGAGGGATGAAAGCGTGAAACGGTTCTCTATATAAGTGCAATTGAACACATCCAATCGCTGCCAGGGTCCGTTGCGGCTCGCCCGACACACTGCTGCATAGGAGGTCAGTGCATGATTAGAATCGACCATAATGGAGAAAAAGCTGATCAATTTCATCTATGCGTTCTTTTCTTGCAGTTGGCCTTAGCCTTATGACTGTTGCTGTTGTTCCACCAGCCGTAGTTCAGGCTCAGAGCATTGAAGACCTCTATCAGCAAGGGTTTGCAGCTTTTAATATTGGCGACTATGCTCAAGCTGAGAGCATCTGGCGGCAGATATTACAGCTCATCCCGAATGATAGCTCTGCTCGCACCAATCTGGGCGTGGTATTGGCAGAACAAGGCCGTCATGAGGAAGCCGAAGCCGCCCTTCGAGAAGCGATTCGACTGGATCCGAACAATGCCCTTGCTCATACCAACTTGGGTGAAGTCATGGAGCGGCAGGGCCGCTATGAGGAAGCCGAGAACACCTATCGGGAGGCAATTCGACTCGGCCCGAACGATGTCCTTGCTCATACCAACTTGGGTGCAGTACTAGGAGAACAGGGCCGTTATGAGGAAGCTGAAGACGCTTATCGAGAAGCCATTCGACTGGATCCAAACGACGCTCTTGCTCACAATAACTTGGGTACAGCACTCGGAGAACAGGGCCGCTACGAGGAAGCTGAAGACGCTTATCGAGAAGCCATTCGGCTCGACCCGAACTATGCCCTCGCTCACTACAACCTAGGTATAGAACTACGAGCACAAGGCCGTTATGAGGAAGCCGAAGACACCTTTCAGAACACCATTCGACTCGACCCGAACTATATCCCTGCTTATACTAACCTGGGCGTAACTCTGGGAGAACAGGGCCGCTACGAGGAAGAAGAGGCCGCTTATCGGGAAGCGATCCGGCTCGACCCAAACTATACTCCCGCTTACACCAACCTGGGGGCAGTACTGGGAGAACAGGGCCGCTATGAGGAAGCCGAAGCTGCCCTTCGAGAAGCGATTCGACTGGATCCGAACAATGCCCTTGCTCACGACAACTTGGGGGCAGTATTAGAAGCACAAGGTCGCTACGAAGAAGCCGAAGCTGCCTATCAAGAAGCCCTTCGCTTAAGGGGCGATCGCTCTTCGCAATAGCTTTTCTCCACACTTTGGAGCTGACGAGCTGTGGCTCGAAAATTTTGAGCTGCTGTTTCTCAGCGTCGTTCGCATTGCCAAGCTGGTCACAGAACCGATGCAGCAGCAAGGAGGAGGCGCGATCGTGAACATCTCTGCCTGCGATTCGCAAGAGCCTGACCTAGGCACACCCTTAGCGGTACGCTTCGAGCCGCGATGGAAAGCTTTACCAAGCTCTACGCCAAGCGGTATTGCGCTGACCACATTCGCATGAACTCAGTCGCGCCCTTCTTTGTCGCAGACAGCATGGCTGAGCTGGAAGGATGGAACGTCCCACTTGACCTAATGTGGGGACGTCCGGCCACCTATGCTGAATTAGCCAAGACGGTTGCCTTCCTGCTTTCAGATGAGGCCAAGTTCATCACGGGTACAACCCTCAAAGTCGACGAAGCCCGTTCCGCTGTAATTTAATGCTTTCCCTCAGAGGAAATTCAAGCCGATACAGCCTCGTGAGTTACTGCACATTTGGCATCTGCTGTACAACTGGAATCTGTATGGTAAATGTAGTGCCTGCATAAGGGCTTGATTCGCAGTGCAATCTGCCCTTATGTTTCTCAGTGACAACTTGATAGCTAATCGACATCCCAATTCCAGTGCCTTTGCCAATTTCTTTAGTTGTGAAGAACGGTTCAAAGATCCGTTGCCTAACTGGCTCTGGAATACCGGCACCATTATCGGAAAACTCAATTTGAACCCAAGAGGACTCAAGTTTTGAAGTAGTGATTCTAATTTGCGCCGGATTCACTTTGATAGCTTGACAATCTTGTTGGGCGTTCCGTTCATCTAGGGCATCAATTGCATTTGATAGGATATTCATCCAGACCTGATTCAGTGGACCCGGATAGCACTGTACCAACGGTAGATTTCCATAGTCTTTGACCAACTTAATAGCAGGGCTATTTGATTTGGCTTTAAGGCGATGCTGCAAGATTAGGAGCGTACTATCGATCCCTTCATGAATATCAACTTCCTTAAATTCTGCTTCATCAACCCGAGAGAAGTTTCGCAGTGAAAGTACAATCTGTTGAATTCGATCCGTTCCTACACGCATTTATGTGAGAATTTTTAACAAATCTACTTGTAGAAAGTCGAGGTCAATTTCCTGAGCTTTAGCTTCAACTTCAGAAACTGGTTTCGGATAATAATGTTCAAAAATTTTTATGAATTCAACTAAATCAAGCGCGTGGTTTTGCAGATGACAGAGGTTTCCATGAATAAAGTTGACGGGATTATTAATCTCATGAGCAATACCCGCTACCAAACTCCCAAGCGCTGACATTTTTTCATTTTGTACTAGACGAATTTGAGAGTCTCTTAATTCTTTATTGCTCTGTGTGAGCGCTTTTTGTGCTTGTTTACGATGGTGAATTTCTCGTGTCAATTCGTCAATCTTTTGTGCAAGTAATCCGAAGTTAACACTTGCAGTTGAACGGTTCTCTAACCGCAACAAATTTTTGGCCGGAGTTTCCGCAGTAGCGGGCTGAAGTACGGCTCCTTCCATTCGGCAAATGAGTAACTGCTTATCTGGCAGGCAAAATGTCAAGGAGCCAAGCACCATCTGCCGACTCCCTGCACACGCTTTCAAGTAGTCAAGGACTTCTGCTACCGGAGCTGTGACCAGATCCATCAGAGATTGCTCGACTAGGGCTGACCGACTACGGCCTAAAAGCCTGGTTGCAGGTCGATTGGCTGTCAGGATGTCGCCTGAAGCGGTCACCATCAATAGCGGCTCTGGTAGAACCCTGGCAAACTCGAGAAACTGCTCTGGAGTCATGTAGCTACGCCTTGAAATACTCTCTGCCTTCAGCTTCTTCGGATTCTTCAGTGTCTTTGAGGTAGACGACTACTTTGCAGCCAGTATCACCTGTTGCGATCGTTTCTTGTAGCTCTACTTTGGCATAGCCCAGATTTTCCGCCGCGATGGAACCAAAAACATTCGACGTCATCATACACATGGAAGGGCGACCAATCACCTTTTCGGCAAAAGGACAGGTGCGGCTACCAAAAACAATCTTTTCATCTGTTTCTTCGATGATGTAGAAATCACCTTGAATTCGTTGCTTGAGATCGACCAGTGCTTGAGCAACCTGTTCGCGGGAGAGATTGGCGACTTGCAAAGCGGATTTGTAGTCTTGGTCAATCTGTTTACCCATTCTTTGACCAACCACGCTAACGAACCCAGAGGCTTCTTCTAGCCCAACAAGGCTCTGCAAGGTTCCGGCCAGTTCGCGAATTAGTGTACGCAGAAAAACATCGCGCTCTAGTGATAGAGGGAGTTCCTGCATGGAGGGTGTTGTGAGCGTCATGGCGAGTGTCTGTAGAATTGACGGCAATTGCATCGGGAACTCACTGAACTTTCAGGGTTCCCAAGCCGATGTACTTCTTCTCAGTCGCGCTAAAACGTCTCTACAGCAGGACGTAGATCAAGTTCTAGTGTCCAGGCAGAGGCATCTTGCTGGTAGAGATGCCAATAGTTTTCGGCGATCGCATCGGGCGATAAGAACGTTTGGTCAGCATCCGAAAACATCGAGCGCACCCAGGTAGTATCAATCATTCCGTCAATAATGACATGGGCAACATGAATACCTTGAGGGGCAAATTCTCTAGCTAAAGACTGTGCCAGTGCCCTGAGCCCAAACTTCCCGACAGCCATGCCAGCGAATCCAGCACTCCCCCGCAGCGCCGCTGTAGCGCCGGTAAACAAGATTGTTCCCTGCTGCTGTGCCAACATGTCTGGCAGCACTTGCTGAGCCCCCAAAAATGCACCAAAACAGTTCGCTCTCCAGGCCGATTCAAATTGTTCTGGAGTGAGCTCCAGGAAACTTGCCCGTAAGAATAAGGCAGCATTGTATACCAAAACCATGGGAATGCCGAGTTGAGCTCTCACCTGATCAAATGTGTGCTTCAACGCTGCTTCGTTGGTGACGTCCGTTGGAAACGATAGAGCTGTGCCACCTGATTGTGTGATTTGAGTTTGGATAGCGTCTAAAGACTCCGCTTTTCTTGCTATCAAACCGACAGCAAATCCCTCTCGTGCAAATCGCCGCGCTATCGCCGCTCCCAGCCCAGCGCCTACTCCCATAATCACAGCAACTTTTGTTTGACTCATTTTCAATTCTTAGTATTTCTATCACCACAAAAAATGATAAGCTACACCGAAAAGCTGCTATATCGTAGGGGAATTGTTGCATACCCTTTGTTTGTAGTAAAAACGACATTTACTAAGCGACATCACACGATATAACGCTCTACGAAAGCGAGCACCCACACTTTAACTTGGAAATCAGCCGTATAGGATACCGATCAGCATTGATTTACTTCGTTATAGTTAATCTTCAGAAGTATTTCTCTCAAATGCGTAGAGTTCTTGCTCAGATAGGTAAAGACTTTGTTTTCTGCTGAATGGAGGCTCCCTTTGATGTCATCAGAAATATTAGTAAATGAAAAACCGCAGCTTGATCCTCATCCTCTGAGTCCTTATGTTGCTTGGGCCGGCAATCGTAATCGTGATCCAATTTTGGATATATTTCAATCTAAATTACCAAAGCACTCTGGAGCTGTTTTAGAACTTGCTTCTGGAAGTGGCATGCACATACACTATTTTGCGCCGCATTTTCCTCATCTACACTTCCAGCCTTCTGATTTAAATGAAGAGGTGTTTGATAACATCAAGCGGTTAACTCAAGAGACAGAGGTCCAGAACGTTAATCCACCTATTCAAATTGATTTGACCAAGACGGAAACATGGTCAGCCTTAAAGGGACAAAAATTTGATGTGATATTCTGCATCAATATTTTTCAGGTCGCTCCAGTAGCGATCGCCGAGGGTATGATGCAATGCACAGCTGATCGCTTGACAGATGACGGGTTTTTGTTCGTATATGGACCTTTCAAAGTCAGCGGTAACTGCACAACACCTTCAAATGAAGAGTTTGACCAGAAGCTCCGCTCCTATGGTGTCTCTGAATGGGGATTGAAAGATGTTGATGACTTAACACAAGCAGCCCGAAAGAAAGGTTTAGAGCTGAAGGAAATGATTCAAATGCCCGCCAATAATCTAGGGCTAATCTATGGCTTTTCGCTTTAGACTATGACCCAAATAGCTGTGGCCTTTCCTAATCGATTAGTCTGCTTGAGGTTGGTTTCCCGTCAACTTCCAGGATTGTTCTTGAAGCATTAGGGCTGTCAGGTGGAGGACAGAGAGGAAAACAGCAGCGATCGCCAACACATAACCATGAAGCGCGTACATGTGCTGTAATGTAATGCTGCTGATGCCGCTGCCCCCGGACATAATCTCGCGCAGCATGGCTCCAACCATAGGAATCGAGCCGACAATACCGAGCTCCAGCTTGAACCGCCAAAAACTTGTTTGCTCCCACGTCAAAACAATCGCAGTCCAGCTGAGACCAATCGCGGTCAGCGTTAGCAAGATGCCGCTAATCCAACCTGTTAACCAGGACGGCAAAAACTGGCGACCCAAGAACATGACAACAATCTGCACCAACCCCAAGACAATCAGGCCGTTGCCTGCAATATCGTGCAGGCTGAGTATAAGAGCGCCGCTCGGAATGGTGTGAGCGATCGCAACCAGTGAGGCGTGTGCGGCTCGGGCTGCCGGCTGATAATAAAACGCCAGCAGGATGCCGGTGAAAGCAGCCAAACCACACAAAGTCAGTTCTGCCATCGCTAGGAGGGTCGCTAGTCGCTGCAGGCTGTAGCGGTATCGATTCGATGAGGAATCGGATGAGATTCCAATATTTGAGACGTGATCGGTTGGTTGTGCCCCGTTATGGCGGCGAAAGAAGCGATTAAAAACAATCGTCATTGTTACGTAGACCCCAAAATACAGCAGACGCCAGCGAAAAATTAGATGAGCCTGCCAAGCCGGATATCGCTCTAGTAGACCTGTTCGAGCCGCGACAATATCATGCAGCCAATCCTGATACGTTGGCCAGGCTTCCGGATGACGACGCAGGCATTCACTCGCCTGAGCAGCTAATTTTACGTCTGTTTCACTCATCTCATATCCCCTCGGGTGCTGGCATCCAGCGAGCTACGTTTTCGAGCAGACGCTGTTTAGCGGCAAGGGCTTGCTCCCCGGTCCCCGTAATGCGGTAGTACTTCCGGCGAGCTCCTGTGTGTTCCTCAGGTGACTCATCACCCCATTCAGACTGCACAAAGCCCTTTTTCTCCAGTTTCTTTAAGTTGGGATAGAGCGAATTAAAGCCTATTTGCTTACCACCACTCTGCTCGATCGCCGCCATAATTTCCAGGCCATAGCGTCGTTGAAACCGCAGCGCCGACAAGATAATTTCCTGGTTAGGCGTCAAACTCAATTCTTGCTCATCCATCGCCACCTAAATATCTCCCCAGCAACCTTTACGTTTCATATATCCAAATTGTATATCTATATCCAAAAAATGAATACACCGTCTCGAAGACGTCGCTGACTAAAAGTCACGCAAGCCCCCTCATACTGTCTGACAGAAATTCAGCCCTATTCCCCATTCCCTATTCCCCATTCCCTATTCCCTATTCCCCATTCCCTATTCCCCTTCAAAAGCCCATGTCTGACCCTAAGCGCAAAAAATTGAAGCGAGTCATCGTCGCGGCGACACTCGTGCTGGTGATGGTCGCGATCGCGGTTACTGGCTGGGCCACACTCTCCCGGAGAACCCCTCTAACCGACTATGCAGCGCCTGAAGATCATTTCAAATATGGATCCGTGGGCACAGAAGCAGTGGAAGGAATTCCCTACTGGATTTGGGTGGTGCTGCCGCGTCTTTTTCCAGAAAAGCTGCCCGGTTCTGGAGGCTACACATCCTTGGGATTAACCTGGGAAGAGGGACGCGAAATGCCGATCGGACTCACGAAAGAAACCATTGGCTTTGATCGGGTCGGGATGAACTGTGCGGTTTGTCATGTAGGGACCGTCCGCACGGCAGAGTTGGCGAATCCCACCTTTATCTTGGGAGGACCGAGCACCAAGTTTGATGTGCAGCGATATGTTCGATTCCTATTTGCCTGCGCCAATGATCCACGGTTTACCGCCACCTTTATCTTGCCGGAAATCGAATACAACCATCATCTGTCTCTCTTCGAGAGCTTACTCTATCGCTTCATCATCATCCCCCGCACCAAAAAGGCGCTCTTAGCCCAAGAGCAGTCCTTTGCTTGGATGAACAGCCGTCCCGCGACCGGGCCTGGACGAACCGATATCAACCCTTTCAAGATCAGAGTTCTCGGGTTAGCCGACGATGGGTCGGTAGGAAGTGCTGATGTGATGGCAATCTGGAATGAGGGGGCGCACGAAGGATTCCACCGTCATGCCGATGGTCTGAACACATCTTTGAGGGAAAGTATCGTCAGCGGAGCGCTAGGAACCGGAACGACGCCGAAAGAGATTAATCTAAACAGTCTGGATCGGCTTGAAAGCTGGATGAAGCAGGTGCAGTCTCCCCCATTCCCCTTCCCAGTTGATCAGGCATTGGCTGAACAGGGCCAAAAGATTTTTACGGCTCAATGTGCCACCTGTCATGCCCTTGGAGGAGCGCGTACGGGACAGGTAATTCCCTTGAGTGAAGTCAAAACCGATCCAAATCGTGCTGACCACTGGACGCAAGCAGCCGCCGATGCGTTTAATGAGTTTGCTGCAAGCTATGCTTGGGACTTTGATCAGTTTGGGGATACCGATGGGTACACGGCCCTTTCCTTAGAAGGACTCTGGGCCAGAGCTCCTTATCTCCACAATGGTTCCATCCCCTCTTTAGCCAGTCTGTTAGCAGCGCCTGAGGACCGACCCACTCGCTTTTATCGGGGGTATGACATCTACGATCCAGAGTCAGTTGGCTTTGTTTCAACTGGCGACAAAGCTGCAGCCGTTGGTTTCGAGGTGGATACGACAGTGATTGGCAATGGCAATCAAGGGCATCTGTATGGCACCGAGTTGCCTGCAGCTGATAAGCGATCGCTGATTGAATACCTCAAAACGCTCTAAGAAAAGGCGCTCAAGGCACTGTCAACTTAGGAGATTTCCAGTAAAGAAATTACCCATCAGCTACAGTTTAGTCAGCCTGGTTGTGTTGCCATGCGGACATAGAAAACGGTAGTATCAGAAAGTTTCTTGAACGATGCGGCCCTGCCAAGGGCGGTTGCAAATTCAGGTGGTGATCGGCAAGTAGTGGTAGGGCTCAACCCTTGTCCTGTAAAGGCTATATGCGATGCCAGATATTATAAAATATGTCATATAAGGACCGAAGATTTAGCATTTGCCATGACAACTTTTTGGGGCGTTTTGATTTTCTCCTTCACGGCATTGTTGTCTGATGTTACTCAAAAAACAGAAACCGCCACCCGCTATTCGTCTACAGATGCTCCGCCACGTAATACTTGCCCACATTGTGGTCCTGAGAACCTCATCAAGAATGGCTCTATCCATAATGGAAAGCCGAAACAGGCTTGTAAAGATTGTGGCCAGCAAGGAGTATACCAACAATGTGCCGTTGCCTATACTGACTTTTGGCAATCTTATGAAACAGTGATTCCCGCTAATCGTCATTGAGCAGTCGGCAAGGAAACGGGAAAAAACAATCCTATCGAACGCTTAAACAAAACCTTCTGACAACAGCTTTCGAGGCTTGTCAGAAAGAGTCTCTCCTTTTCCAAGAAACTGGACAATCATATGGGTGCTATCGGGTATTTCATACATGACTATAATGCTCAGCTGGCAAAGGTTTGAGGTTCACCACTACTTGCCGATCGCTACCTGCGGGTGGATGATGTTTCTGGTGGAGCTTCTAACTCATACACAAGGGGATCTTGGACATGAGGTGTGTGGTGCTGTGGGGAAATGTTTTGTGCTACAACCAGCGGCTCGGTAACAACCTTAATTGGGTGAGCTGTGTACGCAAGATTAATCATTATTTGACTCGCTCAAACTTTAGGAACGTTCCATCGATAGCCGACGCCATAAACGGTTTCGATGAGACAATCGTGATTACCGGCTCTTTCCAGCTTGCGGCGCAAATTATTGATATGGGTTCTCACGGTTCCTTCACCCGAATCTTGATCCAGTTCCCATAACTTGTCGAGGATCATAGACCGGGTAAACACCTGTCCTGGATGCTGCATGAAATAGTTGAGGATCAAGAATTCCTTCGGCGTTAACTCCAGAGAGTGACCGGCATAGCCCACCTGATGCGTGGCTGGATTAAGGCTTAACTGACCCTGTTGTAGAACCGCTTGCTGCAGTTGAGGAGGGCGACGAGCCAAAGCGCGAATCCGCGCCGCTAACTCCTCCAATTCAAACGGTTTGACTAGATAATCATCAGCCCCGGCATCCAGTCCAACGACTCTATCTGTGGTGGTGTCTTTAGCGGTAAGCATCAATACAAAGCCGCTGTATCCGTTGGCCCGTAACCGCTTGCATAGGCTGATGCCATCGAGCTTGGGTAACATCAGATCCAGCAAAATCAGGTCATACTCAACAACCTGGGTACAATCCCAACCCATTACCCCATCCTGAGCTAAGTCAACTACGTACTGTTGATGTCGCAAATCCTCTGCCAGGGGAACGGCAATTCGGTCGTCATCTTCTACCAAGAGAATTCTCACTGCTTGGGTCTCCGGTGCCTGTTTTTCAAGCATAGATGACGAATCGTTATTTAATCTTGCAAAGTTCTTGACAAATAGACCTTACACTTGAAAATTGAAGGTGGAAATATAGCATCCATTAAGACGAAACTACCTACCAGGAAAGCGCTTAAGAGGTTGAAAATCGCCATGAGATTTAGCATCAATTCTTTAATAGGTAGTCTCTTGATTGCGGGAATCGGAAGCTCTGCTGGCCTCTGGGCTACGCAAAACCATTTTCCATCTTTAATGAAACAATCGCAAGCCAATAGTCCATCGATAGGAACCCAGGCTCAGAGTGGTGATTTATCCTCTAAGGAACTCCCCCCTGTCCCTGAATTTGAAATAACCCTTCGAGAAGCCATCAAAATTGCTGAATCAGAGATTGAGGGGAAGTCTTACAGTATCGAGCAGGAAATAGAAGACACTACCCCAACCATTGAAGTTGAACTCTCCAAGTACGAAGTTGTTATTCACGGCCAAACAGGGGAAGTTATTGAAGTTGAAGATGAGGAAGCAGAAGGCGATCCTGAAGATATTGCTGAAATTTATGAAGCGCTAAGCATACTGCCTTATGCAACAATTTCACTCACGGAGGCACTGGAAATTGCTGAAGAATTTGCGAACCAACAGCCCAACAGTGCGGAACTAGAAAATGAGGAGGGTAACCTAGTGTATGAAGTGGTCTTTGGCCTGCAAAAGGTTTATGTCGATGCAGGTAATGGGGAGATTTTGCATTCAGGGGATGTTAAGTTAGAGCAAAGCGAACATACTGCTTCATTCAAGAGTAGCGTTCAACTCCCTAAGAAAGATTAAACTATCTGAGTCAAAACCTGTGTTCATCCACAAGCTGCAATCTTTTGGAGAAGCTTTTTGAAGCTATCAGGTCTATGACCAGGCGTTAAATACAGTGTTTACTCAGATTCGATACCAGCTACTGTGTTCTTACCTAGCGGTCTTAACCAGTGTTTTAATGGTGTTTGCGATCGCAATTCGCATCACCTTTACGTATCGCCTTAATCAGCAGCTGATGGCTCGATTAGAAACGCTGGCCGGAGCAGCTGCCCCGGCACTCCAGATTGATTCTGGAGTACTAGATTTTGAGCAAGACCCCCTCATCAATGAGAATCAAGCGATTCAGTGGTTCGACGTCAGCGGTGATTTACTAAGAGATATGGGTGACACCATTTTACAGTTTGACCCAGAAGAGTTTGATCCGGCTCAGTCTATTCGAGAACAGCATTATCCCCAAAAAATTAAAGGATTGACAGTTCCCATTTATGATCAGACGACTGGAACATTTATCGGCTACACCCGAGTCACAGAATCAACGGTTGAATTACACAACATGCTGAGAAGCCTGGATTGGGGTCTCGGCAGCGGGGTCGCTATTGCGTTAGGACTTAGCGGATTAGGCGGGCTATGGCTTACCCGTCAAGCGATGCAGCCCATTGAGCAAAGTTTTCAGAAGTTGCAGCAGTTCACCTCTGATGCTGCCCATGAATTACGGAGTCCCTTAATGGCAATTAAAACAAATGCAGCCGTTGCCCTCAAATATCCAGCTGGGATTCGGGCCTCCGATGCCGACAAATTTGAGGCTATTAAGAGTGCCTCAACTCAACTTACGACGCTCACAGAAGACTTATTATTTCTAGCCCGCAGCGATCGCACTTACCAGCAACAACAAACAGACAAAACACCGTCTGCCAAGACACAAACGCCTGTGAACATCACTGAAATCTTGCATCATTTACTGCAGTTGTATCGTCCCCGAGCCGAGGCCCAACAGTTACATCTCAAGTCAACTCTGGAAGACGCTCTCTACGTAAAGGGTGACGAGGCACAGTTGACTCGTCTTTTCAGCAACTTGATCGATAATGCCCTACGCTACACGCCTGCAGGGGGGACGGTTAACGTTTCAGGTGAGGCTGAGCCCAATCAAATTAAAGTCGCGATCCAAGATACGGGCATCGGCATTGCCCCCGAGCATCTTGAACGGCTGTTTGAGCGTTTCTGGCAGGCTGAGCAATCGCGGACGTATCAGACCGAAGGGTTTGGGTTGGGTTTAGCGATCGCTCAAAACATTGCCAGAAACCATGGCGGTCAGATTACGGTAACCAGCGAACCCAAGCAGGGAAGCTGTTTCACGGTCTATTTATCGCGTTCCTTGTAGATTGCTACGCACAGCAGGGCCATTGCCATCACAGGCATTTCTATTTCCATAACCACAAGGCAGAACGTGAGCATGATAAACATCAGCCTACAGACAATGGGTTTGTCAGAAGCGTGTTGATAAACATACCCGATAAGTGATATCCAAAAAATGATAAAAATGAGCGTCCCGACGACTCCTGAACGATACAGTAACGTCCCCAACCAAAAGCTATGGGATCCGATTCTGGCGGGATCATAGCCAGGAAGAACGGTTTCTCCGGTTGTGACATAGCCGAAGAGAAATTGCCGGTTAGAACTTTGCAGAATGCCGTCTAAAGTTCCCTGATAAATATCCCCTCGAACTGCAGTGGAATCGGCCCTCGCTTCGCCTGCCACTTCTACTGTGCTGGTAAAAGTCTCTAACAATTGGTTCGTTATAGAAGGAACTGAAAGCGTTGTAAAACTTAGTGTTGCTAGAAGCGCACAAAGAAACCAGAGACCAAACGCTTGGCGGGTTGTGAATAATCCACGGACGATCAAAGCTAATGGCAAGATAAGGGCTACCGATCGCGTCCCACTTGTGAGTAAGATGAAAATTGCTGTTAAAAATAATAGGATTGACCACTTTTTAGACTTAATATCTAACGCTAGTAGACTGATAAATCCAGCGATAAGCGCTAAAGATTCAGGTCCTGGGAAGAAGTAGACGTATCGAACAAAACCAGGGATAAACGATTCATCGGTTGAGAAATAGGGTATTAGGTAGTTACTATTCCCTGCACCTGGGACATAAGTTTTACTTTTTCCGGTTAACACTCCGTACAGCGATCGCGGCGGCGCATAGTGTGCTTGGTGCCAACCGAAATAGATAACACCCCAAAAAAGTACCATCAAGAGTGCTACGACGGCAAAAGACCACGCAACCACCTGCCAACGAATGCGAATTTTATGACTTTGTAAATACCATAAAATCACAGCCGGTCCGGCATAGGTATTTAGGGGAGACAAGATAGCATTTGGGCTTAAGGAGCCATTTTGGTAAGCACTGTGGAAATATTGCGAAAGGAGAGTATATAAACAGAATACGAGTAGAGCAATGACAGAGAGGCTAGGACGCCTTAATCGCACTTTTCCGTACTGGCGAACATCGTATGCCAGTACGCTCATGGCAATCAGAATAAAGACATGTTTCCAGCCCAATAGCCACCACAGGGGAATCAGGGTAATCAATAGGGTGACGACTCTTTCGGACTGAGTTAGGGCTTGCCATCTTAACCGAAGACCTGAGAAGAGGGGCTCAGATTTGCCAGAGCCAGTATGGCTAATTTGACTCAAGGAGTTATCTAAGTGCATCTGATTAACCTCAACTTCGGACCAAGGGACCGGGTTTCTTCGTTGCGTGAGTTCGACCACACTATTTTGACTACGTTCATCTCCCACCCGCAGATAAATCGCGGGCTAATTGGGAAAGTCTGCTAGAAGTAGACTTAGACACTAAATGACTTGTCTGGTCAAGGTTCCAACTCATTTCAATGGGTCTTCTCGATTCGCCCGCAGTTGACTCGCGGGCGGGTTGGCAGCGGAGCCGAAGATCGGCGTCGAACTCACGTTTCATTAGATATCCAGTCCATTAAAAGCTACGACAAGAACCCCGGTCCCTACGCTGAACCGATGCCATTCACGACCAGTCCCAATACTTGAACCTTGGTCTTAGCCAAGTGTTCGAGACTCGCTTGAAAAGGGTGGCGGTAGCTAGTGCCGGGTCGCACGACCAGTAACAGGGCTGAGATTTTAGCCATCAGCCAGTTGGCTTCACGACTAGTCGTAATCGGCGCACTATCAATCAAGACATAGTCATATTGGCGCGTGTGTTGAGCGGTGTGGAGTAGCTTTTCCAAGGCTTCAAAGGTTGAGTTTGCTTTTTCATCTAGGTGATTCGGCTCGATCGCAGCCACCTCTAAGCCTGGATGGACAGCGACAGTCGCTACGTTCTGACGATTCGTTTTTGCCATCAGAGCACTGCTACGCCAGGTTTGCAGGTCATTATTAGCGCCCCCATCCACCAACAGAACTGTAAAGCCGAGTTGGCTGAGGGCGATCGCCAATCCCAGAGCCACTGTTGTTTTACCTTCGTCAGCCATGGCACTACTCACCATCAAACACTCGGAAGTCGGGAGCGTTTGGCTCACAACCGCCGCGAGTTGCTGAAAGGCGAGCGCTGAGGCTAGGGGGGCTAGCTTTCCTGGCTGGAGCTTTCTGAACTTGGGAATGTTACCCAGCGGCGGCAGATGGGTGTCGTGTAAGTCAGTAGGTGTGAGTAAAGGATTTTGCTGTTCTAGGTAGAGCGCGATCGCAGCACTCCCTAAGATAGAAGCAATCAGTGCCCCTACGGCAATGGGCTTACGTCCAGGGCCAGAGGGGCGAGCACTAGGAGTAGGCTGATCGAGCACCTGTACGATTGGGTAGGTGCTAAAGGCATCGACTCGATTCGCTTCAATCTGGGCAATCAGGCTGTTGTAGACCTCTTGGGCTAGATCATACTCTCGCTGCAGAGCTTGCAGGCGCACCTGAGCCGACGGTATCTGCGCCAGTCTGGCGTTTAACTGCTCAAGTTGGGTGGCGAGTTGCGCTCCCTGTTGCTGTAGCGCATAGGTTTCACTTTCAGTCAACACAAGCTCCTGGATCAGAGCCGCATAGGTTTGACCGACGGACGTATCCACCCCTGGTAGCCCTGCGGTGCTTTGGAGAATATAGGCTTGCTGATCCTCCAAAAGGTTTGCCCGCTGGGCCAATAGATAGGCTACCTGGGGATGTTCATCCGTAAATAGGGTCTGGGCTTCCAGAAGTTCAATATTGAGCTCTGAGAGTTTTAACTCAATCGCCTGATACCCCTGGTCTTCCGAGAGTTGCAGGGCTAAGACAGCCTGCTCAGGGGTTTGATTCAGACGATTCGATAAATTTTCCAGTCGTAAACTGTTGGCCTGAAATTCAGCCAATACTTGCCCTTGAGCCAAACTCAGCGTGTTAATGGCCTTCACCAATTCTTGGGTTTGCTCATCACTATCCACCAAGCCAGTTTGTTCTTGGAAATCCACCAGCGATTGACCGGTACGCTTCAGATTTTCCTCCACTTCAACAAGTTCTTGCTCAATCAGCGCTGTGCGTTGAGCCACATCATCGGTTCTTAGCTCATCTAACCTTTGGTAAAAAGCTTCAATAAACAGGCTCAGCCGCTCACTGGCAATTTCGGGGGTTGTGCCTTTTGCCACCAGCGAAATGGCCGTTGAGTCGGAATCGGGTCTGACTTCAAACAACCCTTTGTAGATGTCCAATCGCGGATACAACTCTTGTTCGGGGTCAGCCTCCCAAGCCTGGCGAACCGCGTCCGTACTGGTCATAATGGATGCCAAAATCTCACGGGAGTCAAGCTGGGGCGAAAAGGTTAGCCCTTCGCCTTCTTGGAGATCGCCAAATTCACCAAGATCCAGATTCAGGTCGCGGGTAGTATTCGGCAAAATTAGCTTGGCATCAGCCGTCCAGGTTTTCTCAATCGTCAGGATGTTATAGGCAGCAAACCCCATAATCACGATATTGAGTAACGTAATTGGCTTCCAATGCCTGAACGCGATCGCAAGAAAATGCTGCATAGTTAACCATAGGGATGATGTGTTTTAACGAAAACAGCTTTCAACTTGTGAGGAAATAAGTAGAAAAGCACAATTATTTATAAAACCGGGCTTCGACTTCGCTCAGCCCTCAATATCTCGACTTGTGGGGTGAGCGGAGTCGAACCCCAAACTGATCATGAGTTTAATTCTGCCCACCTACTTACATCTTTCGTTAGCAGGCTGATATACCGAACGTAGATGCTGTGACAAATCGGGTCCCATTAGCAAGGGATGATCGAGAACTGGGGGAGGGAACTGAATGGCTGCGGCGAGTTCTTCTCTTGATAAACAGTAGTAATCCCGCTTAGGTAAAACGCTCTCGGCAAAGGTCAGTTGATGATCATCAATATGCTCTTTGTATTGTGCTAAGCGTGGTAGTAGCACAAACTGAATGCCTCGGTTCGATAGATCGCGCGTTGAGCCCTGACCCGCATGGGAAATAACCAAACGGGATTGCTGAGTCATCTCAACAAGATATTGATAAGAGGTTTTGGGGATGGCTGTCACCAAAGGATGACTCACTAATTTAGACGCATCACTGATGCCATGTTGAAGGAAAATAGGCTCTACAATGATGTTTTGCTGCAATAGATCAAAAACCCAGTCAATTGCTCGACTAAAGGGGAAGGGAATGGTACCTAAAGTAATCGTAATCATGGTGATTTAACATCGATTATTTTCAGTTTTCTCGACGAAGTTTTGGAGAGCATAGCCCTGAAACTTAGCCTTGGGATATCGCTTGCAAAGACTCGCCCACTGAACATACATCTCATCACAGATGGGATAGACCAGCTTGCCAGATAAACTTAAGTCCGTTGACCTTGAAATACTTTCGACATACATAAATCGCATCCCGAGAATTTTGGCCGCAAAACCAAAATTGACGGCGACACTCGCACCAGTTGAGATCACTAATTCCGGCGATTCGCCTCTGAGGATACGAAAAGTTGCTGGAAGATTGCGAATTAAATCCATAAGATTTCTGGGTGCTTGGTAGGGTATCCAGTAAACAACTTCACCCCATTTTTCCAGGCTACTAGTGTCAGCATCCCGATGGGTTATCCAAACTCTTTCATGATCTTGCCAGAAGGCACGCAAGCTCTTCATCGTTGCAAAGTGCCCGCCTGATGTGCAAACCAGAGCCAGCTTCATACCATTACCTCTGCATAGGCTGTTTGCAGGTAAGTAGGAAAACATAATTATTTATAAAACCGGGCTTCGGCTTCGCTCAGCCCTCAATATCTCGACTGGTGGGGTGAGCGGAGTCGAACCCCAAACCGATCATGAGTTTAATTGTGCCCACCTACTTACGAGGCTGAGTTTAAGAAGAGAATATCAAGAACTTGGAAAGAAGAATCTTGTCAACTTCTTGATATTTTACTGATAGATTACACTGCCCAAAAATTCCACAAATAGAAGAATAGCGCCTTGTTAACTTCTTGATATTCTCTTGCTAGCTTCTATGCCAAGTGAGTGACTAACTTAAAACAAATAATCATGCCTGTTAGAGTTCAGCACTCCAAACCCAGTTGCTGACTTCTTAATCAGCTTTTATTGAGTCAAGTAGATACTCTGTCGTTCAAGCAATTGGATGATGTCATGAAACGATCAATATCTGTCAGTGCCATTATTAGCAACTACAACTATGGGCGCTTTATTGGTGAAGCGATTGAGAGTGTTCTCAACCAGACGTATCAAAATTTTGAGTTAATTGTGGTTGATGATGGGTCATCGGACAATTCCCGTGACATCATTCAGTCCTATGGCGATCGCCTCATTCCCATCTTTCAAGAAAATGCTGGGCAGGGAGCTGCCTTCAATGCCGGACTCGCTCAGGCACAAGGCGAAATCATTTGCTTCTTAGATGCCGATGACTATTACCGAGCCGACAAGCTGGAGAAAGTAGTTGCGGCATTTGAAACGCATCCAGAGTGGGTGCAACTTTCCCATGGCCGGACTTCCATTGATGCCGACGGGACTATTTTGGGTAACGATCCGACCTTCTTTAGCCAGGGCGATGTCAAACCACTTCTCCTGAAATGGGGCCGCTACGCTTGGGCCATTACGTCTGCCCTTTGTTACCGCCGGGCTGTTCTGGATCAGCTACTGCCGATTCCTCCGCGCCCCCGTGCTGCGGATACGTATCTCACGGCGACGGTTCCTTTTTACGGTCCAGTCGGGGCTCTCTCAGAGCCGCTTATGTTTTACCGCAAGCATGGTAAGAATCGCCGTGGCCAAACCAATAATATCGCCTACATTTTGGAGCAAAGACGGGATACCGAACGCTGTATTAATCAGATGGCGGCGACAACCGGTCATCCCGAAAGATTTGACATTAATCAAGACGCTGACTTTCGCAGCCTCAAAGTGATGCAAACGGGGCGCGGATCGCTCCCGGAAACCCTAAGTATTCTTGGGTTGACGCTTAGGGAAGCCATAGACATTGGTCAGCCCCTTAAAGATACTTTAGAACGCATTTTACGTCGGTGCATTTGTGCGTTTTCCCCTACAGAAGGTCTGGCATTTTTGCGATTCGGACCTAAGCGCTATGTGTACTTTAAGCTAACCGGAAAGCAGCCTAAGAATTTTGAACTATCCGGCACTCATCAGTAACGATTGTGATCCTACAAAATCACCATGCTTACACTAGCTCCTCAAGACAAAAAACTCATCATTATTCCGGCCTACAGCAATGCTTTCGGCGGTATGATGGTCAGCCTCTCGCTATTGATACAAGGAATTCAATCCCTTGAAATGGATGATTCTTTACGGGTTTTAGTTCGTTCAGGATCATTGATGGAAACTTATTTCTCTGAAGCTGGACTCGGTAGTTGCTTAGAGATACTCCATCTACCCAAGGGGGGCTTCTTTAACACCGCCCTGAATTGGGTCTATCAGCAACCAACCCATTGGCCCTTACTTTTAGATAACAGTGTGTGGCGATCGCGCCTGCCCAAACTCATGCGCGCCTCCCGCCCATTACGCAAAAGTAGGCGACCCGTATTTCACTTTTGCCACGATTTAGCCCTGTCTAAGAATGTCTTGGGTGGTCTCCTGAGAAAAGTGACGTTTGCCTGTTTAGCCCCCAAGGTTATCTGCAACTCTCACTTTACGGCTAGCCACGTGCGGCAAATTATGCCTGACATCAAAGGGATTCTCTATCAACCCGTTGACCTTGACCGCATCGATCAGTATCGCCTTGCTAAGGCTCTACCGCCTGAAAATATTCGGTCGATTGTGACCTCAGGGGCAAAACTAATGCTCACCCCCTCCCGTATTAGTCAACCAGACATTGTTAATGATAAGAACCTGAGGGCACTCCCTCCCGTTTTGGCAGCTCTCAAACGCAGGGGACATGACTATTACAGCGTGGTGATTGGCGAGGACAGCTCGGCAGGAAAGACACGGACGCAGGAACTCCTAAAACAGGCCCAAATATGGGGCGTAGCCGATCGGTTCGTTATTTTGCCGAACACCTACGCGATCGCAGCCTATTACCAGTACGCCGATATTGTGGTTACCTTAGCGCCCCGCGAACCCTTTGGACGCACCGTCGTTGAAGCGATCGCCTGTGGTGTACCGGTAGTCGGTAGTCACACAGGGGGCATTCGTGAAATTCTGCACAATTTTGCGCCCAGCTGGACCGTTAATCCCCACGACACCCACCAGGTTGCCGAAAAAATCATTCAGGTCATGACGTCTCCAGATACCCCTGGTTTACTGCAACGCGGGCAAGCCTGGGTCAGGCAGACCTGCAGCCCTGAAACCTATGCCAACGGAATGTTGAAGCTTGTTGGGATGTTGTCGGGGGAAGGAGATGGGGGAACAGGGAACAGGCGACAGAACAGACATCTAAGTAGAAAAGCATGATTATTTATAAAACCGGGCTTCGACTTCGCTCAGCCCTCAATGACTCGGCTTGTGGGGTGAGCGGAGTCGAACCCCAAACTGATCATGAGTTTAATTCTGCCCACCTACTTATTACTAATTACTAATTAGTAATTACCAATCACCAATTACTAACAAATAACCAACAGCCAACAGCCAACAGCCAACAACCAACAACCAAACAGTCGAGACTCCGATGCCAAAAGTCATCTTTCTATCGGGAGCTATACCTCCTCAAACGGGTGGAGAACTCTATAACTACAAAATCTCACAGCACTTTGAGACTGCAGGTTTAGAGCACGAGTTCATTAGCCTACACGAGTATCGCCACTATCTGAGACTAGGAAGGCTACCCATCATCGGTGACCTTGTTGTGAATGTGATATTGGCGATCGCCCTCTATCGGCATCAAGGGCTCTTCATTGAAGATCACTACTTTAGTCGCTATCTACTCCTCACTAACGTCATTCAAAAGTATGTGCGACGGCAGAAAATCGTAACTGTCGTTCATCTTTTTTATCGATACGACAGCGCTGACAAATTTGTGCTGAGACGATTTATCTATCGCTGGTTTGAGAAATTCCGTCTCAGTTTTTCTGATGTCATCATTCTTAGTAGTGAATTCTCTAGACGAGAAGCGATTTCACTTGGGATTAATCCAGCCAAATTACAAGTTCTCCATCCCGGCTTAGATCGAGAGAAATTCGAATATCTCTCTCCGTCCGACTACCCCGAAAAAGACAAAAAGATACTATGCGTGGCTAATTATATCCCGCGAAAGGGTATTCGATATTTGATTGAAGCATTTGCTCAGACAAAGCGAGATGATTTTAAGCTGCACCTGGTGGGCAATGCTAAAAATAACGCCGTCTACTATAAACAACTACTCAAGCGGGTAAAGGCTTTAGAGCTGGAAAATGAAATCTATTTCCATGACGGTAAAGACCAGGAAAAAATCAAGTATTTATACTCCACCTCAGATATTTTTGTGTTGCCTTCGCTCAAGGAAACATTCGGCATTGTCTTAATCGAAGCCATGCACTATCGACTGCCAATTATCACCACGAATACATCGGCAATGCCTGATTTGGTGACTGATGGTGAAAACGGTCTGCTAGTTCCACCCAAAGATATTCCGGCGATGACCTGGGCGCTTTCACGCTTGATGAGTGAGCCCATGCTGAGGTGGCGAATGGGAGAGTTAGGCCATCAAAGCGTCAAAAATTCCTTTCATTGGGAAGATACCGTATCGCGTTTTTTATCCCTTGTTCAAGCAATCAACACCTAGTAAGTAAGGCTGAATTGAATCATGTTAGACATGACGCATCAAATGGCGGTTAATCAAACCAGCCACCGCAATATTCTGGTTATCACCCGCACGTTCTTTCCCTGCGAAGGGGGCATTGAAGAATACATTTATAATCGCTGTCTACAAGACCCTGACAAGGTTGTACTCTTAACCGCCAACTGTGCCGGGGCTACCGAATTTGATACCCAACAACTGTTTCCCATCTATCGGTGGTGGTTTCCCAACTGGCTACCCACCAACACATGGGGCAGTGCTTTGAAGCAACTTTTCAACATGATAGGGGCCTTTGTGATGGCCTTGCGGCTGTACGCTCGCTACCCATTTCGCTCAATTGAATGGGGACATGGATACGACTTTCCTACCCTCTTGCTATTGACATACCTATTACCCACCCAAACCTTTATGTATCTGCATGGCAAAGATGTGCTGTGCCCCCTTAAGCTCCCGGTCATTAAGCGTTTGTTTAAGTTGACCCTAAAACGCCTGAATGGGGTAATTTGCAATAGTTCATTTACCGAGCAATATTTGCGATCGCGTGTTTCTCAACCACTCAACACTCATGTCATTAACCCAACTGTCCGCCCTGCAAAGTTTGGCTTGAATGAGTTGGAAAGCTCGCTCAAGAAAAGCCGTTCTAATATTCGTTACACCTATGCCATTAGCGATACCGCAACGGTATTACTGTCGGTAGGTCGCTTAGTGAAACGTAAAGGATTCGAACGGGTAATTGCTCATTTACCTGGCCTATTAGCACAAGGGTTAGATGTACATTACATCATCTGTGGTCGCGGTGCCATGCAGGTAGAACTAGAGACCCTGGCCCAGCAATTAGGCGTATTGGATCGGGTGCATTTTGCCGGGTTTGTACCGGACCAAGCATTAGCCCACTATTACGAAGCCTGCGATGTATTTGTCATGCTGACGTCCTTTGCCGGAACTGCCAGCATTGAAGGATTTGGCATCGTCTACGTCGAAGCAGGCTACTTCGGTAAACCCGTCCTGGCAACTAACTTGGGTGGCGTTATTGATGCAGTGCATCACGAAGAAAACGGCCTATTGGTTGAACCAGACGATGACAACGGTATTGCCAACGCCCTATTACGACTCTGCCGCGACCCCCAACTCCGAGAGCGCCTGGGCCAAACAGGACGCACCCTCACCCACCGCCAAACCCCCCATCGCCTGATCTACCGAAACGTTGCCCAATAACGAAACCGAGAGGATTCGCAAAACTGCTCAGATACCTCCTCCACTCCCCCACTCCCCCACCCTTCCACTTCCATCGCCATGTCTCGGATCAATCTATCCAAAATCATCAAAAGTGGTCTCTGGCTGACGGCTGGCTTTGGGATTACTAAGGGGATTCGGTTTATTGCCCAGATTGTTTTAGTACGCCTGCTGACACCCGAGCAATTTGGCATTTGGGGCATGGTACTGGTGGTTACCCATCTCATGACCTTATTCAAAGACACAGCTATTTCCGGCGTGTTAATCCAGCGCGGTCTCGAAAATAAAACCCTGGTGAACACGGTCTATAGTCTGGCCATCAATGTCTCAATGGTTCTGTTTTTTCTCCAAATTGGCTTGGGTTATGGGGCATCCCACTTCTTTCAAGAACCCATTGTGTTTTCACTCACCAGTTGTGCCGCGTTCAGTTTTCTCCTGAGTGCTGGGGCGGGTTGCCATGATGCGGTGTTGCAACGCCGGATGCAATTTAGAGAAGTGGCGATCGCGGCTACTACCAGTAACTTTGTGCGGTTTGGAGGCGCTGTCCTGCTGGCAGCTTTGGGATATGGGGTTTGGTCATTTGCTATGGCGAAAATTGCTTCTAGTTTTGTCAAAACCTGTCTGAGAATTCGATTTAGTGGCTACTCATTTCAATACCATTTGCTTCCTGATCGAGCAGCCTTGAAAGATGTCAGGGGCTTCATTGGCAGCTTGGTCGGGATTAACCTGGCCGTTTATATCAATACCAACGGCGATAACATTCTGGTCGGTAAATTGCTAGGCCCCCGAGAACTCGGCTTCTACAATCTGGCCTACCAATTGGCCATGTTGCCTGCGTTTGCGTTTTCCCAGATGAATCGGATCAACTTCTCGGTACTGTCGCAGAAAGATGCGCGGGGGCAACGCCGCTACCTGAGCCGCATGCTAGAGGTCGGTGCGATTACGTCTGCCCCCTTTTACGGCATTGCGTTCGTCGTCGCTCCCTGGCTCATTCCGCTGGTATACGGTGACACCTGGCAACCGATTGTCGGCCTCTTCCAAATTGTTTTGGTATTTGCTTACGCCAGGAGCTTTATGTCAATCCTGGGCACGGCTCTCAACGCCCTCAATCACCCTGAAGTAAATGCCGTTATTAATTGGCTGCTGATTCCTGTTTCACTCCCCGCCTTTTACTTCGGCGTCAAATGGGGGGGAGTTCAGGGACTTGCCTTGGTTGTAGCCCTGGTGATGGGAGTAGGGGCTTCTCTCTGGTTTTGGGTGGCCACCTGCCGCGTCGCAGGCTGGAACCTCTGGCATTTGGTGCAACCCGTGGTGCTGCCGACCCTGGCATCGAGTTTGATGGTCGCGATCGCCACCTCCATCCCATTCCCCAATGACATCGTCAAATGGGTTCTGCAGCCATTAGTCGTGGTCTTGGGATATCTAGCGATCGTTTCAATTGCCTCACGCGGTCAAATTCCCCGCCTGTTATTGGATTTATCAAAACGAACCTTCAGCGCCAAAGCCTAGTACCGCTACGCGGAATTCAAAATTCAAAATTCAAAACCACAGCAGATAGGTCTTTCAAGCATTCTGAATGGTGAGCATATTTCTGCCGTAGTGTACTAGGAAAATATCACCCCCATCACCCCCACCTCCCTAACCCATTCCCTGATTGACCAAACACTATTACCCCCATCTCTACAACCAGGAAAATCAAGATGAAAGTTGCGTTTATTGTTGGAGAATTTCCCTTACTTTCTGAATCCTTTATTCTCAATCAAATTGCTGGACTGATTGATCGCGGTCACGATGTGTGCATCTACGCCGCTAAGGGATATCCCAAGGATATTTCCAAGTTCCATGCCATTGTTGAAGAGTATGACTTAATCAGGCGAACAATCTATTCAACTCCGGTTCCTCAGAATTTTCTTCTCCGCATTGGAGTTGTGATTAAACTCCTCATCAATTCAGGCCATTTATTCTCTTTTCGATGGTTAAGGCTGGTCAACTTCTTTAAACATGGTCGCGAAGCCGCTTCCTTGAGGCTCCTTTACCAAGGAATGCCGTTCTTAAATCCAGCGTCCTATGACATCATCCATGCTCAATTTGGCGGCTGGGGAACGTTCGCGCTGCATTTTCAAGATCTGGGTCTACTCAAAGGAAAAATAATTACCCACTTTCGAGGTGGTGATATTAGTACGCATCTGAGACGAAAAGGCGATCACATCTACGATGACTTGTTCCAACGAGGCGACTTTTTCTTGACGAACTGCGATTTTTTCCGGCAGCGGATTCTTAAATTAGGTTGCCCTGAGCATAAAATTCAGGTTCACGGGTCTGCTATTGACTGTGAGAAGTTTAGCTTCAAGCCTCGGCAGTTACCCAAAGATGGCCTCGTTAGGGTTGCGACTATTGGTCGGTTAGTCGAGAAAAAAGGCATTGAATATTGCATCAGAGCGATCGCTAGCGTGGCTCAGCAATATCCCAAGATTGAATTGATGATCATCGGTGAAGGTGAGCTTAGAGAGCACTTTGAACACGTCATTAACGACCTGAATGCCGACACATTCATTAAGCTATTAGGCTGGAAAAATCAGCAGGAAATCATTGAAATTTTAGATGGCTGCCATCTTTTCTTGGCTCCCAGCGTCACCTCCCAAGATGGTGATCAAGATGCTCCCGTTAACACCCTAAAAGAAGCCATGGCCATGGGGCTGCCAGTCATTAGTACCTGGCATGGGGGAATTCCCGAGTTAGTCGAAGAGGGTGTTTCTGGTTATTTAGTCCCAGAAAGGGATGCCGACGCGATCGCTGCAAAGCTAATGTTACTTATTCACAACGCTGACCACTGGCCTGAGATGGGCACAGCAGGTCGCCGAAAAGTCAAAGAAATGTATGACATCAATCGACTCAATGATGAATTAGTCAATATCTATCAGTCTGTATCCTCAGAGCCTGATACTGTTCGGCAGACTCAGGATATCACTGATCCCCAAGTCACCATTGTGGTGGTTCCTAGAGAGCGATTCAGCTTTTCGAAACAATCCTTAGAAAGCATCTTAGAAAACACAAAGATTCCGTTTGAATTGGTGTATGTCGATGGCAATTCGCCTCGAAATATCAAACAATATCTTGAAGAGCAGTCACAGCTTGAGAACTTTACGCTTCTGAGAAGTGACGTTTATTTAACTCCTAACCAGGCTCGCAACCTGGGGCTCAAACAGGTCAAGACCCCTTATTTAGTCTTTGCTGATAATGACATTATCGTTTCTCCCGGTTGGCTAGATGCTCTCTTAACCTGTGCTGAAGAAACGCAAGCCGATGTCGTTGGGCCTTTGATGTGTCAATATGAGCCTGTTCATACAGAAGTCCATTTTGCCGGTGGACAGTCCCACATTTGGGTCGATAAACTTGGCAGACAACGGCTGCGGGAACGGATGTTCAAGCAAGGGAAGCATGTTCCTGAAATTCACAATCAGCTACAAAGGACTCAAACCGAATTAGCTGAATTTCACTGTGTCTTAGTTCGTCGATCGATCTTTGAAAAACTCAATCAGCTCGATGAGGACATTCTCTGTACTAAAGAGCATCTAGACTTTTGCATGAGTGTAGAAGCGGCTGAGGGAACGGTCTATTTTGAACCTGGCGCTATTGTCACGTACGTTCCAGGACCGCCGCTGAAACTTTCTGATGTTCACTTCTACATGCTGCGATGGAGTGATGAGTGGACTCTCAAGAGCCTTAATCGCTTACGTGAAAAATGGAATTTAGCCGAAGATGGCTATTTTCAAAATAAGTATAAAAAACTAGGCTGCAGACGTTACGTCACCATCCTGGTGCCATTGGCACGGAAGCTGACGCTGGGCGTCGGTTCGCGAACTCTGGCGCGAATGCTCTGGAAATTAGAGCGAATTTTGAACCGCTTTCTCACCTGGCAGCATCGGCAGCAGCAGAGGCATCCCAGAGTTATTAAGGGTGATCAATTAGACCCTTCAACGAT
Source organism: Leptolyngbyaceae cyanobacterium (assembly GCA_050330865.1). GTDB lineage: Bacteria > Cyanobacteriota > Cyanobacteriia > Phormidesmidales > Phormidesmidaceae > SIO1E4. Next base: position 73,363 of record JBHJHM010000040.1, read on the forward strand.
TCCATCCGGGATTGATAATGTAAACGTTTCATCTAAAAATAGAAAGGTTTTTCAAAAATAAATATATGCCGTAGGTTGGTGTCGAGGTACGAGACCCAACATATTTAGAATTTCTGTTTTGTTGGGTTTTACTTCGTTTAACCAACCTACGTAACGGATTTTTCCTGGCAACTTCTTTCCTGAAAATTGCCTAAGCATTTCAACTCTCTCAAAGAACTCGAAAACACCATGACTCAAACCACCTTTCCCGATTTTGAACCCCTCTCCAGACGATTCAAACGGCTAACCGGCAGTAAAGTGCGTACCCAGCAACTTTTCTACTTTTGCGGTCTCAAGCGATCCGGATTACATGCCGTCTCATTTTGGCTGCTGGGGCATCAAGCGAATCACGCCTTTATCAACAACAAACCCGCTAAACGAGCCGGTGAAGGTTCGCCGATGGTGCGGACGGTGCCAACCAGTCCGTTGCCCGTGCGGGTGCGGGTGGGAGACCCTGTACGGATCTGTCGGGACTATCAGGAGCAGGCAGCCCCACTGGCCTCTGAGGTTGACTTACTCATCGTCCTTTTTCAGAGTCAATGTCTGCAGCATTTACAAACCCATGAACCCCTCGTCGCTGGCGTCGAAGCCAAGGATGTCCGCCGGATTTTACTGTTACGGGATCCGTTCAATTGGGCGGCATCTTATATGAAAAAGTCTCAGGATCCGAATGACGTCAATATTTGGCCAGACCTGTGGAAGGCGTATGCCAAAGAGTTTTTAGGCATCACCCACTATCTGCCAAACAAAGTGTCGATCAACTACAACCAGTGGTTTGTGGATCGGGCTTATCGCCAGCAAATTTCGACCCAATTGGGTTTAGCCTTTACCGACCAAACATTGAATGTGGTGTCTCATCATGCGGGAGGTAGCTCTTTTGATCAAACCAACTTCAATCGAGGCGCACAGCAAATGGCAGTGGCCGATCGCTGGAAGGAATTTAGAGAAAACCCCGCATACATCAAAGCCTTTCAGCAACATTTGGATATTGTCGAGTTGGCGGAACAAATTTTTGATTTCTTGCCTGAGCTAACTGAGTTTGCCGCCAATCTTAGGTGCTAACGGCTCTGTTAATTTACGTCCCGGTGCGTTGGGCTAACGCCACACCACACCCTACAACTGTGTTAAGAGACGGCTTGAAAGGTCAAGAATCACACCTGATTGACTGACAAAACCTTTGCGGCGGGCGGTTGAAACCGCGCCTAAGGGGCTAAACCTGCCTCCGCAGGTTGCCAAAACCCTTGATCCAATAGTCCGCGCAGGCGGACTTTCAATCAGCAGGCGCGACTTCTAGTTGCCAGCTGCGGCAACGAAACACAAGGTTTCTAGAACTTTTGTCAGTCAACCAGGAATCACACTGCAGGTTGGGTTGCAGCGTCAGCAAAACCCAACAAAACTATTATGAAAATCATCAAGCACATTCGGTTTAGCTTGGGGCTGGCATTAGGAGTTGCGATCGCCCTCTCGTTTTTGTTCTTCAAGCCATCACTCTGCCAAACCAATCGCAGTCTCCCCCGCGCTGAAAAGGCTCTGACGATATCCGCCCAAGCAGCAACACCGGAGGGAAACACCGGTTCTCTCAGAAGCTTGGCCCAGCAGCAATCGCTTCAGATGGGGGCCGCCGTTCTCATGGAACCTTTCCAAAACGATGCTGACTATCGAACCCTCTTGGCTGAGGAATTTAATTCCCTCACACCGGAAAACGCGATGAAATTTGCGCGATTGCATCCAGAGCGCGATCGCTACAACTTTGCGGACGCTGGAGCACTGATGGCCTTTGCCAGGGAGCACCACATGCAGGTGCATGGCCATGTGCTGGTGTGGCATCGTAACTTGCCAGACTGGCTGACCGATCAAGACTGGTCCCGCAAAGCTCTAACCCAAGTTCTGCAAGAGCATATCTTCACGGTTGCCGGTCGGTTCCGGGGGCAGGTGGCGGCTTGGGATGTGGTGAATGAAGCCGTTGAGGGTGACGGTCAACTCCGGGATTCTATCTGGTTGGAGACACTGGGCCCCGCATATATTGAGCTAGCGTTTCGCTGGGCGCATGAAGCTGACCCAGACGTCCAGTTGTTCTACAACGACTATCGTGGCGAAGGCATGGGTGAAAAGTCAGATGCCATTTATGCCTTGGTTCGGGATTTGGTAGAGCGCGATGTCCCCATTTCTGGGGTGGGCTTCCAGATGCATACCAGCATTCAAGACGCCCCAAACCCTCAAAAGGTAGCCGCCAATATTCGGCGCTTAAACGACTTGGGCCTCTCCGTTCGCATGACCGAGATGGATGTCCAGATTTACGGCGACGATCGCCCCGAAGACCAGCGGTTACAAGCCCAAGCTGCCGTTTATCAAGACATGCTGGAAGTTTGCTTGGCAGCAGCAGACTGCACCGGCATCACGACTTGGGGCGTGAGCGATCGCCACTCTTGGGTGCCGCACTTCTTTGAACGCCCGGATGCCCCCCTCCTTTTTGACGAAACCTATCAACCCAAACCTGCTTATCACGCCCTCATAGATGCGTTGGAACCATGAAAAGATTGTACTCACCCCTGCGACATAGAAAACTTCACGCTGGTTTACTACCCGTCACCCTATCGCTAGCGGTATTCCCACTACTGGCAACTCCTGTCAGTGCCGAGGAGTTCTCCCCACTGCCGTTGCGACAATTGCCCGCGTTACCGACTGATGAATCTAGGGCCAATGAACCTGCAATACCTCCTGCCGAACCAACTGCTGACCGATACATTTTGGATGCGGGCGATCGCATCTATGTGGAAGTCTTCAATGTGCCTGACTACAGCCGTGAATATCAGATCCTCACCGATGGCACCCTCAGTATGCCGTTGATTGGCTCTGTACCCATGCGGGGATTGACGCTGGCGCAGGCCAGTGAGTCTCTGACCGAGCGCTACCGGCAGTTTATTCAGGCTCCAGCCATTTCAGTAGAACTGATTGCGGCTCGCCCCATCCAAATTGCGATCGCGGGTGAAGTCAGTCGCCCTGGCGTGTACACCATTCCACCGGAGGTTGATCCCAGCACGGTCACAGTTACTGAAGTGATTCAGATGGCAGGCGGCATTACGCAATCAGCCAATATTCGGGCGATCGAGGTGTATTCATCACAATCATCTGAACTCAGCGAACAAGAATCCAGAAATGCTGATCTTTGGACGTTACTGACGACAGGCGATATCACCCAAGATTTACAGCTGCAGGATGGTGACACGGTTTATTTGCCCACAGCTATAGAACCTGTCAATCCGGCTGAAGCGCAAACGCTGGCGTCAGCTAGTTTTTCTCTCGACGAAATTGTGGTCAACGTTGTCGGTGAAGTCAACAGTCCTGGAGCTGTTCTCGTACCTCCCAACACACCCCTCAATCAAGCCCTACTGGCAGCGGGTGGCTTTAATAATGACGCCAATCAGGCATCGGTTGAACTCATTCGCCTCAACCAGAACGGCACCGTTTCGCAGCGCACCGTTGACATTGATTTTGCCCAAGGGGCCGACGACACGTTCAATCCACCCTTAAGGGCCAACGACACAATTGTTGTCGATAGCTCAGGCTTATCTGACTTTTCCAGAATCGTCGGAACCGTGCTTTCGCCGGTTACAGGCATCTTCAATTTCCTTAAACTGCTCGGTTTTTGATCACGCCTCACACCATTTCGGCACAGATATGTACTATCGTGCCTACCACTACTTGCAGATCACTACCCTCGCAGTTATCGCAGATCTGATAGTTAACTCTGGGGATGTGGGATGAAATGCAAGCCCACTCAGCCCATCTTGCGGTTGATCGTCAAGTCGTGGCATCAACGTAAAACACCGATCGCCCCAAACGTGCAGCCTGAACATTTTGCCCACACCGTCCCTCCCTAGAATCCGAGGCAGCATTGGCATGTAAGGAGAGCGGACATGAAACTCATCGGCGTAGACATTGGCGGCACGTTTACCGACCTGATCTTGGCCGATGTGGCCCAACAGCAGACCTGGATTCACAAAGTTCCCACCACTGTTGACGATCCCTCCATCGGCATGATGCAGGGCATCCAAACCCTGTGTGCCATGGCCCAATCTGACTACGGCGACATTGAGCATGTGCTCCACGGCACCACGATCGCTACCAACACCCTGCTCACCCACGACGGGGCCCGCACCGGCATGATCACCACCGAGGGCTATCGCGACATTGTTCACATTGGTCGTCACCAGCGCCCCCAGCATTACTCCATCATGCAAGACATTCCCTGGCAGGCGCGCCCTTTGGTGAAGCGGCGCGATCGCAAAGTCGTCCCCGAACGGCTCGATCCACGGGGTGAAGTGCTGACTCCCTTGGATGAAGACGCTGCCCGCACCGCCATTCTGGAACTCAAAGCGGCTGGCGTGGAGTCGGTCGCGATCTGCTTCCTCAACTCTTACTTCGACTCCCGCCACGAAGACCGCGTCGCCGAACTGGCCCAGGAACTTTTCCCTGATGCCTTTATCACCACCAGTGCCAGCATCTTTCCCCAGTTCCGCGAGTTTGAGCGGTTCACTACCACCTGCATCAACGCCTTCGTCGGCCCCAAGGTGAAGCGCTACATCCAAAACCTCAGCCGCCGTCTCAAGGAACAAGCCGTGCGGGGCGAACTCCACATTATGCGCTCCAACGGCGGCGTAGCCACTGCCGAAGTGGCCGGTGAACAACCCGTAACACTGCTGCTGTCAGGGCTCGCCGCCGGGGTGCTCGGGGGGGCAGCAGCGGGCGAACAGTCAAAGCGCGATCGCCTCATTACCTTTGATATGGGGGGTACCAGCACCGACATCGGGATTGTGACCGAGCGGGGCTTTGCCGAAGCCACTGCCCGCGACACCTGGATTGCGGGGTATCCCGTCATGGTGCCGATGATTGATGTGCATACCATCGGCGCCGGGGGCGGCAGCATCGCCTATGTGGATGACGGCGGCGCGTTTCGGGTCGGGCCGCGCAGTGCCGGCGCCGAACCGGGTCCCGTTTGTTACGACAAAGGCGGCACGGAAGTCACTGTGACCGATGCCAACGTCGTGCTGAATCGCCTCGACCCCGAACATTTCCTCGGCGGCGAAATGATGATCTATCCCGACCAAGCCTTCGCTGCGGTGCAAGCCCTGGCCGATCGCGTCGGTTTGGATCTGTACGAAACCGCTGCGGGCATTCTCACTATCGTCAACAACAACATGGCGAACGCCATCCGCTCCCGCACCATCCAAAAAGGTCAAGATCCGCGTCAGTTTGCTTTAGTGGCACAAGGGGGAGCCGGGCCGCTCCACGCGGCGGAAGTGGCGCGATCGCTGGGCATCCCCGAGGTCATCGTGCCCCGCTATCCCGGCATCACCTCCGCTATGGGCCTGCTCACCACTGACCTCAAACATGACCTGATTCAAAACGAATTTACCCTCAGCACCGACCCCCATCTGGACAAGCTCAACGCCGATTTGCAGGCGCTGGAAGATCAGGTCATCGCCCAGCTTCAGGCGGACGGTTTCACCCCAGACCAGATGACGCTGCAGCGGTTTGCGGACTGCCGCTATGTGGGGCAGGGGTACGAGTTGCGGGCGATCGTGCCCAACGGCGAACTGGATGAAGACGCTCTACAAAGCGTGTGGCAACAGTTCCATGACCTGCACACCGCTGAATACGGTCACGCCTTCCCTGAAAATCCCGTAGAGTTGGTGACCCTGCGGGTGACGGGCACCGGCCCGATGCCCAAGCTCGCCGGTCTGCCGGTGCCCGCTGAAGGCAATGTCAAAGATGCGTGGCTGAAAACGGCGGTCACCTATTTCCGAGTGAACGGTCAACTGGAGAAATATTCCACCAACTTTTTTGAGCGCGATCGCCTGCCCAGCGGCGGTGAAATTGAAGGCCCCGCCGTGATCTTCCAAAAAGATTCCACCGTTTTGCTGCCGCCCCACAGCCACACGACCGTGGAAGCGAACGGTAATCTGGTGATTCGTCTAGCCACCGCATCCTCAACGGATCAACGGCAGGCGATCGCCACAGCGGTTTAAGGAACCTCGCTCATTTCTGGCTACACTAAACCTATCGAGCACACGGTTTCGCCTATGGTTGCTCCCAATCTCATCGCCTCCAGTGCAGATCCGGATGCGGTTCCTGAAGATATCGTTTTTCCGCCCGGCGATCTTTACAGTGACGAACCGCCCTTGGAATCTGATTTTCATCGCGACCAAATTGATCTGCTGATTCGGATTTTGCGACAGTTTTGGCAGCATCGTCAGGATGTCTACATTTCCGGCAACCTGACGGTTTATTACAATGCCCAGCGTTTAAAGAACCGCGATTTTAGAGGCCCTGATTTCTTTGTAGTGCTGAGAACTGACCCGAAACCGCGCAAAAGTTGGATGATTTGGGAAGAAGGCGGCAAATACCCCAACCTAATTGTGGAACTGCTGTCGTCGTCAACCGCAAGCAATGACCGCGGCCCGAAGAAAACGCTCTATCAAGACACCTTTCGTACCCCTGACTATTTCTGGTTCGATCCTGAAAGTTTGGAGTTTCAGGGGTTCCACCTCGTAGACGGCATCTATCAAGCCCTCGAACCGAACGAACAGGGACGGCTGTGGAGTCAACAACTCCAACTCTTTTTAGGCGTCCATAATCGTCAACTGCGATTCTTTACCGCAGACGGTGAACTGATTCCCACCCCTGAAGAAGCGGCGACATTGCTCGCCGATGAAGAACGTCAGCGGAATGAGAAGTTGGCTGCCAAACTCCGAGAATTAGGTGTTGATCCGGACTCAGTGACTGAATGATTGAGCCCCTCGACGCTGGCTAATCACTGCAATAGGGCCACCCGGCGGTCCCTGGTGCTCGCTGCCCCCGGAGACATCAAACTTTCACAGCATCTATTCGACAAAAGCACGGTTGATGGGAGAAACGATCGCAAACTCTGGGTCATCGTTCGTCACCGTAAACGTGAACTGGATTCAGTGGGGCGATCGCCCAGTCCTCTCTACAATAGAGCCAGATGACTTGCCCAGGCACGGACTTGATGTCACCGTCGAACGCTCCTTATCCTAGTTCTGAACAGATGGCGCAGTATCGGGCTAGCGCCAGGCGTCGGGCTGAGCAACGGCGGCAACAGCAATTAACCCGATGTCAACGGGGGCGAGAGGTGGCTAACGTGGCTGCTCGCATCCTAAAGGACACGTGGTCAGCAAATAAAGTGGTGCTGTTTGGTTCGATGCTGACACCGGAAAAAGTGCATGGGCGATCGGATATTGACTTGGCGGTGTGGGGGCTGCCCGCAGCAGACTATCTCAAAGCCCTCGCAGCACTGCTGGACATTGACCCTGATTTTTCAATTGATTTAATTGAAGCGGAATACGCTAGCCCTCATTTGTTAGCAGCTATTCAAGTAGGGCAAGTGCTATGACGCCGGTATACGCTGCCTTCAGTTCGCTCCTCCAAATCGTTCTCCGACCCCATCACCTTTCCCTTTCTGCCGTAGTGCAAGCTACGACCTTGAGAACTGCATACCCGTATAAATAAGGAGCGTTTTCCCAGCCAAACTTGCCATGACAGTTTCCCTGCCCCAGCCTCTACAGTTGCCCAAAATTGATCCGGTAACGGCCCAAGTTGTCGCGGGAGCCCTAAACGGCATTGCCCTCGAAATGGGCCACAAGCTAGCGCGCATGTCCTACTCCAGCATTATTCGAGAATCTGAGGATTTTGGGGCGGCTATTTTAGACGCCAACTGTCAGCAACTGGCAGAATGCGCCTACAGCACGCCCTTGCAACTCGGCCCGATTCCGGGCTACATGCGCGGCGTCCTCAAGGCGATGGCAGAAGATGGGGAAGAATTCTATCCCGGTGATGTGATTCTCCATAACCATCCTTACTATGGGGCCTCCCATGGTCCCGATATTGGCATTGGTATCCCCATTTTTAAGGGCGAAGACCTGATTGGCTACTCCTTTACCACCGCTCACCATTTAGACATCGGCTCCTCCTCTCCCGGTAGCTGTGGCATCGTGGATGCGGTAGACGCCTTTGCCGAGGGACTGCAATTTAAAGCCGTCAAGCTCTACGAAAAAGGCGTGCAAAATCGGCAAGTGTGGCGGATGCTCCGGCAAAACATCCGCAGTGCCAACGTTGTTGTGGGCGATATCGAAGCACAGGTGGCGGCCTGTCGCGTTGGGGAACAGCGCTTTCTGGAACTGATGGAACAGTACGGCTTGGATACTGTTCTAGCGGCCAGCGATGAATTGATGCACTATTCCGAACGGATGATGCGGCAGGCGATTGAGCGCTTGCCAGATGGGACATATACCGCCGAAGGGTTCATTGATGGCTTCCTCGACGATCCTGACCCAGGCAAAAAAGACTTGAAAATTGCCGTCACGGTCACCATCGACGGTAGCGATATGACCATTGACCTGACGGGGACGGCGCCTCAGGTGGACGATCGCCCCATCAACATGCCCTTCATCGGCACGGTAGACATCGCTATTTTCGTGACATTGCGATCGGTCCTGCTTGACACAGCCCTGATGGAGTATGTACCGCAAAACTCGGGCCTCACCCGCCCGGTTCATATCGTTGCCCCCAAGGGCTGTCTGGCTAACCCGATTTATCCGGCTCCGGTGATCGCCCGCTGCTGTCCTGGCAACATCGTGGCCGACACGCTGATGAAAGCCCTGACCCAAGTTGCCCCCCAAAACGTGAGCGGCGGCATTGGCAATATCAAAGTCACTTCCTACAGCGGGGCGCTAGACGAAGACTATTGGGTCTATATGGATATCACCGAGGGCAGCTATGGCGGTCGTTATGGCAAAGACGGCATGGATGGGGTCGATACCCTCTACGCCAATACGCGCAACAACCCGATCGAAGATATTGAGGCCCACCTGCCCCTGCGAGTCACCCGCTACGAATTGATTGAAGACGCCAGCGGTGCGGGCAAGTATCGGGGCGGCCTGGGCTCTATTCGCGATATTCAGTTCCTCTCACCCGGGCAAATGTCGTTGGAAGGAGAAGGAAATAAGTACGCTCCTTGGGGCATCTTCGACGGTAAAGACGGGACTCCCGGTGCCGTCCAAGTGCTCAATCCCTATGACGAGACTGAGGAAGATTTACCCTCCAAATTTCCCTGTCGCAAGACCAAACTGGGCGATACGTTGCGGACAGTGAGCCCCTGTGGGGGCGGCTACGGCAATCCCCTGGAGCGTGATCCGGCATTGGTATTGGAGGATGTGCTGGATGAATTTGTCAGCCTTGAATCGGCGCAGCGGGACTACGGCGTGGTGATTGATGCCGCTAGCCTGACGATTGATGAAGCGGCCACGATCGTTTTACGCAAAAAGCTGGCGAAATAGCGCCCCCCAAATCCGTATCTTGTGTCAAACTACTTGGTCACCTCCCCGCTTGCTCAGAGAAACTGCGGTTTTCTCTCAACTCACCACCAGCACCTCAGCCGCGCTCACCGCAAAAACTGGAAAGGTCGGTGACTGAACGACTGCATCTCCGGTGAAAACAGCTTCCTCGTAGCCCGCTTTCGTCAAGCTCAGCACTGTCACTTGTGCCAATATCGGGTCAATAATCCAATACTCCGGAATGCCTCGCCATTCGTATTGATTGCGCTTTTCAAAATAGTCGCGGCGGTGATTCTCTGCACCGGGACTAACCACCTCCACCACCAGCAAGGGGGGAGCCATGTCCAGCGCGATGGCGGCCTGACCAAGTTCCCGCATTTGTTCTACATGTTCTGGTCGCAGCACAGTCAGGTCTGGATAACGGTTCTTAGGCTGCCCTGGTACAGCGAGAGCTAATCCTTGTAACCGAATCTGTCGCATGCCAACTAAAGCCTTTAGAGCTTCATACAACTGCATGGCTCGATAAAGGTTGTCATCAGATTCAGGAGGCATCTCAACTAGGTCGCCGTTAGTGAGTTCGTAGTAGGCGTCTGTGCCGTCGGTGTAATGGAGAAAGTCTTCAAATGTTTTCAGCTGAGTTTGGGCTTGCACCATTTTGAGAAACTTGCGATCGCGCAACTGTCTTTATGTTAATCCCCTACAGTTCGTATCCAACCGCTCGATTAAGTTGGGCAGGTGTCCCTTAAAACTCTGTGATATCAGCGAGAATCCTATGACCGTTGAGCCCCTCTGCCGGATCAAGGTCATCAACGGCAACACCTGTGAGCCCATGACCCAGAACATTGATGCTTCAGCTCAAGCCGCTAAGTTCCCTCATACCGAAATCATTACCGTCACGCCCAACGTGGGGCCGATTTCGATCGAGGGCTTCTACGATGAGTATTTAGCGATTCCCGGTATCTTGGAACAGATCATCTTGGACCCGGACTCGGACGCCTTTATCTTGGCGTGCTGGGGGGATCCGGGCATTGAGGCCGCGCGGGAAATCACCGCCAAACCCGTTGTCGGTATTGCCGAAGCCAGTCTTTACGTGGCGAACATGCTGGCCGCCAAGTGGAGTGTGGTCACGACGCTGCACCGGGCCCGCGACATGGTGGAAAAGACGGTGCATAAAGCGGGCATGACTGATCGCTGTGCCTCCGTGCGGACGACATCGCTCTCGGTGCTGGATACGGAAAGCGATCACGCCAACACGGTCGAAGTGCTGGCCGCCGCTAGCCAACTCGCCATTGAGCAAGATGGTGCGGAAGCCATTTGTTTGGGCTGTGCCGGTATGAGCGGTTTGGAGAAGCAACTAGAAGAGCGGTTAGGGATACCCGTTATCGACTCGGTGGCAGCGGCGGTGAAGATGGCCGAGTCACTCGTGAGTCTGGGCAAGCTCACCAGTAAACAACTGACCTATCGATCGCCGGAGAAAAAAGTGATTCGTGGCTATGGCGATCATTTTCAAGCTATGAATTTGCCCTGAGTCATCATTTGGCAACCGGGTGGCAATGCCCGGTCAATGTCTTGACTCCAGTGAACCCACACGGATATAGCAGAATTCGGAATGCGGAGTTCGGAGTTCGGAAATGAAAGCCTTGTCACGCAGGAATTTTAGCGATCTGGGCTGTCCTAACCAAACTGCAGATTGCTATATCACTACGACTCTCTAGTTAGCTGATTTGCATCAGGTGATCGCGTATGTCTGCACGGTATTCCCGCGATTTTTGGGGCTATGGGCCAAATCCGCCCCATGCTCAATGGCCCGACGATGCCCGAGTGGCAATTTCGTTCGTTCTGAATTTGGAGGAAGGGGCAGAATTAGCGATTTCTGCAGGGGATGATCGCAACGAGTCAGTCTATGAAATTGTTTTAGAGACCAAAGGGGTGCCTGACCTGGCGATGGAATCGCACTTTGAGTATGGAGCGCGAGTCGGGTTCTGGCGCGTGCTCGACTTATTTGACCGTTACGAGGTCAAAGCCACCATGAATGTTTGTGGTCGCGCTGTGGAAATTTCCCCCTGGATGGCTCAGGAACCCGTGAAGCGCGGACATGAACTGTGCTGCCATGGCTACCGTTGGGAGTCATTGGTGTATATGACGGAAGACGAAGAGCGGGAAACGATCGCGAAAGCGGTTAAGGCAATTCAACAAGCCTCGGGCGTGACGCCGGTCGGCTGGCACACCAAATCTCCCAGCACACCCCATACCAGACGGTTGCTGATAGAACATGGCGGGTTTTTGTATGATTCGGATGCCTACAACGACGAATTACCCTATGTTGTTCAGGTGGCCGGGCAGTCCCATATTGTGTTGCCCTATAGCTTCGACACGAACGACATGCGATTTACTGACGCTGAAACGTTTCGGCTGGCTCAAGATTTTGCCACCTATCTGATCGACAGCTTTGACTGGCTCTATCAGGAGGGCGATCGCACTCCGCGCATGATGACTGTGGGCCTCCATCCCCGCATCATTGGCCGTCCTGGGCGGATTTGGGCACTCCAAAGGTTTCTAGAGCATATTCGGAAATATGATCAAGTTTGGGTGGCGCGGCGGGATGCGATCGCCCGCCACTGGCGCACCCTACAAGGGTTAGATTGTCCGCATTAACAGACTCGCTAACGCACGACTAACCGAGAGAGTCCAACAGATCGTTCCCCAATCGCCATCAACGCGACTCTCACATCCAAGCTATTTTGATTAGCGACCACAGGCGCACCGGCAGAACCGGAGTCCGGGCCTTAGAGAGAAACCGCACACAGTCAAATTTCTGCGCTTATCAATGTGTAAGTCTTAGCCAATTCTATTGATTCAAATCTAAAGCTTTTTGGATCTTTCCTAGCAAAAGCGTATCTTGACGCACGGTTTTGCGCTTTGGGACTGTATACAGTACGCATAATCTCGCAAACTCCCACTGCTGCTAGGGTTTGGTCTATGGCTCAGTCTTCCACTATGCTGTCTACCCCTAAGAGTTTTTCGTCTTCGGGTTCGTCCTCAGTCCAATCGGGACATGGATTAGATATCGAAGGGGTGACCCACCGATTTGGCGAGGTTACTGTGTTGAACCAAATCCACCTGCAGGTGGAACCGGGTGAGTTTGTGGCATTGTTGGGACCCAGCGGGTGCGGAAAAACGACGCTTCTCCGGTTGGTGGCAGGGTTTCTGACACCAACAGTTGGTCACATCTGTATCGACGGGCAGCAGGTCGAGCATATTCCTACGCACCAGCGTAATGTCGGCATTGTGTTTCAGAATTATGCCTTGTTTCCCCATATGACGGTGTTTGACAACATTGCCTATGGGTTGCGTGCCCAAAAAGCGCCTGCCAGCAAAGTGCGATCGCGCGTTCAAGACATGCTGGAGCTTGTACAGCTTCAGCAAATGGGTAACCGTTATCCCAGTGAACTTTCTGGGGGCCAACAACAGCGCATTGCTTTGGCCAGAGCCCTCGCCGTAGAGCCGCAGATTTTGCTGCTGGATGAGCCGTTTAGTGCGCTCGACAAAAATTTGCGGCTGGACATGCAGATTGAAGTGAAGCGACTGTTGACCGAGCAGGGCATCACGACCATCTTTGTCACCCACGATCAGGAAGAAGCCTTGAGTATGGCGGATCGCATTGCCGTGATATCGCAGGGCATTGTGCAGCAGTTTGATACGCCAACGACGATTTACGATCGCCCAGCGACCCTGTTTGTCAGTCAGTTTGTGGGTACCACTAACCTGATTCCAGGCACGTTAGTGCAACAGGATAGTCGTGGATGTGTCGTCGCCCTAAAAGACGGAACGCAGATAGACTTGGCGATCGCCCCTAATTTGCCGCTGCAATCCCCGGTGCAGGTGGCCATCCGCCCTGAGAATCTGCGGTTAAGCCCTAGTCCCAGTGCCGGGGCGATCGCGGTTGAGGTTGAGATTTGCTTGCCGCTTGGCGCCAGTACCATCTACGAAGTCCGCACCGCTAACGGTTTGCGGATCAAAGTGACACAACCCCGGGGTATGGGGGTCGCCGCCCTGCCAACCGGGGAGACCTTGTATTTAACCTTAGCTGCCACAGAGGCTTGTGCCATTTTCCCGATTGATAATTTGGCTGGTGCATAGACTGGCTGATTCTGTTTTCTGTCTTTTCTGAAGGAATTGCTTCCTTCCAGTAGCGATCGTTTTTAACCCTGCGTTAGGAGAGTTCATGTCATGGTGAATCGTCGAATCAGTCGGATAACCCGCCGCTCTGTCTTAGGGACAGGATTATTTGTGGGTAGCAGCCTATTGCTCAAAGCCTGTGGCCAGCCCCAAGCCACAGCGCCTGAAGGAGAAGAATCCGCAGCTACTGAAGAGGCCGGTGGCGCTGCTGTCGGGGGTTCTGTTATTGCAGTTGCCTATCCCGGAGCCTGGGAAGAAGCCCATCGAGAAGTTGTCGCTAGCCAAGTTAAGGCGAGCAAAGATGTGGATGCCACCATTGTTCCCCTCCTGGCCAACGACCAAGTGGCCCAGCTCGTCGCCGCGCCCGACAATCCCCCCTTTGACGTGTGTCTGTTGGATGAAGGTCCTTTCCGGGCTGCGCCGCGCGAAGAAATTCTGCAACCCTTTCCGGCAGAACTCAGCCCCAGCTTTGCCAAACTATTCCCCGACTTCCAGGGGGGCGAAGAAGGCTGGGGGCCAACAGTAGCGGTAACGGCCATTGGCATTGGCTACAATGCCGACAAATATGAGTCGGCACCTGCCGCCTGGGAAGAGTTGTGGAATCCCGAAAATGCTGGCCGGGTGGGACTCGTCACGATGAACAGTTCCTTGGGCACCGCCTTCATGGTGGAAGTGGCCAAGCGCTTTGGCGGCAGTGAAGCCGATATTGAAGTCGCCTTCGAGAAAATTCAGGAACTCCTGCCGGATGTAGCAGCGGTTGCCCCCAGTCCGGGTGCTTTAGCGACGCTGCTGCAGCAAGGCGAAGTGGACATTGCTCCCCTGTATCTCAATGACATTCTGGCCATGCGGGATGCTGGCTTAAACATGGGTTGGGCCGTCCCCGAGGGCGGTTCCATCGGCATCCGCGCCACCATGAGCATTGTCAAAAATCCCCAAGCCTCTGTAGAGGCGGCTGCCGCTTACATCGACACGGTCATCAGTGAGGAGGCTCAAAATACGCTGGCCGCACCGCCCTACTTCTTTGGCCCCACCAACAGCGCGGTACAGTTGTCGGGTCCGTTTGAGGAGCTGTTTTCCAGCAATCCTCAAGACTTCATTGCCGAGTTGATGTACTTGGATTGGGATACCATCAACCTCAACCGTGCTGAGTGGATTGAACGTTTCAATCGTGAGGTCACCGTCTAGTGATGTCTGCCAAAGCGCTCCTCAAAGCCGGAAAAGGCTGGGCTTTAGTCCTCCCCCTCACGCTTTTTCTAGTGGCTTTTTATCTAGCACCGATTGTGCTGATGGTCATTACTAGCCTTTCGCCCGGTGGGGAGGGAGCGGGTTTGAATCCCAGTCAATATGTCAAATTTTTTGGCGATGGTTTCAACCTAAAAGTGTTGTGGGAAACGGTATGGCTGGGGCTAAAGACCACCCTGGTTTGTCTCCTGTTAGGCTATCCCCTGGCGCTGTTGCACAGCCGCACGCGCCCTGGCAACTGGCGTAGCATTTTGACCTTCTTGATTGTGCTGCCCCTGCTGACCAGTGCCGTCGTGCGCACCTTTGCCTGGATTGTCATTTTGGGGCGGCAAGGGGTGATTAATTCTACTTTGCTCAGCTTGTCCCTCATTGAGGAGCCGCTGCGGCTGTTATCGACCCATATGGGTGTGGTGGCAGCCCTGTCTCAGATTCAGATGCCACTGATGATTTTGCCACTGATTGCTTCGATGGCGCGGCTCGATCCAAATCTAGAGTCGGCCTCTGCCAGCCTAGGTGGGACCTCATGGCGCACCTTCTGGCGCATCACCTTGCCATTGACGTTGCCGGGGATTATTTCGGGATCCTTATTGGTCTTTTCGGCATCGGTCAGTTCCTTTATTACCCCATCGGTGATTGGGGGCGGACGCATTATGTTTATGCCCATGTATATCTACCAGCAGGCGATTTCTTTGTTTGATTTTCCCTTTGCGGCCACCATTTCCACTGTGTTGCTGGTGACGGTGTTATTGGTTGTGGTCTTGCTCAGTTCCCTAGGACGCTTGACCCGTTCCTATACGCACACGTAAGCCGCTGGCAGTTCAGCCGCTCCCACAGTTTTCGATGTGTGCAGTCTCTGAGGTATTTGCGATGGCCAATCCTACCCTTTCTCCCACAGCGCGATCGCCCCAAAAGTCGGCAACGGACTGGAGTCGTGTCACCTTCAATGCAGCGCTGCGTTTGGGAGCTTACACCGCTCTGCTGTTGCTCACCGCGCCGACCATCATCATTTTGATTGCGTCTTTCTCCTCGGGGGAGACCCTACAGTTCCCGCCTGATGGTCTATCGATCAAGTGGTACATTGCCTTGCGCGAATTGCCGGAGCTTTGGGCGGCGGCCTGGAATAGCCTCTGGGTAGCCACGGTGACGACGTTGACCTGTATTGCCTTGGGGTTTGCCGCGGCTTTAGTGCTCAGTGAGCGACGCACACCCTTGACGCAATCCCTCGAAGCTCTGTTCATGTCTCCTTTGGCCATGCCTGCTCTCTCTGTGGGTTTGGCGTTGCTGGTCTTTTTTAACTTCATTGGTTGGCGGGTGTCGGTGACGACGCTGATCATTTCCCACATCGTTGTCGGGGTGCCCTACCTGGTGCGGACGATTTTGGTGAGCCTCAGTCAGATGAGTTCGTCGTTTCGGGATGCCTCAGCGAGTTTGGGCGCGGGGTCCTGGTATACCTTTCGCCACATCACGTTCCCCTTGGCACGGCAAGGCGTGATTGCTGGTAGCTTTATCACGTTTTTGACCTCCTTTGACAACATCACAGTTTCCCTATTTGTGTCGGATGCGCGGACTCAGGTGCTGCCGGTGCGGATGTGGACGTTGGTGCAAAATAATCTGGATGTGCGAGCGGCGTCGATCGCGGGCGTCCTGGTATTCGTCACCGCCATTCTGATGTTGTTGATGGAACGGTTTGTGAATTTGTCTCGCTTTGTGGTGAGCGATCGCTAATTAAACCGCATCCAGATTCAGATCTGGAATTTGGCACCGGACGACACCTCATCGCTTGCGGCATCTAGCCTTAAGGAATGAGAGGTTTAGGAAAATTCGGGTTTTGCTCCTCACGAAAGTCCCTCAGGACGCCGGTTCCTCCCCTTGTCCAAGAGAAGCTAGCTGGTTTTAAAGTGCCACAATCGAAAGTAGGAGCAGAGTCCCGATAGACACGTCTAACTGGCGATAGCCAGATTTCCGGCTGCGGCATCTCAAAGCCAAACCATATATCTTGAAACTTAAAGGGTGACAACCTAGCTACAGCTCTTGCTGCATGAGGGATAGAGCATTGAAACCGCGCTGAAAATAGAGACGTTTATGGGGCTTGAGGGCAAGCAAGGGACCGACAAAATCCGTCCATAAAGCCATCGAAAAGAGC
>JBHJHM010000041.1:0-12180 GCA_050330865.1 Leptolyngbyaceae cyanobacterium
ATCCCACAGGTATTCAAGTGAGTCAGGAGCAGTTTAATTCCATCCTGATTGAGCGTGACTCTTTTCATGGGGAGTGGAACTATCAGATATTGCCTTCTCAACAATCGGAATAGTTCAAGTTATTTTTGCGCAGATCCTAAACTCCAACAGGTTGAAGACGATTACGACATCGTCATTATCGATGCCCCTCCCTCCAGAGACCTCTATGCTGAGATTGCTCTCATCGCCGCCGACTACCTGATCATCCCCTCTGACATGAAACCCTTTGCTAATCAGGGATTGAGTAATGTTAAAAACTTTGTCAGTGAGGTTGGCGAGACACGCTCCAGCATCGGTAAAGATCCCCTCAACGTCTTGGGTGTTCTGCCCTCAAAGGTTTTGAAAAACTCCAAATATCTAGAATTCGTTTTTCCGAGACAGCGAGATACCGTGACTCAGCGGTATGGCTTTCCGGTGCTAGACAACGTCATCTACGAGCGGGTCGCTCTCTCCAACTGTGTGAACAAAACCCTGACGATGGGTAATTTGGAGGTTCCTGACCCAAAATCTATATTCGAGTTTGACCGAGATTCGGACTCTGTTAAAGAGTTCAGAAGTCTTTCCTCCGAAGTAATGCAGAAAATTGGGGCGTAAACATGGGTGAGTACTACATGGTTGATGTCAGGAGCATTACCTCGAAGGTGCCTCGATCAGACTTTGAGGTGAAAGAGCTTGAGAAGCTAGCCCAGAGTATTCTGACTGCAGGGGGATTGCTCTCACCACTATTGCTCAAGCAAACCGGAGTAGATTCCTATGATGTGCTGGCAGGCGATCGCGAATACTATGCAGCCGTTAGAGCCAGGGAACTGGACCCCCGGGCTGCCGAAACAGTCAATGCCTTCGTGATTCCAGAAGACTGTGAAGATGCCGCGATCGATCAGTTCAAAACCTTGCATCAATCCTCTGCCTCAATAGATGTTCCGCCATCTGCTGGGCAAGCAACTCAGCCCACAGTGACATCATCAAGTACCGATCAACGCCTGATCAACTTGGAATCTCGCTTGGATGAATCCTTGCGTGAAATAAAACAGACCCATCAACGGGACATCCAGCGTCTGGAGCAACAAATCAATGCTCTCCAACAGCAAATCCCGCAGAAAATTGAGCCGCTTGAAATTTTCAACACTGCAAGTAGTGCAGAGCTGCTACAAAAACTAGCAAGGGCTGGCATTACAGGAGAAAAAACTTCTGCAAAAATCATTACCAGTATTGAGAAGGCTCGCAAGCAGTCTCCCTTTACATCCTTTACCGATGCCGTCACCCGGATTGACGCACTGGGTGACAAGCGTATGCTCGCTATCTTAGATGCCTGGGCAGGTCTCTACTAAACACAAAAGCTCTTTAACCAGCCCTACGACTTCCTAACTGAGCAGCACCGCCCTCAATAGAGTTGATGTCAAACTGATGCAGAATCCTTTTAGCCCGACGGACAAGGCTGCTATTACCTTGGCAAAGGACAAGGAACTCGCCAGCAGCTAGGTCATATGAATCGTCCGTGCCTACTTGGCGGCACCTCCAACAATGAAAATCCCGCACCGGGCCAATTTCTGGATCCTGGTTGTGCTATTTGCAGAGCCCCCTTTACGTGTTCAGAGTAGACATCAACATCCATCTTGATGAAAGCAAGCTAGTTTGCACCTTTCAGGATTGATTGAGATGGCAAAAGCGTATAAAGATTGCTGTATATCAACGAGAATTCCAAACCTAATCACCATTGAATACGCCATTGCTTGGCACGACGCATCAACTTTTCATATAGCGACATGCTGAACTAATTACGCCCTACAAAGCCTTTTATATTTTTGCTATATACCTCTGTTGGTGACAAGAATATTATTTGATATTTTGGTTTTCAATTTTTAACACTATGAGAACCAGAGCTACCTTCAGTGAAGCAGTTAAAATTGATACTCCCCTGAAGGGGATATGACTGAAGAAGCGTATAAATCTCTGCATGAATTAACGAAAACAGGAGAGAATACGACGGATTTAGAGGATTGCGGAAAATTCAATTAATTGCTACGCTAGCCCCTAGCGCAATCCAAAACTGAGGATTCAATATGACTCGCGTAAGTCGATTTGTATTCCGCAGTCTAGCAGGTATCGTAGCCTTTCCAATTATTCAGTCGTCGGCTCAGGCCATTGTTATTAATAATACAGCTGGTGTGCAGACGGCCCGTGATTTAGGAGCTCCTTTTACGGCAGTTACAGAGCTTTCTGTAGGAGGCGGTTTGTGCACAGGCTCCCTGATTAGCCAGTTTTATGTACTTACGGCACAACACTGTATATTCAACACAAATCCGAGCAATGTCAGTGTTCTGTTTCGCGATGACGACTCATTTAATACTGTGTTGGATGAGATTTCAGTGACGCGTATTTTTGACGATTCTAGCAATCGCCTTCTGGATGGAACTGATGTTGCTGTGCTTGAATTATCAAATCCGGCACCGGGCTCGATTACACCGCTACGACTCCTTTCAAATACGAATAATCTGTCGGGATCTACCGTCACGACAGTTGGCTTCGGTTTGAATGGAGTCGGGAGCACAGGACACCAATTTACACGCGATGGTCGCCGCTGGGCAGCGCAGAATACCATCGATTTGGTCGGTCCTGCAGCGGATGTTGGTGGAAGAATTGTTGGCGGAAGTTCGAATATTTTTTCTACCGATTTTGATAGTGGTGCCTTTGCCAGCAACACCCTATCGAATTTCGGCAGCAGCCCGGTCCCTCTCACCAACGAAGGGACTACAGGGCCGGGAGACAGTGGAGGTCCACTTCTGGTCAATCGTAACAACGAGTTTTTGATTGCCGGTGTTCTTTCAGGAGGCACAACGAGTACGAGTACATTCGGTGATATTTCCTGGTGGACGGGAAGCGAGCAGTATCGTTCGTTTCTGGAGCTCGTAGGCGGGCAGTTCGTGGGTGGTTCGCGATCGTCGTTTGTCACAGCAGGCACAGCGGGAAGGGGGACCAGCCGTTCTTTGAGCGATCGCTCGGACGATTCGCCCGAAAGTATCCCTGAACCGACCTCGCCCTTTGCCCTGATGCTGTTGGGAGCCATCGGTGCAGGTATTGTACAGATGCGGCGAAACCGCTTGAATTAGTTGGGAAGCAGAAAGGGGCAATTAATCCCCTTTCTGCTATTTTTCATCCCCTTAATACGGTTGATTGGCCAGACTTACTCTGAGATGACTCTACTCGTTAAACCGGAACAAAGGATGATTCGGTCAGGTCAGTAGCACTCACACCCGGGAGCGTTGCCAGCGTCTGACGGTTGAACGCAATAAAAGCATCCCCTGCCGCTTCTCCCATCGTGAGCTGGTCAAAGCTAAGCGTGCCAAAGAGGCCAATAAAGTCAGTACCAACCTCGAAGTCAGTAATGGTATCGGTGCCAGACTCATAGGTAAGGACAAAGGTATCGCTGCCGGTGTCACCAGAGTTGTTATCGCCGGTTAGGGTGTCGTTGCCTGCGCCGCCCCAAATCAGGTCATCGCCGTCGTCACCCCAAATCAGGTCATCGCCCGCATCACCATAGAGCGTATCGTCACCCGCTTTGCCACCGATGAGATCGCTGCCCGCGCCGCCGTAGATAATATCATCGCCACCATTGGGGCGACCCGGCTGACTTGAGTTGGTATCGCCCCGCAAAACATCATCACCATCACCGCCGAAGAGGATATCATCCTTGCCACGTCCGGCCACAGTATCGTCGCCGCCAAAGGCGTAGATAATTTCGGAGACGCTTCTACCTGCTAGTATTTCAGCGTCATCGGAGCCCTCGGTGATAGCGGCCCCCTCAGGAGCGTCAAGCACGTCTAAAAACACTGCTGTAGGAACACCCCAGTTACCATCGGCATCCTGTCCTTCGACAAAGAGGGTATAGCGACCCGCTTCCCATCCGGCGGTATCAATCGTGGCCGTGAGGGTTTCGGTAGAACTATCGAACGCGCCATCAGCTGCGCTCATGTCAAACAGCTCGACGCCCTCAATCCAGGAAGGTTGGTTGACAGAATAGCGACCAGCGACGACATCCTGGCTCGGTTCGGGTAAATCGTTAACAGTGCCAACCTCGTCTTCAGCAATGACACCATCGTCAAAGCGGGTGTCATCAGCCAAAGCTGTGAGGACCACCGATTTGCCCTCAACGATCTGAGGCAGATCGATCTCAACCTCGATGGCTTCTGGCCCCGCTGGAGTCTGATAAGGACGGCGCGCGGCTTTCGCCATGTAGTTCAACGCGGGGATGTTTTCAGGAAAGATAGCCGTCTCAAAATCTTCGCTGGGCTGGAAGAAGGTCTCGCCTAGCTCAAGAATGTAGCCGGCAATGCCGAGTTCCCCGTAGGCCCAGTCGGCTGAAGTCCCATCGGTAGGATAGAGCCCCAAGCTCTCGTCAACGTCGTACGCTTCGTCTGGGCCTTGCCCTGTGTAATAGCCATATTTGCGACCGAGGGTGCGTAGTGCTGGCTCATTAGGGGAATCAGCCTCTGTCCAGCCCCAAGGATGCAGCACTAAATTGCCAAAGCTGTGAACATCGAGAAATACACCGGTTGTGTCTTCCGGTGCTGCATCGGTATCCTCAGCTCCCCGCTGGTCAGGAAAGATAGACCGTACGTAGTTTTGTATAACTTGAGTTTCTGGTTCAGAAGCGGGCGACTCGCCTCGGTAGACATTACTGGAGGGATCGCCACTCGAAGGCGGCAAGGCTCCCGGGATATCCTCAGCATCATTCCACTTGAAATCGAAGTTGCGGTTGAGGTCAACACCGTAGTTGGGAAATTCGGCAGGGTCTGCGCCAGGGGGTGGATTGGGGTTGGTGTTACGCCGCCAGGAATAGCCTTGCTCAGCAAATTTACGGCCATCGGGGTTAGCAATGGGGACAATATGGATTTCGTGATAGTCCAGTAACCAGGTGGCGTCGGGGTCAACACCGTAGCCTGCGACCAACCCTTCGGCAAAGCGTGTTACCAGTTCAGCAGTAGTGTACTCACGGGCATGGATGGCACCTTCGATGTAGATGGCAGGCTTTTCAACATCAATGTTCTGGTTGGTCAGTTTGAGGACGCTGATGTCGTAGCCTTCCGATCCGCCAGGAGTAACTTTGTCGTAGCTTTCGCCGATGGGGAACCATTCCACCAAATCAGGATTTTCAGTAGCCAAGGTCGCAGCATCGTCAAAGGTTTCCTCAACAGTGCGGTAGCTAGAAAAGCCGGGAATGCCACTATCGATAATGCGTCCTTCCACATCGTCCAGACTAATCGCAGCATAATTCGGGTCTTCGCTTTCAATATCGACGCTGAGGTTAAACGTTGTCTCTGGTTCCCCCGTACCGCCAATGCTGGCGAGATCCAAATTCAAGATCTGGGTCTGATCCCAGTTTTCAGGTGTAAAAGTGACCGATTCGATCGCCGCAATTTCGTTGGTATCCGTGCTGAAGTTGAATGTAACGGCTTCCGTGGGTGGAGTTGCCAAGGCTATTTGCAGCGTTTCATCCGTACCTCCGCGACTGAGCGCTAGCTCATCCCCCGATACGGTTAACAGCACATCGGGAGCAAAGGGCACACCGCCAACATCATCGATCGCGAAGAAGTCACCATTATCGTTCTCCATTACTAGCGCCACATAGATGTCTTGATCCGCGTAAGCGCTGAGGTCAATTTCGAACGTGTTGTAGATGACGCTACCGTCTTCGGCAAACTCGTAATCGCTTTCGGTGAAAGTCTCAATAATCTCGAAGGTTTCTGTGTCGGTCTGGCTTTCGGTAGACACTCGAACAGTGTAAATACTGCCCTGATCGCCTTCAATAACCTGCCTAGCATCGTAGGTAAAGGTGTTGTTTGTAGCGCTTGGTCTGAGCAGGGGCGTGACAATCCAATCTTCAGCTAGGCCGCCTTCGACATCTTCAGGCGAAACAAAAGCAACGCTTCGATTCCCGAATCCAGTATCAGTGCCGCCACCCCAATCGCTTGTGGGACCCAATCCATTAGGTCCATTAAATGCCGTCCAACCAGTCGGCGGAAAACCTGCATCAAATCCTTCATTCAACAAAATTTCAGCCACGATAATAGACTCCCTGATGAGTAATCAGCACAATGAAGGCAATCGATCTGCGCGCTAGGGACAGGGAACAGGCTTCGTCGTGAGCCCTCGGCCGAACGGGAACAGGGAACAGGGAACAGGGAACGGGGAACGGGGAACGGGGAACGGGGAACGGGGAACGGGGTTCGACGTGAGCTTAGTCGAACGTTCAAGCCGAAGGGCTCAGCCGTGGGGTAGCCTTCCCGGAGGGAATAGGGTTTGCCTAATTCGACTGGCAGTGCTGTGAATTCTCTGCTCCTGTTACCGAGCTAGCAGCAGGTGTTATTGCCTATTGGTTTTTTCCAATGCAAGAGCTTTTAAGGGATACCGCCGCCAGCGTGGACGGCGGCAAGCTTGGGACTAGGCTGGGACAAAGGATGTCTCGGTTAAAGCATCCGCTGCAACATCCAGCAGAACAGCCAGTGTTTCGTCGCCGAATTCAATCAGCGCATTTTGCTCATCTTGAGCAATTGATAGCTGACCAAAACTCAACGTGCCGAACAGGCCGATTAGATCGGTCCCGACTTCAAAATCGGTGATCGTGTCGGTACCATCGCCGAAGGCTAGGACAAAGGTATCGCTGCCGCTGCCACCGGAATTGTCATCGCCGGTTAGGGTATCATCCCCAGTGCCACCCCAGAGCAGGTCATCCCCGTCGTCGCCCCAGATAAAGTCATCCCCAGCATCGCCGTAGAGCGAGTCGTCGCCAGATTTACCGCCAATGCGATCGCTGCCATTGCCACCGTAGATGATGTCGTCGCCGCCTGCGGTACCATCAGGTTTGTTGTTGTTGCGATCGCCCCGCAATATGTCATCGCCGTCTTCGCCAAAGAGGACATCGTTGCCGTCACCGCCTGCGACAGTGTCGTTACCCCCCAAGGCGTAGATAACATCAGACTGGCCTCGTCCTCGTAGGGTTTCAGCGTCGTCCGAACCTTCCGTAACCGTCGCATCCTCAGAAGCCGCTACGACATCAAGGAAGACGGCGGTAGGAACACCCCAATTGCCATCCGCATCCTGACTCTCGACGAAGACGGTGTAGCGTCCGGGGTCTAAGCCAGTGGTATCAATCGTGGCAGTGAGGGTTTCGGTGGAACTGTCGAAGGTGCCATCCGCAGCCGTCATTGCGAATAACTCAACCCCCGGTATCCAAGAGGGTTCGTTGAGCGAGTAGCGTCCTGCCGCGATGTCTTGAAACGTCTGTGGCGTTTCGTCTACACCATTGCCGATCGCGTCACTATCGGCATAGCGGGCATCGTCAGCGATCGCCGCTAGCTCCACAGCGGTCCCAGCAGTCACTTGGGGGCGATCGAGATCCACCTCAATGGCTTCGGGGCCAAAAGGTGTCTGATAGGGACGTCGTGCCGCCTTGGCCGAGTAATACATTGCTGGAATGTTGTCGGGTAGGATTTCATTTTCAAAATCCTCACTCGGCTGGAAGAAGCTGGTGCCAATTTCCAGCGTAAACCCTGGAATGCCAAAGGTCGCGTAGGCCCAGTCGTCCGTAGCCCCGCCTACAGCGCCAAACACCTGCGCGGGAAGCGAGTCATAGGGTTCACCAACTTCGCCAGTAAAGAAGCCGTACCGCCGGGCCAGATTGCTCAGCTCTTCATCGTTGGGCGCAATCAGTCCCTCAGCCCAACCCCACGAGTAGAGAATTGCTTCCGCAAAGCTGTGATAGTCGATATAGATGCCGGAAATATCATCGGGAACCGGTGCATAGACCCGATCCAGTTCAGGCGTCGGATCGTTGAGCAGTTCAGGTCCATTTGGTTCAAACAGGGTGGATACGTACTCGCTGACGGCAGCACTTTCGGGTTCTGAGAAAGGACCGGTGCCGTGATAGCTGTTGGACGTCGGATCATCGGTGGAGCCAATGCCTGTCGTCCCATCTGCCGCAACCCCATTGGCCCACTCAAACCCATAGTTGCGGTTCAGGTCCACCCCGAAGGTGGGGAAGGGGGCCGGTTCGTCACCCGGCTGGGGATTGGGATTCGTGTTCTTGCGCCACAGATACCCCTGCTCAGCAATCCTACGACCGTCGGGATTGACGATGGGGACGATGTGAATTTCGTTGTAGTCCAGCAGCCACGTGGTATCTGGATCGACGCCGTAGCCCGCTACCAGCTCTTCAGCAAAGCGCGTCACCAGCTCAGTGGTGGTGTATTCCCGTGCATGAATCGCCGCCTGCATGTAGAAAACGGGCTTCTCACTCCCATCTGCTGGGGTGAATTCCTCGTTGGTGAGCTTGAGGGCAAAGATGTCGTCGCCCTCTGATCCCCCCGGCGTCAGTTTGTCGTAGGAGTCGCCGATGTCTATCCAGGAGGCGAGCTCGGGATTTTCAGCCGCTAGCGCCCCTAAATCGCCGAAGGTTTCGTCCACCGTGCGATAGCTGGCAAAAAACGGAATGCCCGCATCCGTGATGGTGCCTTCAATATCCTCAGCTACCACCGCATCGTAGGCCGGGTCGGTGCTGCTAACCTCAACGCCAATGGTGGTCGCTTCTTCCCCTTCATCTAGCCCATCTTGAACGGCGGTAAACGTGATGAGCTGGGGCGTTTCCCAGTTCTCGGGCGTGAAGGTCAGTGGCTCAACCGCTGAAACTTCGCTCGTGTCGGAGGTGAAACTAACGGTCACATCTTCGGTAGGAGCCGTGGACAGCTCCACAATGAGGGTCTGCTCGGTGCCGCCCTCGCTCAGGCCAAACTGCTCACCCGGAACCGAAACCAAAACATCTGGTGCCAACGGCAGGCCGCTCACATTATCGAGTACCCAGGTGTCGCCGTCATCGTTTGCCATGACGAAGCCAACATAAATCGACTCGTCAACATAGGCGCTCAAATCTACCTCAAAGGTCTCGAAGCTGCCTGTGAAATCGTCTGAGGTGTAGGTGGCAACGGTCTCATAGCTGGTTTGATCGGTCTGCTCGTCGGTTGAAACCCGAATGGAAAAGTCGGTGGACCCATCGCCTAAAAACGTCAGCGCATCGAACGAGAGAGTACTGTTCTCAGCAGTGGGCTGCACGAGTGTTGTGACTAGCCAATCCTCTGCTAAACCACCCTCAACATCATCGCCAAACACAAAGGCAACGCTGTTGCCTCCGAGCGAGCCCACCGACCAGTCTTCACTGCCCAGCGCACTCTCGCCATCGAAGGACGTCCAGCCTGCTGGCGGAAAACTGCCGCTGAAGGTTTCTTCCAGTAGAGCTAGCGTAAAGGCGTAGCTAGCCATGACCTCAGACTCAAACGCAAGGGGCGATCGCACCTGCCCGGTTGTGACATCCAAACTCCAGTTGCCGCCCTGCTGAGCACTGCCGACGCGAGTGCTAGAAGCGGCGATCACAACGCCGATATGCTGCTGTAGCTGCGCCAGAAATTCAGCGCCTACGGTGCCAGACGCAACGCCACACCCATAAAGCAGCACCTCCGCGTCAGGGCGTAGTGCGTCCTGCCAGGATTGTAGAGCCTGGGCATAGTGAGCCTGGGTGGCTAGTGTGAGCTGAGTATTTCCAAGCTGCAGCGTCCCAGGCTGTCCATGCGACACAATATGGATGCTAGCAACATTGGCATAGCCTGCGAGAACCGTCGTGATTTGGTGAATGCCGTCCGCATGGGGGTCAAGCAGAATGACCTCCGAACCAGGGGTCACTCCAGCGACGAGACTAGCCGTGTCATCCAGGGACAAATCAATGAAAACCAGGCGATCGCGAAGTGTGCGATCGCACTGCTTAAATGTGGAATATTTCACAGTCGAAACCGTTGGTAAATGCCATTTTCAAACGCTGAGGAAAGCAGATTAATTCCTCAGAATCGAACTAACTAAACGCAATATGCACCGCTGAAATCAAATTTTCTCTACGATAAAGTCTGATGAAAAGCATGTAGAGAACGCGATCGCTTTAAGCCAAAACAAACTCCAAACTGCAATACTTTATAGCCTATAGATACGAATAAGCAGGGGTCGCTGAAACGAGCTCAAGCAAGCCACACATCCGTATGAATGCTGACCAAACTGCCAGTCACTGTCTCTGATTCTCAGCCTAAATGTGGTTAAACTGAATACAATTTACGATTTTTAATGGTTTTATTGCTACACAAAACTCAGCATATACAACTAGGTAAAAATGCTTTGTTTTTCTTCAGTTTCAAACGAAATTAGATAGACAAATATTGATGGATTCTGCTCTGATATCGAAGGATAAGCGCTAAGGAAACTAGCGACAGGCACTAAGAGGGTAAAGCCAGAATACTGGATGCTGAACACGAATTCCACTTTTCCTACTTTGAGAAAGTATTCGGCTGCGAGTGAGTCACCGTTTTGGGACTATTTCGTCTTGTTGCCTGTGGGCATTTTGCTAACACCGTTGTATGATGCTCGGACGGTTTCCTGACATATTTTCTTGCGAAGGCTTCTTGAAGCATGGCTGAGTTCTTGATGTATTCATTTGTAATGCTGTTGATAGGTATGCCTCAGCCAGTGCAGGATTCTGCTTTATCGCTCTCTGAATTGTCGGACGGCGAGCATTATTACTCGGAGCCTTCATCTACTGAATTGACCCACAACGCTTATCTATTCCTTCAGAAATGGGGACGCATTGTGGTGGGAGTAGATACGCTTTCATCCTCTCGAACTGCCTGCTTTAAAGGCTTTGTCGAGGGCAATGCGATTGTGGATGCAACTCGCGTCTTACCACCCTATACTCCTGATGCTGAGTGGACGTATCAGCCTGGTGAAATGCTTGATTTGAGTGGATATGAAATACGTATGGATGCGATCGCCGAGGCTGACAGAGCTGCCCTGAATGTCTGCCTGGATGTTTTTGCGCGCTGAGCTTTTCTTGCTTCTGATTTTCTCTCTACTTTCAACAGGTGCATTGCTACGCGAATGCACTCCCGTTCTTCCATTTTTTCGGTAAAGGAAAATTGCTGCTTTCGGTATTGTCAGCAACTTGCTTGAGTCTCATCATACAGATAGATGAGTTCCCAGAGCTTCTATGGGTTCCTTAAGTGTCGATGACCTGTATCGTCAAGGGACTGCAGCCCATAACGCTAGTGACTACACCCAGGCTGTAGACATCTGGCGGCAGGTGCTACAGATCAATCCGAACCTTGCCAGTGCCCACTACCAACTGGGAGTTGCCCTGGCAGGGCAAGGCCAATATGAAGCTGCCGAAGCCGCTCACCGTGAATCGATTCGACTCGACCCGAACTTTGCTGGTGCTCACGACAACCTGGGAGTTGTACTGGCCGAGCAAGGTCAATATGAAGCTGCCGAAGCCGCTCACCGTGAATCGATTCGACTCGACCCGAACTTTGCCGGTGCTCACGACAACCTAGGAGTTGTACTGGCCGAGCAAGGCCGATACGAGGCTGCCGAAGCTACCTTTCGCGAAGTCATTCGGTTGGCCCCGAACGATGCCAGTGCCTACGCTGGTCTAGGAATATCGCTACATCTTCAGGGACGAGACGCTGAAGCTGAGGCTGCTTTTGAGGAAGCCCGTCGCTTAGGGTTTGAATCAGTTTTTTGATAAACATCTGCTCCTTCTAGCAACATCTACAAGAAGAACTTTCGTCAGGCAATCAGGTTCTGTTTTTGTCAGTCAGTCGATCCTATATGGATGAGTTTCCGGAGTTTTCATGCGTTCCTTACTTGCCATTGGCCTTAGTGTTACGACACTTACGATTGCTCCACCTGCGATCGTTCAAGCCCAGAGCGTTGAAGATCTTTATCGTCAAGGAATTGCTGCCTATGACGCTGGTGACTACACACAGGCTGCAGACATCTGGCGGCAGGTATTACAGATTAACCCAAACGATGCGGTTGCCCACGCCAGTCTGGGATTTATACTGGGAGAACAAGGCCAATACGAGGCCGCCGAAGCTGCCCATCGTGAAGCCATTCGACTCGACCCAAACTTTGCCCTGGCCCACTCCAACCTGGGAGTTTCACTACGAGAGCAAGGCCAATACGAGGCTGCTGAAGCCGCCCATCGCGAAGCCATTCGACTCGACCCGAACATGGCCCTAGAACACAACAAAACGCGTATGATCAAAAAAGACCAAG
>JBHJHM010000042.1:0-15703 GCA_050330865.1 Leptolyngbyaceae cyanobacterium
TTAGGTGAAAGATCTTTTTGTTCAGTGACACCTCGTTTATTTTTAGAGATCAGGGAATAGGGTACAGTGAATAGGGAATAGGGAATAGGGAATAGGGATTAGGGAATAGGGAATAGGGAACAGGGAATAGGGAATAGGGAATCGGGAATCGGGAATCGGGAGTAGGGAATAGGCTTCGACGTGAGCGCTCAGCCGAACGGGAATAGGGAACAGAGAGATGTGCTGTATTGAACTGAGTATCGCTAGAAAAGCTCGCCTCAGCTATTAGCTAGGACGAGCTTTTTTCAAAACAATGAGTAGATGCAGATACTTGTGTGGCTTATGCGCTGAGATAATTAAACGATGGGCGAACTCGCATTGCTAAACAGCGTATCGAGTGCAGCCTCACTACCAGCACCGCCAGCAGCGTTGTATTCAAAGAACGCGACCTGATCGCCAAAGGCAGCAGGGGTAGTTTGCACTAGATAGGCTCCCGACACGCCGCCAAAGAAGCCATCTTGGAAGTCAAAGAGGCCATTGAATGCAGGGGCACCGCTTCCAGGCAACTCGACAGTATCTCCTTCAAAGGCGTTGAAATCGGTGATAACTGTCAGACCGGTATGGATCGCTCCGCTGTTGTGCAGGACAAAGGTATCTGCTCCGCTACCACCTGTCAGATAGTCAACGTCGCTTGCCGTTTGCAGGGCACCGCCATTCAGAATGTCGTCGCCATCTTTGCCCTCAAGCGTGTCGTTACCCAGACCACCGATAAGCGTGTCGTTATCTTTACCGCCCTTAAGTAAGTCGTCACCAAGTCCCCCTTTGAGCGTGTCATCGCCTTTGCTACCCATTAACGTGTCGTTGCCTATGCCACCTTCAAGGATGTTGCTACCGGCGTTGCCCTTGATTTTGTTACCTTTGGCGTTACCCATCCCGTTGATGTTGGCGTGCCCGCTCAAGGTCAGGTTTTCGATGCCGTAGCCTTGGTTGCCAGGAGTTCCGGGTGACAGAGAATAGGTGACGGAGGAGACGACCCTGTCATCAGTTCCTCCGATCGCATCATCGAAGTTTTCCATCACAACGTCGCCTACATTATCGACGATATAGGTATCATTGCCGTCACCGCCGTTCATGGTGTCAGCGCCCTTACCACCGCGCAGAGTGTCGTCACCCAAACCACCATAGAGCGTGTCGTCCCCTTTGCTACCCATCAAAGTATCGTTACCGTCATTGCCGTAGAGGATGTTGTTGCCAGCGTTGCCCTTGATTTTGTTGGCTTTGGCGTTCCCTGTCGCATCAATATCAGCGCTGCCAGTTAAATACAGGTCTTCGATGCCGAAGCCTTGGTTGCCAGAGGTCCCCGGCGCGATGGAGTAGGTGACAGACGCTTCGACCCGATCAGCAGTGCCCGCTAGAGCATCGTCGAAGCTTTCCATCACCACATCACCGCTGTTGTCGACGATGTAAGTATCGTTGCCATCGCCACCGTTCATATCGTCAGCGCCAGCTCCACCATCCAAGATGTTATTGCCAGCGTTCCCCCTGATTTCGTTGTCTTTGGCGTTGCCTGTGGCGTTGATATCAGCCGTGCCTACCAGGGTCAGGTTTTCGATGCCATAGCCTTGATTGCCAAAGGTTCCGGGGGCAATGGAGTATGAGACGGAAGCTTCCACGGTGTCGCTAACGCCACCCAGATTGTCATCAAAGCTTTCCATGACAACGTCATCAACGTTATCAACGATGTAAGTATCGTCGCCATCGCCGCCGTCCATGTTGTCAGCGCCCAGCCCACCGTCGAGGGTGTCATTGCCGCCGCCGCCATTCAAGTCATCGGCACCCAGTCCACCGTAGAGGGCATCGTTATCGAGTCCGCCGTAGAGGGTATCATCGCCCAGTTGACCATAGAGCGTATCGTCACCTTTGCTGCCCATCAAGGTATCGTTGCCGTCGCCGCCCCACAAAATATTGTTGGCGGCATTGCCCTTGATTTGGTTCGCTTTAGCGTTGCCGGTTGCGTTGATGTTGGCAGTGCCCATCAAGTTTAGGTTTTCGATGCCGTAGCCTTGATTGCCGGAAGTGCCAGGTGCGATTGAGTAGGTGACATAGGTTTCAACCATGTCTGCCGTACCGCCGAGCGTATCATCGAAGCTTTCTTTGACCACATCAGCGACATTGTCAACGATGTAAGTGTCGTTGCCATCGCCACCGTTCATATCATCGGCACCGAGTCCGCCGTTGAGGGTATCATCACCGTTGCCACCGTAGAGGGTGTCGTTGCCCCATCCACCGTTGAGGGTATCGTTACCCCCGCTGCCATTTAAGGTGTCATCCCCTTGTCCGCCGAAGAGAACATCATCATCCAGGCCACCATAGAGGGTATCATCGCCTAGTTGACCATAGAGCGTATCGTCCCCTTTGCTACCCATCAAAGTATCGTCGCCATTGCCGCCCCACAGAATATTGTCGGCAGCATTGCCTTTGATCTGATTGGCTTTAGCATTGCCGGTCGCGTTGATGTTGGCAGTGCCCATCAAGTTTATATTTTCGATGCCGTAGCCTTGATTGCCGAAGGTACCAGGCGAAATGGAATAGGTGACATAGGCATGAACCGTGTCTGCCGTACCGCCCAAAGTGTCGTCAAAACTCTCTTTAACACTATCGTTCGTGTGATTGACGATGTAAATATCGTTGCCATCACCGCCGTTCATGGTATCGGCACCCCAGCCACCATTGAGGGTATCGTCGCCACCACCGCCATTTAAGGTATCGCTGCCCTGCCCACCGTTGAGGGTATCGTCATCAAGACCGCCGTTGAGGGTATCATCACCTAGCTGGCCATAGAGAGTGTCGTTACCTTTGCTGCCCATCAGAGTATCGTTGCCATCGCCGCCCCACAGAATATTGTTGGCAGCATTGCCTTTGATCTGGTTCGCTTTAGCGTTACCTGTCGCGTTGATATTGGCCGTACCGAAGAGGGTGATATTTTCAATACCAAAGCCTTGATTGCCAGAAGTGCCGGGTGCAATGGAGTAGGAGACAAAGGAATGAACCTTGTCAGCTGTGCCACCTAGAGCATCATCGAAACTCTCTTTAACGACATCAAAAGCGTTATCGACGATGTAGATATCGTCACCATCGCCGCCATTCATCGTGTCAGCACCGGATCCGCCGCTGAGGAGGTCATTACCGGATCCGCCATTAAGGATGTCGTCGCCTGCCAGACCGTTGAGGATGTCGTCGTCTCCGAAACCATTGATGATGTCGTTGACTAAAGTACCGTCGAGAATGTTTTTGCCGTTGTTACCGTTGATGACAGCCATGGGGCTTTCTCCTTGTGAGTGTTGGTTGGAGTGGCGTTAGCGATGGGGCTTTGACCACTTCTGAGTACTTGTCAGGCACAGCGGTAAAAGTTCTGCAGGAATTGGCAAATTTCGCGAATGTTCTTTGAGTAGAGTCAACAGATGCCTTGAAATACAAAAACTCCCAGCCGTCGAGCTGAGAGTTTTGTGAATGTACCGATGCCTAATTAGGCGATCGCAATAGCTTGCTGCCTAATTAGATCAGATAAGAAGCTGTCGAAAAGTAGGCGTCGGTTAGCGCAATGTTGGTGTTGTCTTGCACCACGCCGATTAGGTCGTCGCCTTTGTAAATTGCCGTATCCAAATCGGCACTCCCGCCCCAGTTGGAACTGTGATCCAAGTTGTAATCACTCAAAGGGCCATAAACTTGAATGTTGTCTATCGGGAACGTCATGGGAGAACCCCAGGTGGGTGTGTACGTCCAGTTGGTGAAATCAGTGATGGTGGCATATCCAGCCCCAGCATAGAAAGAACCCTGGTTGTTGCCTAAGACAAACGTGTCAAATCCAGATCCTCCCGTGAGGGTGTCATACTCGCCCAACGTATATTCGTACCCACCAACAAAGTCGCCGAGCGTAGTACCGAGGAGATCATCAGACGTAAAGTAGTTCCAATCGACGTTATAAGTCAGGTCGTGATGATCGAAGGTCAACGTACTAGAAGAGGAGGTTCCGGTAGAGGCGTCATACCCGTTACTGCCGCCATAGCCAATCAGCGCATCGTTACCATTGCCCCCAAAGAGTTCATCATCGCCAGCTCCTCCTTTGAGCAGGTCGTTGCCGGCATCGCCAAAAAGATCGTCGTGACCTGCTTTCCCTTCGATAGTGTCATTGCCGGCCTCACCCTTTAACTGGTTGTTTGCAGCGTTGCCGTAGAGACCGTTGCCCAGGCTATTTCCCGTTCCATTGATCGCACTAGACCCCGTCAAGAGCAGGTTCTCGACGTTGTTAGTCAGCGTATAAGAAACGGACGCCTCGACTTTATCGTTACCCGCGTTGAGCGACTCCGAAACACTATCGGACGGATCATTTACGACGTAGATGTCATTACCGTTCCCCCCGAATAACTTGTCAACACCGCTGCCGCCGTTCAAATAGTCATCGCCGCTGTCGCCAAACAACCAGTCTTCATTACTGCTGCCGTAAAGGCGATCGCGTCCGGATCCGCCAAACAGGATATCGTCCCCGGTTCCACCATTGAG
The DNA here is from genome assembly GCA_050330865.1 of Leptolyngbyaceae cyanobacterium. Taxonomy (GTDB): domain Bacteria; phylum Cyanobacteriota; class Cyanobacteriia; order Phormidesmidales; family Phormidesmidaceae; genus SIO1E4. The sequence goes on from JBHJHM010000042.1 coordinate 4,540, forward strand.
ATAATCATCCCCATTCTGCCCGCCGAGGAAGTCGTCCCCTTGCTGTCCGTAGAGGAAGTCGTTCTGGTTGCCGCCGTAGAGACTGTCATCATCGTTGCCGCCGTAGAGGCGATCGCTGCCCCCATTGCCATAGAGGCGATCGTCGCCATTATTACCGTAGAGGCTATTGCCAACATGATTGCCGTAGATAAAATCCTTGCTGGAACTCCCAGTCACGTTTTCAATAATGGTGTTGTATGCGATCGCCGTTCCATAGGTTGTTGTATTGAGCGAAATTGAGGTTACAAAACCATCATCATTGGCATCTTCATGGCCATTGTCGCGAGGATTATAGGAAGTGCCTTGATAAGCACTTTGGGTGGTCAGTATTCCCCCTTCGCGAATATCAAATCGATAGCCTGTAGTGTCATAAGCTAAGCCTGAAAAGTCCAAGCGATCGATCCCAGAGCTGTCATAAATTGCTGCTTTGGTGCGTGTAGTAGCATCCCCCCAATATTGCGTGCCATCACTAAACCCATGGACGCTGTCAAAGGTATAGGTTGTGTTACCGCTATGTAGAGTTCTGGCCCCGTATAGGTGTTGAATTGCAGCGATATCATACGGCATCGGTGTCGATGCTGCATTGCCGGTAAAGTTGTAGGACATTACCGTATTGGTTGTATTGTCCTCGGCATAGGGTAGAAAGGGACCAGAACCGCCGCCATCACCGTTGTAGTTGCCCGGGTGTTTTAAGCCCAGTGCATGTAGGGTTTCGTGAAGCAGCGTCATAAAGCCATGGGTTCCAATTCCCCCCTGAAACCCATTCGTTGATCCGAGTCCCCCCTCTTCGTCTTTATGGACGCTGGGATCATAAGTAGTCGGGCTATATTCGTATGCTGGATTCAACTCAATTGTGTGTCCAGTTTCGTGGGCATAGTTGGGCGAGTTTGAAAGGCGATAGCGAATATCACCATTGCCGTTTGTCTTTTCAACAAAACTGACATTAATGAAAGGCTCAATAAAGTCTTCGATGATTTTTCTGACATTGCTTTTAACCGCCGCGCTAACAGCATTACTCCCTGTATCGAAACTATAGTAGATGGTGCTTTTGTTGATTTTTCCATCGCTAGAGAGCAGAGTATTGATGTTCATAACTGACCTACCTTACAAGTAAAGAGTGGACGCGCAAGGTTTTTGTTTGCAGCGCTATAAAGCTGTCAGCACAAATGAGAAAAATTCTGCAATTACCCGTGAGATTATTTCTGCTGCCGCGATCGGCAGTGACATACAGATGGAACTAGGCTGGATGGACAGCGCATGCCAATCATTATTTTTCCGAAGATATGCAGCAATTCCGCAGAAAAATCAAAAATGCTCCTGATAGGTTATGTAGAAACCGCAGAGTCCATATCCTAGTTGCGAGGGTGAAGTACTCATGGGTGAACTTCAGGAACAGGTTCAGACCCTTATTGTTGAGGCGTGTAGTCATCCGTTGGGGAGTCCCCAGCGCCAACGGCGGCTGACGCAAATTATTCGCTTGATTTCTAATCAGCTGTGGAAAGAAAATACTCTCTATTACCAGGACGCTTTGCAGCAGACCTGGATCTACTTTTGCCAGAACCTGTGTGAAGGCAAAACGGGGCGCGCCTATAATCCCGAACAAGCCAGCGTGGTTACCTGGCTTAACGCTTACCTCAAGCGACGTTTACAGGATGGTTATATCAACGTTCAAAAACAACGAGCCACGATCGCGAGCCGATTTCCGGCAGGGTCAGATGTCGAGGAGCGGGTTGACCCCGTTGAGCAGCTACCGGCACAGCCAGACATTCCCCCGCTGCTCGCAGACGTCAAAGCTTGGGCAGAAGCGAATCCCGACCAGATACTGACCCGCACTCATTTAACCAATCACCCCCCAATCACTTGTCAGTTTTTGATTCTAAAGCGACTGCCTCCGGAAGTTCCCTGGAAAGAACTCGCGACCGAACTCGGGGTCTCTGTGGGAACACTCAGTAGCTTTTATCAGCGCCAGTGCCTGCCACTATTACGTGAATTTGGCAAATCACAAGGCTATCTCTAACTAGCGATTCAAAACAGTTATCCACTCATTCAGTCATCCGGTTACTTAGGAAAATAGCGTCATGAGCCACTCATCCGAGAAAACAAAACCCTTGGGGCTGCAGCTGCCGATCCCAGAACAGGCCCGGTTAACCGCCCAGCAGTTTGCGCGATCGCAGCCCACTCCTGAAAAGGCCGAACAGGTATTGCTTAACAGTTTGGCAGTATGGGTCACCAACGACTATTGTCAGATGATGGGAATTCTGACGGATTTGGAGCACAGCGACAGCTGGAATCCAGTCATGCAAATGATGGCAAATACAGCTGACTTGACTCTGCCAGGGGTAGGACAGCTGGAATGTCGCCCGGTGGCAGCCGATGTCGATCGCTGCTTAGTTCCGCCTGAAGTATGGGACATGCGCGTGGGGTATGTCGTTGTTGAGATTGATGGTCCGCTGCAAACCGCTCAGCTATTGGGGTTTACACCCGCCGTAAGTGAAGAAGTGCTGCTTCTAACGGATTTGGCGCCCCTCGAAGATTTGCTGGATCACCTGTACGAACTGCGGCAGGCAGTATCCAGCCCAGCAGAGGTGATGGCGAGTGGCGTTGCGATCGCCACCGAAGCCGTCATAAACCTAAACCAGTGGCTAAACGACACCTTTGAAGTCGGCTGGCAAACGGTTGAATCTGTTCTGAATCCTGACACGCTGACACCCGCAATGGGATTCAGAGGGGGGGATAGTAGCGCGACAACAGAACTTAATCCACCCTCCGGTAGGATTCCAGACGGTATTCGACGAGCCAAGCTGATCGACTTGGCCGTTCAGATGGGTACTCAGCAACTGGTGATGCTCATCGAACTTCAGCCGGAGTCCCCGCAACGGACTCACATTGGAGTGCAGATTCACCCGATGTTGGGGCAACCTTTTTTGCCACCAGCGCTAGAATTGTTTGTCCTCGAATCAACTGATGTAGTCTTTATGCAGGCTCAGTCCCGCCAAGCCGACAATTACGTGCAGCTACAATTCAGCGGTACCCCCGGCGAGCGTTTCAAAGTGCGCGTCAGCCTAGGCGATGCCAGTTATGTAGAAACGTTCGTGATTTAGGCCACATCCGATTTGACAACCGGAGTTTTTCCTCAGGTAAAAACCGGGGATTTGGATGTGTTCAAGGAGTTACTCGGTGAGTCATGCAGAAGCTGGTTACCTTAAAGCTGGGAAACGGCAGTCTGGAGACAGGGCTAGCGGCCACACTGCAGATTGGTGATGAAGGTCAACGACCAACGGTAGAACTGACCGGGTCGCTGCCGCCCGCCCCCGAACTGCAGCATAGTTATCAGCGGTGGCAAGCCGCCTATCGCCGTCTGGGAATGCCTTACCGTTTGGAGGCTAAGCAAACTGGTTTTGCGACCAACGTCTCCCACGTTGAGCACTGCAGCGATAGCGCTCAAGAACTGAGCGCTCAGTTCAATCACTGGCTTAGCCATGATGCCTTTCGTCCGCTACGGGATAAGCTGCTGGAGCAACTAGCGCCCCAAGATCAGATTCGTCTGATTTTGCAGACTCCGCTAGCAACGGTGCAGCATTTGCCGTGGCATGCCTGGAACCTGTGCGATCGCTATCCTAAAATCGAGATTGCGCTCAGCTCGCCAGTCTACGAGCGAGTTGAACGTCAATCCCGATATCGTAAGCCAATCCGAATCTTGGCAATTCTGGGGCATAGCCAAGGCATCAACACCGCAACCGATCAGGCGCTGCTCAATCAGCTGCCCCACGCCGAGGTCCATTTTTTGGTAGAACCTGATCGGCAGCATCTAAATACCTGCCTATGGGATCCTCAGGGATGGGACATTCTCTTTTTCGCGGGCCACAGTGCTACTCAAACCCACTCACCAACGGCAACAACCGGATGTCTTTACCTCAACCCAACTGATACCCTGACCATTCCTGAGCTCAAACATGCCCTACGCAAAGCACTGGAACGGGGCCTCAAGATTGCCATCTTTAATTCTTGTGACGGGTTAGGACTGGCTCATGCCCTGGCAGAGCTGCATATCCCCGAGGTGTTGGTGATGCGGGAACCCATTCCTGATAGTGTCGCCCACGAGTTCCTCAAATCCTTCTTGGACGCATTTGCGCGGGGTGAATCGTTTTATTTAGCGGTGCGCGAAGCCCGTGAAAAATTACAGGGATTAGAAGACCATTATCCCTGTGCGACTTGGCTGCCTGTGATTTGCCAAAATCCTGCAGAGCTGCCGCCAACGTGGTCGGCGCTCAAAGCAGAGCCGCCGATTGAGAAGACGGCGAAAACTACCCCGTATGAGGCAGCGTACTCACCTCGGCGATCGCGCCGCCAAATAGGCTGGCCGGTCATCGCACTTGCTAGCTTGATGAGCGCGATCGCAACGGTTAGCTTTCGGCAGCTAGGTGGATTTGAGCGCTGGGAACTGCACGGGTTGGATTACCTCATGCAGCTACAGCCACAAGCCATGCCCGATCCTCGGCTCTTGGTGATTACCGTGACCGAAGCCGATATCGCAGCACAAGATGCCAATCAACGCCGGGGGTCGTTGTCCGATGCGGCTCTATCGAACCTGCTGCAAACATTAGTTCCTATGGAACCGCGAGTGATTGGCCTCGACATTTACCGCGATTTTGCGGTTCGTGCCGACCAACCCAAGTTAATGCAGCAGCTGCAATCTACTGATACCCTGCTAGCAACCTGCAAAGCCAGTAATACCGAAACCAACACGCCTGGCATCGCCCCCCCTACAGAAGTCCCGAGTGAGCGCATTGGATTCAGCGATTTTGTGACGGATGCCGATGGTGTTGTGCGTCGCCACCTGTTAGCACTAACGCCTGAACCGGCCTCATCCTGTCAAGCCCCCTATGCGCTGAATACGCTAATAGCACTGCATTATCTCAACCAGGAAGGGCAGGAAATTACCACCACATCGGAAGGCTATTTACAGATAGGGAATATTGCCTTTACACCTTTAGAAGCTAACTTTGGCGGTTATCAGGGCGTTGATGCCGGAGGGCATCAGATTCTTCTGAACTATCGTCGGCTACCGGCACCCGATCAGATCGCTGATCAGGTCACCCTGAATGAAGTTCTAAACGGTCGGCTCACAGCCGAGGCGGTACGCGATCGCATTGTGCTGATTGGCACCACTGCTAAGAGCTTTGGCGATTATTGGTCGGCCCCTCAGGCTACGGGTGCGACCCGCGATCGCGAAACAGCAGGCATCTTTATGCAGGCTCAGATGGTGAGCCAATTGCTGGATATTGCTCAAGGTGATCGGTCCTTGATTCGGGCCTGGCCAGAGTGGGCAGAAATTCTTTGGATAGGGGGGTGGACCCTGATAAGCGGCATGTTTGTCTATGCCGTGAAGCAATGGCCACTAACCCAATCGCCCTGGAACCAGCTGCTATGGATGATTCTTGTGGCTGAGCTGAGTCTGTTGGGTCTGTGTTGGGGGCTGCTGCTGCAAGCGGGATACTGGGTTCCCTGGCTACCATCCGCAACCGCAATGGCTTTGAATGTAGGAGGTATAGTGGGTTATTCTCAGCTGCGTCATGCGGCGCTTCGGTAGCTGTAGCAGGTGCTATCTGAGGGTGAGCCGTCAAGCAAGCGGAACGGCTCTTACGACAACGCCTTCTTGCGGTTCCGCTCGGGACAAGACATCTGTTGCTCCCTTTCACCTTTTGTATTGCTGCCTTTTCGCTATCAATCGTTCGAGACATTTGCTGGAGAAAATCATGAAGCAACTTCGCAAGCGGACTGCTTTGATCAATGCTACGGGTGCGCTTATTCTCGGCTGGGTCGGTGTCTTTCCAAGTTACGCACAACCCCAATTCACGACACCAGAAGATTCCCTAATTCAGTTTTTGCCACCGCCTTTGGGCGATCGCAACCGTCCCTCTGATCGTTCACGGGGCGGGGCGAGTCGCAGCAGTTGCCGAGTCAAAGAAACCCAGCCAAACCTGATAGCCCTCATCCCGTCTCTCCCAATTTCTGTCGATGCGACCGAACCAGCAGCAGAAAGCACCTTAAGCAGCTATGACCTGGAGAATGCTGAACTAGAAAACCTTGAACCCGAGACTGACGGCTTGGCTATGCCTCACCCGGATAGCGGTGACCTCAACGTTTCAGAATCGGAACTAAGCGAATTGGAGCGCGGTGAGCTAGTGAATCCTGAGGCTGAAAGCGACGAATTTGTTGTGAGTCTAACGACAGAAACGCATCCTTCTTTTTGGTTCTACATGCCCTACGCTATCGAGGAAGCCGTCGCGCTGGATTTCATTTTCCGAGACGAGATTGGCAACACGCTTTATCGCACTCAGTTTACGGTAGACCAAATGAGCCCTGGAATCGTTCAATTTTCTCTGCCCGCAACGCTACCGCCTTTAACCATTGGCCACACTTACCAGTGGTCTTTTGCGACTCAATGTGACATGGCCTCAGCCAATGGCCCTCTCCATGCAAAAGGGTGGATTGTGAGAACGATGATGGATGGCGATTTGCAAACGCAACTGGAGAATGTATCGGAACTGGAGAAAGCGTCGCTCTACGCTGCCCATGGTATTTGGCAAGACGCGCTCACAACCCTTGGTGAACTCTACCGAGAAGATCCTCAAAATACAATGCTTATGCAGAATTGGAAAAGTTTACTTACCTCTGCAGGACTTGCTGAAATTTCGGAACAGCCGTTGATTGACTGCTGTGACTCAACTTTAATTGAACCGAGCCTTTATTAGATGGGAATGGCTCCCAAAAACACCTGAGATAGCCAGCAGTATCGTGTATTGATTACCACAAACCAGTACTATTGTGTGTGCGATCGCGCGTCGTGCAAGGTTTGCTTCTGATTGCATGTTTCAGAAGTAACATCCGTATAGAAAGATAGTGCTCCATTCTGCGATAGGCAAAATGCTTAGGCCGAGTTCTCTATCTTTCCTAAAATCCCTATTCAAATACGTGAGTTGAGGAGACTATCTGGACGCATGATCCGAGCATTTACTACTGTTCGATAGCAGTATTAAAGCCTGTTCAGCTCTATCTAGTAAAGGAAAATCAAGCATCATGATACGTCGCTGGCAGACTATATTGATTGGTCTAAAATCGGTTCTCTGGGTTGGCACCTTAACAGGCGTAGCGCAAAGCACGACTTTAGATGAACCTTTAAGCAATTCTTCTAAATTAGCTATTAAAAATTCTGTAGTTACGACGAGCACAATAGATACTGCGGATGTTCGATTGTCGGCAAACAAAATATTTGAAGAGTCTGATTTTGCGATAGTTGAAAAGTCCCCAAATACTGCGTTTGAGGTTAAGAGTCGTGATGCTATCAACGCATCTGCATTCGGGCTATCGGCATTGCTTGTAGAGCCTACAACACTTGTGGAGTCTTCACTTGTGGAGTCTTCTTTACTAGCCCAGCTTGCTGACGAGGTGCCGGTCGCGGTACCTGTAACAACAGTCTTGCAGCCCACGACCTTGGCTCAAGTTCCGCTGCCTCCTGATGTTTCTCTGCCTGAGGACCTTCCTGAAGACGATGAGTTTGAAGCGCCCCTGCAAGACGTTCCTCGTATTCCTGAAGATCCTGTGCCAGAACCAGAACCGCTGCCAACCCTGCCTTCTCCCGAAGAGTTGCTGGGTCCAGATGGCGTTTCTCCTCCCGATGGAACGGACATTCCTTTCGGTGAAGAGACGTTTACCGTTTCACAATTTGAAGTCATCGGAAGCACGGTTTTTTCAGAGGCTGAGCTGGCTGAGATCACCCAACCATTTACCAACCGACCTTTGACCTTTACGCAACTTTTGGAAGTGCGATCAGCCATCACTCAGCTCTATGTTGAACAGGGATACATTACCTCTGGAGCCTTTGTGCCGCCTCAAACTTTTGACGATGGAGGGGTTGCTGTCATCCGTGTTATCGAAGGTGGTCTCGAGGCGATTCAGATTAGAGGCACTCGACGACTCAATCCTGGCTATATCAGCAGTCGTATTGGGGTCGGAACTGCTCCCCCGTTGAACATTGATCGCCTGCTAGAGCGTCTTCAAGTTCTGCAGCTTGATCCGCTGATTGAGACCATCTCAGCTGATTTGCAATCGGGCACGCAACCAGGGTCTGATTTGCTAGTGGTCGCCGTTACCGAAGCCGAAACGTTCGATGCCAACTACACCTTTGACAATAATCGCTCTCCCAGTGTGGGGACTGCTCGTCATCAGCTGCGACTCACTGAAAATAACCTGACGGGGCTAGGCGATCGCCTCAGCCTTGGCTATAACATCACTCAAGGCAGCGATGGTGGGGATATTGAATACACCGTACCGATAAACCCCTACAACGGTACTTTGAGTCTCTTTGCTAGTTTCAGCAATAGTGCCGTGATTGAAGATCCCTTCGATGTTTTAGACATTGATTCCGACTCGGATCTATACGAAATCACGCTGCGGCAGCCCTTAGTGGAAACGCCCAATCAAGAATTCGCCCTGGGACTCACCGCTTCGCACCAAAGAAGCCAAACGTTTCTGGGCTTTGATGACATCGGTCCTTTTCCACTTTCGCCAGGGGCTGATGAGGATGGACGTGTCAAGGTCTCAGCAGTACGCTTTTTCCAGGAATGGACGCGGCGCGACAGTACCCAAGTAATTGCCCTGCGATCGCAGTTTAATATTGGGCTGGATATCCTTGATGCTACGGTCAACGATAGTGGACCTGATAGCCGCTTCTTTTCATGGCAGGGACAGGGCCAATGGGTGCGATCGCTCGGCAGAGACTCCTTACTGCTTGTTAGAGGCGGGGTACAGCTATCTACAGACTCCCTGCTGACGCTAGAACAGTTCGGTATTGGCGGACAGTCAACCGTTCGCGGCTACCGACAAGATCAGCTATTAACAGACAACGGTATTCTAGGATCTGTGGAAGCGCGATTTCCGATTCTGCGCGAACCCACCAACGATCTCCTGCTGCAAATTGCCCCCTTTGTCGATGTTGGCTACGGCTGGAATCACGACGGCGACAATCCTGACCCTAGCACTCTGGTAGGTATTGGCACAGGACTGATCCTGACGATCAACGAAGACCTCACAGCTCGCTTTGACTGGGGCATCCCTCTCATTTCTGTCGACTCTGACCGTAACACCGCCCAGGAAAATGGGCTGTACTTCTCAGTAGGAATTTCCTTTTTTTGAGATGCACGATAGCAGCAGAGCTAGAGTCTAGAAGCGAAGGAGAAAGGGTAATCGGCAAAGGTGGTGTAGTTGAGTCACCCTTTCCCCTTTCTCCGTTCCCCCTTCTCCCCTTCCATGAATCCTATTATCACCACCCACCCTCTACTCACGCTCTCCTCCGGGGATACTCTATCGCTGCAGCAGTATCGCTTTATGGGCACGACACCCGGAAAAACCGTATACCTACAATCCAATCTGCATGGGGCGGAGCTGGTAGGGAATGTCGTAATTTATCGGCTGATCGAATACCTTCAAACCTTGGATAGCCAGACTTTGCAAGGAGAAATTCGCCTAGTGCCTGCCTGTAATCCGATAGGTGTTAATACTCGATCACACCAGTTCTCTAGCGGACGCTTCAATCCCTACGATGGCCGCGACTGGAACCGTATCTTCTGGGATTACGCGCAGACACAGCAAGCAGTACAAGCATTCGCAGAGCAGTATCTAGAGCAGGAGGTCGCTGCCATTCAACAGGCATACCGAAAGGCGATTCTCACAGATTTTCAGACTCAACTGGATAATCTGGATGCGCCAGTAGGCATACCGATTCACGAACGCTACCGTACCCGTCTGCAGCGCCTTGCTCTGGACGCTGACATCTTGATTGATCTGCATACTTCAAGCAATCAGGGATTGGTGTATCTCTATTACTTCCGCGATCGCGCCGAGTTCATTCCCTACTTCGGGGTTGATTTCGCGCTGATGCTCGATCAATTCGATGGCGACGCCTTCGACGAAGCGTTCATCAACCCATGGCTGGCTCTAGAGTCAGCCTTCGCCACGCTCGGGCGTCCCCTGCGGTTTGACATTGATGCTTGGACGCTAGAACTAGGATGCGGCCTGCAAATTGACCCAGTTGCAGTCCAAAGGGGCGTTTCAGGGGTGTTGAATTACCTGCGATACCGAGGCATTCTGACCGATCACCCATCAGCGAAGCCCGCTGATATTCCCTTATCGCGCAGCAGTCAGCGCCTACGCTACTACGCCACAACTGGGGGATTCATTCAAAATCGGGTCGATCTCGGCACCTGGGTCAAAGCTGGCGACTGCCTGTTCGAATTGCTGTGTCTCAACAAAACAAGACAGCTCCCGACCGTCCTCCCAGTCTATGCCCAACAGGCTGGCTTAGTTTACGATCTTGCTTGGAACCACGCTGTCAGCGAAGGTGAATACATATTGGCAATGATGACTCCCGACAACTGATATCGATGGGGGGATTGGGTTAATGGCTAACGGTTGATGGTCATAGTTCTGAGTTCTGAGTTCAATTCAAAAATCAAAACTGAGAACTCAGAACTCCCCTTTCCCCCTTCCCCTTTCCCCCTTCCCCTTTCCCCTCCCACGCCCCCATGGCCAACACCTATGACTACATCTACGCCGTTGTCCGCCAGATCCCCTATGGCCAAGTTGCTACCTATGGCCAAGTTGCCGAGCTGGCAGGTCTCATTGGTAAGCCTCGCCTAGTAGGATATGCCCTATATCGTGTAACCGATGATGATGATATTCCCTGGCATCGTGTGATCAATGCCAAAGGCGAAGTCTCGCGATCGCCCCACCGCAATGGTATGGATAGCCTACAGCAAACTTTGCTACAAGAAGAAGGTATTCACTTTAATTCCGCTGGCAAACTGGACCTCAACACCTATCGCTGGATAGCAGATTCGGAATTGTTGGAAGCGGCTTTGGAGCGGGTGAGGGAGGGAATGGATAGGAGCGAGGCATTTGAGGAATAACGCTTATTGCAACTTCTGGGAATACTTAGATCTTGCACCCAGCTGGCCATGCCCAGACATCCGCGCCGAGTTGAAACCTCAGCGCTCACTGAGCCAAGTCCCTAAAGGGACTATCAAAGGCTAAACCCATTGATGCATAAGGATTACACGCTCTTCAA
>JBHJHM010000043.1:0-19128 GCA_050330865.1 Leptolyngbyaceae cyanobacterium
GTATAGTTTGACTCATCGTTCCCTGATTTCATTGGCAAGGGTACGATACAAGGCTCTGGGCTTCGCCGCAGAGCTTTTTCTATGTGTCTATTGATACGCGCTGATTCTCCGCCTCATTTCCCGCTTTGAGGAATACTCCCCCCTAAGAATGCATAGGAAGTTTTTGAAGCTGGATTTACAGTGACGCTTCTTATCTATTTTCGCTAAGCATAGGAAGGATGTTCTGAAACTATATCTGCCTACAGAGACGGTTTTGTAAAGGGTATCTCTCTCTCAAGGGAGATGCCTGAAATACTGAAATCAATAAATATCGAAGGTAATCAATCAAATCGTTTTTGAGGATATTTTTGTGAGTAATCCAAGAGTTCAATCCGACAACTATGACCCTAATCTTGTTCCTGCTGAGACAGCAGCTCGTAAGGAGCGTGAGCAAAAAGACTACAAGCAAACTCCAGATAAATCTAAAGGCGACCTCGATACTACCGGCGGGTATACGGTCGATCAGGAAGGGCTGGCTAATAACTATGCAATTGAGCCAGAGATGTATGTCGAAGAACCTGGCGATCTTAGAGAAGAAGAAGCTCAAGCAGAAAAGGCTCGTGCTGAAGAGTTAGCTGCAGCGAATCAAACGGACGAATCAGGAAAGCTAACTATGGAGAAAGACAACCGCAGCAAGGGCGTTGGCACTGTTTAACTGTTGCTATAGCGGTATGCAGTTCAATTAGACAAATTTTGAACTCTGAGCTTCAGACCTTGAACCTAATTCGAGGTTATATCTGGCTCAATCAAGATAACACCGCTTTAACAGCAAACTAAAGCTATCTGAGGTGAGCGCGAGGTCTTCCTAAGGCTTCGCATTTTTTATTCAGATCTAATAAGGGGTAGCACGACCGTAAATGTCGAGCCTACACTGATCTCAGACGTGAGCTGAATAGTTCCTGACATTAGGCTGACGATGCGGTTTACAATTGCTAACCCTAACCCCGTACCCGCAATTGACTGGGTATCAGGATTAGAGCGGACATAGGGATCAAAAATGAGCGATCGCTCGTCCTCTTCAATGCCGATCCCTGTATCCGCTACCGAGATTTTCCAAGAGTTAGCATCAATTTGACAAACAGTAACCGTAACATCACCTTCTTCTGTATAGCGAATGGCGTTACTTACCAGGTTAGTTACTAACTGCTGCAACCTTAAAGCATCTGTCATCACAGAGGTAGGCGCATTGCTAATATCAATACTCAGCGATAGATTCTTTTCTAGAGCTAAAGGCTGTAATCCGTCTTCAACAATTTCTTTGATAAGACTGCCTACATCTTCAGCGGTTAAATTAAGCCGAATCTGTCCCTCGTTATAGCGAGAGATTTCCAGCGTATCGTTAATAATCTGCAGTAGTCGACGCCCATTTCTAAGAACTCGTTCTAGCTGATCAAGACTCGTTACAGAGTCTTCTGACTGCATTCGTTGCCGCTGTTTCCGTAGTAGAAGACTAGAGTGACCAATAATCGAGTTGAGGGGTGTTTTCAACTCATGAGCCATAAACGATAGATTATCTTTTTGTGCTTGAACTAGGCGTGTCAGTTCTTGGTTGGTCAACGTCAGTTGACTTTGCATTTGCCGCAGCTCTGTCAACCGTGCCTCAATATAGCTTTCAATGCTGTACGTTATGATTTCATCGAGAACATCATCAATTAGCTGCACCGCCTTTAAAAGCTCAGCTGGTGATCCCGTTAAAAGTTCAGGCTCTAAAGCTGTTAGCAATACTTGCCGCAGCAAGCGATATTCCCTCACCATCTCCGCGGTGTCGTACCCCTGCTGAGCGCGAACAAAGCCATGAACTAAGCTCTTGCCTTCCAGTTTGTCGGGATCACCGTCTTCGCATTTGGATAGTAGCGACGCTAGCTCTTCTAAAACTTCTGGCAAGCTGTCACGAACAGCCTCGTACGCTAGTTGTTTGGCACTCTCTATTTCTGAGTCTTGACTTACCGCTCGGACCCATGCAGCTGTGATGACTTCAACCTTTGATCCTAGCGCTTGCCCTAAATCTTCCATTTTGATGTGCCGCTCTCGTTGGCGTAGAGCCTTAACTTACCATGCTCAATCAAGATCATACGCCCAAGACTTGTTCAAACACCTCGTCTGCAAGCCACTCAGCACTTAGCTTTAAGTTCCGTACAGGAGTAGGGAGTAGCCCCAAATAGGTTGCTTGCCGAATCAAATGACCTGCATGCCCCGTAATTCTCACCCTGCCCATAATTTCGGCAATACTCTCTTCAATTCCCAACTTCATCAGTGTTCCCCTCAGGGCAACGTCCACAGGTTTGGGCTCACGGCCCTCGATTAGCGCCATGATGTTATGGGCGATCGCCCGCCCTTGCTGATAGGCAACCTGGGCAGTTGCTGGCTGTGGCTCACGAACATCGACTGCACAATCGCCTCCGGCAAATACGTTTGAGGCCCCAACAAGCTGTAAAGTCGATGCCAAATAAGGTCGCCCTCTAAAATCACGGTGAGTATCTTCAATCGGTAATGCTTTGACCAGAGGATGAGTCGCCGAACCCGCTGTCCAAATGATGGTTTCAGCTTCCAGACAATGATCTTCGTCATCCTGGCAATAGGCTAACCATCCAGATCTGACTTCGCTGACAGTTGCCTCTAACAACAACTCAACAGGAACCTGTCGTTTGTTGAGTGCTTTCTCGGCAACCTCTCGTAGCTCATCTCCTACACTGCCCTTCAAAATCTCCGAACCACGCTGTATCACTACAATGCGCAACTCTTCAGGATTACCATCTAACTTTTCGTACCAATCGGGCAGCAGATCAGCTAGCGTTGCCGATAGCTCTACGCCAGACTGTCCAGCTCCAACAATTGCGACTGTCAGTAACGCTTTCCGTATGGCTGCATCTTCGGTTTGGGCAGCTTCCTGCAGCCTCTGACGCAAATGCTTACCTAAACTCAATGCATCGTCTGCGGTTCTGAAGGTAAAGGCATGCTCTTCAGCACCGGGTACACCAAAGTAGCCTGCTGTATCACCCAACGCAATGACTAAGTAGCGGTAGCCATAGGACAATCCCGACTCTAGCTCAACCTGCTGTTTCTGCAAATCAATGGATTGGATGCTGCCTAGGATATGCGTGATATCACGGTTAGCCAAGATTTCTTCATATCGAGGCCAAGTGATGTTAACTTGAACTTCGTTACTCAGAAGCTCATACAACAGAGGTTTGAAGACGAATCGTGTTTCTCGATCAACGAGCTTCACTGGGAGAGGGCATCCCGATTTATCTAAATGCAGAGCCGTAAACAGGCCTGCAAACCCGCCGCCTAAAATGAGAACCTGTTCATCGCTGGAAGCAGACTGCTGTTCGTGCGTCTCCATAAAACCTCAATTAACCGATATCTCACTAATCCGCACAAACATCCTAGGTATTCTGAATGCGTAGCACATGACTCTTGGGATAGAGGTTAAGAGTCTTTCCGGAGATGTAGCCCTACGCAGCTTGGTGTAGATGGTTTGCCCATCCAAAAGGGAAGAGGAAGCGCGAAATACTACCCGATCGCTGGGTTCTGCATTATGGTTTGTACACCTAGCTCGAAGTCATCCCGCCCGTTACATCTAGTAAAGCACCCGCTACGAAACTGCTGTCTTCAGCTGCTAAATAGACATAGGCAGGAGCCAACTCTTCGGGCTGTCCAGCTCGTTTCATCGCAGCATCCGTATCGTAATTGTCGCCTTTATCCTTATCTCTGACGTCAAACTTCAAGGTCAAGCATTCGCTACCCCGTTCGGCTACTATGCTTTGGGTGGTTTCGGCGTCTTCATCATTTTCATTGTAGAGAATGGCAACATTTGCTCCCTCCATGGCGTAAGCGATCGCCACAGCCCGGCCAATGCCTGAATCACCGCCCGTAATCAGTGCAACCTTGTTTTGCAGCTTACTAGCAGGCCGATAGTTGGAGAGATCACTATCGGGTTGAGGCGTCATGTCCGACTGCTTGGCTGGATAGTCCAGCTTCTGACCAGGAATCTCGTCCGGTGTAGGCCGCCGCTCTTGCGTCTTCATAGGTACCTTGGTAATGCTTGTAGCGCAAATTACAGATATATAGTAGAGAGCGAGTAAGCATACAAGATGCTTCTATGGAAGTACGTTCAACTTTCCAAAAGATAGATTTTGCGCAGATAAATAGGCGGCAGCTGACGTCTGTCGTTTCCTTCTAAGGCTGACTGCACACTCAACTGCCAATCGGCTTGTGCGCTTTGGAAAAATGACGGACGCGGTATCGCATGCATGAGAACATGGAGAAGGTGTAGAAGCTGATGATTAGCAGTCACGACCGGGAGCAGATTCGGAATAATGACTGTCAGTAGCAATATGTTACGTGTCGCAATACCGACCGATGAAACGGCTTACAGCATGGGCGATGCGATCGCTTGACTCAGCGAAACTGAAAGCGCAGCGTTCACTCAAGTGAGCGAAACGGCTCAGGAGGCTGAAGCCGTTGAGTATGGAGGATTTTCGGCAGACGGATTCATCGGCTTAGTTGAATATACCTCTCTTCCCTGTCAAACACCTTCACCAGCTCGGCTCAGCTGCGCCCACAGAAGACTCGTTTCTTTCCATAATTCGCTCTGCGATCTTTAAGATCAGAGATATGGAGCGTAGAGGGTTTCTGGATGTCCAGGATTGTTTTAATTGCCGGATTCGAAACGTTTAACGCTGGTCTATATCGGCAAGCGGCTGAGCAAGCGATCGCTCGTTGTCCCGATCTGGATATTCGCGTATTCAGCGACCAAGACATCACCCAACAGCCAGATAAAGTGGCTCAAGCACTGGCGGGAGCCGATGTTTTCTTCGCCAGTCTGATCTTTGACTACGATCAGGTGCTATGGCTGCAAGAACGTGTCCAGAACATTTCCATCCGCCTAGTATTCGAGTCAGCTCTAGAGCTGATGGCGCTGACCCAACTCGGAAAATTTGCGATCGGGGAAAAGCCAAAGGGCATGCCCAAGCCCGTCAAGTTTATCCTCAGCAAGTTTGGCAACAGCCGCGAAGAAGACAAACTAGCTGGCTACCTCAGCTTCCTCAAAGTCGGCCCCAAGTTACTCAAGTATATTCCTGTCGGCAAAGTTCAGGACCTTCGCAACTGGCTTATCATCTATGGCTATTGGAACGCCGGCGGCACCGCAAACGTTGCTGCCCTATTTTGGTTCTTGGGCGAAAAGTATCTCGGACTGACTGTCGGCGATATCCCCGAAGCCATCGCTGCCCCCAACATGGGCTTACTGCATCCTGATTACGATGGCTACTTTGAGTCGCCGAGGGAGTATTGGGAATGGCGTAGTGAGTTTTTTGAACAGGGAACAGGCTTCGTCGTGAGCCCTCGACCTGAGCTCGGGCCGAAGGTCGCTCAGTCGAACGAAGGCAGAAGGCAGAAGGTAGAGGGAATAGAAGTAGAGGAAGACCTTAAAATTACTCCTCCGAAGTTGCTTCGCGTAAACAAAGCTAGTCCGAAGGATTCACAAAACTCAAAACCTATTAACTGCGTTCCGAATTCCACTCCCCACATCGCCATTCTCCTTTACCGCAAGCACGTCATTACCCAGCAGCCTTACATTCCTCAGTTGATTCGGGCGTTTGAAGCAGCGGGCTTGGTTCCTATCCCTATCTTCATCAATGGGGTCGAGGGCCATGTAGCGGTACGAGATTGGATGACGACGGACTACGAACACGCGCAGCGATCGCAAGGAAACATTGCCACCCCTTCTTTATCCAAAGAGGCTGTGCGGGTAGATGCGATCGTTTCCACCATTGGATTTCCGTTAGTGGGAGGTCCAGCTGGATCGATGGAAGCGGGACGCCAAACTGAGGTGGCGGTAAAGATCCTCACGGCCAAAAACGTTCCATATTTCGTCTCGGCGCCCCTGTTAATTCAAGACATTCATTCATGGACTCGGCAAGGCGTTGGGGGGCTGCAAAGTGTGGTGCTCTATGCCCTACCAGAACTCGATGGGGCGATTGACCCGGTACCGCTTGGGGGGTTAGTTGGCGAGGATATCTATTTGGTACCAGAGCGTGTACAGCGCCTGATTGGACGCGTGAAGAGCTGGACGCATCTGAGGCAAAAGGCGGTGGGCGATCGCAAGCTTGCCATTATTCTTTATGGGTTTCCTCCTGGCTATGGTGCTACAGGGACTGCGGCGTTGTTGAACGTTCCTAAGTCTTTACTCAAGTTACTTCACACGCTGAAAGCAGAGGGCTACACCGTGGGAGATCTGCCCGAAGAGGGCGAAACGCTTATCGACTGGGTCAAAGAAGCGAATGAATTCCCTCGATCTCAGGGTTCTTGGGTTGCTAGTTCTAGGGACGAGCATGGTGCATCGAGATCCCAGAGTTCTTCTGATAGTTCTAGGAACGAGAATAGTGCACCGGGATCTAAGACCGTTAACGTGCGCCAGCTGGAGAAATGGCTGGGCTACTTGCTCACCACCCGCGTTGAAAAACAGTGGGGCGAACTGACCCGCACTGGCATCAAAACAGATGGCGAAGACTTTTTGCTCGGCGGGGTTCAACTGGGCAACGTGTGGATTGGCGTACAGCCTCCGCTTGGTATTGCGGGCGACCCCATGCGCCTCATGTTTGAACGCGATTTGACTCCCCATCCTCAATACGCGGCCTTCTATCAGTGGTTACAAAAAGACTTCCAGGCTGATGCGGTGCTGCACTTTGGGATGCATGGCACGGCTGAGTGGCTACCGGGTTCACCTCTGGGGAATACCGGCTATTCCTGGCCTGACATCTTGATGGGAAATCTCCCTCACCTCTATGTCTATGCAGCCAACAATCCCTCCGAGTCTATCCTGGCAAAGCGGCGAGGCTACGGGGTACTGGTCTCACATAACGTTCCTCCTTATGGACGGGCAGGGCTCTACAAAGATCTGATGACTTTGCGCGAGCTGATTGCTGAGTATCGCGAAGATCCCGACAAAAATGAGGTGTTAAGGGAAGCTATCTGCAAGAAAATTGCGGATACAGGACTCGAAGCCGACTGTCCTTTTGAGGAAGCTCGCAAGCTGGGAATGGCATTCACACCAGAGACGGCTCGCCTATTTAGTAAGGACGCCCTCAGTGCTTATCTCGTAAAGCTGTACGAATATTTGCAAGTCCTAGAAAATCGGCTGTTTTCCTCAGGGCTACATGTCCTGGGCGCTGTTCCTGATGAAGCTCAGCAACATAGCTATTTGGAAGCCTATTTTGGCGAGACCTTAAAACCAGCGGTAGTAGAGGACTTAAGCCACCTGGATGTAACCAGCCACGATCGCACCCAATGGGACGCGATCGCCGATAACCTCCTCCTACATCACTATCGCGAGAGCGCTGACGTAGCCATGCGTTCCACCGCCAAGCAGAAGATTTTGGAAGGGCTGGAAATCTGCGATCGCCTAGCCCAAACCGCTGATGAACTCACTAATCTACTCCGGGGCCTCAATGGTGAATACATTCCGCCTGCTCCCGGTGGCGATCTGCTGCGCGATGGTCCGGGTGTTTTGCCTACAGGCCGTAATATTCATGCCCTCGATCCGTATCGGATGCCCTCTCCCGCAGCCTACGAACGAGGACGCAGCATTGCTCACAAACTCCTAGCTCAGCACGTCGAAGAACACGGTACCTATCCGGAAACGATCGCTGTCATGCTGTGGGGCTTGGACACTATCAAGACCAAGGGAGAATCTATCGGGACGCTGCTGGAACTGGTTGGGGCTGCTCCTATTAAGGAAGGCACCGGACGCATTGTTCGTTATGACTTGATTCCCTTAGAAAGCCTGAATCATCCCCGTATTGACGTATTGGGCAACCTATCTGGTATCTTCCGCGATAGTTTTGTGAATATTCTGGAATTATTGGACGACCTGTTCCGCCGCGCTGCTGAAGCGGATGAACCTGAAGAGCACAACTTTATTCGTAAACACAGTCTCGCGCTGCAAGCTCAGGGAGTCGAGAACGCCACTGCTCGCCTGTTCTCTAATCCAGCTGGGGACTACGGTTCTCTGGTAAACGATCGCGTGGTTGATAGCAATTGGGAATCCAGCGAAGAGTTGGGCAATACCTGGCGCGATCGCAATGCCTTCAGCTACGGTCGCCAAGATAAAGGCCAGGCTCGTCCGGAAATTTTGGATACCTTGCTCAACAGTACTGGACGCATTGTTCAGCAAATCGATTCGGTCGAATATGGCTTAACCGATATTCAAGAGTATTACGCCAATACAGGTGCGCTAAAGCAGGCAGCCGAACAGCGTCAAGGGCATCGAATCACTGCTAGTTTTGTCGAAAGTTTCTCGCAGGACACCACGCCCCGCAAGCTGGAAGACTTATTGCGCATGGAGTATCGCACCAAGCTGCTAAATCCTAAATGGGCTGAGGCGATGGCAGCCCAAGGTTCTGGCGGTGCTTACGAAATTTCCCAGAGGATGACCGCGATGATCGGTTGGGCGGGCACCACGAATTTCAAAGATGATTGGGTCTATGAACAGGCAGCACAGACCTATGCATTCGACCCCAACATGGCAGAGCAGCTGCGACAGGCTAATCCCGAAGCATTTCGTAACATCGTAGGTCGAATGCTAGAAGCTCACGGGCGGGGCTATTGGTCCCCCGAAGATGAAACCTTGGAGAAACTGCAAGCACTTTACGACAAAGCCGATGAAGCCTTAGAGGGCGTTACGGTTTAGCGCTGATTCTGATGCTTGACCAAAGTTGTCCGCTAGAATGGGGTGACTCCCAGGGTTGGCCGAGCGGATTAGGCAGCGAACTCATAATTCGCCTTAGGCAGGTTCGATTCCTGCACCCTGGATCAAGTGGCGCTATGCAACTGAATCAAATACATTCCTTGCCCTGCAAAGAACTGGAAAAGGTGCATCGCTGCGCGGATGACACTCTACGATCAAAATACACAGAGGTATACTCTGTAGTATTTCTGCGATCGCGCCTATACAAACCCATGTTGCCTTTTATCAATCGCCTCTTTAACCGCCACCCTGAAAACGTGCGTGCCAATGTCGAAATCTACACTTGGCAGACGTGCCCTTATTGCATCCGCGCGAAGGTACTACTGCGCTGGAAAGGAGTCAACTTCACGGAATACAAAATTGATGGTGACGGTGCCGCTCGCATCCGCATGGCGGAGCGCGCCAATGGCCGTAAGTCAGTACCGCAGATTTTCATCAACGAACAACATATCGGTGGGTGCGATGACCTGTATGCGCTCGATCGTCGCGGTGGCCTTGACCCACTGCTGAGCGAAGCTGCCTAGCGGTAAAAAATGACCTAAAAATTCGGTTCTCACCTTGTCTGCCAAACAAACCGACCTTCGCGCCACAGGGCAACCAGAATACCAATCGCGTATTTCGTAATTGTCTCCCCAAACAGCAGCGACACCATCTCTGTGTTTGACAAAACACCTGCAAAGGCCACCAGCGTAAACAGCAGCGTATCCAAAGGGATAGACACAGCATTGCTCCCAGCAACGCGCACTAGCCAGGGATACCGCAGGAGCTTTTGATAGATTTCCGTATCAGCTGTTTCGGCCAGCACGATCGCCAGAAAACTTGCCAAAATAATTCTTAATGGCACCGCCAGCACAGCACTCATGAGGATGTTGGCTAAAGCCGCGATCGCGATCGTCAAATACACCCACTTACGACCTGCTCCATGCAACTTGTCTCGCTGGGTAAACGTGATCCCAAAAATGAACGTCCCCACAGCAACCTGTCCAAACACAGGAAACTGAATAAACCACTCAGCAGTGTAGTTTGCTCCCAGCGTCGCAAGAACATAGATGACAGCGTTAATGACGTACTTTTTCTCCATAGCTGAGGCGGATGCTTTCGGTAACAAGTCGCTTATCTTAAAGCCTGGTGATCTCCCTTGTCACGCGATCGCGGTGGTCATCGGTTCCTTAGTTCTTGATTTTTGGTTATGGAGGATAGTTGATGGTTATCGTTCTGAGTTTTAAGTTCTGAGTTCAATTCAAAAATCAAAACTGAGAACTCAGAACGCCCCCTTTCCTTTTTCCCCTTCCCCCGTTCCTTCTCACCGTCCCCTTTTCCTCCACTCTTCCACTCAACAGCTTGGAGGTACAATAGAGCGGTCGTATTCCTCAGCCTGCCTTGATTGAACGTTACACCCTGCCCGAGATGGGCGAACTCTGGAGCGATCGCTTTAAGTACAAAACCTGGTTACGGGTAGAGATTGCTGTTTGCGAGGCGCAGGCAGAGCTTGGCCGCATTCCTCTAGAAGCAGTTGAGGAAATCAAGGCTAAAGCAAACTTTGACCCCCAGCGGATTCTTGAAATTGAGGCAGAGGTTCGTCATGATGTCATCGCCTTTCTCACAAATGTGAATGAGTACGTTGGCGATGCTGGGCGGTATATTCATTTGGGGATGACCAGCTCAGACATGCTGGATACAGCGCTCTCGCTACAGATGGTCGAGAGTCTCACAGTCATCATGACCCATATCGAAAACTTGATTCAGGCCATTCGCTACAAAGCGCAAGAACATCGGGATACCGTCATGATCGGACGCTCCCATGGTATTCATGCCGAGCCTATCACCTTCGGATTCAAGCTAGCTGGCTGGCTAGCCGAGATGCTGCGTCACCGCGATCGCCTCACCCACTTATCAGACAAAATTGCCGTTGGCCAAATCTCAGGTGCAGTTGGCACCTATGCCAATATTGACCCCAAGGTAGAAGCCCTAGCCTGTCAAAAACTTGGTCTTAGACCAGACACAGCCTCTACCCAAGTTATTTCCCGCGATATCCATGCCGAATTTATGAATGCGCTGGCATTGCTGGCTGCCTCCATCGAACGCTTTGCCGTCGAAATCCGCAACTTGCAGCGCACCGATGTCTTAGAGGTTGAAGAATTCTTTTCCAAAGGGCAGAAAGGGTCATCCGCCATGCCCCATAAGCGCAATCCGATTAAATCGGAACGATTGACTGGATGTGCCCGCATCCTTCGCAGTAATGCCATGGCAGCTTTGGAAAATGTTGCTCTATGGCACGAGCGGGATATTTCTCACAGTTCTGTAGAGCGCGTAATTCTGCCGGACTCCTGTATCCTAATTCACTTCATGCTGGTTGAAACAACAGGCTTAGTGAAGAATCTATTGGTCTACCCCGAAAATATGCAGCGCAACCTAAATGTATATGGGGGAGTTGTTTTTAGCCAAAAAGTTTTGCTGGCGCTGGTGAATAAAGGGGTTATGCGGGAGGATGCCTATGCTATCGTCCAATCCCTGGCGCATACCGCTTGGAATACAAACGGTGGCGATTTTCGGCAGCTGGTCGCCACGAGCGATCGCATACAGCAACATCTTTCACCCGATGAGATTGCCGACTGCTTTGACCCCAACCAACAATTACAAAACCTTGATGAGATCTATCAGCGGTTATCGATCTAGGGTTATTGATGAAGCTCTTGTATTAGAAAGCTACCTACTGACTATTCTCAAGCGAGAGGCGACCCCGGACAGTCGAACGAACAAGGCGATCAATCGCACATAGCTCTTCTTCGTCCAGACGTAGAGAACAGATAGCATTCTTCAGAACTTGCCGATGATCATAGGTGATCTTGCCAGTCGTTAACGAGCTGACATAAACATCGGCAATTGAATAAGAAGAACCTTGAAATGCCATGAAGTTAGCCCCGAGCCTTCATATTTCCATCCATAGTGTGGCTTGTGAGCCAGCCGCTTTCTGTGATGCGTTGCTGCAATAGGTTGTGAGAAGTTTCGGTTAACCCTGTGATTCATGTGCCTCGATTTGTGCATCTTAGTCACACTTTAAGGTGATAGATATCACACCGTAGCGGCCTACTATAGGTGAACCAGTTGGCCGCAAGGGCATAGCCTCCTTGTTGAACGATTACGATTGGGAACAGGATTCATCAATGACACATATTCGACAAGCTACGCCAAAGGATGCGGATCGCTTAGTTCACTTGAGTCAGCAGACGTTCTTTGAAGCATTTGCAGCAGACAACGACCCTGCTGACATGGAGTACTACTTAGCAGAGGTACTTTCGCCAGAGAGAATTTGTTCCGAGTTAATGGCCGATGCATCCATCTTTCTATTGTTAAGTCACAATGCAGAGAGTCCTCCCATAGGATATGCACGCCTTCTAGGCAACTCTTCAGAACCCTGCGTAACAGGAACCCACCTCATTGAGCTGGTGCGATTGTATATACAGAAAAGTGCAATCGGGCAAGGCTATGGGTCGCAGCTGATGTGGGCTTGCTTAGAAAAAGCCAGACAGCACGGATTCAAGACAATCTGGCTAGGGGTTTGGGAGAAAAATTATCGGGCCCAGAGGTTCTATCAGCGCTGGGGATTTCGTCAAGTGGGCACTCATGAGTTTGTCTTGGGAAAGAATAAACAGACTGACTTTATTTTAATGCGGACTGTTGAAACCAAGGATGCAGCTAAATGATTCAAACTATCTAAACTCTCTCTCTTTCCAGAAATTGCGTTAACTTTAAACCAAAAACCAGGCACGGAGCATCCATGCCGCGATCGCAATCTTCTAGATATCTCATACGACCTCTTTTCTGGGAACCCTTATCTATGCTTCCCAAAGGTATTGAAGTATCCAGAAAATTCATGAAACTATGGCACGGCACCTTGTTTTCTGATGTTTCATGAAGGATATCAAAGGGGCGGCAAAAGAGTTTCTCTTAATGAAGAGCATTAGTCGTATACGAGACTTTACCAGGGTCAAGATAAGCCATGCCGGAATCAAGAAGCATCATCGTATTCAAAGATCGACAAAAGATTATTGTTGAGACCCTGACCCAAAAAATATATACAATTGGCCGCTATGCCTCTAATGACATTTTCTTAGAATCCAAAGGAATTTCAAGATGTCATGCTTCCATATATTTTCTGAATGATAAATTTTGGATTATCGATGGAAATCTAAAAGGTAAGCCTAGTACAAATGGACTGCTCGTAAATGGCGAAAAAGTATCTGTCCATGAGCTTGCTAGATATGATGTGATAACCTTTTGCAAGCACGTTTATGCCATCTTCCTAGAATACCAAGACAGTTCTGAGCTTGGTGAGAATTTTGAAGACACGATTGAGAAAATCACATTTTTTATTTTAGGGAGAAACGCCAAAGGTCATGATCTTGTCGAAGATGTCTCAGAAGTTGAAACATTGACGTCAAAAATCAAAAAAATGCAGCTGGATGATCTGACAGGTCTTCCGAATAGAAGTGCCTTTTTAGCAAGAGTAAAAAAATCCTTGGATTTCAAGAATCAAATTTCAGAAGATCATCAGTTCTCAATTCTTTTTATTGACGTAGATAGATTCAAGGTTATCAACGATAGCCTAGGACATCTAGCTGGTGACCAGTTTCTCATCCAGTTGGCAGGAAGGTTGCAAGCCTGTCTCCGCCCTGATGATATGGTAGCTAGGCTGGGTGGCGATGAATTCGCTATCTTAGTTGATGATATTGATAATCCGAGCGAAGCAACATCTGTAGCAAAGCGATTGCAGAAAGATATTGCAAAACCACTACAGTTGGGAAAGCAAGAAGTTTATCCGAGTATTAGTATTGGCATCGCCTCTAGTCTGTTGAAGTACAAGACTGTCGAGGAAATCTTGAGAGATGCCGATATTGCTATGTACAATGCTAAAAAAACTGGTAAATCAAGGTTCGTCGTTTTTGATGAAAAGATGCATCAAAAAGCTAGCGAACTTCTTCGTCTAGAAGGGGATCTGAGAAGGGCGATTAAAAATCAGCAGCTTCAGCTCTACTACCAGCCTATAGTATCGTTAAAGGGAAGGAACTTAGTTGGATTTGAAGCCTTAATTCGATGGAGTCATCCAGAACAAGGGATGATTTCACCAGATATGTTCATTCCATTGGCAGAAGAAACTAACTTCATTTACGAGCTTGGACTATGGACAATTCAAGAAGCCTGTCGACAGCTCTCTGTATGGAAAAATAATCCCACTATTACGACTGAACTATCTATCAACGTCAACCTCTCTCCAAAACAGATGTCCGATACTCGTCTGGTAAGGGATATTCAGAAAGCGCTTGAACACTATGGAATCGAGGCTGGCAAATTAAAGCTTGAAATTACTGAGAGCTTAGCAATGGAGGACAGCCAGCAAACCATCAAAATTGCTGATCAACTGAGAGAAGTCGGAGTGTTTTTGGTGATTGATGATTTTGGTACTGGCTACTCTTCGTTAAGCTATCTCAATAAATTTCCGATTGATACACTCAAAGTCGATCGCTCCTTCATCTCTAGTATCGACGTCGCGAATGAAAACACTAGCCTGAACATCACCCAGTCAATTATCGGACTCGCCCACAGTTTAGGCGTTAAGGTTGTGGCTGAAGGTATCGAAGAGGATTATCAACTCACGTATCTGCAGCAAGTTTACTGTGATTACGGTCAGGGCTATCTATTTTCTAAACCTGTGAACGTCACTGAAGCAACGGAATGGGCAGTGAACGGCAGCGTTGAACTTTGAGGTCAATCCACAACCCTGAGCCGACCTTGATTCAAGGCCTCGTAAACTCGGTTGATGAGGTCTTTATCAGAGGGTGTCAGTGTCCCCTGCGAAAGCGTTGCCATCAAAGCGTATTGATCTTGACGAGTGATGCGTCGAGTCGCAAAGATTTTTTCAATCGTTGTTTCGATGTCTAGCATTTGAGAGGGCATTCCTTTATGACTGGGTACATGCGTAGAAGCAGTGATATTAGCAACCAGAGCAGATTAAAAGGATCCTGCGTGCTTTAAAGCCGCGAGGCTATTGTGAGGAAGCCCTTCGGTCTATTTCACAGTCCTTTTTTTAGGTAGTCTTTATAGCTCAACTCTGTATCACTTTAGACTCTCTAAAGGAGTGCAGCATCGGTATTAAAGCGTATCTATATAAGCTTCTCAATACGAGAGAAATGACTAAATTTCAGCGTTAACGCTGAAAGAACCTGCAGTGAAGGATTTCGACCCAGCTATCAGACTAGACAAAGCGTCAATGCATAGGGAAGTTTGAGGCAATTCATTCGTAAAACAGTCGTCGCCAGTTACATGGGGACAAGACGGCGAGCCATCTGCCCATGCGCTGGCAATCGGACACTCCTCGGTGTCTTAGCCTAGATGGCTAAATCTACCCGTACAGCAGAATCCAAACAATGCTCAAAAACAAGAGAGGGTCATCAGTGACGACCCTCTCTTCTTGATAAAACCCTAGGCTTCTGTAGTTGGAGTTGGTGAATCTTTATACTGCAGCTAGCTCAGGGGTAGGACGCTTGCTGTTGCGAATACCTGCGATCGCCTCAGCATAGTCGGGAGCCTTGAAGACTGCTGAGCCTGCCACGATAGCATTGGCACCCGCTTCTAGCACTTGCCAAGTATTTCCGGGCTTCAAACCACCATCAACCTCAATCCAAGGATTCAGACCACGCTCATCACACATCTGACGCAGCTTGCGAATTTTGGGAACCACATTAGGAATAAATGACTGCCCACCAAAGCCAGGATTGACGCTCATAATCAGCACTAAATCACACAGCTCTAAGACGTATTCAATTAGGTCCAGAGGCGTCGAAGGATTCAGCACCACGCCAGCTTGCTTGCCCAACTCGCGAATCTGGGACAAAGTACGGTGTAGGTGAGGCGATGCATTGTGCTCAGCATGAACGGAAATGATGTCGGCTCCTGCCTTAGCGAATTCCTCGACATACTTTTCAGGCTCAACAATCATCAGGTGTACATCCAGGGGCTTTTGAGTCACAGGACGAAGCGCCTTAACGATTAGCGGACCAATTGTGATATTGGGAACGAACCGACCATCCATCACATCGACGTGAATCCAATCGGCTCCGGCTTCGTCGATCGCCCGCACCTCATCACCTAGCCGACTGAAGTCAGCAGACAAAATTGATGGAGCAACGACAACTGAATTCTTAGACTGAGCCATGGTTGAAAGTTTCTCCTAACAGCATCTGTTGGTATCTACTGTAACAAAATCTTTAGCTTTCTAGAAAACTCATATTTTAATTCTTAGGACATTTCAGAAGTGTTTACGCTTTAATGGGAGCAGTTAATATCCTTTAGAGACTGGGCTGTTTTAGAGCACGACATCGCTTTTCCTTCTCATGGCCTCACTATGAATCTGTTATGGGCTGATGACGAATACGGCGATGATTTTTTGTTCCAAGAATCAGTACCCAGAAGTTCATTTAAAGGGTAGCCAAGGATATGACCCTCTATCACTGCACAGGAGTTTGAGACCTAAATGTGTCCGCGAAAATCGAGGAATCTTCTGCGTCGCTGGCAGAGTGGCTGCTGGGGCCTAGTAGGTATTGTTGCAGCAGGAGCCCCCGTTCTAGCGCTTTCTACCTCTGTTGGTTCAGGTGGAATTGATGCGTTGAGACTCCATGGTGAGCCCTATTTTTTGACGGGCCGTAAGATTGCCATCGGGCAAGTCGAGATTGGCCGCCCTAGCCAGTTTGGCCTCGATAAAGTAGCCAATGCTGCTTTGCCAGTCACAGTGGAGCGGGTGTTTTTGCTAGACCAACAGCCTAACCCCAATCAATTTGTGGATGGCCATGCTGCAAACGTTGCTAGCGTCATGATTAGCCGCGATAAGGGGCTGACAGGTGTTGCTCCGGATGCCACGCTGTACGCAGCTGCGGTAGGGCCAATCCGAGGACGGAGCGGTCAACCTGAAGAATGTTTTGCCTCACAGCAAATTGCGCTCAGCAATGGCGGCGATGTGCGGGCTATTAACTACAGCTTTGGCGAATCCTTGAATCGCGATCCTCGCCCAGATGCGGTCTTAGATGGCAATGCTTTATTGACACAGTGCATTGACTGGTCGGAGCGCATTCACGATACGTTATATGTTGTTGCAGGTAACCAAGGCGGCGGCGGCATACCAATTCCAACGGATAATTTCAACGGCATCAATGTGGCCTACTCTCGTAAGGTCGACGATCGCTTTGTCAAGGTTGACTTTGCTAATTTGAGTAGTGAGCCAACCTTCAGACCCCAGCGATCGCCCGTTCCCGAAAGTAATGTAGGAGCCCGTCGCTCGATTAATTTAGTAGCTCCAGGAAATCGGATCGAAGTCATTGATCCAGATGGTCAAACGCGGGTTGTTAGCGGTACCAGTTTTGCGTCTCCCCATGTTGCGGCAACGGTAGCCCTCTTGCAGGAGTGGGGCGATCGCCAAATGCGATCAAGTGAGACCTACTGGAGTCTTGAAGCTCGCAAACCGATGGTGATGAAGGCTGTCCTGCTTAATTCTGCCGATAAGCTAGAGGATAGCGGTGATGGCCTACGTCTCGGCATGACACGGACCCTTTACGACGAGAGTAATCTGACCTGGCTAGAGTCCGATGCCTATGAAGATCCTCAGATACCGCTCCACGCGGAATTAGGAACTGGACATTTAAACGCCTATCGAGCGCTGCAGCAGTTTGATGGGGGGCAATGGTTTGCCAATGAACCTATACCAACGATTGGCTGGAGCTACGGAACAGCAGAGTCATCGCTACCTCCAGATTTGCCCCGTACGGAGATTGCGACCCCTTTTCAAGACTATGTATTCAGCGTTCCACTGCAGGGTGGCAGCTATCTCTCGGCAACCTTAGCCTGGGAGCGCCTTGTTGTATTGAACGATGAGAACGAAAACGGGCTCTATGATTTGGGCGAGACCTTTGAAGATCGCGGATTGAATAATCTGGATCTATATCTGATGCACGCAGAAGATAATGACACCACCAAGAGTATCTGGTCTTCTGTAAGCGATGTGGATAGCATCGAGCACCTGTTTACTAAAATTCCTGAGACCGGACGATACAAAATAAGGATTGTCTATCGCCAGCGAATTGAAGACGAATTAGCCCAGGATTATGCCTTGGCTTGGTGGGCAGTTCCGGCTGAGTAATTAGCAATGGCTTTTTCTCAGATATTGCAGTTGAGCTTACATCGCCTGGTTTGGCCCCCCTGCCCCCCAAATTGGGGGGTTCTGAGGTTGAATTCCCCCAGAATTGGGGGATTTAGGGGGCGAACGCAAGGTGCTGATGTACTAGTGCAAGATTTCAGTTTTTAGAGTAAATGGTGGTTTGTTTGTTAGGGTGAAGCAAGATAACCGTAAGGAAACAGCGATGGAGTTGTCTCAAACTACTGCTATCACCGTTCACAAAGACCCAAGCCGCGATCGCTTAGAGGCCTTAGATGTTTTTGCTTGGCCTATTTGGGCGAAGGAAGCCTCAACGTTTCCTTGGACGTACGAAGCCTCAGAAACCTGCTATTTCCTGGAAGGAAATGTTATCGTCACTCCGGATAACGGCGCTCCCGTCGAAGTTGAGCAGGGGGACCTTGTTGTTTTTCCTGCCGGCATGAGGTGTACTTGGGAAATTCGTACAGCTGTCAGAAAGCACTATTCCTTTGATTCCTGAGCCGCCCTATGCGCTTTTTCATTGAAGGTTATCGACGTTTGCTCACGCACCCCCGCTATGGTGTTTGGGTATTATTGGGAACGCTGCTGTATGTTGTGAGCCCCATTGATATTTCTCCGGATGTGCTGCCTATTTTCGGACAGATTGATGATGTAGCACTAATCGTGTTGCTAGTATCAGCGGCCAGTCAGTGGCTCAGTCAGCAGTTCTTAGCAAGCCAAACAACGGACTCCTCTACCACTACCTCTGAGGAAGAAACTATACAGCAGACAATCGATATTGATGCGGTCGAAGTAAAGCCTACCGAGTGATATTTACAATCCAAGCGTTTCGGCTTTTAGTTTCCACACCGCCTTGACGATGTAAAGGAAGCCATCTAAAAATTGTCGTCTAATGGTTCGCTTAGCACAGCCAACTGTCTGGCTGGATTAACCTTTGCTGTTTTGAACCACCCCAAAACTAGGTCTTGCTCCGCTGAATAGCATCCTGCCGTCGCTAAACCGACATTCCGCGCTACAAGGAATACTACAAACGAATTACAGGAATGAAAGGCTATTCAAGACAGTAAATAGTAAGCGAGACAGGGTCTCGGGAAAAAGTTCAAAACCCACAAACGCTCAGCATTGAGATTGATCACTT
>JBHJHM010000044.1:0-18812 GCA_050330865.1 Leptolyngbyaceae cyanobacterium
ATCCATAACGGATGCCGTTTCCCACGTGCCTTGCGATAATCCGGCACAGTCTGTAAAGCTTCGATGAGGGTCATGGTAACACTGGCGATAGAGGATATCTGACAGTATAATTTTTATCCCGTCACAGTGAATCAGCCCTGCTTGAAACCCTGCTGAAAAAGGCTATGGATCCCATTACTGCGGTAACGTTTGTACTGACCCTAGTTGCGACCAGTGCAACGGAGAGGGTAGGCGAGAGTCTTGGAGAAGGTGTAATCACTGCCACTAAAAATCTGCTAAGAATTCTGCGTCAGAAGTCTCCGGACACAGTAAAGCGGCTAGAATCTGGGGCTGATGTCCCCCATGTTATTGATGCTGAAATCATTAAAGAAGTCCAGCAAGCTGCTGCTGCAGATCCAGAAGTGCGGGAGGCATTAAATACCACAACCCAAGCAATGCAACAGCAATTTGGTGGTGTAATCAATCAAGGTAAGCTGGCAGAGAAGATTGGTGTAGTGGTTCAAGGCGGGAATAACACCTTCGGTGACATCAATATTTGACTAGAGTCGTCGGGAAGGGCACCGACAAAGTTAAGCACCCCACATAACTTTCCTCGTAGCGGAATCGAGCCAGATAAATTCGTTGGGCGTACAGCAGAATTGCAATGGTTACGCACCCGATTTGAGCAACATGGTCAAGCTGAGATCTTGGCAGTCTCGGGTATGGGTGGCGTTGGCAAAACAGAATTGTCCCTTCAATATGCTTTGACTAATCAGCAGGCTTATCCAGGCGGTATCTGCTGGATAGAAGCTAGGAAGCCAAACATCTCATCTCAAATAGTTTCTTTTGCAAAGACTCGTCTCAATTTAATACCCCCGGAGGAACTAGAAGATCCTTTAGAAAAAGCTCAATGGTGTTGGCAAAACTGGCCTGAAGGTAAGACCCTGATCATCTTTAATGATGTCAATAACTCTGCGCATATCAAGCCTTACTTTCCACCAGCAGGAGCTGGTTTTCGTATCCTCCTAACAACTCGTCTAAAGTTGCGCAACGAGTCTGAAAGATTAGAGCTTGATGAACTTCAGCCAGAAGATGCCTTTTCGCTCTTAGAGTTGTTAGTGGGCAAGGAGAGAGTACAAGCAGAGACAGATGTAGCCCAACAAATTTGTCAATGGCTTGGCTATCTACCACTTGGATTAGAACTCGTTAGCCGTTATCTGGCCAGAAGAAAAGAACGTACCTTGACAGAGATACTAGCTCGCCTAAATGATAAACGTCTAGAACACAGAGCTTTAAAGAAGCCCAGAATAGAATCAGACATGACTGCTGAGCTAGGTGTTGCTGCTGCCTTTGAATTGAGTTGGAACGAATTAGACTCACTTGCGCAGGAAATAGGATGTTTACTCAGTATTTTTAATGTTGTACCTATTGCCTGGAGTATAGTGGAACAGTACTTCTGCGAAACTGATTCAGAAGAATTAGAGGATGCGCGAGATGAACAGTTGCTAGAACTTCATCTGCTGCAAAGAGAGAGCAATAAAGTTTATAGATTACACGAACTTGTCCGTGAGTTTTTTCAGACAAAATTAGTTGGAAGCTCTGAGTATAATCTTCAGAGGGCAGTAACAACAAGAATTGCAAAGGTCACTAAACAGGATCCATTCGCAATCATAAAAATTCTGAATGAAAAATTACTTGACTGGCAGTGGAGCAATGACCCTTCACAGCCTACTGCCTTGGAAATCGGAAATTTTCTCCTAACAGCCCAGCAAGCATGGGCAGAAGGTATTGGGCCTTTGTCTCAACTCATTCTTGATCATCGGATAGATGGAAGACCTTCCTCTATTGGAGTTAGTTTCTATCCAAGATATGATAAGCGGTTTGGCAAATTCTTTACATATTTACAAATTGGGTGGAATTATTCAGGCAATATCTCTGATTCAGTTGTTGAGCTTCCACCTGAAATCAACAATCTTTGGAAAAATGCTTTTCAAGAGAATGACTCTGAAGAAGACTTGGTGACAACTCACAGCCAGATCAGTTGGGGTTCCCAACAACCTAATTCTAATCCAAGAGTTGAAGAGAACCATGAAAATATCAGTAAAGATGATGACATTTCTAAATCCATCGAATCTAAGTTGATAGAGTCTGGATGGACTAGCTTTAAACTTAGTTTATTTAGAAATCAAGCATCTTGGCCTTGGCAACAAGTCATTCAATCTTCTGTTGGAAGCCTTGCCCAGTACTTACATGAGAGACGCTTACCTATATATCCTGGTTTTCTATCATTTGAAGCTGCATGGCATGCAGCCTGTGCGCTGACTATAGAGGATTATCTTAGGTACTCCAATTACTTTGTTTTCGCACCTATCGCTATTGAAGCAATTGAAGTAAAATTAGCTGAATCAATAGACTCACGCTTCTCCTTAATGATGCAGCATTGCATCAATCAACTTAGAGTTGAAATCGCGTGTGCAAAGCAACAAGATGCAACTCATCTCCAACAAATCGGAGCTTTCCGAGATTTCAAAAGGAATTCTATTGCTTCTCCTGAAATCCTTCTTGCTTATACTACTTATGTTTTTGAGGGAGCTTTGACAGGCTATCAGCAAATAGTTGATAGATGGTTTTCAACCTTGGCATCAAATTTTCGACTTGGTAGCTATCTACCTGCGCGATTGATCGGAACGGTTGTGCCTCCTGCTCAAGAGAATAAAGTCAAAGTTGACTATTATTGGGAACCATTGCCAAATGGGCAGAGAAGTTGTGTTGACTTTAAGCTAGGCGATCAGACATCTTCTGAAGATTCACCCCGTTATCAATCTGTGCTTTGCCAACAAGAAATCTTGCGTCCTGGTCATCAAATGAATCGATACCATAATGTTCGTACGTGGCATCCATTTGGCAAGCATTGGCTGGGCAATAACCCTATTACAGAATTAACTTACCAGTGGTTATGGGAAGATCTAACGCGCCTCAAATGGATAAAGGACAGCTTTAATCATGCTAGTCCATACGGGTGTTCATATTGGCGTTAATGACCAAGTATCATGTGAAAATTGCTGAATTTTTATAAGATCACCGAAAGACTCTATACGTCAACTGTGATATATGATTCTTGTGATTCCTAGCTTGATAATTTGGCGACAAGGTATGTAAGAAACATGCAGAACAGAAGTCCAACTTCTAGTACTTTACCCGCTCCTAGACAAACAACACCAATAGGAGATTTTGATATTGTTACCCTGTACAGAGGGTTGAAACACATTTCAGTTTTTCGCAAGAAGCTACGTAAACCTTTGAGATAATTCATTAGCGTCAAAAAATCCCCCACTTTTCCCTACTTTAAGGAACCGACTTGAAAACAGTGAGCAATGCTCTACAGCGGCAGGGTGGGACAATATAAAATAAGAGGGGATAGTTCTCATTGGGCGGAATATCTATATGGTTTCATCGGAATTGATCTCAACCTTGAGGGAACTGAGTCGTTCAGATAAGTTCTACATCATGCAGCTTCTAATCTCGGAACTTGCTCAGCAGGAAACCGATCTAATTAAACCTGAACAAGCTTATCCAGTATGGTCTCCCTATGATGCGGATGAGGCAGCCAATACGATGTTAAAAGTGCTGCAAGCTGCAAAAGCTCAAGACCATGCGTAACGCTGAGCGATACCCATTTCTTTCTGGTGACCCGGCACTGGGTGAAGCCAGTTTTCGTCCATATTTGCCTTTCACTTTGGTTTATCAAGAGGGCACTGTCGCAACAACTGGCCTACTGGATACTGGGGCAAGCGTAAACGTACTGCCCTATTCGGCAGGAATCGAGCTTGGATACGAATGGGAGAAACAAACAACGGCACTGAGCTTGACAGGCAACTTGGCTCAGTACGAGGCGCGTGTTGTGCTTGTCCAAGCCGTTGTTGGGCAGTTTGAGCCTGTGCAACTCGTATTTGCCTGGACACAAGCTACCAACGTGCCACTTATCTTGGGACAGGTGAACTTCTTCATGGAGTTTGATGTCTGTTTCTATCGTTCACAGCTTGAGTTTGCAGTCTGTCCCAAAACACCTGTTGCAGAGTAGGTCTGTTACTTTTGCAAACCACCGAAAATCGCTACTGCGATCGCCGTCGAAACGAAGCCAGGTGAGGTTCTGCAACGGCTCAAAGCGATGGGATATTCTTCGATACCAACGTGCCTTTTTGACCGGCCAAAATTGCAGCGGCGTCTTGTAGCTGACCAATCCCCGCAATGCCGCCAGCATGCTCGACAAATCGACAGACCGCTTCGATTTTGGGAGCCATAGACCCTGCTGCAAAGGAATACTGACGCAATTGTTGGGGCGAAACCTGATGGAGCGGTTGCGCCTCGGGCGTACCCCAATCCGTATAGACCGCATCGACATCAGTCAGTAGCAGTAGGGCATCGGCACCCAGTGATGTGGCCAACAGGGCAGCGGCCAAGTCTTTATCGATCACCGCTTCGACCCCATGAATGCTGCCGGTCGGGGTGGTGACGACCGGGATCCCGCCGCCACCCACACAAATCACGAGCGCACCAGCTTGAACGAGCAGCTCAATCGCCGCCAGTTCGACAATCCGTCGTGGTTCGGGTGAGGGCACAACCCGGCGATAGGCGTCGCCATCGGGGGCAATGGCCCATCCGCGCTCGGCAGCCAATTGCTCTGCTTCGGCCTGTGTGTAGACAACCCCAATCGGCTTAGTAGGACGGTGGAAGGCTGGATCAGCCGCATCGACTTCCACCTGAGTCAGCAGCGTCACGACTTGACGATCCGGTAATTGATTGCGAAGTTCTTGCTCAATCAAATAGCCAATCATGCCTTCCGTTTCGGCATTGAGAATGTCTAACGGATAGGGCTGAAGACTTTTGTATGCCTCTGCCTGGAGGGCCAGCAATCCTACCTGTGGCCCATTGCCGTGGGTAATGATTAAGTCATGTGCTTGGGCTAGCGAGGCGATCGCCCGAGCCGCTGTGTGAATATTTGCCTGCTGATTCGCGGACGTCATGGGTTCGCCTCGACGCAGCAGGGCATTCCCGCCTAATGCAACAACAACTTGCATTTGCAACCTCCCGTTAATCTCCTAACGTGGCGACCAATAGCGCCTTAATGGTGTGCATCCGGTTTTCTGCCTGGTCAAAGACGATAGAGGCCGGTGACTCAAACACCTCATACGTGACTTCCATCGCTTCCAGCCCAAACTGCTCAAAAATCTGGTAGCCAATTTGAGTGTCACGGTTGTGGAACGCCGGTAAGCAATGCATAAATTTCGTCTGCGGATGCCCCGTTGCCGCCATGAGCGCTGCCGTGACTTGATAGGGCTTTAGCAACTTGATGCGCTCTGCCCAAACGTCGCTGGGTTCTCCCATCGAGACCCAGACATCGGTGTAGATAAAATCGACCCCTTTGATCGCGGCTTGCAGATCTTCGGTAATCTTCAGCTTTGCGCCCGAGGATTTTGACCGATCGCGGGCAATCGCTTCGAGTTCGGCATCTGGTAGATACAGTTGCGGGCCACATAAGCGCACATCCATACCCATCGTGCAGCCGCCCATCAGCAGCGAATGGGCCATGTTGAAGCGACAGTCACCGATAAAGCAAAACGACACATCATGCAGCGATTTATCGCTGTGCTCTCGCATCGTCATCAAATCGGCTAACACCTGAGTAGGATGCGATTCTGCGGTTAAGCCGTTGTAAACAGGAACGCCCGCATATTGGGCCAGCGTTTCGACAACCGCCTGCCCAGAGCCGCGATATTCGATGCCGTCATACAAGCGACCCAAAACCCGAGCGGTATCTTGAATGGTTTCTTTGCGCCCCATTTGCGATCCAGAAGGATCAAGATAAGACACCTTCGCGCCCTGATCGAAACAGGCGACTTCAAACGAGCAGCGAGTGCGCGTCGAAGGTTTCTCGAAAATCAGCGCAATATTTTTGCTTTTGAGGTGCTGTTGTTCCGTTTTGGAATATTCAGCCCGTTTCAGATCCTGAGCCAAATCAAGGAGATACAGCAGCTCTCGCTGATTCAGATCCAGCATCTTGAGTAAACTGCGATTGCGAAGGTTGAATGACATGATGAAAGCCTCTCCTTTCTGCAACTAACAAATGCGGATGCTCGAAGGGATTAGAGATTGGCGGCTGACTGGCTAACAAAAGTTTCTCGCGTAGATACTCCGGCTGTTCCCTGTTCCCTATTCCCTGTTCCCTTCAAGCAAACGAGCTGTACTTGACCCAAATGCGATGAGTGATTGGCCACGCTACGTAACGGGATCGCGCTGAATTGGACAGGTCATGCAGTGGCCGCCGCCCCGCCCCCGCCCTAGCTCTGAGCCGGAGATGGTGATGACCTCGACCCCTGCTTTGCGTAGCTTGGTGTTGGTATAGACGTTGCGGGAATAAGCAATCACGACACCCGGTTCCAAGGCAATCAGATTATTGCCGTCATCCCACTGTTCACGTTCGGCTGCGAACGTGTCTCCACCAGTGGTCACCGCACGTAGTTCCTTGAATCCCAAGGCTTCGGCTACCACATCCAGGAAAGGCTTGTCTTCTAAACGAATATCAAACTTAGCCTGCTGATCGCTGGGCCTCATGCTGTAGGTGCGGATGGTATTGACCACATCCGGATAGAGGGTGACCAGATCGCGATCGCAAAAGGTAAACACCGTATCGAGATGCATTGTGGCCCGGTTCTTCGGCAACTGCGCCACGATAATTTGCTGCGCCGCCTGATGTTGAAACAGCGACTGGGCAACTTGCCCAATTGCCTGGGGCGTTGTGCGTTGCCCCATTCCGATCAGCACAACGCCATTACTCAGGGGCATCACATCGCCGCCTTCCAGGGTGGCAAACCCGTGGTCAACATCAGGATCGCCCCACCAGATATGAAAATCAGCCTGTTTAAAGAGCGGATGGAACTGGTAGATTGCCTTGAGCAAGAGCGTTTCATGACGACGAGCTGCGTAGTGGAGTTCGTTGAGCGTGACCCCATTAAAAATCCAGCAGCTCGCGTCGCGGGTGAACAACAGATTCGGCAAAGGTGGAATAATCCACATCTCAGGATCAACGAATCTTCCCAGGGTGTTGTAAGGCGGAAAAGGAATTTCCTGAGCGCTTAAACCACCAACAAGATACTCTGTTAGGGGTTCAGAGGGCATTCCATTTAACCAGCCCCGCAATTCATCCAAGCCGCTGACACCAGCCTGATTAGGCGTGATTTTGCGATCCAAGATCCAGGTTCTAGCGGTCGAGTTATCCAAGGTTTCCGCTAATAAATCGTGGAATTCGAGGACTTCGACGCCGCGCTCCTGCATCAGTAAAACAAAATTGTGGTGCTCATTTTGAGCTTCATGCACCCACAAAACCGTGTCGAACAATAATGCTTCGCAGTTACGGGGCGTTAAGCGCAGGTGAGCCAATCCGGGTCGGCACACGAGGACTTTGTGCAATTTGCCAACTTCTGAGTAAACACCGTACGAAATCATTGTTTTTTGTCTCCTGACTGTTTTTTAGTCGCTTGATTGGAGTCAGAGCCTCAATGATCCATTGCACCGAGAGGAGGGTCGCTGCTGGGTAAAGACTGTTCTATAGGCTGTTCCTGTTGTTGTTTGTCGAGCCAAACATAGACAGGAATACCCAACAAGAGCAGAATGAAGCCATAAAGAACGGTTTCTGCACCAGAGCCGTAGATGGCCCAAACTGAATAAACAAAGGCGATCGCCGCGACAATGCCAGAACCTCTGAAGTGCCGTCGCCCGCCAAATTGAGCGGGATCACGCAGGAAAATAATGAACTCGGCGATCGCGCAAAACGCATAGGGAATCAGGGTCGTTAGCGTTGCTAGCAGGATCACAAAGTTGAAGACATCGACTAAGGTCTTGGTGCCGGAATAGTTCAACACCATCAACACCGTAATCAATACACTGGAGAGAATAATCCCAAAGGCGGGCACCCCTCGATCAGAAAGGCGGGCAAACTCCTTCGGAAAGAGATTATCCATCGCCGCGGCCATCGGCACTTGACCCTGCAAAATAATCCAACCGTTGAGCGCACCGGCAGAAGAAACCACGGCACCAAAAGCGACCGCATAATAAGCCCAGTTCCCCCAAATAGCTTGGGCCGCTTCGGCAAAAGGAGCCGCCGAATTGGTCAAGGTTTCTGCGGGCAAAATGCCGATAACCGCAGTCGTCCCCAAAATGTAGACTAAGGCCGTCACCAGGGTCCCAATGACTGTGGCACGGGGAATATTGCGCCTGGGATTCACCACATCAGCAGCTGGAATTGTGGCGGATTCTAAGCCGATGAAGGCCCACAGCGTGAGCGCCGCCACTGAGGGAACTGCGGTAAAAGCAGGCTCGCCGCTGGGATTAAAGGGCACAAAGTTGCTGCCATCCATCCAGAACAAGCCAACGGTGGCGATCGCCACCAGCGGCACAATTTTGATGACGGTCGTGACCAACTGCGTCATCCCGGCTTCGCGGATGCCGCGACAGTTAATCCAGGTAAATACCCAAATCAGGGCGATTGCAGCCAATCCTGCAATCCACGTACTGCTGCCCAAAATCGGGATAAACACGGTGAGGTAGCTGATGCAAGCAACGGCGATCGCCGCATTACCCGCCCAAACGGCAATCCAATAGCCCCAAGCAATCCAAAATCCAATGAAATCGCCAAACCCCTGCCGTGCGTAAGCATAGGGTCCTCCGGCTTTCGGCACCCAAGCGGCCAGTTTGGCGAACACCAGCGCTAGACAGACAGCCCCGATGGCAGTGAATAACCACCCAACAATCGACATGCCGCCATAGGGACCGAGTGAAGCCGGTAATAGAAAAATGCCAGAGCCGATCATATTGCCCACGACCAAAGCAGTGGCCATCCAAAAACCGAGTTTTCCTCGGTTAGATTCGGCCATACTGCCCCTTCCACTTTCAGTTGTATTCACAGTTTTATCTCCTAAAAGTCATCTAAAGAGAGTCAATCTTTTATTTCAAGCGAGATTGATTGGAAGTCAATCTAAAGTGCGTCTTAACTTAGCAAGCCTTGAGCCACCAAATGCTATTGGACTAGACGCAAAGGTGACGCAAAATTGGCAGGACAGATAAACTATCCTAGTGGTTTATCCCAACCTATTGAGTCACTGACTGATTAGCCTATCCGTTGATTTAATCGTCGTCCTTTCCTTCCCTTAAGTCTTTACCTCACAAAGATGAATATGACTTGCGAGGTAAGGTTCAAAGGCATTGGACAATAGAGAGGTCATGAGGTAACGCTCTTTGATCAACGAGATCTTTGGCGTAATTGTGTGATGGAGGTGCTGAGGATAGGATTATTCTCTCCTCGATAGTTCTTCCAGCAGCCTCTACTAGAAAAAATCACATTGTTAGAATAAGAAAATAATTTGAGGAAATCATGAGGTTACGAAAATTGTTAGATCTAGACAGACAGAGCCATCCAATAACCGTATTCGTGTTAGCAAAAATTATAGTCATCCTCAACTAGAGGATGCTAGATTCCTTCGGCAATTATGCGAAATTCTCATTCATCAATAGCTCAGAAAATTTCCTGAGGACGCATTGAAATCCTCGACGTCTCGTTGATCAAGCTGCTACACAAAAAAACAATTCTTGAAGTTAAATTAATCTTTTGAAGTATGCTTAAAATAGCCCTGTCAACTCAGTTTTAGAGTTTGAGTCTCATTGCAATTTTGTTCGTAGCACCTAACCATTGATAGGCAATTAGATTCAGCAGCAGCCCCACACAAAACAGGAAAGCCATCAGTATCAACTGATAACTGGGAACTGCAATAATGCTATCTAAAACAAAATGCAGCAGATTGAGCACCGTATAAACTAACGTCATGCCAAAATGCAATTTGTGGAACAGTAGCGAGGGATAAAACACACACCCTACGATCGCTAACAACGGCAGCGAGAAGAAAATCAGCATAAACCACATCACAGCATTCACGCTGATGTAGGCGTGGGCATGAGATTCAGCAACGCTCAGGCCATGAAACAGTGGCATCAGCGCCAACTGTGTGTGGAACAGAGTGCCGATTAAAAAGACTGTCCACAACGTAGTGATCTTGGCTGCAAAGTTATTGGCTATGGTTTTTTGCACAACGAATTATGGATAGGGTCATCCACAGAATTCAGCTTCACTTTCACCTTAAAGAACAAAGGTGGGGAACTTATGAGGTTGGGCGATAGCGATAGTAAGCAGCACAGGCCCCTTCGGAAGACACCATCGGAGCCCCCAAGGGATGTTCTGGGCGACAGCGAGTACCAAAGGCGGGACATTCATGGGGCTTTTTCAGCCCCTGCAACACGAGACCACTGATGCAGATCGTATCGGCAGAAGACGTGTCAGTTAAAGACTGAAATCGATCCGCAAACCGGAGCTGAGCATCCAGATACCCATAGGGTTCCCGCAATCCTAGACCACTCTGGGCCAAGCTGCCCAACCCTCGCCAAACTCGAGGCACTGCCTGAAAAATCTCGTCCATAAGCTGCTGCGCAGGCTGATTGCCTTGGGCTTTCACAGAGCGAGCGTATTGATTTTCAACTTTGGCCTGTCCGGCCTCGAGTTGCTGCAAACAGAGATCAACCCCTTGCAAGATATCGACCGGTTCAAAGCCTGTGACCACAATTGGAACATGATACTTTGCCGCGATCGCATGGTATCCCTCATATCCCGTCACCGTACACACATGACCGGCAGCCAAAAATCCCTGCACCTGACAGTCTGGCGAGGCTAAAATCGCCTCCATCGCCGGAGGTACCAGTACATGAGCTACGAGCACAGAAAAATTGTCAATGTGCTGTTGATGCGCTTGGTAAACCGCCATTGCCGTCGCCGGGGCCGTC
Organism: Leptolyngbyaceae cyanobacterium; assembly: GCA_050330865.1. Lineage (GTDB taxonomy): Bacteria > Cyanobacteriota > Cyanobacteriia > Phormidesmidales > Phormidesmidaceae > SIO1E4. Next base: position 10,864 of record JBHJHM010000044.1, read on the forward strand.
GTCTCAAACCCAACCGCAAAGAACACGACCTGTCGCTCTGGGTGGTTACGGGCTAGGGCTAACGCATCTAGGGGCGAATACACTATCCGCACATCACCCCCCTGAGCTTTAACACTGAGCAGATCCAATGAGGTGCCAGGTACCCGCAACATATCGCCATAGGAGCAGAAGCTAATCTCCGATTGAGCTGCGAGGGCAAGGGCTTGATCAATCAGGGCCGTATCCGTGACGCAAACAGGGCACCCAGGACCATGAATTAACATCACTTCAGGTGGCAACAGTTGGTCCAGACCATATTTGACAATGGTGTGGGTTTGACCGCCACAGATTTCCATCAGCGTCCAGGGTTGGGTGATCAAGGCGGCGATCGCCCCCACATAATCCCGGACAATTGATTCGTTGCGATATTCACTGACGTATTTCATATCTAGGAAAGACGCGATATGTCGTAGAGACGCGATGTATCGCGTCTCTACGACAGGGTGACTAGCTCGGCTTGGGGAATTGTCACTGGATTGCCCACGTAGATGCCTAAATCCTGAGCGGTTTTTACCCACGGATCATCGGGTGCCACCGGACTTGTACAGCAATGGGTTCGGTGTCGCTCTTTAATCAAAGGCATGACCGTATCGAGGGGTTTGCTATCGACCTGGCCCTGAGACCAAATCACTAACTGTTGATACTGCTGCGCTTCAATTAACTCGATCGCCTTGCGGCCAAAGGCAGCAGCAATCAATCGATCAAACGAGGAAGGTGGGCTACTGCGCTGGATGTGGCCCAATGTCGTGGCGCGGGTTTCCAGACTCTTTAGGAGACAAAACTCAGGCTACCCAGTTTGGCACAGTCGATGGCCGTAGAGTTGAATTTGTTTTGCTAAGACATCGCCAATGTACTTTTCTTTATCGCCAGCCTGATTACGTACTCCTTCGGCAATGACAACTAGAGCAAACTGGCGATCGCTCTGTCGCAGCTTCACGATTTGGTGGCAGATGCCATCCAAAACCTCGTTATTGAGGTTGGGAGTCAACTCCGGAATCAGAATCACATCAGCTCCCCCCGCAATGCCAGCTTGCAGGGCCAGATGTCCAGCATCCCGTCCCATCACTTGCACCACGATAACGCGACTATGGCTGGCAGCCGTAAATGTGAGGTCGTAAAGCGCACGAGTAACGGTGTCCACAGCCGTATCAAAGCCCAGCGATCGCTCGGTATAGGGCACATCGTTATCAATAGTTTTGGGAATCGCAATCCAGTTCCAGTTGCCCTGTCGGGCCAAGTCATCGATGAGATCGAGGCTGCCGTCACCCCCGAGAGCAATCAAAGCATCCAAGTCAAGTAGCCGGTAGCCATCGAGAATTTCCTGAGCAATCACTGGATTACTCGGATCGCCTTTGTTTAGGGCTCCCAAGATGCTGCCGCTAAGAAACTGCAGAATGTCCACGCCATGTAGCAGTCCTGGAATATCAAAGCCGTGATCCCGCAGCCGCAAATCCTGAGTACCACAGTTTCCCTGTTCTAGGTTAATGAGTCCTTGGGTGCCGTAGGGAATTCCGTAGACTTCCCAGCCGCGTCGCGTGGCACATTTAACGACGGCTCGGATAACAGCGTTGAGTCCGGGACAATCACCGCCACTAGTAAGGATGCCGATTTTTTTTGACTTCTTCATGGGCTTTGTTTCCGATTACCCAAAGTAGTGTGATGGCTCGTGAAACCGTTCTTCTTTGAGAGCGTAAGTCTGAAGGGATTTGATGTATTGGGCGCGTTCGAAAGCGCTGGGGTCAGGACAGTTGACTTGGCTCATGCTGCCCTGAAGCTGTTGGATCGAGTGGTAGTCGTAGGCTTGCAGCCAGTTTCGGAGATCTTGTTCTACGGTACGCAGGTGGTCAATGCCGTGGCGCAGCAGGGCACTCACCATCAGCGTGACGTTGGCTCCGGCCATCAGCAGTTTGATGGCATCTTGAGCGCGGTGAATCCCCCCGGTAGCGGCAAAATCTAGGGGCAGGGTACCGTACAAAATGGCAATCCATCGCAGGGGCAAACGCAAGTCTTGGGGCGTACTGAATAGAACATGAGGCAAGACTTCTAGCGCTTCTAAATCAATGTCAGGCTGATAGAACCGATTGAACAGAACTAGACCATTGACACCTACCGTTGAGAGCTGATGGGCGAAGTTGGCGAGATTGGTGAAATAGGGACTGAGCTTAACCGCGATCGGCATATTGACGTGGTGAATGACTGATCGCACGATATCAAGATAGGACTGCTCAAGCTGGGCTGCTGTTTGGTTGGGGTCAGTCGGTACCGCGTAGATATTCAACTCTAAGGCATCGGCTCCGGCAGATTCGATTTGTTTGGCATAATCAGTCCAACCACCGGGAGTATTGCCGTTGAGGCTGGCAATAATCGGCATATCCACCATCGACTTAGCTCGCTGGATATGCTCTAGGTAGGCTTCAGCACTGATATGGAACAGAGGCTGATGAGGGAAATAGCTGAGGGCTTCGGCATAGCTTTCGGTGCCGCGATTGAGGTAGTAGTCCAACTCAAAACGGTCTTTTTGGAGTTGCTCTTCAAACAAAGAATGCAGGACAACCGCTCCCGCTCCCGCGTCCTCCATCTGACGCAGGTTATTAAGATTTTCGGTTAAAGGGCCACAGGCACCGACAACTAGAGGCGATCGCAGGGTGAGGCCAAGGTAGGTAGTGGAGAGCATGGGTTTGAGGGGGGGATTGGGATGGGGTGGGGGTGGTGGGGAAGCGGGGGAGGTAGGGGAGATGGAGGAAGTGGGGGGAGATGAGTTGGCGATGAGTTGGGCAAATCGATTTGGCTATTCAGTCTGGTGCTCTAGACGGTCAAGGGTGACAGGGGTCTTGCTAGCGGACTGGGTACCGTAGCGAACCAGCAGCGTTGCACCGAAGCCAAAGAGCGTGATAAAACTCACCAGCAGACCGCCAAGAACCGGAATCAGACTAACTAGAAATATCAGAATCAGCCCTAGCCAAAAATGCTGAAAACGGGCCTCTGATTGGCGTCCACGCAGCCTTTTTCCCAGCCAGACGCAAACGGCGGTACTCCCCAGTAAGCCAGTAAGCATAGCGATTAGATTCATCAGGGGTACCAAGACGGTTCCTAAAACACTCCCTGCGGTAAGCACGGTAAGCAGAATCAGCACCGCAACACCGCCAATGCCATAGACCACGCTTGTTAAAGGACGAACTTGGACAGCAGTCGCGATCGCATCAACATGTCCAGGTAACAGCAATAGCAGCAGGAATCCAGCGATCGCAATAACGACGGAACTCACCAACCAGAACGCTACGTTACTGATGTAGAGCGTGCCCAACACACCGAAACGCTCAAATAAACCAGCCGATTGCTCTAGCAGGGTGAATTCACTACCATTTACGATTGCACTTTCGGCTCGGATGACCTGACCACCAATGGCAAAAGCATCGCCTTCAACGCGAGCGTTTTTTTCTAGCTGAACAGTGCCACCAATTGCGAAGACATCCCCCTGTATGGAAACACCTTCTTGAACTGTAATGTCGCCACCAATTACAAAGGCATCCCCAACTGTTTGAGACTCCGCAACGACCAAATCACCCCCAATTTTGAACGTGTCTTGGTAAGTTGAACTAGCCTGCACTGGGAGAGAGCTACTATTTGCCCAAAGGGCCCAGAGCAAAGCGATAAGGCCAATTAACCACCATTTCCAAGGTTTCCATTTCATGGGTTTATCTCCGTAAAGACTAGGAAACAGGAGTAGGGAAGCAGGGGAGTAAACGATTTTTCGTCGAAAAATTGTCTATGAAAATGTGCTGGCATCTCTCCATCTCCCCATCCTCCCCACCTTCCCCATCACTCCCTCCCCATCCTCCCCACCTTCCCCATCACTCCCCATCACTCCATCACTCCCTACCTCCAATCCCGCCAGTGCCTCATACAACCGCCACCGCATTTGCACATCTTGCTGTGCCTGTTGAAGGAGCTGCTTCGCGGCTTCAGGATGGCTGTGGGATAGCATTTTGAAGCGATTCTCAGCGTCCATCGAGGCTTCAACCGGGAGTTTGGGAGCCCGGCTGTCGACGGTAAGGGGATTGAGCCCTTCGACGCGGCGACGAGGGTCGTAACGGTAGAGAAGCCAGCGACCAGAATCCACGATCGCTTTTTGGTGATGCATTGCGGTAGACATGTTGATGCCGTGGGCAATGCAGTGGGCGTAGGCAATGATTAGAGAGGGGCCGTCGTAGGCTTCGGCTTCGAGGAAGGCTTTGAGGGTATGTTCGTCGCGGGCTCCCATCGCGACACTGGCAACGTAAGCAGACCCGTAGGTCATCGCCATGAGACCCAAATCTTTTTTGGCGGTAGTTTTGCCCGCCGCCGTAAACTTAGCCACAGCGGCTCTAGGAGTCGCCTTCGACTGCTGGCCGCCGGTGTTGGAGTAGACTTCGGTGTCAAGAACGAGGATGTTGACATTGCGATCGCTACTCAGCACATGATCGAGCCCGCCATACCCAATGTCGTAAGCCCAGCCGTCCCCACCGACAATCCACACACTTTTCTTCACCAGATAATCGGCAAGGGACAACAGGCGTTGAATTTTCGCCTCCAGTTCCTCAGCAATCGCGGCCTGAGTGGTCTCTGTCAGCAAGGTTTTGAGCTGGGCCACCCGTTCTCGCTGTTCCACAATGTCGGCTTCATCCGTCTGCTGAGCCTGGAGAATCTGTTGAGCCAGAGTCGGTAAAGTAGAAGCCTGTAATCGATTCTCGGCAGCGATTTGCTGCAACAACTCAGCCGCATACTCTGCCTGCTTGTCGATGGAGACCCGGAAGCCTAGACCAAACTCGGCATTGTCTTCAAACAAAGAATTGGACCAGGCAGGACCCCGTCCTTCGGCGTTGTAGCTCCAGGGCGTGGTGGGTAGGTTGCCGCCATAGATGGAGGAGCAACCGGTGGCGTTGGCGATGAGGAGGCGATCGCCAAAGAGCTGCGTGAGCAACTTCAGATAAGGGGTTTCACCACAGCCCGCACAAGCTCCCGAAAATTCAAACAGAGGTTCCTGCATCTGCTGCTGACTTATTTTGTGGAGATTGAGCGATTCGCGATCAGGGTTGGGCAGCTTCAAGAAGAAATCCCAATTGGGTTTCTCCTGTTGCCGCAAGTTAACCGTAGCTTCAGCTCCGTCACCTGTATCAGCTACCTCTATTTCAGATCCTGATTGCCCAGAGCCTGAGGCGGTCTGATAGACCGGCTTCATGTTGATGGCCTTTAAGCGGGGAATGGCCTTGTTTTTAGCAGGACACACATCAACACAGATGCCACATCCAGTACAGTCTTCTGCCGCGACTTGAATCGTAAATTCCTGTCCCGACCACTCGCGAGCTGCAGTGTGCTTGAAGGTGTCGGGGGCATTCGCCAGCTGTTCTGGCCCGTATACTTTGCTGCGAATGACGCCGTGCGGGCACACCATGACACACTTGCAGCACTGCACGCACACGTCGGGATCCCATACTGGAATTTCTTGAGCGATGTTGCGCTTTTCCCATTGGGCGGTGCCAGTGGGGTAAGTACCATCACAGGGCAGAGCGCTGACTGGGAGTGTATCGCCCTGGCGCTGCATCATAGGAGCCAGTACCTGCTGCACAAACGTTGGTGCTGTTTTGGGAACCGGCGACTTGAGCGGCGGTATTGTTGCCTCTTGCTCCTGAGTGGCAGGAGGAAGAGGAACTTTGTACAAGTGCTGCAGGGTCTGATCGACTGCCTGCAGATTCATGGCGACGATCGCCTCGCCCTTCTTGGCATAGGTTTTGCGGATGGAGTTTTTGATAGCGGTGATCGCGGCTGCTTGGGGCAAGATGTGCGACAGCGCAAAGAAACAGGTCTGCATCACTGTGTTGATGCGTCCGCCCATACCCGCTTCGCGAGCCACTTGATAAGCGTTGATAGCATGGACCTTCAACTGCTTCTGGATGATCTGGGCCTGGATACGCTCAGGGAGTTGGCTCCACGTTTCCTCAGGGGCATAGGGAGAATTCAGCAGAAACGTTGCACCTGTCATCGCCGGCCCTAAAATGTCGAGCTGGTCTAGTAACATCCACTGATGACAGGCCACCATATTGGCTTGTATCGATGAGATGAGGGGCATGGATGGGAGCGGGGCCAAATCTCAGGTGAGACGTGGTGACTGAGCCAGACTTTTTCGAGTCGTAGACAAAGTAGCCCTGAGCATAGTTTTCGGTCGTTTCGCCAATAATTTTGATGGTGTTTTTGTTGGCCCCTACCGTGCCATCTGATCCCAAGCCATAGAAAACAGCCCGGATAGTCTGCTCAGGTTCAATGGCAAAGCCAGGGTCATAGGTCAGGCTGGTGTAGGTAACATCGTCGTGGATACCAATGGTGAAGTGATTCTTCGGCCCCGGCTGATTGTGCCGAAACCCATCCAGCAGTAGATTGTCGAAAACAGCTTTCACCATTGCGGGGGTAAACTCTTTGGACGACAGCCCATAACGGCCTCCAACGATCACCGGAAAACCATTTTCTGGGGTTGTGAACTGCTGTTCCAACAAGGCACTGAGGACATCTAAGTAAAGGGGTTCGCCAGCACTGCCGGGTTCTTTGGTGCGATCGAGCACGCTGATAGCCTTCACGGTTCGCGGCAGAACGGCCACGAACCGCTGAGCGTCAAAGGGTCGATAGAGGCGTACTTTGACGACCCCCACGTTTTCGCCTTCATCGTTGAGGGCATCCACCGTAGCTTGAACAGTTTCACAACCCGAGCCCATCAATACGATGACCCGCTCAGCCTCAGGGCTACCGTGATACTCGAAAGGCTGATACTGGCGTCCAGTGAACTGAACAAAGGTATCCATCACCTGCTCTAAAATCGCGGCGCAGTTCTGGTAGTAGGGATTCACGGTTTCCCGCGCCTGGAAGAACACATCGGGGTTCTGGGCGGTGCCTCGAATCACCGGGTGATCAGGACTGAGAGCACGCTGACGATGTTGGACAATCAGCTCGTCGTCCATCAATACCCGCAAATCACTCTCGGAGAGCAAGTCGATCTTTTGAATCTCGTGGGAGGTACGAAAGCCATCAAAGAAGTGAATGAAGGGAATGCGGCTGGCTAAAGAGGTCGCGGTCGCGATCGCCACCATATCCTGGGCTTCCTGTACTGAGGCCGAACATAGCACCCCAAAGCCGGTACTCCGCGCTGCCATTACGTCGCTGTGGTCACCAAAGATAGAGAGTGCCTGCGCTGCTACGGATCGGGCGGCGACATGAATCACACAGGGCGTTAGCTCACCGGCAATCTTATACAGATTGGGCAACATCAATAGCAGCCCTTGAGAAGCCGTAAACGTCGTGGTCAGTGCTCCCGTTTGCAGCGCCCCATGCACCGCTCCAGCCACCCCGCCTTCACTCTGCATCGCCACAATCGCTGGGACCGTTCCCCATAGATTAGGCTTACCGTTGGCGACCCAGGCATCAGCCCACTCTCCCATTGGCGAGGCGGGGGTAATGGGGTAAATGGCAATGACTTCGTTGAGGGCATAGGCAACCCGCGCCACGGCTTCATTACCGTCTAGAGTGGCAGTGGTGGGTTGCGATAGTGTAGCGATCGTCATAGCGGTAATCCTCAAGTAGCTTGCGCCAACCTTCGAGTTTCACCTTAGAGAGAGAGTTTGAGGAAGTTATGAAGGCGATCAACCGATTCTCTATGGACGTATACTCGGGATTCAAGCAGTACAATTACATCTGCACTAATTGCAAATCCTACATCGGGTTTCACGGTGTCAAAGAAGACAAACCGGGTATCAACTCAAGCCGGGATAGGTTGACCGTGCCAGGGATTGGGCTGTTGTGACAAGGAAGACTGTCTAGGTAGGGGTAACTCTGTAAAGGTACTGAGCACCGACTCAAAGAGGTCAGGAAAGGGATGGCCAAAGAGC
>JBHJHM010000045.1:0-5671 GCA_050330865.1 Leptolyngbyaceae cyanobacterium
TAATAGCGGTATGATTTCGCCCCCCTTGCCCCCCAATATTGGGGGGGATTAAGTGCTTGAAGTCCCCCAATATTGGGGGATTGAGGGGGCTGTGCAGAGTCTAGCGCTTGAGCCGATTCATATCCAGAATCAGCAACGCCATTTTTCAGCTCAAAGAACGTAACGTTGCCCGTATCATCTAACGCCGGAATTGTCTCCTCCAGATTCCTAGGATAAGGAGCAATCTGGTTTGCCTGTTGATCAACACTTAGAGACATCGTGATATGAGCCCTCGCAAAGCAACTTCAGAGGCTGCCATCTATCAGCTCAAGATTACGTTAAGGGATGCTAAACCACCCATCTGGCGACGCGTACAGGTACCTAACGACATTACCCTGGCAAAACTACACAAAATTATCCAAGCGGCGATGGGTTGGTACGACTGTCACCTACACGAATTTGAGATTCATGGACAAGCCTATGGTCAGCCCATACCTGATATGGACTTTGCGGATATCAAGAGCGATCGCACACTTCGGCTCAATCAATTCATTCCCGGCGAAAAGTTCAAATTTCCCTATGTCTACGACATGGGCGATGGTTGGGAGCATCAGATTCTCGTGGAGAAAGTGCTATCCCCTGATCCAGAGGTTCGCTACCCCATTTGCATTAAAGGTAAACGGGCCTGTCCGCCAGAAGACTGTGGCGGTGTTTGGGGCTATGTCGAATTCCTGGAGGCAATTCAAAATCCTCAGCATCCCGAACACGACACTATGCTGGAATGGATTGGCGGCGACTTTGATGCTGAAGCGTTTGACCTAGAAGCAACCAACCGGCAACTTCAGCAAATTCGATAAGGTTTTGGGGCTTGACGACTACTTCTTCTTTTTTTTCCTACCCTTTTGGGAGTTCGGCTTCGAAGACTGACCAAATCCAGATGTATGGGAGGACTTTTGGGAGCCTGATGCTGCCGCAATATCCTTGAATGAAGGGGGCTTATCGAAGCGAAACGTTTCCCGTTGTACAGGAAGTCCTTGTTCAAAGGCACTGGGCTTACGCTGATTGAATGAAGCCCTAATATTAGCGAGGAGCTTTGCTTGCTCTGGCGTGTGGTGAATGGCGAGTTCTTCGGCGGTAAAGTCGGATTCTTGTTTAAGGCCCAAATCCACCTGCACCCTGGCCCAGGAACCTACAAACATTTCATCCACTTTGCCAGCGGTATAGGCTGCTTCCATAACCGGCACTGCTTCCAGCGCCTTTAGTTTGTACAAACCTGTGACCAGTGACCCATTCAGGGAAATATGTTGATTCTCATAATTGCTCAGATGCCTAGCGAGCACTTCAACACAGCGATCGCGCTCGGCTGGAAAATTTTGGACAATTTGGGTAAGCCCAGAGACTAGGGTGATTTTGCTGCTGTAGCCAAGATCGCGAGCATTTTCAGCCCGATCATTAGGATTCTCGGCCAGTAACTCATCGAGGGGCTGAATGGCATCGGCCCCAATCAGTCCGAACACTTCGGGCAATTCTTCCCAGCACCATTCCACATCCCATCGCTCTAAAACGTAGGCGAGTGGTTTCACGGCTTCAGCGGCCCTTAGCTGCCCCAAAGCTCGCCAAGCGTGAATAGGTGCCCAAAAAGCGATATCCAGATCCCAGCCCTCACGCTCAAGGATGTCACTATCATCGTCAGGTTCGCTAAAGAAGAGTTGCCATAATCGCTCATCTTGAGCCATCTGAATCAGCTCGGGGATATGCTCGGCAGTTAGTGCCAATTCTTGAACGTAATCGGGCCAATCCTGAAGACGGTTGCCACTATGTGCACCGTAGTTCAGTAACTCAGCGACTGGGGGATGATAAAGAGGGTTTGGCATTGCAGGAGAATTAGCAGGCAGCTTTGGGCAAGGATCGCATTTATTGCTGGTGTCGATCTCATCTCATCGGATTTGAGTAATGCTTACTTGTATCGTTCTAAGTTTGGGAATAAACGGCGGGATCGATCTAATTTTGACTGTGATGTTAAGCATAATCCTCATTTGGGTTGCACGAGCCTTTGTTTTGTAAACCTACACGATGCGGTTCTTCTTAGCACTGAGTTGCCATGGCTAGCGACTGGAAGTCGTGCCTATCGATAGAAAGTCCGCCTACGTGGACTCTTCATATCAAGGGTTTTGGCAATCTGCGAAGGCAGATTTGCCTTTTATGAGGCGTGATTTCAACCGCCCGCCGTGAAAGTTTTGTCAATCAATCAGCTAGATATCTGATCATTATTGATGCTGATGTAAACTCAGGGGCTTGTAAGCCACTGCTCGATCTGGTGTAAAAATATCCCTTCTTTGTGGTTGCGATTGCCCTCGAAGAGGAATTCGCGTGAACGTACTTTTCGGCAAAGTCTATTGATTTTTTCGCCGCTGAAAAGTTCGTAAAAAGCTATCGACGACAAGGCCCTGCAGCTGTACCGTTTAAGTAATTCAGCGGCAGAATACCTGCTTTTTGGCAAATTTCCTACTTCGGAGTGATTCGGAAGACTCGAACTTTATTGGCCGAACTGTCTTACAGAAATCAAGACGGGAAATTTTGATCAAGAAAAAGAGCTTAGAGCAAAACAAAGAACGTTTATCAAAACACCTAAAGCAAATTTTGTGCTGAAAAAAAGGACACTTTCATCGGTGATTCAGAGAACTTGATCTTGAGGAAATTGAGATGACATTTGGTGCAGTACTCAGTCGAAACGATTTGTTGGCTGGTAGCAGTGGTTTCATAATTACAGGTGCCAATACTGGCGATCGCTTTGGCATCTCCGTAAGCGATGCGGGTGATGTTAATGGCGATGGCATTGACGACCTCGTGATTGGAGCCAGCGGGGCCTTCTTAGAAGATGACAATCAAGTCGTCCAGAGCTATGTGGTGTTTGGCAACAGTGATGTGAGCGGCGGTGGTATTTGGGAAATTGCCGATTTAAATAGCACTAATGGATTCGTCTTCAGTGGGACCGAGGCGAATGATCGGTTGGGTTTCTCTGTGAGTGGGGCGGGTGATATTAACGGGGATGGCTTTGATGACCTTATCCTGGGGGCACCTGGTGCGGGTTCAAGTTCTGAAGGTCAAAGCTATGTAATATTTGGCGGCGGCACCGTCGGTAATAGCGGTAGCTTGAATCCAGCAGCGCTAGATGGCAATAACGGCTTCATCATCAATGGTGAAAGCGGTTTCGGCGATTTTGGGTTTTCCGTCAGCGGGGCGGGTGATATTAACGGGGATGGCTTTGATGATATTGTCATCGGCGATCGCTTTGCTGAATCCGATTTACCAGATGATCTTGGTGCGGGTTATGTCGTATTTGGCGGTAGTGATGTCGGCAGTAGCGGCATTCTGCAGGCTGAAGCGCTGGAGGGTAGTAACGGCTTTGTTATTCGAGATCCCGGATCGCCGGATGAAATCTTCGGTATTGCCGTGAGTGAAGCAGGCGACCTCAACGGGGACGGCTTTGACGATTTCATCGTTAGTAGTGGCGGTACTGGTGGCCCTGTCGCGATCGAAAGCTATGTGGTCTTTGGCAGCAGTAACGTGGGCAGCAGTGGCAGTCTGTTGATGACAGAGCTACATGGTACTAACGGTTTCAAGATCGAAGGCATAGAGACCGACAATGACTATGAACTTGCCGTGAGTGAAGCGGGAGACGTCAATGGGGATGGGTTCGATGACGTGATTATCGGCGCTTCCTTTGCTGATAGCGGCATTAGTTTGGAAGGGCTATTGGGTAACAGCTATGTGATATTTGGTAGCCCAACTGTAGGAAACGGCGGTAGTCTCAATCTGGCAACGCTCGACGGCAGTAATGGCTTTGCCTTAAGCCATGTTGATGCCAATACTCCCTCAGGTTGGTCCGTAAGCGGAGCTGGGGACATCAATAACGACGGTCTTGATGACATCATTATTGGCTCTGAAAATAGTACAGATGGTATAGATGAAAGCTATGTGGTGTTTGGCAGCAGCACTCTAAGCAGTGGCGGTAGCGTGGATTTAGCCACGCTGAACGGTACTAACGGGTTTACCTTCGATCGCCCAGGCGCTTCAGTCAGCGGGGCTGGAGACATCAATAATGACGGTGTAGATGATGTCATCATCGGTAATCCCTTCTTCTCGAGCGAAAGCTATGTGGTGTTTGGGTTCGACCCATCAAGTGAGTCGGTAGATGAAGATCAATTGCCGGACGGAGTTGAGATTAGCATTGACGGCACTGAGTTCACGGTTGTAGGCACACCTGGCAATGATGTCTTGACAGGAACCACCGGCAACGACGCGATTCGGGGTAACGCTGGCGAAGATATTCTTGCCGGGGCCGAAGGTGATGACATCATCAGCGGTGGTCCTGGCGACGACGTCATCAGCGGTAATCCCGGTAACGACACGATTCTGGGCGGTCTAGGTGACGATTACATTGGTGGCGGCAAAGGGAGCGATCGCTTAGGGGGCCGCGATGGTGATGATGTCCTCAATGGTCGTGACGATGATGACCTGTTGCTGGGAGGGCTCGGCAACGATGTCTTGATTGGTGGTGAAGGCAACGACACGGCCTACGGTGAAGCGGGGGATGATATCTTCAGCGGTTCGCGGGGGATGGATACCTTAGTGGGAGGCGCAGGCAATGATCAGCTATTTGCCGGTAAGGAAAACGACACCCTATCCGGCGGCAGTGGGGACGATCACCTCGAAGGCAGAGATGACGACGATCGCCTCATGGGCGGAACGGGTGATGACACTCTGATCGGTGGGGAAGGGGAAGATACCCTCATCGGTGCCGCCAGTATTCAAAGGGGACGGGGAGAAGCTGACATCCTGACGGGGGGTGCAGGCGAGTTGGATACCCAGACCGATACCTTTGTGCTGGGAGACGTGGATGGTGTCTTCTATGATGATGGCAATACGTCGAGCCAAGGGATTAGTGACTTTGCCCTGATCACCGACTTCTTCTGCAGCTTTGATGTTATTCAGCTCGCAGGGGCTGCTGCCGACTATCGTTTAGAAGACAGCTTAGTCAACGGTGTCGCAGGTACATTGATTCTCTGGAATGGCGATGGTTCTCTAGAGGGGGAGCTAATTGGCTTGCTTCAGTCGGTTGAGTCCAGCAGCCTCGACCTCAATAACAGTTCTCAATTCCAATATGTTTAGGGGATTTCCAGGAAAGAATTTACCAATTGTAGGGTGTCATATAGCCCTCCAGGCATGGCTACGCTAAAGCGGAGCGTAATGCACCGCAGCCCGGTATTTTTATTCCTGAAAATCCCCTAAGTCTCGCTACGGCAAGAAAATATCAACAAAAGGGCGCTTGACGATTGAGTATGATGAAGCGTGGTCGTCGGTGGGGAACCAGGGCAACAAGCAATGGATTTGGTTGGCCATCAATCGTGACACGCGTGAAATTGCGGGCGTCCCCATCTGAAGATTAAGGGTTATTGATGGAGCAACCGCCGCTCCTGGATATGCAGTAGGCTCTACGATATCTTTATGCTGTTTTGATTAGCTGCGCTATGGTAGGGGTGTTTGGTTTGGTGTCTGTTGAGGGCACAGGAACCTGGAAAATTTCATAGGTCTGTATGGCGGTGAGATGCCAGTGCCTATTTGGCTGTCTGGACATCTCGGTTTCAGTACCGCCTTTACATGAGTGGAGTGCGCGGATGGGTAGCTGTTT
>JBHJHM010000046.1:0-27895 GCA_050330865.1 Leptolyngbyaceae cyanobacterium
CTTTTCGATGGCTTTATGGACGGATTTTGTCGGTCCCTTGCTTGCCCTCAAGCCCCATAAACGTCTCTATTTTCAGCGCGGTTTCAATGCTCTATCCCTCATGCAGCAAGAGCTGTAGCTAGGTTGTCACCCTTTAAGGACTACGCTCACCCTGAAGTTTTAGTCGATACAGAATGGCTAGAAGCTCATCTCAATGATTTCAGCCTTCGTATTTTAGAAGTGGATATGAGTGCAAGCTCTTATGAAAATTCACATATCCCAGGTGCAGTCTTCTGGCATATTTCTACTGAGCTACTATTACCTGATCTCCGTCTCAATCTTGATACTGAAATAATTGCAAAACTACTTTCCAAATCAGGAATTTCAGATGAAACAACAGTTGTCGCTTACGGTAGTTACCCAGGAACAGGAGCTTTTATTTTCTGGCTCTTAAGATTGTTTGGTCACCAAGATGTACGAGTTCTGAATGGCGGGCATCAAAAATGGATGGCCGAAGGTCGTCCCGTGACCACAGAAGTATCAACTTTCTCCCCCACGCAATACAAGATAAGCTCACTTGATGACGATTTGCGGGTCTCATCTGAAGAGGTTCAAGCATCCTTTAAAGACCCTGATCAAGTGCTGTTAGATGTCCGCTCGATTGAAGAGTATCGCGGTGAAAGCTTTCTGATGAAGTCACCAGAGGGCACAGAACGCGCCGGACACATTCCAGGCTCCGTTCATATAGAACATCTCCTCACTCTGAACGAAGACGGCACCTTCAAATCCTTCGATGAATTACAGACCCTTTATCACAACAGGGGGGTGACGCCAGACAAAGCGATTCTTCCCTATTGCGCAGTCGGTGCGCGATCGGCCTATGTGTGGTTCGTCTTGAAATATTTGCTCGGCTATCCCAAAGTTCGCAACTACGATGGTTCATGGAATGAGTGGAGTCGTTTGCCTGATGCGCCGGTTGAGCGGGGAGAGTAGAAGGGTGATAGGTGATGGGTAATAGGGAATAGGGAATAGGGAATAGGCTTCGACGTGAGCGCTCAGCCGAACGGGAATAGGGAATAGGGAATAGGGCTGATTGACTGACAAAACTTTTGCGGCGGGCGGTTGAAACCGCGCCTAAAGGGGCTAAACCTGCCTCCGCAGGTTGCCAAACCCTTGATCCAAACAGTCCGCGCAGGCGGACTTTCGATCAGCAGGCGCGACTTCTAGTCGCCAGCTGCGGCAACGAAACACAAGGTTTCTAGAACTTTTGTCAGTCAACCAGGGGAATAGGGAAAGGGGAGTTATGAGTTCTCAGTTTTGATTTTTGAATTGAACTCAGAATTTAGGGGATTTCCAGGAAAGAATTTACCAACTGTAGGGTGTCATTAGCGGAGCGTAATGCACCGCAGCCCGGTATTTTTAATTCCTGGAAATCCCCTTAAAACTCAGGAATATAACCATCAACGATTAACCAAGAACGAAGACCCAATCACCCAAAACACAACTTGTGTCCTTATGGCACAAAAATCGATCGCGAAGTACGTCACAATGCAGTCACTCGATCCCTGCTTCAGGAGCTGTGTTGCCTATGCTAGTTACTCAACAGCCTGTATTCCAGAGATTTTGGTACCCCATTATTCCTCTAAAACAGCTGGAAGAAGGACCCAAAGCATTTACCCTGCTGGGACAGCCGATTGCGTTGTGGCTTACAGAGGAAGGGATTCCGGCGGCAGTCCGCGATCGCTGCTGTCACCGCACAGCCCAACTTTCTTTGGGACAGGTGGAAAAAGGACGGCTCTGTTGCCCGTATCATGGCTGGCAGTTTGATGAAGCGGGAGCCTGTGTCCGCGTACCCCAGCTGAAGGAAGGCGACACTATTCCCGAGTGCTATCAGGTCGAGGCGTATCGCTGCCAGGAAAAATATGGCTATGCTTGGGTTTGCCTAGGGGATCCCATTGCTGACATTCCGCATATTCCAGAAGCTACAGCTGCTGACTATCGAGTGATTCACGAATTTTATGAACCGTGGCGCTGCGCTGGCTTACGCGTAATGGAAAACGAGATGGACCTAGCCCATCCTACCTTTGTCCACACCACCACCTTTGGCAGTGAAGACCATCCAGTCCCCGATGCATTGGAGATTGAAGATGCTGACTGGGGGCTTCATGTGCGGGGATTGCTGGGTGTTGTTAATCCTGAACTGCAGCAAAAGAACCTCAAAATGGACTCCGGCGAAACCGTTCGAACTTTAGAAATGGACTGGTTTTTGCCCTTCACCGTGAAACTCAAAATTGGCTATCCAAATGGGTTGGAACACATTATTGTCAACACCATGACCCCGATCGCAGATGATGCCTCGCAAATGGTGCAGTTCTGCGTCCGCAACGACACTGAAGCAGATACTCCCAGTGATGAAGTCATCGCCTTTGACCGTCAGGTCACTCTGGAAGATAAACGCATTCTCGAATCTACCGATTACGACGTGCCTCTGGTGATGAGCCAAGAACAGCACATGTTCACCGACAAACCCGGCATTCTGGTTCGCAAAAAGATTGCAGCTCTTCTTAAAGCCCATGGCGAAGTTGAGCAGACGCGCGGTAGATAGGAGTGGAAGGGTGAATGGGTAGGAGAGTAGTCGAGTAATTCCCTCTTTGTGATCGACATCAACCTTACGACAGATGAAGAACACATTGCTTAAACAGGAATGAATCCAACAGGGGCTGTTTCTATAAACAACAACGACTCATGCTGGAGACTCGCCCCCATGACGCCCGAACAAGTACAAGGATTGTGGATTTGTTTTATCCTTTCCCTTTCAACGATTTTGATTTGCCCTGCAGTACTGTGGGTACTCCCAAACCGTTCCGCTGCGTAGACAAATCGAAGTACGACATCTTTAGCGATAGGTTTTGATTGCACATCATCAGCTACGTGAACTCGATTGCAGTCAGACCCGCTTTTACAGACCGTGTATCTCCTCCTCGAACAGACAGCAAACCTGAACCCTAGCGCTATGGTGCTGGGGTTTTTCTTTGGTTGCATGATAGAAAAACGATGATCGCTATCGCCGCGAATTTGCAGGGGAATCAGCGCATTCAGGTTCGGGATTTACCGGCAATGAACCTGGTCACAGCGGTGATGCATCGGGGTCCGTACAGTAAGCTGAATCAAGCCTATGGAGCGATCGTAAAGTGGATTGAAGAAAATGACTATCAAATTGCCGGTTACAATCGGGAGGTTTATTGAGAGGGTAGGGCTGAACAGAACAATCCCAACTACGCCACTGAGATTCAGTTTCCCGTCATGAAAGCAGCTGCGTAGTAGCTATTGCCGTAAAGAGACTGGAAAGCGATCGCATGTGTCTGTAGTTAGGGGAAAGGGTGGCAAAACATCTCATGGTTGCTACCGATACGAAACCTTATCTCAGATTATGAAACTGCTTCCGCGCGATCGCTTTTCGATCCAAACTTATCAGCCACTATCGGCGGTTATTACAACCCTAAAATCCCACATTGAAGCGCCCCGAGTTCGGTGGGGATTTTCGCACGACCATCCTCCCTACATGGGGAAACTCTCCGACTCAGGCTTTGAAATTCGCCGCATTATTCACTACCGTAACTCCTTCCTGCCTCAAATTCAGGGACAGTTTGAGACGACACCTCAAGGCACGATTGTCCATGTCACGATGGGCCTACATCCCTTGATTATGGCCTTTATGCTGACTTGGGCCTCGATCTGGTACACTGCAGCGGTTCCCATCACCGTATTAGGAGCGCTGGATGGCGATGTTCCCCTTGAAATGGCTTTTTTGTTCTTGGGTGCGCCTTTGGGAATGTGCTTAATATTCTGGAGCGCCTTTTGGTATGAAGCCAAGCGTAGTCGGCGCGATTTGGCTCAGATTCTCAAGGGTCAACCCTTGCCGTCTAATACCTCCAATCAGATTTGGTGACGAACCATCAAGTGGATTGCTTGGGCAATCTTCACGGCCAATTTAGTCGTGCTTATCCATCCATATGTAGGCTGGATTGAACGAAGTAAAACCCAGCCGGATAGCAATGCTGGAAGTATTGGGTCTCGTGCCTCGTGCCTCGACGCCAACCTACGGCGGTATGTTCATTTCGAGAAATCCCCTAAAGTTTGGAACACGGCAACAGGTGACCTTGAGGCTAGTCCCCTCTTGTCGGGCGATCGAGAAAGTTGGAGCTATGTTGAGTTGAATGCCTTAATTTCTGCTGAGAGCTTAAAGGACACGGGTAAGCGCCAATACCTTAGCTAGCTTGGAAGCATCCAGTCCGGTCAGCTCATCGATTGCCAACCACCCCTCTTTGACCAATCCAGAAAGAACAAAAAGAATTCCCGATTCCCTATCGTCGTACTTGCCATCAATGTAGTGACGTCGGGCACTTAAGAAATCATGCAGCCGCCAAATATCTTCGATATTGCTTATCTCACTCGCTTGCTCACGAACATATTTGACTAAGATATCGGTCTCTCGTTCACGTGCTGCCTGCAAAGCGGCCTTAACAATCTCCTTCTCTTGGACTGACCACTGGGTTTCACTCACCTGCATCATCAAAATTATTAAAAGTCGTTACTCTACCACTCTAATATTTTTAACTAAATTAATGAATTGTTGCAATACTTGAATATTTCTCTCAGGATTAGGCTGGAACCCTCCCCAAGAAGGCTCCAGCTTAGAGTTAT
Organism: Leptolyngbyaceae cyanobacterium; assembly: GCA_050330865.1. Classification (GTDB taxonomy): domain Bacteria; phylum Cyanobacteriota; class Cyanobacteriia; order Phormidesmidales; family Phormidesmidaceae; genus SIO1E4. The sequence goes on from JBHJHM010000046.1 coordinate 4,684, forward strand.
CCGCGATGACAAGGTGCTATCGCACCAGGTTTAGCAACTCTTGAGGCGAAGCCAACAGGTCTATTGCCACAAAGAAAATCTTGTTCTCGGGATTTAGAAGAAATCGCCAAGCAATATTCATGCCGACACCCGCTCCGAACCAAGGAGTCTGGACCTTGCCCGTTACTTTGATCTGCGTAAAGCCACCATCGGCAGACTCAGAGACGCCTCGCTCCGGTATCAGCCTCAGATTCTGACATTCTTCTCGGAAGAATTGTAGAACGCTTGATTTCCCCACAATGGGGCGACGGAAAGGCGGCTGCAGGGCGCCATCGGGGGTAAACAAGTCAACCAAGGCATCAAAGTCATTGGCGTTCAGGTTATTCATGTAAGCCAGAACTGTCGAATTATCAATGCCCTCAATGCTGACTTGCGTGCGCTGCGCGATCGCTGTGGGTGGCGCTACAGGCTCAGCTACGCGCTTGTAAGACCCCAACTGTTTAGGGTCAAACCCCATATCGACCACCATATTCCGCAGCACTGTAATCTGCTGACCAGACTCTAAATTTCTAACCGACTGCAGTACAGCTGAGGCATTAGCAGAGAGTTTGTAACCTTGAGGAATAGGCGCCACAAGCCCCTCTTCCATCCACTTGCCTAACTGATACCAAAATCCCAATTTGAGATTGGGCGTCCAAGTTGCGTAGGTGCGACAGATAGTAGTATCGGCTCGATTAGCCAGATCGCACATAACCTGAGACTGCTCTTGGAAGGTCAGCTTTTTGATTTCTTCTAGAGTGGTTTCAGCAAACTGCATATTGGCAGCGCCAGGTGCTGCAATAGTAATGTTTTTGCCCATATCCAGATAGGCGAACCAAATGAGAGCTAGTTGGTCTTCAGCACTGAGCTGACTGAATCTAGCAATGGTTGCAGGAACAGCGTCTGCCGTTAGAGTGCTAGGAAAAATATTGCGAGCTGATTCAATCGTGAATGCCATAAATGGACCCCCGAGCGTAAACTTCTGTAAAGAATTGTATCATTCACTTCACATTTCGGGGTGTGGCTTTCGATAGATTTAAGGAAGGTATAACTCTAGAGAACTCTAAACGTAGGGAGATACCTCTTGGTGCTAGGTTGAAACTTCAAAGGATAAAGTGGCAGTGAATTAGAATTGGACCCCTTCATTTTTGTCTGCCGGTTCAGCAAGGTTATGCTCTGATACGCCCCGTACGCTAGAGCGCCGATATGAGTATTCATGCAAAAAGCGCCCTGCCACTATGCAACAGGACGCTCTTCGATTAACTCAAATCAGCACAAGCCAGACCTAGCCGATGATTTCGGGAGCCTGAGCCGCCGCCAAGTCGAGCGGGAAGTTGTGCGCATTGCGCTCGTGCATCACTTCCATACCCAGGTTCGCACGATTGATCACATCAGCCCACGTGCCAATCACACGACCCTGCGAATCAAGGACAGACTGGTTGAAGTTGAACCCGTTCAGGTTGAACGCCATCGTGCTGATGCCCAAGGCCGTGAACCAAATGCCCACCACAGGCCATGCTCCCAAGAAGAAGTGCAGGCTGCGAGAGTTGTTGAACGACGCATATTGGAAGATCAAACGCCCGAAGTAGCCGTGCGCTGCCACGATGTTGTACGTCTCTTCTTCCTGGCCAAACTTGTAGCCGTAGTTCTGCGACTCGCTCTCGGTCGTCTCACGCACCAACGAGGAGGTCACCAATGAACCGTGCATTGCACTGAACAATGAACCACCGAACACTGCTGCTACACCCATCATGTGGAAGGGGTGCATCAGAATGTTGTGCTCGGCCTGGAACACCAGCATGAAGTTGAATGTGCCAGAAATGCCCAGCGGCATGCCGTCGGAGAAGGAGCCTTGACCCAACGGATAGATCAAGAAGACTGCAGTCGCGGCTGCTACGGGTGCCGAGTACGCGACGCAAATCCAAGGACGCATGCCAAGACGGTAGGACAGTTCCCACTCACGTCCCATGTAGCAGAAGACGCCAATCAGGAAGTGGAAGATGACGAACTGGTAAGGACCACCGTTGTACAGCCACTCATCTAAGGAAGCGGCTTCCCAGATGGGGTAGAAGTGCAGGCCAATCGCGTTGGAGGAAGGCACAACTGCACCCGAGATGATGTTGTTGCCCAGAATCAGCGAGCCAGCGACGGGCTCACGGATGCCGTCGATGTCCACCGGAGGTGCGGCGACGAATGCAATGACGTAGCAAGCGGTTGCAGCTAGAAGCGTGGGGATCATCAGCACGCCGAACCAGCCAATGTACAGGCGGTTTTCGGTGCTGGTCACCCACTGACAGAACTGCTCCCACAACGAGGCGCTCTCGCGCTGTTGTAGTGTCGTTGTCATGATGAATGATTCCTTGGTTTTTCAACCTTATTTATCAACGTGGTCGAGAAAAATGTATTAATGACCACATTTGTAATGTAAAGGATTATTTACAAAAATGCAAGTGCTCACTCATTATCTCTCTCGATCGAGGGACTCACCGCAGCAATTCTCTAACCCGATAGATAGGTCGCTTCTGAGACTCGTGATAGGTTCGCATGAGTAATTCTGCAAGCAATCCAAAACTGAATAGCTGAATGCCTGTAAGGAAAAGCACGATCGCGAGTATGAGCAAGGGGCGATCGCCAATGTCCTGACCCGTTGCAAACTTAAGTACCGTTAGGTAAGCACCCAAGGCGAATCCTGAAATCATCGACAAGAGGCCCAAGAGACCAAATACATGCATCGGCTTCGTCAGAAATCGCTTCATAAAATAGACCGTCATCAGGTCCATCACCACCCGAAAGGTGCGTCCAAGACCGTATTTGCTCTTACCGAATCGACGGGCATAGTGATTAACCGGAATTTCGGTGATTCTGGCTCCTTCAATAAAGGCTAGAGCCGGGAGAAAACGATGTAGTTCACCATAAAGATTCATATCGCGCACGACCTCAGTTCGGTAAGCCTTGAGCGAGCATCCATAGTCATGCAGCTTCACTCCGGTGACGCGACCAATCAGCCAGTTGGCCAATCGTGACGGCAGGAGACGGGTTAACTGATTGTCTTGCCGATGCTTGCGCCAACCGCTAACCAGGTCATAGCCCTGCTCTAATTTGTTGAGGAGTTTGGGAATATCAGCGGGATCATTCTGGAGATCACCATCTAATGTAATGATGACGTTTCCTCTTGCATAATCAAACCCGGCAGCCATGGCCGCAGTCTGTCCGTAGTTACGTCTTAGAAGGAGAACCGTTAAATCTTCTCGGGCCGTCGAGAGTTCTTTCAAGAGTTCTGCCGAACCGTCGCTTGAGCCATCGTCAACGCAGATGATTTCGTAGGCGATCGCCATGCTTTGAGCAACCTCTGAAATCGTTTCTAGAAGCTTAGGGATACTCTCATATTCGTTGTAGATGGGCACGACCAAAGATAGATCGAGCACATCCTGAGTTGTTATATCCTGCTTCCGAGAAAGGGGATTGGCAAATGAGGTCATGGCAGTAACAGAAAAATCAGCACACAAACGTATTGCTATCGAAAGTGACCATACTCAATGATCTGTCCCCTGTCTATCGGTAGCCTCTGAATTATCGTTGATTTCAGCGCTGGGGAGAGCTTTGAGGGGTATAACTGCTCGATTCCATCGCTCGTCAATGACCGCTAAACCAGCAGCAAGGGCTTCTGCAATCGTGCTGATAAGTCGATACAGGGCTACGGCGCCTAAAATCACAGCAGCTGAAAAATGAGGATCCATGAGGGCTAAGGCTGTCGCTTCAAATACGCCCAATCCGCCCGGTGCCCCTGGAATGACCAGTCCCAAAAGCCAAGCTAGGCTGAAGTTACCAACGACAAACAGACTGTCCTGCAGCGATACAGGCGTCAGCGTTGAAAGCGCGATTAGAAACCCCATACCCCGAGCCAGCACAAAGACAACTTCGCCCAGCAATGGTTTGAGAGGGTAGTGGCGGAGACCCAGCGTTTCTTCTGTTGCTGTCAGATCAGCTTGCTTCAGCTTGGTTGTGGTCAAACGTTGAAGTAACGGGTTTAAGATGCGCGGATGTACGCCAATTAAGACACCCAGAAGAATAATGCCTTTCAAAATCGCTGATGGCTGGCTGACCACAATGACTGCGAGAGCAGCCGCCGCCATCAGCAAAGGCTCTAATACAACGCCTGTTACGGCAATGCCGGTGCTGGTTCCTCGTGACTTAAGCGATTGAATACGTCCGACAAAATGCCAAATGTTACCTGGTAGGTACTTCGCCAGGTTGGTTTTAAGGTAAGTGATTACAGACCATGTCATGTTTACAGGCGCATCGAGCAGCCGCATCACCCAATGCCAAACCCAACCGGACCAAATATGCGCCAAAAGTGTGACTCCGGTAGCGATCATAAGCAGCGCGATCGCATGGGCTGTGAATCTAAGCGTGAGAACTTCCTGCCAGTTTTGACGCAGAGCATGCAGCAGAAAAGCCAGTGTCAGCGCCAGAATGCCCCAGCGCAGGTAGGGCTTGAGACGCTCGATTAGGGACTTAATTGGCATACGTGTGCGCGTCGTTCCCCTCGCCGAAAACTTCGTTAGTATTCCACTATCCCATAAGGGTACAGTGCATGAATGCTTGCTGTGATGGAGCCTGAATTGGCAAGCTAAGTCGTAAACCTGCTAGCGGCATGATATGGGCTGCCGTGTCGCTTGGTAGCTCTGATTGATCCGGCCTGCACCTCGTAATTGTCGATAGTAAGTCAGACTGATCGGATCGGAAAGGTCTGTGATGGCATCGATGCCAATGCCGTTACGACCCTGCTCTCTACCAGAGCTATGGATATAGCGACCTTCACCTAGATAAAGGGCTACATGCGTGGTGCGATCGCGAGTACCGAAGAAGAGTAAATCCCCCGGCTTCAGATGTTCTATGGCAATCGGATCGACAAATTCTTCCTGCTGATACGAATCACGCGGTAGGATCACGCCGACTGAGGCAAACGCTGCTTGCATCAAGCCTGAGCAGTCATAATTCGGGGCAATCGTCCCCCCCCACAAGTAGATATTGGGCTGGTCCATGGCTGCCTTAGTAAAACGAATAACCGCTGGTATCTGCGCTTGGATGTCAGCTGCTGTCATCTGCGTAGGGCGGTATGGGTGCAGCACTGCTGTCAGATGTTGCGTATCTTTCGCTGATAGCCAGCCAGGATAGTCGTCTTCGCAGAGGCATACCCGCAAGGCATCCAAGTCGCTAGTATCTGGCATTTCAAGAACGTGCAAACACCGTCCGATCGCGGACTGGGTGACCAGACTGTCACAGGTAGGAGATTTATACAGGTTTAGGGGTTGCTGACAGCGATAATCAGGACCAATCTGAATTTTGTTCAAGCTCACCATAAGAGTGCCATTTAAGATGTTCAGAACTAACTTCTAAAGCAGATTTTAGGAAAGTTTTTCCGGTCTCATGCTCGCAAGCCCCGTTCTCATCCGACAATGGGAAATTATAGAGAACACTTGCAAAACCTCAAGGCTATGACCTCTACTCTTTTCTCCTCCATGCCTGCTGTTAGGAACACTCATCGGCAGACGCTTGACCCGCTTGACCTGCCTGAAAGGTTACTGCTAGGCCCTGGCCCCTCCAATGCTGACCCCGCAGTTGTGGCTGCGATGAACCGTCAACCGATCGGACATTTGGACCCAGCTTATCTAGCGCTGATGGATGAGGTCCAGGAGCTTCTACGCTATGTTTGGCAAACGGACAATCCATTGACGTACCCTGTCCCGGGAACGGGGTCAGCCGCGATGGAAGCGACGCTTGCCAACGTGGTTGAGCCTGGCGATCGCGTTCTTGTTGGCGTCATGGGATACTTTGGTCACCGTTTGGTTGATATGGCTGAACGCTACGGGGCCGACGTCCGCACGATTCATCAATCCTGGGGACAGGTGTTTGCTTTAGACGCGATTCGGGCTGCCTTGGCAGAGCATCGACCGGCGGTGCTAGCGCTGGTCCATGCCGAGACGTCCACAGGAGCTCGGCAACCGTTAGAAGGCGTGGGTGATCTCTGCCGCGAATTTGACTGTTTGCTGATTGCCGATACTGTGACCAGCCTAGGGGGCGTCCCAATTTTCCTGGACGAGTGGAAAGTAGATTTAGCCTACAGCTGTAGCCAAAAGGGACTGAGCTGTCCGCCCGGGGTCTCACCCTTCACAATGGGTCCCCGCGCTGTGGAGAAGCTGGAGCGTCGTCAGAGTAAGGTTGCCAACTGGTATTTGGATGCTAGCTTGTTGAAAAAATACTGGGGCAGCGATCGCACTTATCACCACACGGCTCCAGTCAATCTCACCTACGCGATTCGCGAAGCACTCAGGCTCTTAGCGGAAGAAGGGTTAGAGGCTCGTTGGCAACGTCATCAAGAAACCGCCGAGGCGCTGTGGGATGGTCTAGCTGAGATGGGTTTGGAGTGTCACGTTGAGCAGGTGTATCGTCTGCCGACGTTGACCACCGTACGAGTCCCCGATGGTGTCAATGCCAAAGCTGTCAGCCGGACTCTCCTCAACGATTACAACATTGAGATTGGCGGCGGTTTAGGAGAACTGGCTGGCAAAGTCTGGCGCATTGGACTGATGGGAGCTAATAGTCACCGCGATCGCGTTGAGACTTTACTGACGGCGCTGGGTAAGTCAATACACAAGGCTTAGGAACTTCTGGTCTGACGCTTTAGGGTGTCTGGGCGTATGCCTTTCAGCATCCACCTAGGATAGGATCTTTTCTCTATCGGTCGGTGTCTATCACAAACCCGATGTGAGCATAACGACTACTGGCGTCAAAATTATCAGTCTCGCCCCTATGCAGCAGGCCGTGACTATGAACACTACGCACCTGCTTACGCCATCGGGTATGACAGCTAGAATCTATGCCCACGACCGAGGCATGACCTACGAGCAAGCAGAGCCTCACATCAGAGCGGATTATGAGCGTCGATACAAGGACAGTGATTCTACTTGGGACCAGGTCAAAGACGCCGCCCGCGACTCTTGGGGACATTGACCCATGCATCAGGTAACTTTTGAAGGTTGCACCTGCTGAGCTTCTGCTTCTGCTTCCGCAAGTTCGGAGAGAAACTTCAGGGCTTCAGCAATGTAAAGGGCGCAGTCTTTAGGCGATCGCTTGTAAAAAGACGACCAGGCAACAGATTTCTGGGCCTCGTAGCGGTCGGCGCGATCAGGGCAATCGCTCACCCAAGCAATTCGTACTGCATGGCCGATCAGCACATCCAGGGCAACATAATCATCGAACTGCAAATCAGGGTTGCCCTTGAAAATGGCGGATAATTCCTGCAGCGCTTCAACGGTCACGTGACGATACTCGGGAGCGTGAATTTTGGTCAGTAGATGATCTAAGCGTCGAGCGAAGTTTGCTTCCCCTGGCGTCATCTCAGAAAGAACCGTTTCGCTGTCAACACGGTTGCGGCGGTCAAGTTTATCGCCAATGATGACTCCTTTGCAGTGGCGCAGCATCTCCCAAAACTGAAGGTAAAAGTCTTCAGGCAGTCGTGTCAGTTCCCCATCAATCTGCCGTTTACGCCACCAGTCTTCAGTAGATGCTTCCACATCGATCTGAGCGGATATCACACCCCAGGTAATAGGGATATTGGCCCTAACATGAAGTGATTCCTGCTTGAAGAGTGTTTGGTTGAGACCGCTGTAACTAGTGAGCACTTGGCGTAGGCGCATCTTGATATCGTGAGGACTCGATGCTGTCAGGCGATCGTACGCTTCATCTCGGGGCACTTCCTGTTCACGGGCTAATTCACTGGTCAACAGCAGAATCAGGTAGCCTACACGCAGCGTTAGGAGTCCCTCAAATAGCTCCGGTTCTGACTTAATGAGAACACTCAAATACACCAGAATCTCTTGGGTCAGAACGCGATCGCGTTTATCGTCTCCGCAATAAGCTGTAATCTTCTCCATCACCTCAGAATGAGACATCGGATCACGAATGAGTGAATCATCACTGTAGGCCTTACCAACCGTGATGTACTTTTGCCTCATCAAAAGCTCTGCCACCGCATCAGACAAATTAACGTCCATCTTGCCCAACAATCCAGCAGCTCGCCGGACAATCTGCCAAAGCTCTTGCTTGCCCGCCTTAACGTACACTTCTTCTAAAAGATCGGCTACCGTCACGGTTCGCTCAGGTTGTCCTATTTCCGTGTCAAAGGCGACTCCCTTCAAAGCCCACAAACGCGCCAAAATCTCGATTTGCTCATAGAGATTACTAGAGGCTGTGAGCAGTTTGATGAGGGGATTGACTTCGGTTTCACGTTCCACCCGGAAGAGGTGCCAGACACTCAGTGGCTGCGTCTGTTCTGGAATCATAGACAGATAGGAGGAAACTCGGGGGATATAGCTCAAGCGATTTTTACTGAAAGTAGGGATATCGACGGTATCAATCCGCTGGGTGCTAGATGTCATGAGGAGTTGATAGAGCGGTCCAAGCTGTACCGGAACACCACCACACTTACCCGCTTTGAGTTCTTGTATGAGGTGGAGCAGCGGCGATTCATAAATCGGGCGATGGCCTAGCTCAAACATTTCGTGCGTGAGGAGGAGGGTCACCGTAGGGCGCCCTGGACCGTTCCAGTGATAATAGATGTAGGCCAGTTCACTGCGGATTTGCGCTACCAGAAAGTGGTAGTCCAAAGTAATGTAAAACTTCTGTGGATCGAGAAAAGAGGGAAGAAATACCGCCGTCTCTCCTTGAATACGGAAAACACGGGAAGTTGTAAGACTGCGGAGTCGCCGGATCGGGCGACCACTCAAGTCCAATTTGTCGATACGTCCGATCTGAGCGTAGACTGCCGACAACTGCCCTGAAGGATACACACTGATGGGCTCAATTTGCTCCGGAATTTGGGTTTCAATTCCGTATGTTGCCAGTTCGCTTTGTAGGGCCTGATTTTCTGACAGCAAAGCCACTTGCACAATCGACTGCCGATGTTGCCCTACTTGCAAGTGCCGACCCAGCGGATCGATGTCGCCCAAAGTTATCAACCCTTCTTCTAGCAGCTGCCCTAATAAAAATAGGCTTTGTGCCCAAATTAGAGGAACATTCTCATTCGGCAATCGTTCCTGGCTATGAGGCGTTTCACGTTCGGCAGCGATAGCTGCTTCCGGCACATAGTAAAGTTCTGGCAGCAAATCATAGCCATTCTTGTGGACTGCGATCGCTTTCAATCGTTGACGATAAAACCGGATAGCTCTGTCGTCTTTGCGGAATAGCGCATCCAAGTAGAGATACGTAAAAAACAGTGGCCACTCGCACTCAATATGTTCAAACTGCTGCAGTTCTTCTGGCTCATAGTGCAGCCGTTGAGTGTCTTCAATCACTGTCTGATGACCATCACGCAAGAAGCGCTTACATCCGTAGCGTCCTTGGAGCTTAGCAACAATCTTCTGCTGAGTCCGGCGTACCAGGTCAGCATCTTCAATTGCAAAAGCTGGATAGCTAATAACGCTGAGGACAGCCGCATCGACCTCCTTGGAGGCAGACTCGCGAGGCAGCAGTGATTCTAATGTGATCCGAGCCCGTGCAATTTCGTCTGGCAGAACGTGAATAACAGATGCTTGTCCCCCGCGAATACCAAATAAATTGAGGCCATCCATGGCTTCCAAAGCTGCTTTCGCCATGCCTACTGAACTAACATTCAGCTCTGGCTTGCCATGATTGAGCTTATTGCCGCGTTCCCAAATGCCGTAGTCGGGTGTGCGATAAGCCCTCGCGATGTAATAAATCAGGTTCTGGATGAAGTGAACCTCATCCAAAGTAAAAATGATTTGTAACCCTGAGGCCGTCATCTGGGCCAGCATTAGCAAGAAGACTGCCGTCGCATCTAATTGCAAATGCCCCCATTCGTCATCTTCTACAACAGTGCTGCCAGTTGCTGTATCGTACTTGGCATGTAAGGCCTCCAGCGGATCCTGAGACTCTTTAAAGTGCTCAACTTTATGAGCCTGCTGCATCATGGCATAAAGTAAGCCACGCATGAGCTTGACTACACTTTGCTCAAGCTCATAGGTCTGCCCCTGATTTTCATCAATTTTACGGTAAGCCACTGCCAGTCCCCAGACTGCCAAAATGCTGTAGACGTTATCTCGAACCCAAGCATCGGTATAATCGCCATGAGTTGTCACCGCAGTGCTAGCGGGCAAGAGACCGCTCACGGGATGCTGGCGAGACAGAATTAGATTTTTAATCTGGCAATAATACTGATGAAGCCGATCAACAGACACAGCGGCAAATGACGTTTGGAAACCCATAGGCTGGATGTCCTCAAAAATAGAAAAACCGTGAACCCAGCCTACCGGATTGCAGCAAGTTTCCGGAGGAGAAGGCGTCTTAGGTTAACGATTTCTTGAATAATGACGGCCTTCTGGCAGAAATCTGCTTCGACGCACACAAGAGTTGGACGAACTGTCATGAAAATGCTAAGCCCTGATCTACGTATTGAGCTTTAGGAATTTTTAGCAAGGCGGCATCATCAACCTGATTGCATCATAAACCGGATTAAGTGTGCTCATATAATTCTGTAGCTTTGACAATTAAGCATATGAGAATTTTGCCAGTAATTGTGAATGGAACAAATTAGTCATAGCGTCCGATTCGTTACGCGATCCGGTTTGAGGATTAGTAGAGCGTGCTGTCACGGCAGAAAGTTTTTCCGCTCAGGCGGGGACTTCACATTAAAAAGTCGCTCAGCCAGTGTTGCTAGACCCCTTGGTCTTTTTGACGCAGCGGAATTTGGATAACGAACTCAGTTTCTTGATCCGGAGCTGAGAAACAGAAGAGTTTGCCCTTATGCCTTTCTGCGACTATTTGGTAGCTGATTGACATCCCCATACCGGTCCCTTTGCCAAGGGATTTTGTCGTGAAAAATGGCTCAAAAATACGCTGCTGAACTTCTTGTGGAATGCTGTGCCCATTGTTTGCGATCGCAATTTGCACCCATTTTTCGTTAAGCTGAGTAGTCCGCAATGTAATGCAAGCAGGATCAGCACTATCAGATTGCTCTTTTTGAGCGCTCATTGTGTTCTCTAAAGCGTCAATCGCGTTCGATAAGATATTCATGAACACTTGATTCAGTAATCCTGCATAGCATTCAACGGAGGGTAGCTCAGCATACTCCTTTTTCACTTGAATTGCTGGCCGCTCTGGACAAGCTTTGAGACGGTGCCCCAAAATCATTAATGTATCGTCTAACCCTTGATGAATATTAGCCCGCTTAATTTCCGCCTCGTCTAATCGAGAGAAATTACGGAGAGACAGCACAATTTCACGAATGCGATTACTTCCAACTTCCATAGAAGTAAGCGTCTTCGGCAGATCTTCTCGGATAAAATCTAAATCAATTGCATTAGCTTTAAATTCGAGAGCTGGTCCAGAGCAATGAGATTGATAGGTTCTTATCAGGCTCAGCAAATCTTTAGCATAATCACGTACATAACCGATATTACTATAGATAAAAGTCACTGGATTATTGATTTCGTGGGCAACGCCTGCAACCAACTGTCCTAAACTCGACATTTTCTCGCTTTGAACGATTTGTGCCTGCGTTCTCTGTAACTCTCTGAGAGCGTGCTCTAACTCATTTGCCTGTTGCCGGTATCGTTCTTCAGAAGCCTGCACCTGTTGATACTGCTTCGCTAGCAAGGCATCGGCTCTACTTACAAAAAAGCACAAGACAATATACAAACTTCCTAATGTTCCCAGACTCCATAGCACAACATTACGTTGAGCAATATCAATACGATTGAGTAAGGGTGTAACGTCAGTATAAAGCTCAAAAACTGCGACAACTTCTGTTCGTGATCCAGCGTCATAGATAGGGATATAGCTAGAGAAGACATGAAGATCTTCTAAGGTCATTTGTAATGCCTTAAACGTATCTCGATGTCCTAATTGGCTAAGGACTTGACCAGACTTTGCCGATCTAAAACCAAAGGACTGACTTTTATCATCACCGATTTGAGAGAAGTCATTTGAAAAAATTGTCCGTCCTTGTAAATCATATATTTTAACTTTAACAACAGATAAGCTTTCAAATTGACCTAAAACATCTGCTTGCAGCTTCAGAATAACGGGATTATTTATCAATTCTTCATTGCTGAGAGTTTCAGTAGAAGATAGGAAAGGGCCATACTCCAGCCACAATGTATTTGAGAAAACTTGAGCGAGTGCCACATTATTTTCCTCAGATAGCGTAATCAAGTCACGCACTTCACGCTGTCGATAGGAAGTAGCAAGGGCAACCGTTGCCATAATGAATGCACTCAAGCTGACAATCGAAAAACTCCGAAGTAACCTGAAACGCTTTGGAGCAAACGATTTGCTGATTGGTAAAAACCGATTAAGCGACATGTCTGTCTCAAATCCTTATTGCGCCTACTGTAATTCATAGTCAGCCCTGCAACCTGAGCTATAGCAGTAGCCAAGCCAGCTAAGACATAGATTTTAGTCTTTGAGCGGTTTCACGTTTCCAAAATGTCCTGGTTAAGTCGGCTACTGCTATAAAAGAGCAAAATCGCTAAAGCTTAATATCTTGAGGCAACTTTACAACTTAGAATACCCAATAGTTTTTAAAGGTTCCAAACAGAATATCGATGATTACTTTAAAGTTTCATAGCAGCCTGCTTCAGTGGAATTTGAATAGTGAATTCAGTACCTTCACCGAGATTAGAAGAACACTCTAATTTACCGTTGTGTCTATCGGTCACAATTTGATAGCTGATCGACATCCCCATGCCTGTTCCTTTACCAACTGGTTTCGTAGTAAAGAAGGGCTCGAAAATCCGCTGCTGAACTTCTGGAGTCATGCCAGGACCGTTATCTCTAATCGCGATTTGGACCCACGATTGATCGAGCAGGGTAGTTCGTATCGTAATCTTACCGGTATTTTTTTCTCGCTTATCACCTGTCTGACCCTTTACCCATCCCTCCAGAGCATCAATTGCATTGGATAGGATATTCATAAATACCTGATTCAGAAGTCCTGGATAACATTCAATTTCTGGCAGCGCTCCGTATTCTTTAACGACTGAAATTTCAGAACAGTCGGGACGTGCTTTAAGGCGATGGTTTAGGATTACGAGCGTGCTATCCAATCCGGCATGGATATCAACCGGCTTGAATTCTGCTTCATCCACACGTGAAAAGCTTCGTAGAGATAGCACTATTTCACGGATGCGATCGCTTCCCATTTGCATAGACAGAAGCGTTTTAGGCAGATCTCTTTGCAAAAACTCTAAATCAATTTTTTGCTCTTCTACTCGAATTTCATCGACGGGATTAGGATAGTATTTCTGATAGAGTGAAACCAACTCTAAAAGATCTTCTGCATAGCCCTGAACATGAATAATATTGCCATGGATAAAACTGACAGGATTATTGATTTCATGAGCGACTCCAGCCACCAGCTGTCCTAAACCCGACATTTTTTCATTCTGTAGCATCTGTGCTTGCGTGCGATGCAACTCATCGAGAGTGCCTTGCAGTTTTTGATTAGCCGTCTCTCTTTGCATTAAAAGCTGCTTGACAAACTGCAGGTAGGTATTAAACGCCTGTGCCAGTTTTCCCAGTTCATCTTGACTCTTTGTCTGCACATAAAGGTCAAAATCAGCATTCTCAATTGATTGCTGCGTCATTGCCATCATTTCCTTTAGAGGGCGAAGGAGCAGGTAACTTAAAGTCAACATTAATAGTGAGCCCAAAAGACCAGAAGCTAATGCGCTGACGAGCATTAATCGAGTTTGCATGATAGATGATCGTTGTAATAGCTCGGTTGCTTTTCCATACTGCTCTTCTGTTGCATCTACAAGGGTTGAAATTCTTTCAGTAAAGTCGCCTACCTTTAAATTAAATTCGCTTTGATTCAATGTCGCCAGCTTCGACTGCAATAAAGCAATCTGATCAGGCGTGACTGCAGTAGGCTTGAGTCCAGGAAAGTGCCAATCAGTTTGTCGAATATAATCGTTAATAGCAGCCTCATAATCGCGCACGATTGCCCCCGCAACTCTTTGGGCTTCAGGTAAGCCAGCAGCATCAATCGCATCATCTCCAGTGAGTTCATCGTTTGTTCTAAATGCCTGCCAGCTTTGCTTGAATTCATCGTATTCTACGAGAAACTCAGAAAGATTAGTCTGAAATGAAACGCTTCTGATTCCCGATCTTCGAAAATCTTCCAAATCCTTGCTAATAGACTTTTGATAGAGAAGAAATTCAAGTAAATCCTCTTGCAGATTTGCAGCTTTTTCTCTGTCTTTGAGCGCCTCTTCCTGAAGACTAAGCGCTTCATTCTCAATTTGTCGAGATACAGAGAATCCAGTCATAATGCCTGTAAGCGCCACTAAAAATGAGATTCCATAGGCAACTAGTATTTTTGAGCCTAGCGACCAATGCCTGAAATGCTTGACTTCCCAATACTGCGTTTCTTTAACCGCCAGGTTATCATTAGCAGTATTTGACTTTTGAGAAGATAAAGGAAGCATGTTTCTAGAAAAATAAAGAATCCGAATGCTTTTTAAGTAATTTATTCTTGGCTTGAGAATGGATAGTAAATTTCTAACGTCATATGCCAATTTCTAAGATTTTCAGAAAAAGCCACTGGCTTAAACCCAAAATATCTTGGTTTCCCTTTTTCTTTTAAAGAGCCCCCCAAATACGTCTAGTCGTAGCCTCACAAGTGTAAGAGAAAAATGTGACAAGCTTGTGATAGTCGGTTTGCTCGAATCGCTGTTGCTTCAGATACCTCAGAGCTAAACTAAGACGCTAAATCTAGTATTCCCCTGTCACTCTCTTCACAGATGTCAGAAACAAAATTTTAGTCACCGTATTTGATGTCCTATCAGTGTTCGGCTTTGGACAGCGTCCAGGAAATTGTAAATTGGAAGTGATCTGCACTTGGGGAAACACCGTGAAAGCAATCACTCTGCTCGGCTCCACTGGCTCTATTGGCACTCAGACGTTAGATATTTTGAATTCCCATCCAGAAGATTTCCGCTTGGTTGGAATTGCTGCCGGACGGAATGTAGAACTCCTTGCCCAGCAGGTGCGCCAGTTCCAGCCTGAGATTGTGGCAATCCACGATGAAAGCAAGCTCGGTGAGCTGAAAGCGGCATTAGCTAATCTGGATCCCCTGCCGCAAATCTTGGCCGGTAGTGCGGGAGTTGTAGAGGTCGCTCGCTATGGCGATGCCGAATCGGTTGTGACAGGAATCGTTGGCTGCGCAGGACTGTTGCCGACCCTAGCAGCTATTGAAGCGGGTAAAGACATTGCTCTTGCGAATAAAGAAACCCTCATTGCTGGTGGTCCTGTAGTGCTGCCTCTCGTTGCCAAGCATGGGGTCAGGCTGCTACCGGCTGATTCCGAGCATTCCGCTATCTTTCAATGTCTGCAAGGTGTGCCAGAGGGAGGACTCCGACGTATTTTGCTTACAGCATCAGGGGGGGCTTTCCGAGACTGGCCAGTGGAAAAACTACCGACTGTGACAGTAGCCGATGCCCTCAAACATCCAAACTGGAGCATGGGGCGTAAGATCACAGTCGATTCCGCTACACTCATGAATAAAGGGTTAGAGGTCATTGAGGCGCACTATCTGTTTGGCATGGACTACGACCAGATTGATATTGTGATCCATCCTCAAAGCATTATTCATTCCTTAATTGAACTGCAAGACACATCGGTGCTAGCTCAGCTTGGATGGCCGGATATGCGCTTACCCTTGCTATACGCGATTTCCTGGCCTGATCGTGTCTATACCGATTGGGAACCCCTGGATTTGGTCAAAGCTGGTACTCTAACCTTCCGCGAACCTGATCACGATAAGTATCCCTGCATGGAGATTGCTTACGCAGCAGGACGAGCCGGCGGCACCATGACAGCAGTGTTGAATGCTGCTAATGAGCAGGCAGTAGCCCTGTTTTTAGAGGAACAGATTCAGTTCCTAGACATTCCCAAAGTGATCGAGCGAGTATGCGATCGCCACCAGGCTGAGCTGATTGGACAGCCGACACTCGACGATATTCTCGCTGTCGACCAGTGGGCACGTGCCGAAGTCTTAACGGCCAGCAAGGCTCTCGCTAAAACTGCGATTTTGTCAATAGGATGAGGGCATGGGTATGGAAATTTTGATCCTGGTTGGTGCCATACTGATTTCTTTTTTGGTTTTCACATGGCTGCTGAAAGTTGTTCGTGCCACGCTCAAGACAGCCATCCTGGTTGCCCTTACGCTGCTGGTTCTACAGCTTATTTTTGGGATTGGTCCCACTGCAATCTGGGAGCAAATCCAGACCTGGCTGCCCAACTTTGAGCCAACAAATTCCCCACAATAAAGAGCGATAGCCAAATTGAAGCGATCTTCGTTGACTCAGGCCTCATCTAAGGCCATGTAAAGAACAGTCACAAAATGTACGTCAACAGTAAACCTAGAACAACTGCAATAAACATGGCGGCAAAGGGAGAGTCAGAGTCTTTGCCCTTCTTATCGCCCCCTCCTCCTCCTGAGGAGCCTTGTAACTCTTTGTACGCTGCCTTCAGGCCTTTCATCAGCTCATCACCCGGCTTGGGCGGTTTCCTTTGCAGAGGGGGTCGAAGCAGCCAAGTAAATAAACCGAGCACAAAGACGAGAACTAATATTTCCATGGGGGCTCAGGAACTCTATAGGTTTGTCCACAGGATGCGCTAAGCAGTTTACGAATGCAAGAGGAAAAAGTTCAGGAAATATCAGGGAAAGCTGCAAGGGAATCTAAAAATTTGCCGTGAAACCAAGATCGATAGAAATTTGTACTTATTGCTTTAAGTTCTCTCGCATAAAGGAATACCTGTCACTTTAATCAAAGAGATTGAACGGTAATGGGCCATAAGTTCCGTTAATGACATTGACCTCTGGATCAGATGCATGAAAAGATACTAAAACGCCGCGAGAAGTACCCGCATAATTATCTAAGTACCAGATTCCATTAAGAGTATTAAACTTGATGTATACAGGCCCTTTACGAGCCTCTAGCTCAAGTTTGATCGGACGACTGAGACTGGCAACATAGGTCTCAGTCGCGGCTTTGGCGAGCGATAAATTATCTGCACAAATACCTAATGTTTGATAATCCGAAAGTTCATTAAAGAGCAGCAGTGCTTCACGAACTTCTAGCATTTCGCTAACAGACAGAACGGGCGGAATTTCTAAACAGCTAAATCGGGCAAGTCGTTTACGGATCGCCTGTAGTTCAGCGGTTTTGTGGTCGTGAGAGGTCATCGATAGGAAATTGTTAAGGGTCAGAAGGCTCTGGGCTTACTGAGTAAAGGACGCGCTTCCATTAACTTTACTTGTCAGTATGTATCTATGACGACCTACCAAGTTCGCATAACCGATATGCCGTTTAGTGAGCGCCCCCGAGAACGGCTGCTCAGCCATGGAGCCAAGAGCTTGGCAACAGCAGAACTGATTGCTATTTTGCTAGGAACTGGACAAGGACCCGGCAAACTTTCGGCAGTAGGACTTGGCCAATATATTCTGCAATCGTTGGGACAGAATCGACAAGATGCCATTGGCGTCTTGCGAGAGGTATCGCCCCAAGAACTTATGCAAATTCCAGGCGTTGGGCCTGCAAAGGCGACGACTATCATTGCTGCGATTGAGCTAGGCAAGCGGGTGTTGCAAACCCCTCTCTCCGAAAAAACAGTCGTGGATGATCCCAGCGTAGCAGCAGCGGCGCTTAGTCACGAACTCATGTGGCAGAGTCAAGAACGCTTTGCAGTGCTGTTTCTAGACATCAAACATCGAATTCTGGGTTCGAAGGTTGTGAGTATCGGGACGGCAACTGAGACGTTAGCCCACCCACGAGAGATTTTTCGAGAAGTGATTCGCCAGGGAGCCACACGCGCGATCGTGGCACACAACCATCCTTCTGGTAACGTTGAGCCGAGCCAAGAAGATATCGTGCTTACCCGCCAACTGCTCGAAGCTTCGCAAATTCTAGGAATTCCACTGTTAGATCACCTAATTTTGGGCAATGGTGACTTTTCTAGCTTGAGACAAATCACCTCTGTATGGCAAGAGTTTTCTGAGACTTAGGCCTCTGGTCATTGACACTGGCAATCGTTCTGCTGTGGCAATACCTGTCGCATCCAGCATAGCCTTTTCCCTTTTCCCTTCCAAACAATGCAATGCACGCAGCATGCTTGCGTCATTCTGCAGGCGACAGCATCAATATCCCATCCAGCTGTAGATATTCTTCGGTAAACGATACTGTCCCGCTCAGTGCTTGGATCGTATCAAAAACCTCTGATTCCCCCGTTGGGTCTAGCGGCGGAAAGAAACTATTGAATAGCCATTGAACCGCGCCCAGGTTGGAATAAAGGTAGCCCTGATTGGGGTCAGGAAAATCTTGAGTGGCCCGACGGAAAATGGGGGAATTGGGCAGCTGCCGTCGTGTGGCTAGATTCAGGATTTCCCTGAGAGAGCCAATACTTGTCGTCACGACCAAGGTATCTTCATCTGTCCAGGCATGCCCCAGGACACTCTCAGGCTGTCCATCGAGATCCACATCTACCGTCCAGCCAGACGCCATCTGTTCGTCCATCAGGTGGGTTTCTACAGCAACAAACGTTGATCCCAACGCCTCATCGAGCTGGGCAAATGCATATTCAGCCGCATCGCGATCGCTCGTTTGCAGGGCTACCCCCAACCCGATCTGGAGCTCAGGCGAAAATAGCTTAGCAGGCGTCTGCCGCGTGGGAAACAAAAAGGCAGTAAAGCCCTGATCCATCCATCCCAAAAACTCGGTATCCAGATCGAGCCCGGTAAATATCTGAAATAGGAATCGAGCTTGCTCTAGAGCCGCTGCCGTTTCGGTCTGACTCTCCAACAGCGTCGCAGCTTGCTCCCATGTCGCAGCCAAGTTCTGACCACTCAGCACGAGGTAGCTGGCATCCGGTACTGTTGCTAAAACCTCGGGCGATGCCCCCTGCAAAAACGGTTCGAGCGTCTGCAGGATGGTTTCTGCATAATAGCCACGACCCTGCGCACGGATGCCGTGCGGCTCTGGATAGATGACTACTTCTACACTGCTACCTTCCAATTCAAGGGCAGTGAGCTCAGCCAATTCTTGACGCGATAGCGTGTCGTCCAAAGGTAATCCTGGCAAAGTAGGAAGGTCGAGATCAGAGAGACCGTACTTCACCATTTCTGGCAGATTGCCATACCCTGCCGCTAAAGCTCCGTCAAACTCCGGATGACTCAGCGTGCGTTGGAAGCCTTCCTGAGCTGCCAGCGAGTCTGCTACTGTCTCAGGACGCAGATCCATCCAAGAACGGATAGCGGCTGGATTTTCAGCAGCAATCACAAAATCAGGGAGAACGGCGATCGCCAATCCTGGCTCTGTCGGCGTCGAACTTTCTGGTACGGGCACCTCATTAAGCTCGTCTTCTGGCAGAGCTTTGACAGGTACATTAATCGGTTCGTCCGTCTCGTCTGCAGAGGTATCGGGCTCCTCTTCAAAAGGGGCTGCCTCGTCCTCAAGCAATTCTTCGAGCGGCTGCGGTTGCCAATAGAGAATTGAGACATCTTGATAGGTCTGCGTTGTGGGAGTCCTTCCCTGCAAATCCTGAACGAGGTCAAGAAAACCGTCAAAAGCCTCAGGCTGAGCAATTGGAGCTAGCATCACAGAATAGTCTTCCAACGCTGTTGTGGGTGGAATCTCAGTTGGCAGCGGCAGCTGTGCCAAAACCACTGTATCGCCAACCCAGGGCTCAACACCATCATCGTAGGAGGCCAGTTGGGGGGGTAAGAAAGGAAGTGTTCCTGGTGGCTGCAGCGCCTCTTCGCCCCGCGCTTCTAATAGCTGAAAAAAAGCATATTGCGATAACTGCTGCCACGTCTCCTCCCGCATATCCAACATCACGATGTACGCCGTGTTGCTGGGTAATACCTGAGCTGCCTCTGAAATGGCGATCACCTCCATGTCCATCGTTTCTGCCATTACTGGCGCAGCTAGGGTGAATACAGGTGCGATAGCGGTTAGAACAGTCAGTCGAGCAGCTTGTAGCACAGTTGTCTCCCGAGATGGTTATTGGTCGTTTGCTGTTGGTTATTGGTTATGAGTAATTGGTTGCCAATATCTAACCTATTGGTTCGTGATGGACGAATATCCGGATGTCACAGCCAGCATCCCCACAAAGCACAAACCACAAATAACCAATGACGATTCAGAAAGGGCGCAGACCCGTACCAAATTTGTCGCGGTTCTGCCCTGAGCAAGCTTTATGCGCTTCCTTAACATGAAGAATATCAGGGGTTGGACCTATGTCAGAGGCGTACCCCAAATGGTTTAAGAGGTGTCTATGAATCAAGTGAAAACAGTAGCGCTGCTTGGCTTACTCAGTGGCCTATTGATTACCATCAGCTATGGTGTGCTCGGTGGAACAGGGGGCGCAATCTTTGGGATCGGTTTGGCAGCGCTCACGAATTTGGGAGCCTGGTATTTTTCTGATCGGATTGCGCTAGCAGCTTATCGAGCCCAGCCAATTTCCGCCCAGCAAGCACCCGGGCTTTATCGCATGGTAGAGCGTTTAGCTCAGCGCGCGGGGATGCCAACGCCTGCGGTTTACATCATCCCTGGGGCCGCTGCCAATGCCTTTGCGACAGGGCGCGATCCGGAACATGCGGCGATCGCCGTAACCGAAGGGATTGTTAATCTGCTGCCCGCGGATGAACTAGAGGGGGTGATTGCTCACGAGCTGAGTCATATTCTGCACCGCGATACCCTGACCCAAGCCGTTGCCGCCACCATTGCTGGAGCCATCTCCTTCCTAGCTCAGATCCTGAGCTACGCCATGTGGTTTGGGGGGTTCTCCCGCGACGAGAACGGCTCCAATCCGCTGGCGCTCTTGGGGACTGTGATTTTGGCTCCCATCGCCGCCACCGTTCTACAGCTCGGGATCTCTCGGACCCGCGAGTTTTCAGCTGATGCGGGGGCAGCCCGTTTAACCGGTAACCCAGAAGCTTTGGCTCGGGCCCTGCAGCGGCTTGAAGCCAGCGCCCATCGCCGACCAATGGGAGGAAATCCTGCGTTTGAACCGCTTATGATTGTGAACGCAGTGCCCAAGCAGTTTTTGTCGGGTCTCTTCTCCACCCATCCTGCAACGGAACAGCGCGTCCAGCGACTGCTAGGAATGACAGCTGTGAATCGCGGTCAAGTTTACAGTCTGTAGCGAGCCGCCAAAATTAAGCAGCATTGAGGGTACGGTATGGAACCGTGCCCTTTTGTTTTTGCTGAAGGTGAGTACGTCATCGATTTCCTAAGAGGACAATCAACATGACACAGCCAGTTGTCGGTATTGTTGGCGGTGGACAGCTAGCGTGGATGATGGCGCTAGAGGCTAGAGCGCTGGGGATTAAAGTCATTGTCCAAACTGCTGAGGAAACTGACCCTGCCGTTGCCGCTGCCAAAACCTATATGTCTGCCTCGGCAAGCAATCCCTATGGCACGATGGCCTTGACAGACGTTTGCGACGTTATCACCTTTGAGAACGAGTTTATCGATTTAAAGGCACTGCGCAAGTTGGAGGTGGGAGGAGCCCTCTTTCGGCCCTCGATTCGATCGCTCGAACCCTTGCTGGATAAATACACACAGCGACAGTTTTTGGCTCAGCAGGATCTGCCCAATCCCCCTTACATAGCGCTGGATGAGACAACTGATGATCACGATCGCGCCGTCAAGCTGGCAACTTCCGTTGGCTTTCCCCTCGTAATGAAAACCCGTCGCCTGGGCTATGACGGTCAAGGCACTTTCGTGATTCAGACGCCTACAGCCCTCCAGCAAACCTGGCAGCAGATTAATCACCAGCCTGTCCTCCTTGAAGCGTTTATCCCCTTTGAGAAAGAGCTAGCCGTAATGGTGGCGCGATCGCACAGCGGCGGGATTGTCGTTTACCCCGTGGTCGAAACCCAGCAGGTCGATCAGGTGTGTCGGCGTGTGATTGCCCCCGCTACCATCTCAGAAGCCGTTGAGCAAAGGGTCACCGCGATGGCCCGGACCCTGATCGAGCGCCTTGATTTTGTCGGCATCCTCGGTATCGAACTGTTCCTCGCGCCCGGTGACAAGATTCTGATCAATGAAGTCGCCCCCCGCACTCACAACTCCGGCCACTACACTCTAGACGCTTGCGAAACCTCTCAATTTGCTCAGCAGCTTCTAGCGGCAACAGGACGCCCGTTAGGCAGCCCCCGAATGACCTGCAGTCGCGCCCTCATGGTTAACCTTTTGGGCTTTGAAGACGCCGAGAAGGACTATGCCGACCAGCGCCGACAGCTCGCGCAAATCCCCAAGGCCCATGTCTATTGGTACAACAAACAAGTCGCGCGTCCTGGTCGTAAGCTGGGTCATGTCACCGTTTGTGTTGACACAGAAGCGGACTGGGAAGCGATCGCACAGGCGATCGAGTCGATTTGGTATCCAGCCGAATAGAAGGGTGGTTGTCATAGTTCAGAACGGGGGGCCGTGGTGGTATTTCCGCAAGCTGGTTGGCCAGGACCAGGATTACCGCATCGCCTTGTGAGGATTCCGACACCTCATATTGATGCCATATATGCCAGCGTCAAGCTTTTGGAAACGACGCTGATTGGGAAATCCTCACATTCGTGATATCCGCCATAAGAATCCGCAAAACCCCCTTGCCTTTTGGGGGGATAGGTTGGCTATGATGACTGAAGATTCACTACGGCGTTGGTGACTACCAATACTGTTTTGCGATCTATGCTTTGTCTACGAAGGGAATCGAGTAGTGCTGGTGGCAGTATACCGAGCTTGTACTCGGAAACTTTAAACCGGTGCCGGAATTCCCACCTGGTTCTTCCAGGTCGGAAGCTGAGGTAAGACGGCGCTGCGGTGAACACTCTAATCAAAATCCCTCCCTGAAGTTCAGGGAGGGATTTTGGTGTAGGGTATCCGTTCGTTGAGGATGCATGAAAACGCGTATTTTCAGATGCGGTTGAGTCTTTATGACAAGCAAGCAGTCGTCCGGCGAAGCAGCAAGTACTGACATCTTGCAGTATCTCAAAACAGTCTCATACTGCGACAGGGACACGAGCCAGCGTGATATCAATTCCCAGTTGTGTCAGTATGGGTCGCACCTCCGCCAATTCCTGTAGAAAGCAGGCCAAGACTTCTTGGGGGAA
>JBHJHM010000047.1:0-52847 GCA_050330865.1 Leptolyngbyaceae cyanobacterium
CTTGCTCAATGCCTCACTGTTCCGTTCGATTACTATCAATTTGCTCCGACTGAATGGGTTCAAGTCGCTCACTGCCGCTCTACGAGAGCTGGCCAATCAGGTTGAGACGATTTTTCGCCTCCTACAATGAATCAACCCTGTACTGACGCCGACCTCACTAACGCTGACTTTACTGACGCTGACCTTGTAAAAGCTATTCTAATTCGAGCTAACTTTACTAACGCTGACCTCACTGACGCCAATCTCACTGAAGCTGACCTTGCAAAGGCTATTCTAGTTCACGCTAACTTCACTGGCGCTGATCTTACTGAAGCTAACTTCACTGGCGCTGAACTCACGGGCAATGCTATATTTAATGACGCAACTGTGCTCAAAGCTAATTTCGAATCTGCTAAGCTTGCAGATAGCAAACTCACTAGAGCTGATCTCAGCGGAGCTAATCTCAATGGAGCTTTCCTAAATCGAGCCGATCTTAGCGGGGCTATCTTGAATCTAGCCGATTTCAGTGAAGCTATTATTCTTGCTACAGACTTGCGCTTCACTATAGGGCTTGAGCAGCAGCTTACAGGAAAATATCCTCCGCTGATTTGCAATTCTCCTCTGCCTGAAGGCATTGACATTGAAGGTGGCAAAGATAGGGACTGTGATAAGTTGCCTGAGGTCTTAAAAGTACGCTCTCCAGAGGAATTTGAAACCCTTGAAGAGGCCGAAGCTTATGTTGAGGAGCAGCAGCGTAAGGTTTGGGAGTAGGGGAGTAGATGGGTGGATGAGTAGATGGGTGGATGGGGATTTATTTGGGTGCAACTCCCTCACGACATCATTGGGAGGTGTTTGAGGCCAGACCTATAGTTCGGGCTAGAGTAAGAAACAGCAGTACCTTTTCAAGTGAATCGAAGATGATAAAACCCATCACACTTCAGGTTGATGCAGATGTGGCCGATGCCTTTAATCAGGCTCCTTCGAGCCAAAAACAGGCAATCCAGTCAATTGTGAGTCTGTGGCTCAAACATATGGTGCAGCCAGACAGCCTTGAAGCAATTACGCTTGCCATTCGTCGAGAAGCTGCTGACACTGGCTTAACCGCAGATATTTTAGAAGACCTGCTCAAGGATGACTAAATCGAGGTTGGTCTTGGATACAAAGGACAATCCACCTGTTCAAATTGGCTGTTTGTGGTTCAGCAGCTCATTTGAGTAAAGATGAGCAGGAATGGCCAGTCTTGAATCCGTAGTAATCGTCCTCGCTCAGCGCATGAGGCGATCGCAGAACACCTGAGTCAAAGCTTTTTTTGAGCGAAGCCAGTAAAATACAACAAACTTTTGGGTTTCAGGATAGGCCGATGCTTAATCAACTGGTTCGTCCGTTAGTCCGTTCTCAGGTTCAGATGCTAGCGCAGACGCCATCAGCGGGCACCAAATTGGTGAGTATGGTGTCCCAGTGGCTGGGATATCTCGGCGTCCAAGCCGAAGTGACGCATCTCAAAACCGAAGGCGATCGCATCCAAGTTTCGCTGCGGGTTGGCAAACCGGAGCAGTGCTCTGAGGCGGAATGGCGGCAGATTTTGACCAACTTGGGCCACACCTCCAAAGGAGGAAAGCAACCGCTGACCTACGAAGCCATGACTGCGGCCCAGAAAAGCAAAGTGCATCGGCTCCTGGCCTGCGTCTTGGCAGCTTCTGCCGATAACGTGGTCGAAGCGTGGGAGGGACTGCGATCGCAGCTTGTCGAGATTGGTTTGGATACATCCATGCTGCAGGAAATTCGCTCTGCAGTTAGGGCGCCAACACCGATGGACCTTTTGGTAACCGATCTGGAGCCTGAAGTGGCTGAGTTTGCTCTGTCCAAAGCCATTAGTATTGCGTTAATCGATCATCAGATTAACGAGTCTGAAGATATCGCTCTGAAGACGCTACTCAATGCTTTACAGTAAAAGGCGAAAGCGTAAAAACCTTCGATTACGGTGCTTCAGCAGGCTATAGATTTCGCTCTGAGCGATGTTGGCCGATTTATTACGGCCCTTCAGCAGCATTTGATTTTAGTGGCGCTACCGCTAGGCGTTGGTGTGTTCGTCGGCCTCCCCTTGGGATTGTGGAGCGCCCGGTCAAAGACAGTGTCCGCGATCGCGATCAATCTTTTCAATGCCCTGCGCGTGATTCCTAGCCTAGCAATTTTGTTTCTGGCGATTCCCATCTTAGGGTTAAGCTTTGAGTCTGCTGCTCTTGCCCTCATGCTGTTGGCAATGCCGCCCATCTTGATGAGCACCGACGTCGCCTTCCGCACCATTGATCCGGCTATTCGTGAAGCGGCTACCGGGATGGGGATGACTCGGCAGCAAATTTTGCGTCAGGTTGAGATTCCCTTAGCGCTGCCACTGATCGTTGCCGGAATTAAAACAGCAACTGTAGAGGTCATAGCCAGTGCGACCCTCGCTGCTTTTATTGGTGCAGGGGGACTAGGCGATTTTGTCGTTTTGGGTTTCGCTACCTACGATACGGCTATTTTGCTCGTAGGGGCTGTTCCCGTCGCCCTGCTAGCGCTGCTATCTGAGGTGGGCTTGAGCTTGCTGCAGCGATCGCTCCAGCCTCCCTCACTGCCGCATTGACGAAATTTGACGGCAGGGGCATACGCTTTAGGCCCCTGCCGTGGGTGGCGGTCTGGCGGCAGTCTTTCAGTTGCATAAAACGGTCCTACCTGTGAGGAAAGATGCTCAAGGGAGAGGTGGATTCCGCGCGGTATAACCCACCTTTGCTACCCAATACATCTATCCAGGTCAGCTAGCAACGACCGCATCTTTGTCTAGATTCTCGCGACGTAGCTCGTCAAAATCAATGGCATCTTTGTCCAGATTCTCGCGACGTAGCTCGTCAAAATCAATGGCATCTTTGTCCAGATTCTCGCGACGCAATTGGTCGAAGGTGTTATCGCCGCTGTAGCCTTTCGTTTGTAAGGACAGTTCTACAACGACATCTTTATCTAGATTCTCACGGCGCAGCTTGTCAAAATCAACCGCATCTTTATCCAGATTTTCGCGCCGTAGTTGGTCAAAGCGATCGGTTTCAACTGCTTCGGAAGGCATGGCTGCAAAGCTTGCTAGAGCAGCAGTCGTGGCTAGAGCTAAGGCAAATCGTTTCATGATTACACTCCTAGGGGGCTTGGTATCCTAGACAACATTTCTGCTGTCCATGGCCATCAAAGTAAGGAGCAAAAGAGAAGAAGCCGGAGAGGAATCGGGAGGAATGGATGAAGGGGGAAAGGGGGAAAGGGGGAAAGGGGGAACAAAATCTGCAAGGACGAGGCATTTGGCCCGTGTATAACCTCCCATCAAGACTCTGCGCTCCGAATGCCTCGTCCCAACACAACCAACTACTAACGATCAATCAAGTACGATGACTCATCACTCATTACCGACCATCAACCATCAACCATCAACCGAACAATACGCCGAACCCCTTGCGTCTAAAGCCCTTCAAGGCAAACGAAGTTGCGGGCGATCGCCAAACTCCGGCAGCTGAGGCGGATTCTGCTCAAGCGTCTTGAGCACAATTTGGATCGCCTCGTCGAGCTGAGGATCCTTGCCTGCAGCCCAATCATGGGGCGGGATATCGATAGGAATATCGGGGTCAGTGCCGTAGTTTTCCACCTGCCAGCCCACATCTTCAAACCAGAAAGAATACTCCGGCTGCGTTACGATGCTCGCATCCACCAGGTAGTGACGGGGTGAGATGCCAATCACGCCTCCCCAAGTGCGGGTACCCACCAGAGGACCAATTTTCATCAGCTTGAAGCAGTGGCTAAAAATATCGCCATCGGACCCAGCATGTTCATTGGTGACGGCCACAATCGGCCCCAACATGGAATCTGAGGGGTAAGGATCTGGCTGCTCCCAGCGAGGCACATCGTAGCCAATGCGTTGGCGCGCGAGCTTTTCGAGAATTAGCTGCGAGACATGCCCGCCCCGGTTAAAGCGGACGTCCACAATGAGCCCCTGCTTGTGAACCTCCGCGAAGTAGTAGCGATGGAACTCGGCATACCCTGCCGGTCCCATATCGGGAATATGGACATAACCAACCCGTCCCGCCGTAGCCTCAGCAACTGTCTGGTAATTCCGCTCCACCCATTCGCGATAGCGGAGGCGGCTCTCATTCTTGAGGGTTTTAACTGTGACCGTGCGCTGGTTTTGTCCCTCGTGGTCGGCAACTGTAAGCTGTACTGGGCAGTCAGCCTGATGCACTAACAACTCATGGGGTGCTAGCTGCTCCGTCAACCGCTGACCGTTTACGGCTAAAAGGCGATCGCCTGCCTGCACATTCAACCCAATTTGCTGCAGCGGCGAAGCTTCCTTAGTCCAGGTATCCCCCTGAGCAATGTGCGTAATACGGTAGGTCGCGGCCTCGGCATCATAGGCAAAGTCGGCTCCCAAAAAGCCCAGGTAATAGTCAGGGGCTTTTCGGTAGTCGCCTCCCATTTCGTAGGCGTGGGAGGTGCCCAACTCGCCTTGGGTTTCCCACACTAAGTCAGAGAATTCGGAGCGGGTAGAGACGCGATCGAGCAGCGGTCGATAGCGTTTGTAGACCTGCTCCCAATCCACCCCTGATAGATCCGGCGTCCAAAAATGTTCTTGCTGCAGCCGCCAGACTTCGCGAAACATTTGCTGCCATTCCTGCTGCGGCACCACGGCAATCCGAACGCGCTTGAGGTCAAGCCAGCCAGTTTTGCGGTTGGGCTTATTGGCGTCATTGTTGCCGTTGCCCACGCTATTGTTTTTCTTTGATTGGGCTTTGGCCGCACACACCCGCAGGCGATCGCCCGACCGATAAATTAGCGTACTGTTATCCTTGGCCACCTTGAAGCTGGAAACGCTTTTGGCCACCAGTTCCCGAGTCTGATTAGCGAAGTCGTAGATTTCAATTTTGGCGTCAGCAGGCGGTTTGGTATTGGTCCAATTTCGCCCCAAGCTCCCTTTCACAGGAACCGAGCTGAACAGAACCTTGTCTTTCAATCCCCAAATTTGCCGGTAGCGTCCCTCGGGTACCGGGAACCCCACCACACGCTGTTCAATCCCGTCAAAGTCAATCGTCACAGTTGGAGCTGTGCTGTCCTGAGCTGGGTCTGCGTCTGTTGCTTCCGATGTGGCTGAGGTAGAACTCCCCGATTCAGCCGACGCAGCCTTTTTACCGTTGTTTTCATTCAGGGGTTTAGGAACGGGGATAAAGGGAGATGGGGTATCCTTTTGCAGCGAAATGAGGAACGGGCGCATGGCCTGAGGAAAGTTCAGATCAAAGTAGACGCTGTCATAGACAGGATTAAACTCTCGTATCGATAGGAAATAGATGAACTTGCCTTGAGGATCGAAGGTGGGGGCAAAATCTGCAAAGCGCGAGGATGTCAGCTGATGGGTCTCGCCATCGCTTACTCGACACAGTTTGATGCAGGCCGTATGTTGCGCTTCGCTGTAGCCGTAGACTATCCACTGACCATCGGGTGACCAGTTAAACCCATGAATATGACCATAGCGGCTGTGATCTAGAATCCGCTGCTGACAACTTTCAAGATCGACCCAAATCAGTTCGTGACGATGGTTTGAGAGCACGACCTGATCGGCAACGGGGGACACTTTCAGGTCGATCGCACGCCCCAAGTCGAGACCTGTTAGCGGTATCGGATCAACCTCAAAGTCAGGATGCAGAATTTCTAGGGTTTCTGTGCCGCTGCGATCGCACACCGTCACAAACCGCGTGCCATCTGGTAACCAGCGCGTCAGCCGATAGCGGCCCACTTCAGCTTCGGCTAAAGGCGTCACCGCCCCCTCCCAGTTGCCAAAACAAAAGCTCTGACCCCGGCTTGTAATTAGCGTTGAATGCCCGTCGGGATGCAGATCGTAGCTTTCCAGATAGGTTCCCGTTTGCACAAACTTGCGCTGCCGCTGAACCTGTGGACTATGGAACTCGACAGGAATTTCGTGCTGCGTCCCCGAGGCGACGTCATAGCAGAACAAGTTGGCTCCAGCATGGTACACAATCCGCTGGCCGTCAGTGGTTGCATTGCGGGCATAGTACTCTCGCTGCTCGGTCAATCGCTGCAGGTCTTGACCCGTTGGCGTACAGGAATACAGGTTACCGATGCCTTCATGGTCAGAGAGAAAATAGATGCGATCGCCGATCCACATTGGTGAGGCCACATTACCCTGCAGATCCAGCAGCTTCTCAAACTGTCCATCGCCCGTCGCGTCTACCCACAGCACGCCTACCCGACCGCCGCGATAGCGCTTCCAGTAAGCGGGATCGGCAACGTTGCGCCCCAAGACTGCCTTGCCATCAGGACCCAAAGAAATAGCGTGAGCCATGCCGTAGGGAAGCCGCTGCGGTAGCCCGCCCTCAGCACTGACGCTGTACAGCTCCATCAGTCGAGGAAACGGCTGGCTGGCGTTGCTGGCAAACAGAATTGATTGCCCATCCTGACTCCAACCCGCGATTGAGGTATTTGCTCCCAAGAAGGTGAGCCGCTGAGCGTTCCCGCCTGCCGAGGGCATTACGTACACTTCAGCATTGCCCTCTTCACGACCAATAAAGGCCAGTTGACTACCGTCTGGGGAAAACATGGGAGCCTTGACTTCCCCCAAGTTCGCTGTGAGTCGAACTGCTCTGCCTCCTGCAGCCGGAACACCCCACAGGTCATCTTCACAAACAAAGACGACGCGATCGCCGTGAATAGTCGGAAACCGATAGTAGCCGGACTGCTGATTCGTCATGGTGAGCCAGTTCTAGGGATGAGTCGTTATTGCCACTAACGATGATAGTCATGCCCTGATGAGGACGCCTAGAGGAAATTAATCATGCGAAACAAGCCTTATTAATATCGAGGCATCACTCTTGAGCTGGGACTGACAGTCACCTCTTAGTATCCGAAGTGTTGAGTCTCACGGGAAATACCGGTAGAACTCTCGGCGATGTAAAACACGCATTAGTTCTAAGGTGTCGCCGTTTAATTCGAGACCTACACGGTAATCTCCAACCCGGATGCGATATTGATTAGGGGTTCCTACGAGGGCTTTGATGTTTGATAGCTCTTGAAGGGATGATGCTTCTGGCAGAGCTGTAAAAGCAAGCTCATGGATCTGCTGATAAATCGGCTGTTTTTTGAGCTTTTTTAGATCCTTTAAGAAGAGCTTCCGATACTCAACCTTCAATCAGCATCCTCCTCTTCTAGAAATTTGAGCGCCTCTTCGCGACGAAGCAGGGGGGTGGCTCTAGCTTCATTCATTGCTTTACTCAAGCAGTAATCTTCGAGATGCTCAGCCACATCTTTGATAGAGCCACTCTCTTGAGGTAAAAGTTTTCTCCATAAATCGATAGGAATGACCACTGCTGTGGGATTTCCTTGGGAATCTGTCAAGTACGTGATCGTGCTATCTGCCATGGCTGCTGTTCTCGTTGGGAAGTGATGTGCAACTACCACTTTGCGTACAGATTATCCTAAAGCCTCGATAGGCCTAAACAGGAGATGTGCAACTGCCGTGGGTTGGGTCACACTTCATTTCGCCAACCTACCAAGAAACTAGTACCGCTACGCGGAATTCAAAATTCAAAATTCAAAACCATGGCAGATGGGCCTTTCAAGCATTTTGAATGGTGAGTATATTTCTGCCGTAGTGTCCTAGCTCAAAGTGTGTGGCCGTTTTGTGCAATCTTCGTTTCCGTTTAATGTAAAGCTTTGATAATTGTCACGAAATTCCCTACATAGCAGTTGAAGAGAGGCTTAGGTCAAACGCCTACAGCTATTGAACCAAACATAGGCTGTTTGAACTTTTCTGTGAAGCACCCTGCGATTGTGACCGAGCCAAACATTGTGTTGGCTTGAGTTTTTCTGTGAAGCACTAGACACGGAAAACATTACTAAAAACTAAACAATGACTATTTCAAGTGACGGCTTGCAAATGCTGTGGTTGACTGTTATCGAACAACTGCAGCAGTTTTTGGCTGCTTCGGATCTTGTTAATGAGCTACACCTGGCCTTTGGGGAAGGACTTAATCAACAGCTTGCTATTAACTTCATCCAAACTGTCATCAATGGCGAAGCTCGTCCCGAAATTGAAGTTCGTCCAGCGGCTGACCTTGATGGTGCAAAGGGTGCCTTTTCAAGTTCTACCGGAACCGTATATTTAGCTGAAGAGTTTGTTAGTAATCACAGTATAGAAACCATCGCAGAGGTCCTTTTAGAAGAGTTAGGACACTTCCTTGATTGGCAACTAAACGAAGTGGACAGTAGTGGCGATGAAGGGGCTATTTTCGCGGCTCTGGTGCAAGGCGAAACTCTAGAAACGCGTAAGCTGCAGCAGTTGAAAGCTGAAGATGACACGGCTTTTGTTGACCTGGATGGAACCACGATCGCGATCGAGCAGAACACTGACGCTGAGCCAGAAACGGGTGATGGTGGAATGTCAACCTCTGAAGATGTGGGGGAGGATGCCGTTTCAGCATTGACTGCAGCCGACATTTTAGGCGAAATTGATGACCTCAAGACCGGTTTAGGCTCAGTTTTAGCGAATGCTGGCGAGGTCTTCCAATCCATTGAAGATGGAATCAGACAGCTCTCTAATTTTCAAGACGCGGTCAATGAAAAGGTGGGGAGTACGAAGCTGCCTTTGTTAGGTGAGGTGGCTGATTTAAGTTCCGCTCCTCTTGAACTGGTCACCGAGATTAGAGATGCCATTCTCGATCAGCTCGGCGAAGTTGTAGACGACGTCTTACAGCCAGCGAAAGAGACGTTGGCAACGATTCTAGGAGCTTTTTTCGATGTCTCAGCGGTTAGCGATGCTCAAATTATTGAGCTGTTAGAGAAATTATTAGATGAAGCGATCGCGGTTGATCTGACCAATCCTAATCAAGATCAGATTGCTGCAGATTTCTTGGCAGCGATCAAAGATGATTTTTTCGCGACGTTTCCTGAAATTGATCCCAACAGCCTGGGGCTAGATGCCGCGATCGAAGATTTTGTGACTGAACTGAGTAATCGACTGGTAGATGAGCTCAACGGCATATTAGGCACCCCCTTAGGCCCCATTCGTCAGGCTATTTTTGACGCGATCGGACCCGATGGCATCGATATCCTCAAAGATATTGATGGTAATTCAGTGGTCGATGTTGAAGATGTCGAAGTCAATATCACTGAAGTGGAACAGCTTCAGGATCTAGAGACCTTAGATATTGAGTTTGACCTGAGGTTGGGTAAAGAGGAGGCAATCACGACGTCCCTTGCCACCGATGTGGGTATTCCGGGGTTAGGACTAGCGATTGAAGGTGACGCCCAAGTAGATACAGGCTTCGATTGGGAGCTTGGATTTGGAACTAACCTAACCGATGTCTTCTACTTCGATACGGCTTCAAACAATGAAATTGAAATTGGGCTAGACGCTTCGACACCAGGATTAGAGGCTAGTGGCAGACTGGGTTTTCTACAGCTCGGGGTCACCGATGGAGAAGACGATTCTCTTCCGGACAATTCCCCGCCTTTAGCAGCGGGTTTTGAGGTAAACATAACCGACCCTAACAACGATGGAAAACTCACCTTGGCAGAGATTTTTCAAGCTGAGTTTGACACGACGCTGGACTTAACTGCAGATATTGATTTAAAGTTCGATGCTGGTTTGAGTGCTGATGCCCAATTCCCCTCGATTACGACTGATTTCAACTTTGACTGGGATTTCGTTGATCAAGTCGATCCCGATAATCCACAGAACTTAGGGAATAAGCCTACGATTGGGTTCAACAACGTCACTCTCGACTTGGGCTCATTCTTTGGAAACTTTGTTACGCCAATTTTAGATACGGTTCAAACTATTACTGAACCGATAGAACCCATTGTTGATGTTCTTACAGAAGATATTGATCTGAAGCTGATGAAGTTCAGCCTTTTGGACCTGGCTGAGGAACTGGGCTACGTCGATCAAAACGAGAGAGATTTTATTGAATCCATAGCTCAGCTTATTGATGTCATCAACAGTATTCCTGAAGGTGGCAGTACAGGACTTAACTTGGGTGGATTTGACTTTGGTGAATTCGATATTCGCGGCCTCAATTTTGACCTCGGTCAAGTCAATCCGAACATTTCTCAACCTTTTGATGTCAATACTGAAATCCCTGCAAACAGTCCGGAAGCAGAATTTATTGCTGAAATCAACAAAGTTCCCGGTGCAGGATTACAGTTTCCGCTGCTAACAGATCCGCTCAAAGCCTTTGGTTTATTGCTGGGTAAGGATGCTGACCTGTTTACCTACGACCTCCCTCGCTTCGACTTCACCCTGGGTTACAGCCAATTCTTTCCCATCGTGGGTCCTTTTGGCATTCGCTTAGGAGGAGATGTTGGTGCGGCGCTCTCTTTACCTGGCTTTGGCTATGACACGGTAGGACTACGCCAGTTTGCTGAAGGAGCCGATGGCAATTCCGGCACCGCCGATGATTTTAGCGATGCGGGCCAAGTTTTTGATGGCTTTTATGTCATTGATACCGAAGAGTTGGATGGCACCATCACCGACATTCCAGAAGTTGGGTTGACGGGCGGACTGGAAGCGTCTGCAGAGTTGAATGCGGGAGTGGTATCGGCGGGGGCTGGCGGTGGACTGTATGCTGGCGTCGACTTCGACCTCAACGACCCCAATGACGATGGCAAGGTTCGAACCAGTGAATTTGCGACGCTGCTCCAGAATCCTCTCTGCCTCTTCGATGTTCATGGCGATTTAGCCGCTCGTCTCTATGCCTATTTCAAAGTAGGTGCAGGTTTGTTCTCCATCACCCAACGCTTCGATAGTCCTAATTTGGTGTTGCTGGACTTTAATCACGGATGTGATGGTAGCCGCGACAGTAACGATCCCAATCCACCAACGCTAGCCACCCAAAACGGTAAGGTTTTGACGCTGAATATGGCAGGTGAGGACGAAGCCTTTACGGTTGAGCATGTTAAGGGCACATCCAATGACGAAACCCTCTTTGTGTATGCATTTGGAGCGAGAGAAGAACACGCAGGCATTAGCCAAATCGTTGCTGATGGAAAGGGGGGAAATGACTATATCGCTTTGGGCGATGGCGTTCTCGCACCTGCGGACCTGGCGGGTAACAGCGGTGATGATCTAATCATTGCTGGAAGCGGCAACGATACGTTATCGGGTGATGGCGGCGTTGACAGGCTAGAGGGCGGCGAAGGTCAAGACGACCTGGCGGGTGGACGGAACGACGATTTCTTAATTGGCGGCAAAGGGGCTGATACCCTTGATGGTGGCAGCGGTGACGATACGGCTAGCTATACTACTGCCGAAGCCGGTGTCCGGGTTAATCTCATCAATCCCAGCCAAAACACGGGTGATGCCGCTGGCGACAGTTACCAATCCATCGAGAAGATTGAGGGTTCGCTCCACGACGACACCTTAATCGGGGAGGACAAAAATCCAATTGGTGCCAAGGGTGATTCTTTAGCTGGCCTCAATGGGGCTGATGTCCTGGAAGGGCGTAATGGTGACGATAGCCTGGAAGGAGGGGCTGGCAAAGATATCCTAAGAGGTGGCAATCAGAATGATATCCTTGCGGGCGGTGCAGACGCGGATGTTCTGGACGGTGGCGAGGGTGATGATATTGCGACCTACGCTGATTCCACCAAAGGGATTGTTCTAAATTTGCAGGATCCCAGTCAATCCACTGGACATGCCCAAGGGGATACGTTCACATCGATTGAAATCTTCGAAGGCTCTTATCACAACGACATCTTGCAGGGAAATGGGCAGGAGGATCAGTTCCTGGGCTTAGATGGCAACGACGTATTGCGAGGGGGTGGCGGCGGCGACGACCTTGACGGCGGTGAGGGCTACGACATTGCCAGCTATGAAGATTCTCCCGTGGGTCTTGAAGTCAACTTAGATAAGCCTAGCGAATCTACCGGCTATGCCGCCGGGGACACATACAAAAACATTGAGGAAATCCAAGGGTCGGCCTTTAACGACACGCTGGTCGGGAACGGCAAGGACAATATTCTGGATGGTTTGGAAGGCCACAATGTCTTAATTGGCGGCAACGGTCTTGTCGGCAACAGTGCTGATGATTTAAGAGCCGGTACTGGCAACGATACCTATTCCTTAAACGCGAATAAGTCCGAGGGGAGCATCATTCGCGATCGCGGCGGCGATTACGACCTCTTGCTACTCGACAATACAACGCTGGTATTGGCGGATCCGAG
Source organism: Leptolyngbyaceae cyanobacterium (assembly GCA_050330865.1). Classification (GTDB taxonomy): domain Bacteria; phylum Cyanobacteriota; class Cyanobacteriia; order Phormidesmidales; family Phormidesmidaceae; genus SIO1E4. The sequence goes on from JBHJHM010000047.1 coordinate 12,220, forward strand.
TCCGGGAAGTACTGGACTCGCGCGCAAGCATAATGACCTGATCATTGATACCAATGAAGACGGCACGGCGAATCGTAGTGATGATTTGACTATTGAAAACTTCTTTTCGCCTCGCAACATTGCGGTTAGCGACGTTACTCAACTCGAAGGCGATGGGGGGCTGACCGAGGCAAGCTTTACGGTGACCGCTCAAGGGGCGAATTCGGGGGCCGGTATTGGCTTCATCGAAACCCTGATGAATCTTCGCGGCGTGGATGTTCTCGAACGATTCAACACCGTCGAAGTGGACTACACCACGGCAGAGGGTACGGCAACTGAGGCGGATCAGGATTATAAGCCGACCAACGGGACGCTGAGCTTTGCGCCTGATGAGACAGCAAAAACAGTCAGCGTCAGCATTGTTGGGGATCTGAAAGCAGAGGACGACGAGTTTTTCACCCTGGATGTCAGTACGGACAACACCAACATTGCTAAAGCCAGTGGCCGAGGCACGATCGCCAATGACGACACCGCGATCGCAATTGAGGATCAGCTGGTGGTTGAGGGCGATGACGGCCCGACTACAGCGACTGTGACGGTTAGCTTATCGCAGGCTAGCCAGGAAACGGTCACCGTTGACTACACGACTCAACCCCAAACGGCTGCAGGGAACAGTGATTATGGTCAGACCAGCGGCACCCTGACGTTCAATCCGGGCGAAACGGAGAAAACGATTGCCGTTGACGTTTTGGGGGATGTACACAATGAGCTGGATGAAACCTTTTTGGTTCAGTTGAGCAATGCGAGTAACGGTGACTTAGCTGATGACCAAGCCACTGTCACGATTCTCAACAATGATTTTGCTGATATCACCGTGGATGATTTCACGGTTGTTGAAGGCGATAGTGGCGCAGTCACTGGTAACTTCACTGTCACCCTTGCGGCAGCCTCACCACATCAGGTATCCGTCGAATATTCCACCTTTAATGACACCGCGATCGCCGGTTTGGATTACGTTCCGAAGAGCGGCTTTTTAACCTTCCAACCCGGCGCAACCAGTCAGACGATTGCAGTCGATATCATTGGCGAAAACCGCATCGAAGCCAACGAAAAATTCTCGCTGGAGCTAAGCAATAGCATCAATGGCACGATTGCTGACGGTCGAGGGGTGGGCACGATTCGCAACGATGACGCGCTGGAAATTGCCATTAACGAAATCATTGTTTCTGAAGGCGATAGTGGCAACACCCATGCCATCTTCACGGTAGAACTGTCGGATGCAGTTGATGAACCTGTCACGGTAGATTACGGCACTGCGAATGGCACGGCGATCGCGGATACCGATTATGTGTCCACGAATGGCACCCTGAGCTTTGCACCGGGCGAAACCGCAAAAACGATCACGGTCGAGGTAGTCGGGGACACGGAAATTGAAGGTGACGAAGCCTTCTTCATCAACCTCAGTGACGCCAGCGACGGCGTCATCACGACCCCTCAAACCGTGGGCACCCTTCGCGATGATGACTTTCCCACGATCGCGATCGCGGATGTTGCGCTCGATGAAGGCGACAGCGGACTCAGTTTTGCTGACGTGACGGTAAGCTTGTCGGCTCCTTCAGAAAACGAAGTCACCGTTGCCTACCGCACGGAAGCTGGCACGGCTCGGGCCAACTTGGACTATGGGGCAGTCGCAGGAGACATCACCTTTGCCCCCGGCGAAGTTGAAAAGACAATTCTGATTCCCGTCAACGGTGAAACGCTGATTGAAGCGGATGAAACCTTCGCGGTTGTGCTCAGCGATCCACGCAATGGCGAGCTTGTGGATACTGAGGGCGACGTCACGATTAAAAATGACGACTTTGCCGCAATCGCGATTACGGATGCCAGCGTCTTTGAGTATCAGGATGGACCGGTCCTCAACGTCACCTTATCGGCAGCGATCGAGTCTCAGGTGACCGTCGAATACACCACGGTAGACGATAGCGCCAAGGCCGCAGCCGATTATGTCGCAACCAGTGGAACGCTGATTTTTGAACCGGGCGAAACCGAGCAGACCCTCTATGTACCTCTGGTCGATGATGCCATTCCGGAAGAGACGGAGCGTTTCCGGGTAAACCTATTCAACCCCAGCAGTAACGCGGTCCTAGCCGATGATCAGGCCATTGTCGTCGTTGAAGATGATGACGTTGACCCGCCCGTGGCGTGGTGGCGACTCGATGACGGTGTAGGCATCATCGCCAGCGAGGAAATCGAGAAAAATGATGGCGAATTGCAAAACGGCCCGACCTGGATTACTGGCCCGGTCAACGAAGCGCTTTCCTTTGATGGCAGTGATGATTTCGTCAGCGTTACCGACGATGATGCGCTCGATTTCGCAACGGGCGACTTTTCAATGAGTACGTGGGCGCGAGTCTCCTCCGATGACTTTGGCGTGCTTCTAGACAAGCGCGTTACAACGCCCGGTGGTCCGTTCCAAGGCTACGTCCTTTCCCACAACAACGGTCAACTCCGGTTTGATATGGCGGATGGTGTCGGCGGTGTCGCGACCTACCTGAGCTCGGTCAACATTGCCGATCAGCAGTGGCATCACCTGACCATCAGCGTGGACCGCGATACGCCCAATGGTGGCGTCTTTTATGTGGATGGGGTAGCGATCGGCGGATTCGATCCAACCGGAGCCCAGGGGTCTTTGAGCAACGCTCAGGCGCTCACAATGGCAGGTCCATCCGCTAGTGCTAACCCGGATGCGTATCTGTTCGGTCAGCTCGATGAAGTGAAACTGTTTAAGACCGCGCTCAATGCCGCTGAGGTCTTTTCCCTCTACGAAGATGCGGCTGCAGGCAGTAATACGCCTAACCCATTGGATAGGGACATCAAGGGGGACACCCTTGCCGACGCCGTCGCACCCGAGCTAGACGTCGCGGCTGCCAGCAGTGCTAGCGCCGCAACCGCTGCGGCTAAGAGCACTGCTGGCTCGGAAACCGCTGAGGAACCGCCGTTGCCGGTAGCCTTTTTGTCTGGAGCGAATTCGTCTGAGCCTGATTCATCTGAGTCTACTCAGGCCGCTGCCGTCACGACGAACAATTCATCGGGCGAAATTAAGGGGCAAATCTGGTACGACCAGAACAACAGCAGCACTCAAGAAGCTTTTGAGCCGGGGTTAGCTGGATGGGTGGTTTTCCTGGATGCGAATCAAAATGCGACGTTTGACGCTGACGAGCCTTTCACCGTAACGGATGCAGCTGGCAACTACGCGTTTACCAATCTGGAAGCTGGGGCGTATACGATCGCTCAGGTACATCACGACGGTTGGGTTCAGACCTATCCTGACACCGATATCAACGGCGATTTTGAATCCGGCACCTTCGACGATTGGCTCCCCGTTGGCGACTATCGCATCGAACCATCAGCCGCTGACGCTCCCTATTCGTTGGGGAATTTTCAAGCCGAAATCACCACCGATCAGGGCGCAGTTGCGGCAAGTGCGTTAGAAACCTTCTTGGGGTTAGGCAACGGCAGCTTGGATGACCTGTTAGCAAACTTGTCCAACAGTTTCCCTGAAGATGAGAATCTTCGTACCAATGTGACTGAAGGATCGGCGATCGCCAAAACAATCACCGTTGAGGCGGGCGATGTCCTCACCTTCGACTGGAACTTCCTGACCTTTGATTACAAACCCTACATTGACTTTGCCTTCTTCTCCATCAGCTCCCCGACCACCGAAGTGCTGGCCAGCGTGCAAAGTCCACTCGAAGTCTCGCCCGCGAGTGTTCTTGAAGAAACCGGCTTTGGCACCTTCTCCCATACGTTCACTGATAGCGGCACCTTTACCGTCGGCGTCGGCGTTGTGGATGTGGGCGATCAGGTTGTCGATTCAGCCCTGTTAGTCGACAACTTTATGCTGATCGCCAAATACTACAGTGTGGAACTCCAAGCAGGAGAAAATATTGACAGCCTCAACTTTGGTAATTATCTACCCGGCTTGCCCCAAACCATTCAATTCGCTGCTGCCACCTACAGCGTGACGGGCGAAGATACCACTGCCGAAGTCACGCTAACGCGGAGTGGCGATGTCGGTACTGCTGCCAAGGTCACCGTGCAACTCAGTGACGGGACAGCTCATGGGGGCAGCGATTTTGACGCCACCGATCAAATCGTCAACTTCGCGCCGGGGGAAGTTAGCAAGACAGTTGCGATTTCAATTCTTGAAGATGTTCTAGCGGAAAGTGATGAAAGCTTCTTCTTGAATTTGACCGCTCCTAACGGCGCTGAAATTGGGGCTCAAAGTACCGCTACCGTCATCATTGAGGACACGGATACGGTGGTGAGCTTCGCGCAGCCAACCTACCAAATTAGTGAAGCTGGCACACCGATTGGGGCCGAAATTACCGTGCTCCGTACGGGCGATCTCAGTTCTAGTTCCGAAGTGGAACTCTTTTTTGAAGCGGACACGGCAACGGGGGGCAGTCCGTTTATCGAGTTTGGTGAAGACCCCGATGGCAACACCACACACACGCTGATGTTCCCTGAGGGCGTGGACTTCGACCACAGCAAAATTGAATCCTCTGGGAGTGTCACCAACACGCGAACTGTCTTTTTTGAACCGGGACAGGAGACTCAAACGGTTACCTTCCCGATTCACGATGATGGTATTCGTGAAGGGTCGGAATTCTTCAACCTGTACTTGCTAAATACGGGCGATCCGGCAACTGGCGCTTACAAGAAAGCCCAGATCGAAATCATTGATAACGAAGATGTCGAGATTACGGGCAGTGTTTGGCATGACTTGAATGAAGACGGCACTTGGAATATCGGCGAGTTTGGACTATCTGATCGGACCGTCTACATTGACGCCAACAACAATCAGACCTTGGACCCCGGTGAGACTTCGACGCTGACAGACGCGGCAGGGGCCTTCTCCTTTGCCGGGTTGAAGCAAGGCACCTACACCATTGCCGAAATTCTGTCCGACGATTGGCAACAGACGTATCCCGGAACAACCGCCAACTTTGTCCACACTGTGGCGGCGGAACCCGGTGAGCACGTTAACCCGATCAACTTTGGGAGCTTTAACAATCAACTGGGCGGCATTCAGGGGTATAAGTGGCACGATCGCGATCGCGACGGCATTTGGGAGCAGGGCGAAGAAACCCTCCCCGGCTGGATCATCTATCTCGACAACAACGACAACGGCGCATTAGACCCCGGCGAATTTACCACCGTTACCGATGCGAAAGGAGCCTATTCCTTTACTGGATTGGCACCTGGCAACTATCAAGTTGGTGAAATGATGCGGCCAAACTGGCAGCAAAGCTATCCTTTCCTCAACGCCGCTGGCAACAGTACGCACCCAGTCACCGTTAATCCCGGCAAGGTTACTTCCCAAGTCGATTTTGGCAACTTTTATACCGGTGCAGACCCGGTAGCCTGGTGGCGACTCGATGAAACCGCAGGCGCGATCGCGGAAGACAGCGTCGCAGATAACGATGGCGAGTTGAAGAATGGTCCGACCTGGATTCAGCAGGGAGCTGTGAATGGGGCACTCGGCTTTGATAATGTGGATGACTATGTGGAGGTGGCCGACGACGACGCCCTCGACTTTGGCATCGGTGATTTCTCAGTTAGTACCTGGGTCAAAATTGTTGACGGCGTTGGCACGATTCTGGATAAACGGACGGCGACCTCCGGTTCCGTTCAGGGCTATGGGCTCTTCCACGATAATGACAGCATCGGGTTCCAGCTAGCCGACGGTGTGGGCGGTGGAGTCGTCAGCTATGTGCAACCTGCTGGCCTCGCCGATGGGGAATGGCACCACATAACTGTCACCGTTGATCGAGACGAGACCAATGGCGGCGAACTTTACGTTGATGGCATCAAAGAAGGCACCTTTGATCCCACGGGAGAACAAGGTTCGCTCAGCAATTCACAGAATCTGCTAATGGGACGACGTTCTAATACCCCTGCCGATCCTTACTTCTGGGGAGCCTTGGACGAAGTGAAATTGTTTAAGACCGCTCTAAGCGAGGAAGCGGTCTTGTCTCTCTACGAAAACAACCGCGCGATCGGGGTGGGCACAGGTGTCGATACTCAAGATCCCGTCACTGGATTGGAGCCTGTTGACGGCCAGCCGGGTGGAGTGATTGTGGGCAATCCAGACAAGGATGAGCTGATAAGAGGCACGTCTGAGAAGGTATCTGTTTCAAGTCAAGATGTTGGAGATGCTGGTGCCGTTACCGATGTCATGAGCAATATTGATGCAATTGAGTCCACAGAAAGCAACGCGATGGGATTATCGACGGTCACCCCAGTTGATAGCAACAACTTGCTCGACGCAGGTTCGGATCCTCTATCGCTAAACCTAGGAAATAGCGGCAGCGAACAGGTCCTTGCAGGATTGCAAGCAGTGTGAAGCATTAGGACGCTATGGAGTCGCTCCTGGTTGACTGACAAAACGCTCGATGCTCTCAGGCTGCCGTAGGTTGGGTTGGCGACAGCGTAACCCAACAAAACCCTTGCTGGCGTTGGGTTTCGTCACTTCAACCCAACCTGCAAAAGTCCTTGAGGTTAAGTTGGCGCAGCCTTGCCAAAGGTAATAAACCAACGTTCGCATAAACAATTCAGAGAAAACTTAGTTGCCGAGGAATGTTGAAAATGACCAACAGTAACTTGCATGAAATTGCCAGCCACTATCGCCTAGGAAACTTATTGGAAACCTTTAATTGGGATAAGAAAACACTCCGATCTAGAGCTTGGGGTAGTGCCATTTGCACAATCAGTGGGTTAGGGTTGATGCTGGTTGTTGTGCCTATGATAGGGAGCGAGTCCGATCTTAAATTGATTCTATTCATGATTGGTCTCACTATTGTTGCAGCCGCTGTTGCTGTATTCTTTGCAATTCGTGTTTGGAAAGATCTTCGCAAGATAAACGTAAGAGCAATCAGTGTTTTTGAGCAGGGCTTTATCGATGAGCGTAGACGCAAACCTGAGATTTTTCTTTTTCAGGATGTGGCTAAAACATGGCATGAGGACGTCTATGTACGCGGTAGCGGTACCTATTCGAGCTTCAGTGCTGAGCGTCAAGACGGCTCGACCTATAAGGTATCTTCGGAAGTAGAAGATTTTCATCAGCTACGTTCATTTATTGAAAAATCCTGCTTACAGCATCAACTACCTCGAATGATACAAATATTTCGTAATGGGGGTGATCTAGAATTTAGCGAACTTCGACTAAATCAACAGGGCGTATTCCATAAAGGGAAACAGTGCTCATGGAATGATTTAAGGAGTGTCACCCTCAACCGAGGGGCGATCTTTCTTTATGGTGAGAACTTCTCGCGTTCAGCCATTATTGCCAATATCGAAAATTTCTGTGCTTTTTTAGCGTTACTAGAGCAAATCAAGCCATCGCTATTTTAGAATCAGCCTTTGAAGATTTAATGTCCTGAGGAGCCAGAATCCAGGAGTCAGAAGATGGCTGCTTCCCGGCTTGCGGCGACTGCCTCCTGAAGGATTTGCAGATAGAACTTGGCCTCTGCCCCTTCCAGCACACGCTTGCCATAATTGGCATTCTAGGTCATAACGGGTAGCGCTCCTCAGTTGCCACTTACCCTCTAGAGAAAGGATGGCACCTCAATCTCACGGATCAACCCAGCGTAATGTTCCCGCAAAATTTTAGGGGTCATGGCCTGATAGCTTGGCAGCCTCAACAACCGACATCCCCTTTGCCAGCATATGACTGATAAAGGTGTGCCGAGTATTGTATTGGGTGCGGTACAGTCCATGTCCTTTCGCCATGTTCCGGATGGGGGTAAAGGTCATCGCTTGCACCCTTACCTGCAGATCACGGTCATAGAACTATCCACAAAGTCGCTCTCAGCATCTGGAATTTTATATCAGTTTTATACCAGTTTTGGCCCTAAACGATTCCAAAGTGACGCAACGTCACGCCTACTATCCATGCGAAGTAATCAACACCTTGATGGCTGAATCCCTTTTCAGAAGGGCATTTTTGGCTGTAATGCTAGAAAGCGGGTGAACGGACTCGAACCGTCGACATTCAGCTTGGGAAGCTGACGTTCTACCACTGAACTACACCCGCGAGAAAGTTGAGAGTTGTGAGTTCTAAGTTTTGAATTGGGATTAGTGCCCTCGACACAGAACTTACAGCCAAAGAAACTACAGCCCAACAAGCTTGAGCCAACACTATAATAGTGGCTATTTTCGAGTCGGGGTTTTGTGCACCGGTATTTCTTTATAGATTGGGTTTTTCTTAGGCTGATTGAAACGACGCCAGAGACTCCGCATACGAGCAATAAAGCCGTCAATGTAGGTGAAGAAGACGGGAACAACCACGAGTGTTAGCAGCGTGGAGGTAGTGAAGCCGCCAATAACCGCGATCGCCATGGGACTCCGTGTCTCGCCACCGGCCCCTAGTTCTAGCGCGATCGGCACCATCCCGGCCATAGTGGAGATTGAGGTCATCAAAATGGGGCGCAGGCGGGTTACTCCCGCTTCCATTACTGCCTGCCGTCGCGTTTTGCCTTCGGACTTGGCCATCAGCGCATAGTCCACCAGCAGAATGGCATTCTTCGTCACCAGCCCCATCAGCAACACAATGCCAATAAGCGCAAATAGGCCCAAGGGCTTCTGGGCGACTAGCAGCCCCATCAGCGCGCCACCGATAGAGAGCGGTAGGGCCGCCATCACCGCCATGGGATAGAGGAAACTGTTGTAAAGCAGCACCAAAACCGCGTAGATCATCAGCACTGCCGTTCCGAGTGCCAACCCGAAACGGCTAAAGACATCACGCATAATCTCAGCATCACCCGAGGCTTGCTGCACGACGTCGGGCGGTGGGTTTTGCAGCGCTGGCAGCGTATCTACCACTGCCAGCGCCTGCCCTAGCGTAATACCCTGAAGATTACCGCCAACCGTAACTTGGCGGGCACGATCGAAGCGATCGATTTGCGCTGGGCCGCTGCCAAAGATAACGTCAGCTACCGCGACTAAGGGCACTAGCGTACCGTCCTGTCCCGGAACTTTGAGCTGCTTCAGCGTATCGATTTGATCGCGGTACTCAGGCGCAAGCTGAATGCGGATGGGGATTTGGCGATCGCCTAACGTAAATTCAGCCAGGTTTGAGTCTGTGTCGCCCAAGGTTGCCAAGAAAGCCGTGCTGGCAATGGCTTGTGCTGAAACACCCAGGTCAGCTGCCCGCAGCGGATCAGGACGGATCAGAATCTCAGGCTTCACCAGACTGGCACTCGATGTCACTTCAACCAAGCCTGGTATTTCTCTCATCTGGCGGGTCAGAGCATTTGAAGCTTCCATCAGAGCAGTGGGATTATCACTCTTCAGGACAATGGGCACGTCTTTGCCATCACCCGATGCTCCCTGACTCTCAAAGCTAATACGAGTACCCGGAATGGCCTGGAAGACCTGCCGCGCCTCCTGCTCAAATTCCTTTTGCGAAACCTGCCGCTCATCATCCGGCTGCAAACGAATATAAACAGTAGCTTGGTTAACGCCCTCTTCGCCGCCTTCCGAAGCCAAGATTGATTGCACCGCAGGGTGCGATCGCAGCTCTGAGGTCAGTCGCTCAGTCACCCGGCGCGTATCTTGTAGGGTTGAGCCCGGTGGTAAGTCTACCGCTGCGATCGAAAGGCCCGAATCACCCGAATCAAATAGGCTAGTGGGAATATACGGGACTAGCATCAAGCTGCCGATGAAAAACATAACTGCCAGCGCAATGGTCACCAGACGATGGCGGAGTCCCGCTGTCAAGAGTGTGAGGTAGGGCTGGAAACGGCGTCGTGGTGGTGGTTGAAAGCCGTTTCCGTTCAAAGACTGAGCGCCATTTCCATTTGAGCCAAACGCTGTCTTGACGGGTTTGGACTTCAGGAGGTAAGCCGACATCATAGGGGTCATCAGTCGCGCAACAACCGTAGAGAAGACTGTCGCAACTGAAACGGTGACGCCAAAAGGCTGAAAAAACTGACCTGGAATGCCCCCCATAAAGGCCACCGGAATGAAGACAGCAACAACGGTTGCAGTGGTGGTAAGCACCGCCAAGCCAACCTCGGACGTAGAATCCAAAGCTGCTTTCAGCGGCGGTTTACCCATACAAATATGACGCTCGACGTTTTCAATCTCAACGATCGCGTCATCCACTAAGTTCCCGACTGCCAGCGTCAGCGCCAGCAGCGTCATGCTGTTCAGGGTGTAGCCAAAAGTTTTGATGACCAAAAAGGTGGGAATGATTGACAACGGTAAAGCTGTAGCGGTAATCAGCGTGGCCCGCCAATCCCGCAAAAACACGCCCACCACCACGACAGCTAGAATACAGCCAACAATCAAGGCATCAATCGACGCTCGATAAGAGTCGCGAATATCGGTAGCGCGAGTAAAAATCAGCTCAAATTCGATGTCATCTGGTAGCGTCTCCTCTAGCTCAGCAACCTGGGCTGTGACGCCTTCTTCTACCGATACCAGCACGCTGCCCGTACTGCGGCGCACCGAAAAGGCCACCACAGGTTGATTATTCAGATGCGCCGACTGGCGGATTTCAGCAAATCCCTGTTCAACTTTACCTAAGCTCTTGAGCGGCACCGCCGTTCCATTGGGCAACTGAATTTGATAGTTGGCTAGGGCTGCCACCGTGGGTGCACTGCCTAAGGCTCGCAACCCCTGCTCCTGCTGTCCAACAGTTGCCCGCCCCCCCGGCAAATTGATGTTCAAAGCCCGAATTTGATCATTTACCTGGGTAGCCGTAATGCCCAGCGCATCTAACTGGTTAGGATCCAGTTCAACCCGGACTTCCGGGTCTACCCCGCCAATGCGATTGACCTGTGCCACTCCAGGGACCGAGAGCAAGCTGCGGCTGATTTCTTTATCGACTAAGTCACTGAGCGCTTCGACCGATCGCTGATCCGAAGTTACTGCATAGGTAAGAATCGGTCCGCCACCAAAATCCAAGCGGCGAATGTTGGGCTCATCGGCAGCAGCAGGAAGATCTTGGCGAATGCGCGCGATCGCGTCCCGGACGTCATTAGTCGCGCGATCGGTATCCGTGCCGAGGGTGAAATTAATCACCGTCTGCGAGCTACCGTCGGTAATGGTGGAGCGAATCTCGTCAATATTTCCCAATCCCGCAACTGCATCTTCAACCGTTTTTGTAACTTGCGTCTCCAGTTCTTCGGGTCCCGCCCCGCGTTGATTTACCGTCACAATGACAGCCGGAAAGTCAATATTGGGGTTGAGGTCTACCCCTAACTGCCCAAACGACACCAAACCCGCAAGTGTCAGCACTAAGAACAGCACCAGAGTCGGAATAGGGCGACGGATAGACCAGCCGGAGACGTTGAAGGACATAGAGGTAAGAGGGTGGAAGGGTAGAAGGGTAGGGGAGTGGAAGCGTAGGAGGGTAGACGGTTAGGGAGGGGCGTAAAGGAAGCAGAGGGAGTCGGGAACAGAAACAGGAGCAGGAGAAGCAGGGGGAGGTGAGGGAAGTGATTGGAATTGGGATGACGGAGGAAAGGAACTATACCCAAAACCTGAAACTCGTTTCCGAATTCACCCTTTCACTCTTCTACTCTTCAGCCACTGTCACCACATCCCCCTCTTGCAAGTAGCTGGCGCCGGCAACAATGACCTGCTCACCCGGTTCCAGACCTTGAAGAATTTCGACGCGGGCGGGGTCGTCGTCGGTGCTATCTAAACGGGTGCCGACTTGGACGGTGCGCGAAACGGCAGTGCCTTCGGGACTGAGGACGTAAACGCGGGTAGAGCCGTCGGGTTGAGCAAGCAAAGCGGGAGCCGGAATGGTCAGGCCGGATCGCTGTCCGGCTTGAATGTCAGCTGTTAGAAATATCCCCGATCGCAGACGCTCACTTGCTGGCAAACCAATCAAAACCTCAGCAGTGCGAGTTTGAGGATCCACTAAAGGCTTGATTTCTTGTACCGTACCTTCGACACGAATGTCAGGGTCGGTACTAGACGTCACGATCACGGGAGCACCTACCTGAACCTGGGGAAGCTGGGCTTGGGTAACCTCGGCGACCAGCTCCAACTGGTTGTTCTGAATCAGAGTTACGACTTCCGATGAGGTCGATGACACACTACCAACACTAGCCGGACGTTCAGCCACAATCCCATCGGTGGGAGCGCTCACAGTTGTAAAGTTGAACTGCGTTTGCAGACGGGCCAGTTCTGACTGGCGACTGCGAACAGTGGCTGCGGCACTTGCTAGGTTGGCTTCGGCGCTGGTGACATTAGCTTCGGCTCCATTGAGGTTGGCTTCGGCTACACTCACAGATTCCCGCGCCGTTGCGGCTTGCGTCAGTCGACTATCGCGCTCTTCGGCACTCACAGCACCCTGATCAGCCAGGGACTGATAGCGCTCCAAGTTGGCCTCAGCTTCGGCTAGAAGTGCCCTGGATTGGGCTACGTTCGCCGCTTCCTGCTGTCGATTTGCCTGCGCCTCAGCTATTTGGGCTTCGGCTTGCTGGATTTGCGCTTCAGCTTGCTGAATATCCGCTTCAGCGCGCTGAATTTGAGCCCGTAGCTCCGTGTCATCCAAGATTACGAGAAGCTGCCCAGCATTGACGCGATCGCCCGCTTCCACCAAAACTTCTTGAATTTGCAGGCCGCTAATTTGAGGGGTCACTGCCAAGAGATCGGCTGCCTGCACGGTCCCTGTCACAGGCAAACTATCCGCTACCTGTCCCGTTCCGACAGGTACCACGGTTACCGTTTGGGCACTTACCTGGGTCGTTTCTGGCGCCAGCGGTTCATCCGTCGAATCGGGCGAACTCGTCAGCAGTCGGGAGCCGATAAGGGCGATCGCCATGCCTAAGCCGATCCCTATCAGTAATTTTGTATAGCCTGCCCCATAAGGGGTGAGAGTCCTGCCATTGAAGGCCTCACTGCTGTTTGAGGAAGCCATCGCATCGGAATCTTGGAGTTGTGTCACAGCAGATCCTTGTGCTTAGTCTCAGCCGAAAGCTTGAGGAAATATTAAAAAGTGTTAAAAACATTATGGCGTATCGAAACAGCGTTCGGGGTGAAAAATAGGTGAGAATCGCCTGATTTTGGGGGGGGCTAGCCATATCACCAACCCAAGTTGATGAAAATCACACGCAAAAGATCAATTCTTTGTTCAAATGATTCGAGTAATATCCCAAAAGTCCGATGGCTGTTTGGATTTCTGACTGGAGCGCTACCAGCCTCTATGGACGTAGCGATGTTTACTGCAGTTCCGTAAATCCTGAAGAACAATCGCACCAGACCCAGTCCCTATCGCTATACTCAATAGCAACCAGCAGGGTTCCTGAAACGACAGAGGGTAGCTTTTTATTCCGTTTAGGTAGGCATCGAGCATGTTCAACGCAACTGAGATTTTGATCTCTGATTTTGTCGAAAAGCTCCGCACTGGCTATCACCGAACGTATGGTGGTCTCAACCCTGATTATGAAGACATCATCGCTTGGGCAGGCAGCATGGCTTTGGAAAACATCGCCAACAGTGATGCCTTGTATCACAACGTTGAGCACACGATCCTGGTTGCGCTGGTGGGACAAGAGATTCTACGCGGCAAACAGATTCGCGAAGGGGGGGTCAGCTGTGAGGACTGGCTTCACTTCATCATCTCCTTAGTCTGTCATGACATCGGCTACGTCAAAGGCGTTTGTCGGGGCGATCAAGATAAAGAGCATCTGTATGCCACTGGCAGCGGTGAAGACATGGTACAGCTCAGCCCCGGTGCTTCCGATGCGTCGCTCACGCCTTTTCATGTTGATCGGGGCAAGCTCTTTATTGAAGAGCGTTTTGGTGGTAACCACATCATTGATGCTGAAATCATCAAGCGCAACGTCGAGCTGACTCGATTCCCCGTTCCGAAGGAAGAGGATCATCAGGACACTCGCAACTATCCCGGGCTGGTAAGGGCTGCTGATCTAATCGGTCAACTCAGCGATCCTCGCTATCTGAAAAAGATTGGAGCGCTCTTTTACGAGTTCGAAGAGACTGGGCAAAACAAGCACCTCAGCTATCGGCATCCGGGTGATCTGCGACATAACTATCCCAAGTTTTATTGGAACGTCGTCCACCCCTACGTTCAGGATGGTTTGCGCTATTTATCCCTAACTCAAGAGGGTAAACAGATCATCGCTAATCTATACTCAAATGTGTTCATGGTAGAGAACGAAAAAAGCGTTATCTCAACCTAATTCGACGTCTGTATTGGCATGACTTGGTGGAAAAAGCTGCGAAAGAATGGTTTGGCAAGGCTAGGCGCAACTGTCTTGCTGATGTTTTATGCAATCGTCTTTGCGGCTGAGTTTGTAGCTCCCTACGATGCTTACTTCCAAGCACCCAACGCGTCTCTGCTTCCCCCTACACAGATTTACTGGCGTAATCAAGACACTCAAGCGTGGATTGGACCGCACGTTTACCCCACTACTCAGGGTCCGGTATCCCTCGAAACTGGGATCCGCGAGATCTTTGTGGACTTTGATCAGCCCTCACCGATTCGGTTATTTGTGAAAGGCGATCCCTATCGCTGGCTGCAAATCAAGTTGCCGCTGCCAACGCGGTTTTCCCTGTCTGCACCCCAGTTCCAAGAAGTCGAGCTGTTTCCTGGGTTGTCGGGCGATCGCCATTTGTTTGGCGCTGTGGGTTCTGGACGATTACACCTATTAGGGACTGACGAACAAGCCCGCGATCAGCTGAGTCGCCTTGTGTATGGAGGACGCATCAGCCTTAGCATCGGTCTGATTGGCATTGCCATATCCTTTCCCCTAGGCATGTTTGTGGGCGGACTCGCTGGCTACTTCGGCAGTTGGGTCGATGGCGTCCTTATGCGGCTGGTTGAGGTCATTATGACCATTCCCGATATCTACCTGCTGGTTGCCTTAGCAGCAGTATTACCTCCGACGCTCTCCAGCGCTCAGCGATTCTTGCTAATTGTCGTCATTACCTCTTTTGTGCGATGGACAGGGTTAGCGCGGGTCGTCCGAGGTCAGGTGCTTTCCCTCAAATCACAGACCTATGTAGAAGCCTCGCGGGCGATGGGCGGGCGATCGCTCTACATCATCTTGAATCACGTTCTACCCCAAACCGCTACCTACGTAATCATTTCAGCCACCCTAGCGATTCCGGGCTTTATTGTGGCTGAAGCGATTCTCAGCCTCATTGGGTTAGGCATCCAGCAACCTGATCCCTCATGGGGTAACATGCTCTCCCTTGCGACCAACGCTTCAATCCTGGTACTGCACCCCTGGCTGATTTGGCCCCCGGCTATTCTTATCGTCCTAACGGTTCTGTCGTTCAATCTTTTGGGCGATGGTCTCCGCGATGCCCTTGATCCTAGGAGCTTGCGAAACTCATGATGAGGCAAACCATCCGCAGCCTTCTCGCCTGCTTTGCGGCTCTGCTGATGTTAATTGGCACGACCGGCTGTGGCACTCTCAAGGCGACCCCTCCGCCAACAGTGGTGACCCAAGCCGTTGTAGCCCAGGCCGAAGCTAACCAAACTGACCTCTGGCAACAGCTCTCGCTCCAAAGCGATGAGCCCCCTTCCCTCGCCGTCAAACAAGTTAAAGTTCGTCAAGCGCGTCCTGTTCAAGTGGCTTCAACCCTAGCCTACGAAGTTACTGGCACCTACCAGTACACCTTGCGCTACCCCAACCGTCGCCGCATTCGCCAATCGCAGGTTCCCTTCACTGTCGTTCTGCAGGCTATTCCAGACACGGAAAACTGGCAGCTACTGCGCATTGAGAGCGATCGCACCTGGGCATGGGAGCCATTGGATGGGGGCGTGGAGGGGTAGAGGGTAAAGGGTAAAGGGGTAGAGGAAAGGGTAAAGGGGTGAGCAAACCCTGCAAGGGTGAGGCATTTGGCCCGTGTACTGACCACCCATCAAGACTCTACGCTCCAAATGCCTCACCCCAAACCACCAACCATCAACCACTAACCATCAACGAATAACCAATAACCAATAACCAATAACGAATAGCGAAAACTTAAGAGAACCCAGAGAATACCGATCACTACTTAGGTAGCAAGCATCATTAACTAGTGATCCGCTTAACTCGTGTTCCCAACAGTCTTAACGCTATGGCTCAGCTCAACCAGCATTCAGAAGCCCGCTGCCCAATTCAGTATGTGCTTGAAATTGTGGGCAGTAAGTGGGCTATTCTGATTCTCCGCGAACTGTTTGTGGGCAGTCGGCGGACCCACGAATTTTTGGAAGCGCTTCCTGGCATCAGCACCAAAACCCTGACGGCTCGGCTGCGTGAACTTGAACGCTATGGCCTCGTGACCCGCAAAGTCTATGCCGAAGTTCCGCCTCGGGTGGAATATTCCTTGACTGAAAAAGGTCTGGAACTGCAGCCCGTTATGCAAGCCCTACGGGGACTAGGAGAACAGTGGCTGCAGACAATCCCCTCCGATCGCCCCTCGCACACAGACCCTCGCCTAGAGCCCGAAACCCTTTCGGTATAGGTTTTAAGCAGAAATCTGAGGCGGTTGCAGCCGGCAGTGAAACGTCTCTTTGAGCAAATCTAAGAAAGCAAAGGCGGCTGGCGTTAATAAAGCGTCCGTTAAGGTCGCTGCGCAAATCACTCTTGCTATGGGTATCGGTAAACTATAGACCTGCACACCTTTGGGGATTGGTTCTGCTGCTAGCCGCGGGCTAATAGCGGCTCCCAAACCTTTAGCCACCATATTGACAATCGTGGCATCCGAGCGGATTTGGTAAGTTGGCTGCAAGTGAATACCGTGCTTAGCGCAGTGGGCGTAAACCATTGCGTCACAGCCGTCGCCTTCAGGCGCCATAATCAGCGGATAGGCCATCACGTCCTCCCAATCTAGGACATGGCCGGCAGGGACAAAGTCCGGTGGAAACAGCACGATAAATTCATCGCGCATCAGTTCCCGCGTTTCAAACTCGCTCCCTGTGGGCAAATAGGTGATGCCAATGTCTGTCCGTCCGCGTCGGAGGTCTGCCTCTACATCAGGGCGATCGTCGTGGTCGGCAATGCTGACGGCAATTTGGGGATAGCACCGACAAAATTCCGCAATCACCTCTGGCAGGATATGCGTTGCGGCACTCCGAAAAGAGGAAATCCTTACATGTCCGCCCTGTAGCCCTCTAGAAAGATTAGCCTGCTTGAAAATATCGTCCATCAGATATGTAATCTGGCGGGCTCGATCCACCACCTGTTCGCCGACCGGCGTCAGATAAGCCCCGTAACGACCTCGCGACAGCAGCGTCACCCCTAAATCTGTTTCTAGCGACGCGATCGCATAACTCACCGCTGATTGCGACATCTGCAACTGCAGCGCCGCCTCACTAAAACTGCCACAATCTGCCACCGCAATCAGAAGCTGCAGATGGGAAAGCTTGAGGGGCGTTTTGCGATCGTGACTCATGGCTAGAAAGCTATTAGTTCTTGGTTGTTCGTTTCCACCCTGCTACTCCTCTACCCCTCCACTCCCCTTCGCATTCTCTCAAAGTTGGCTGAGAAATCTATCAAATTCCCTGATAGATGCGATTCGTTTTGTCACTTGTTGCCTGGGCAGGGAGTAACTACGGTTGAGGGCACATGCAGCCAAGCTGCCGTTCTCCGTCCATACGCAGCGCGTTCGGGAATGTCGGTGTAAGCCTTGTCTCTCAGGATGAGTTTGTCTCTGCCAGGAGTTTAGTGCGATGAAGCCTTCAATCGATTGGCTGGAATATCAGCGACTGGAGTTGATAGTGCCAACTCAACCCCCAAAAGCACGAAGTTGGTGGAGGCGGCTAGGTGTGGGAAGTGTTTGGGATAGTTTGTTGCAGGGTTTGCTTAGACCCAACGAACTCCGTGTTTGGCACACCCGCGATGAGGTCGGCAATCTTTGGTGGAGTGCTCATGATCCAGTGACTGGGCGATCAATCACTTACGTTTCCGAGGATCGACTCCGCATCTGGATGGAGCGACGGCATCGATGAATCGGACATTGACTGCAAAAAATCGGCATCACTGGGGCATTTTTCTTCTGGTCTTGACCACAGTGTTCTGGGCTACTTCTTTTCCGTTGCAAAAGGCGGTCGTCAGTGACCTCTCGCCAAGCGTAATTTTATCGGTCCGCTTTGCTGTAGCCGCGATCGCTCTGGCACCTTGGTTACGGCAGCTAAATCTCCGTTTGCTGCGAGATGGAGCCTTGCTGGGCAGTCTTTACTTTGCCGAGTGTGCCGCTGCCTTGATTGGGTTAGAGACGATTTCGGCCAGTCGTGCCGCTTTTATTATCAGCCTGAATGTGATTCTGGTTCCTCTATTTGGGACTATCCTGGGCCGACATTTGCCTGTAAGGATCGCGATCGCTGCCGGACTAGCGGTTCTGGGAATCGGCATCATGTCCTGGGAAGGGGGTGGCCTGAGCCAAGGCGATCTGCTGACGTTTGGCTGCGCCTGTGGTGCGGCGACGTACATTTTGCTGCTAGAAACGGTCACCCCTCGTCATCCTTCTCTGCCACTTGCTGCCACACAGTTATTAACGATGACGCTCCTCAGTTGGCTCTGGGCCGCTCCTCAATTGATGGCACAGTTCGAGGCAATGACCCATCATTTCAGCAGTTTGGTGTATCTGGGTATCATGGTCACCGCAACGCCTATCTGGTCACAAGCGATCGCTCAACGCTGGATGGCAGCCTACGAAGCCGCTTTGATCTATACCCTTGAACCTGTATTTGCAGCCCTATTCTCGTTCTGGTTTCTGGGCGAAATGCTGGGGCTTAGAGGACTCTTGGGAGCTGCAATAATCCTGGTCGCAACCGTCCTCAGCCAGAAACCCCAAAAGACTTGATCCGGCATTTCTAAATGACGGCAGAGATATTGAGATAACGCACTAACCTCTCACGTATCGGTGCGTTGGGCTAACGCCGCAACACACCCTACAGCGTTGTTCACTTTTAGCCACCTACTTATCTGGGAATATGCCAAGGTAAATAATTTTGCAATTGTTTCCAAAGATTCTGACTTTAATCAGCGCAGTTTGCTTTAGGGTCATCCTCCCAAGTTTATTTATCTTCGGATGGGTGACAGTCCAACATCAAAGATTGTTCAGGTTTTGAGGGATGGTTTTGACACAGTCAGTCAGTTTGGAGACAGAGAATCGGAGAGTATTTTAGTACTGGCGTAGCGTGAAAACGTTGCACGGGTCTTGAAAGTTTTCTTCACTTTTAATGGCTCTCTAGGAGGAGCGTCGGCTTGCCTGTACGAAGTATTTATGAATGAACGTGATTCATGTTCGATTTGTGACAGTTAGGTGTAGCGAAATATCGAGATAATAAACGATTATCTCCAGAACTCAAGTCGGACGATCGCGGTCTCGATTAAGTATCACACCTATGACGCAACTCTCCGTTCCCGAATCGCCTACCCAGACGTCCCATCATAGCCATCCGCATAGAGAAGATATTCACACCCATCCCCATGGCGCGATTGATGCGGCCATTGCGACCTCAGAGCGTGGGCTGTGGGCCGTGAAGGTGTCACTCGTCGGGCTCATCCTAACGGCGATCGCACAAGCGACCATATTCTGGCTGTCGGGTAGCGTCGCGCTCTTAGCTGACCTGATTCACAATGTGGGGGATGCTATGACCGCCTTACCCTTAGGAGTGGCATTTATTATCGGGCGACGTCAACCAACACAGCGATTTGCCTACGGGTATGGGCGGGTCGAAGATCTGGCAGGCGTAGCCATTGTGGGCATCATTTTGTTAAGTGCCCTGATGACTGCTTATGAGTCTATTGATCGCTTTTACCATCCCCAGCCCATTCACCATCTGGGGGCCTTGGCGATCGCAGCTCTAATTGGCTTCATTGGCAATGAAACCGTTGCCATCTTTCGCATGCGAGTGGGACGCGAAATTGATAGTGCAGCCTTAGTCGCGGATGGAAAACACGCTTTGGCTGACGGCTTGGTGAGTTTGGCTGTGCTAGTGAGTGCAATTGGAGTCTGGGCAGGATATTCCTGGGTTGATCCACTGGTGGGTCTGGTGATTACCGTTTTGCTGTTTAGAATTGTCTGGGAATCAGGACAAACCATTTTTACGCGCTTGCTTGATGGCGTTGACCCAGACATTATCGACACCCTTCGTCATGCTGCTGAACACGTGACTGAGATGGAGTCAGTCGGCACGATTCGGGCCCGATGGCTGGGTCATCGGCTTTATGCAGAGCTTGATGTGGTTGTCGCTGAGGCTTGTTCAGTGAAAGACGGACAGGCGATCGCTGAAGCCGTCAACCTTCAGCTTCAGGAACATATTCCTTATCTTGCAAGCGCCACGGTTCGGATAGTATGTTGAAAAATGATGCCGTCGATGGGTAAAACGAACGTGTACCCATTGCGCCAATTGAAATGATGGGCACGGTCTTAGGACCTTTGCCCATCCTACGGCTGTTAACCCTATTCGATTACAAATGTGCTTGCAGCGTTTCCCTAATCCAAGCGGCGTGTTCTGAACGAAAGTCATCACGGCTGATCAGCACATAGTCTTCGACCTCAAACAGCTCTTTCAAGCGTGTGGGCTCTAGCTGATTGTAAGGCTGTTGCTGGTCTTGCCATGCCGTCAGTTCTGACCGAGGCAGCAGGGCCACATCGAGCTGCTGTGTACTAATCAAACTGGCTAGCCGCAGTGAATCGTGGGCGCGAGTAACCAGGGCTCTGGACTCAGGAATTTCGTCAGCAAGAGTATGAGCGATCGCCTGCCCTAAATCATAGGCCACAGCATCTTCGCGATTGACCACGATAAACAGATGCAGCCTACGGTACACCTTCCATTGAGGAAAGGGGGTATGGGCCAACGGCAAGAGGGCGATCGCCCCCATGCTCTTCAAGTAATTACGACGCTTCACTGCAAGGCGACCTCTAGAGTGCTCTGGGAATTGTTTTGCGAGGTCTCTGATTCAGTAAAGATGGTCAACGGGATGATTGCCGACACCAGGTAATTGGGTACGTCTACGAGCTGCCCAATTCGTAAGTCTGCGGCCACGCTGGCAACGACATAGGCTTGCTCGGGGGTCAACCCATGATTGCTAACCAGATAATCCACCATATCGATAAGCGCATTGCGAGCCGCCAACGTCAGATCTTCTGACAAGTTACTGAGGGGTTCTAGCACCTCACTGTTCAAATAGGTATGGTACGGCGGAATTTCACCGGCTTCCTTAATCGGGATCCCCGTCGTCGCATAAAACTCTTCAGGTGCCAGCGCCTTTAGCTGATCGCCTCCTTCAAATTGCGGTGCTCTGATTTGAGCACCCAACCCTTCACGAATCGCGGTCGATACAGTAACCGTTGCCCCCATCTCAATAGCAGTACCCGAGACTTCCCCGTCGCCTTGGGCATAATGTACGTCGCCAGCAAATAACCCACAGCCATCCACAAAACAGGGAAACAGAACCGTTGTTCCCACCTGCATCTGCTTCACGTCCATATTGCCACCGTTTTCACGCGGGGGAATGGTCCGAATACAGCGATCTGGGGCAGTCCCTTCAGGGCCGCACAAATCAGCGGGTAGAGCGCCCGTTGGGAGAGGGGTTAGCGAAATGCCGCCCACTTCTGCAAGTTCAGCCTCGCGGGTTAAGAACGTCTCTAACTCAGGCTCTCCAGGCAGTACACCCAGTGATCCGACAAAAGGCGCAAAGGGAATCTCGACTTGGGGAATCTCTTCTGAAACCGCAGCGGTGCGATCGAGGCTCCAGTTGGCAATATATGGATCAGGGAACAAATCACGCAGAAACCCAAATCCAGGAGCAATCACGGTGTAGCCGTAGGGATCGGGTTCGATATCTTCGATCGTCACAGCGAGCACATCCCCTCGCTCAGCGCCCTCGATAAAGATAGGCCCTGTCAGCGGATGCACTAGCGATAAATCAGCGGCAACCACATCTTCGGGTGTAGACCCTGGCCCAAAGGCTCCATCCAAGGCATCGCGGGCACCCAATACGATGGGTTGACCTGGTGCAGCTGTGGCAATAGGAGGAATATCGGGATGGAAGCGGTTAAAGCACGCTGGATCGTCTACGCAAAACTCACCCGTTCGTTCTATGACTAAGGGGTCGGGCGTTTGACTACGAACAGCCGTTGCTCCTAAAAAAACTAACGTTATGGTCAAGGCAAACCCTAGCCAGCGCAGCTTCCAATTCCGCTTACTCACACCCACTCCAATTCCCTGCTGGGAATATCGTTAATTCTTGTTTCATATCAAAGAAGGGAGCATGTCTGTAGCCATTGTCGCTACAGTTTTTTGATGTTCTGCAGGGCGTCAATGTTTGACTTACCGCCCATCCCCCGAAATCTGGACAAGATGCTGTTCGAGCGAAACTTCAAGCCGTCAAAGCGTAGAGCTACGGCTGTTTGGAGATTAACCAGAATGAGAGTTTGTACTCGGTAGTATGTACAGACGTGCATACCATAATAAAGATGGTCTACCGATGGAACAGGGACAAGGCAGCTACTAATCTTCGTAAGCATGGTGTTGACTTCGCTGATGCGGTGTCAGTCTTTTCGGATGACTTGGCCATCAACATCTCAGACAAGCGGTTTGACGAAGAGCGATTTGTCACAATTGGCCTTGATGCGTTTGGCAGAGTTTTGGTGGTTGTCTACGCATTACGCGGCGATGAGGTTCGAGTCATCTCTGCTCGCAAAGCAACTCGACAAGAACGACAACAGTACGAAGAGGGATAGTCATGAAAGCAGAATATGATTTCAGCCAAGGTGAACGAGGAGCAATCGACCCAACATCCTCAGGCAAAACCCGCATCACTATCCGGTTAGATGATGAGGTTCTGGCGTGGTTTCGTGAGCAAGTTCATGTTGCTGGTGGAGGAAACTACCAAACATTGATCAATGAGGCCCTACGCCAGCATATTCAGGCAAGTCGCGAATCACTTGAGGAAACCCTCCGAAAAGTTGTTCGTGAAGAGCTTGAACGTGTTGAGAGGTAGGGCGTTGCACTTCGCTGTCTATGTAGGGATCTGAATTAAGGTTTGCTCCCCGGAGACGTAGGGTGCGTTCCTCAATGGATACGAAACTCGCAGCGAGTTAATGACTGGAACGCACCGCCCTCACCAACATAGAAGAGGTGGGGCAGCGAGTTTTCTGTTCTGAGGCTCACGGCAAAGCCTGTTTCCTTAGGAATCGTCAAGTTACAAACTGAGTTTCCTTTTCTTTAAAGCCTCGTGCCTCCAGATGTGCTTGCCAGCTCCACTGGTTGAGCAGAAAGGCTTTGGTACTCTCGTAACCTTTCTGGTAAAGGTGACTTTTGTCCTCATTAGACAGTCCGAAGTCTGTGGTTGAAATGCCTAGCGTGTCGATGTCGATGATGCGCCCCTGATCATTCTCGCGCTGGTGGCGGCGATCGCGGCCTGACTGCATTGTGGCAAACATGCCAACGACCAAATCAGCAACGCCCTCGATCGGTCGAGGTGCCTCATCCTCAGCATTCACTAATTGAAAGCCAAACGTTGGGCAGCGGGGCTTGCGGCCTGGTTCAGCATCGTAAATCCACAACGGGAAGTTGCTCAGAATGCCGCCATCCACAATCATGGACCCTTTCAACTGTCCCGGCTCAAAGAAGAACGGAATACTCATTGACAGACGCACAGCTTCTGCCACGCTGAAGTTTGCCTGTTCTAGAGGCGGCAAATCATCTGGCAGCACCAGCATTTCCCCCCGACTAATATCCGAAACGACTACTTTGACGGCCCGCTGCTGGGGCCAGGGAATCTCTTCCGGTTTGACTTTCACCTCTTTCATCCTGTTGGCAATCATGCCGAAGGTGAGGGGGGTACCGGCAGCTTTAGTCGCTAGTTGCGTACTCAACCACTCCTTAAAGGGCTCGGACGAATACTGTCCCATCTGACGGGCAGCAAACAGATTTGCCAGCATCCAGACAGGATTCTGCAAATCATCATCTGGCGATCCGTTAAAGATCAAACGGCTTGTTTTCTGACTGAGGAATTGTGCCTCATAGTCCAGCTGACCAATGATGGTCTCCAGTTCATCAATGGCAAAACCTGCCGCCACCATTGCCGCAGTAATCGCTCCGGCTGAAGTCCCTGCTACCTTGCGCAGATGAATGCCCGCGTCGTCAAAGCACCGCAGCGCTCCCAAAAACGCCGTTCCCTTGACGCCACCGCCTTCAAACACCGCATCGGCATAATAGCGCCCCTCAACTGGAGGCGCGAGTTTGCTTTGAATCTTGGCGACTTGGTCACTTGTGAGGCGAGTGATATTGGCGCTAGAGGGATTCCATGTAGTCATCAGCCAGTACTCCTAACTATCCAAGCAGTCGTGAACAATCGCTGCAGGGGGCTTCTGAAAAGGTCTCCAAGCAAAGTGCTCGACTTTCCCGAAAGACACGCTATCCCATTCTGAGCAATCATGGGGGAGAGTTCAGCCCTCCCTTCTGAAAGCTATGAACATCCGCTATGAGTTGGCCAAATCGCATCACATCGACCTGCTGATGCAGCTTGTGGAGGAATTCTACGAATTCGACGGCCATCCTTTTATCCCGGATAAAGCGCGTGCGGCGATCGCGGGCTTGATTGAAAATCCCGCCTATGGCCGTATCTGGCTCGTGATGGTGGAGGATACACCCGTTGGCTATGTCGCCATCACCATCGGCTACAGTTTGGAATATCACGGGTTGGGGGGCTTCGTAGATGAGATTTTCCTACGAGAGCCTTACCGCGGTCAGGGCATCGGTTGCCAAACCTTTGACTTTATGGAAGCGGAATGTCGCAAGCTAGGGTTGAATGTACTGCACCTAGAGGTAATGCCGGAGAATCAGAAGGCATATGCCTTTTATTGCAAGCAGGGATATGTAGACCGCCAGAGTTCTTTGCTATCGAAATGGCTTTGATAGTCTTACTTGGTTTTCAGTTTGTTGGTGGGTTCTACGTAAATTTGTAATGTGTTGTGGCTATTACTGTGAACACCGAGATATACAGTGCGCTTCTGGCAAAGTACCAACCTAAAGCGATAACTTCTGAAGCCGAATATAACAAAATGGTCAATGACATAGAGCGTCTGATGAATATCGGCGAAGACCTGACTCCAGAAGAAAGTTCGCTACTGGAAACCTTAGCAATCCTCGTTGAAGCCTATGAAGATTCTCAGTCTCCCCTGGAACCTTCATCTCCTCGGGATGTCCTTTTGCACTTGATGGAGATGCAAGGACTTGAACCTTCTAGCCTAGTTAGCATAATGGGTTCGAAGGATGTTATATCAGAAATAATGGATGGTGAAAGAGCAATCAGTGAATTGCAGGCTAAAGCTTTGGGCAAATTCTTTAATATCTCCCCATCGCTCTTTGTTTAGCTAGCCCTGCAAAAATTCGCTTGCAAAACTCTTTTGGGTACTGGTTGCGTTTAGCTCAAGCCATTAGCAACGTCGAGCCAGCCCTCGATAGCGTTCTTTAGATTAGTCATTACCTCTTCCATGGTGTCGCCCTCGGTGATGCAACCAGGGAGAGCTGGAACCTCTGCCCAGTAGCCGCCTTCTTCTGCAGGATGAATGATTGCTTTGACTTCCATAACGTGAGTTCGACGACAGCGTTTTGGCTACGTTTACATCTCACCCGCAG
Organism: Leptolyngbyaceae cyanobacterium; assembly: GCA_050330865.1. Lineage (GTDB taxonomy): Bacteria > Cyanobacteriota > Cyanobacteriia > Phormidesmidales > Phormidesmidaceae > SIO1E4. Next base: position 37,832 of record JBHJHM010000047.1, read on the forward strand.
ATAAATCGCGGGCTAATTGGGAAAGTCTACTAAAAGTAGACTTAGAGGTTCAATGACTTATCTGGCAAGGGTTTCAACTCATTTCAATGAGTTTCCCCGACTCCCCAAGCCGCTCTTTGCCGTACGTAAATTGCGAGCGATCGCCCAAAGTCTGACCGTGTTTCATGAGGCGCAAACCCAAAGCAAGTTGGGCGGGTTCCCAGGCATCTAGAGCCGGAGGAACTGCGTGGTTGTGAGCGACGAGGGCATTGGCAAGAGCGATCGCGTTAGCAGCAGCTTTAGCAGTTCCGGCAGCGGTATGGGGTCGAGGAATAAAGGCTGCATCACCCAGTAGGGCTACTCGTCCAAACATCATTTGCGGTACAGCAAGGTCAAGAATAGCCTGCACAAAGGGAGCTTGAGTCGTAGCTACCAATTTTTGGAAAGGGGGTGGCAGCATGGCGTCGGCGTAGGTTCGCATAGCCTGTTCGACTTCAGAAGCCATCATGCCGGGGGGAATAGAATAGTCACGTTGTTGCCCGGTATTGTCTGTCAGCAGGCGGGGCAGCTCGGTGGCTTCGTCATAGTTGACGTACCACACCCAATTGAATCGCCGCTCTCCGGGGATCAGCGATTCATTCTCGCCGGGAATCACGTACTGCAGAATATGCGAGTTGGGAAATTGAAAGAAGACAAATCGTTCCGTTAGCAAAGCTGCCGTCTGTGGGTCGAGATCAGCTTCGTCCACTAACCCTCGATAGGCTACGTAGCCTGCATAGTGATAGGTGTAATCGGGCAACAGCAGTTGACGAACGGTAGAACTGGGTCCATCGGCACCGACCAATAAGTCGCCAGTGGCTGACGTTCCATCAGCGAAGTGAGCGGTTACCGAATCAGGCGTTTGGTGAATCTCGGTCAGGCGTTTGCCCGTGTGGTAATGCGCCTCAGGAAACTGCCGCTGCATCAGGCCATACAGTCGATTCCAAGAGGTGAGTGTTTGACGCATTGGCATTGACTGCCGAATACGGCCTTCCTGGTCGAGGTAGTAGCGCTCATGGGCAACGACCCCTAGCTCATCTTGAGGAATTCCGACGCGGTGGAAGGCTTCTAGCACATCCGACTGCATGACGATACCGCCGCCCCGACTAGAAAGCGGGTGAGGCGATCGCTCGTAGATGTCTACTTCCCAACCAATGGATCGCAGCAGCAGTCCCGTAAATAGTCCTCCCAGCGATCCGCCAATCACGATCGCATGGCTTTGGGTTGTTTTCATAGCTATGCCGCCTCCATTGATTGCGCCGCAGTTTGCAAAGCTGTCACAAATGCCTCAACCGGCTGACCACCTACCAACACGGCATCGCCAATTTGAATCGTCGGCACACTATTAACGCCCCGGTCAAAGGCTTCTCGCTCCAGAGCTTTGACAGCCTCTGTGCCCTCGTCGGACAAGAGGAATTTGCTGGCTAATTCACTGTCCAAACCCACTTCAGCAGCTAGAGTTGATAGGGTTTCGACCTTGCCAATATCTTGGCCTTCCGTGAAGTAGGCATCAAGAATTCGCTCAGCCATTACAGGCCCCTTGCCCAATTGACTTGCCCACCAAGTAAGCCGATGAGCTTTCAAGGTGTTGGGGGTCATTGCCATCAGGTCGTAGCGAAATTCGACACCGCTAGCCTGACCCATCTGGACTGTTTGGGCATCTAATTGCTGAGAATAGGCCCAACTGCCAAACTTACGGGTGCGATAGGTGCGGCGATCAATTCCTTCAGGCGGCATGGTCGGGTTTAGTTCAAAGGGCTGCCAAACCCACTCAACTTCGATAGAGTCCTTGAGCTGAGCAATGGCCTTTTGCAAATGAGCATGAGCTACCAAACACCAGGGGCAAATGAAGTCAGAGGTGAGGGTAATTGTCAATGCCATACGAACCTCCTTTAACATGACGGTAGTGGTGACAACTCAACCCTAACTCCATTCACAAAGAATGATAATGGGGCTAGAATGCCAAGGAATTTTGCAAAAAACGCAAAAGTTTCAATCTGATGGATAGCTGTCTTCAGGCGTAGATGTCTCAAACTGAGCAACACACTTTGGGTGGGCTTTGCCCCCTTTGGCAAAAGGTGGGTTGTTTCCTGCAGTCAGAGTGAAACACCAGAGCCAATACGCATACTGAATCGATGAAAGGGATCGGGAGATAACCCTCAATTGGGTTGCAAGAGTCTAGCTGCAGGATTTCAAGCGCGAGCTCAGGGCAACAGGATTTAGTGTAAAGAGGCCTGAGGGCACTTCAAGCGATGGATCAATTTGCAGCCATGCGAGCGTTTGTCAAAGTTGTCGAAACGGGTGGGTTCTCAGAAGCTTCGCGCTATCTAGACCTAGCCGTGTCTTCAGTCACACGCCAGGTTAATTCACTGGAAACCTCGTTGAATACACAGCTCCTCAATCGCTCCACGCGCAGCATTACGCTGACTCCGCAGGGGCGCAAGTATTATGAGAAGGCAATCCGCATTCTCCAGGATCTAGAAGAAGCCAATGCCTGTGTCCGCGAAGGCGAAGATGTACCCCATGGGATATTGCGCGTAGGCATGCCGATGGCGTTTGGCCGCTTGCATGTAGCTCCTATCCTGCCCGAGTTTCTGAAGCAATATCCAGAAGTCAAGCTCGAACTGCGATTGAGTGACAGTCTGGCAAACTTAGTCGAGGATGAGCTGGATATGGTTATCCGTATCGGCAATTTGGATCGCTCCGGGTCTACGCTCATTGTGCGTAAGCTAGCCAGCCATGCGCGCTTGGTGTGTGGAAGCCCTAGCTACTTTCTACAATATGGCAAACCCAGACACCCTAAAGAATTAGCTCAGCACAATTGTCTGTTGTTTGCTTACTCAACAGGAGCACGGGTATGGCGATTTCAGCGGGATGCTGAAATCTGTGACGTCAATATCGAAGGGTCCGTTGTCACCAACAACTCAGAAGTCCTCCGTCAACTGTGTTTAGACGGCGTTGGCCTGATTTTGATGCCGACTTGGTTGATTGGTGAAGATATCTGCTTTGGACGCCTACAGGCAGTCTTGACCGATTGCCAAGTGTCACCCCAGGCCGAAATGGATATGGGTATTTATGCACTATATCCGCCCAATCGTCGTCATTCTTTGCGGGTTCAGACCTTCATCGATTTTCTGCTGCAGCGCTTTGGAGCGCCACCTTACTGGGAAAAAATTAGGGTTTGAGCCTGGTATGTTCTCTACATTTTGATCGCGCCTATTTCGTTCGTTGAAGGGAAAGGGGGAAAGGGGAAAGGGGAAAGGGGAAGAAGAGAAAGGAGAAAAGGGAAAGGAGGAAGGGGAAAGGGGAAAGGGAAAGGGGGGGATTTGGTTTGCTTACACGGCGGTACAGCTTGATTGTCGAGACGGACTGACCTCTGTGCTAGCGTGTAGAAATCTCGGTGAAACTGAACGATTAACATTGATTTGAACCGTTCGCTTCTATTGGTATGGCAGGTCATAGTAAATGGGCCAATATTAAGCGTCAAAAGGCCCGCGTAGACGCAGTTAAAGGCAAAGTGTTTGCCAAGCTTTCCCGTGAGATTATTGTGGCAGCGCGTACGGGCGGTGCTGACCCCGCAGGTAACTTCCAACTCCGCACTGCAATTGAGAAAGCCAAAGCTGCGGGCTTTCCCAATGACAATATCGATCGCGCAATCGCCAAAGGCTCTGGTCAGTTGGGCAATGACGAAAATTTAGAAGCCATTCGCTATGAAGGCTACGGGCCGGGTGGTGTGGCTGTACTCATTGAGGCTCTCACCGATAATCGCAACCGTACCGCTGCCGATCTGCGTGCTGCCTTCAGCAAGAATGGTGGCAACCTGGGTGAAACAGGGTGCGTCGGCTGGATGTTTGACCAAAAAGGGGTCGTTACCATCGTTGGTGCTGTCGAGGAAGAAGCTCTACTCGAAGCTTCGCTGGAAGGTGGTGCCGAAAGCTATGAACTGACCACGATTGATGAGGACGAAGCGGGAGCAGAGGTCTACTGCGACTCCAACGACCTCGAAATGCTGAGCACAACCTTAAAAGAACGCGGATATGCCGTTAGTCAGGTTGAAAATCGCTGGATACCCAGTAACACTGTAGAAGTGAGCGAACCAGACCACGCGCGATCGCTCCTCAAGATGATGGATGCTTTAGAGGACCTCGATGATGTCCAGTCCGTTACCGCCAATTTTGAAATGGCTGAGGAGTTGATGGCAGCGAGTTTTGTCTAACGAAAGCGAACAACCAATAACCAGCAACCAATGACCAATAGCCAATAACCAACAGCCCATAATAATGACTGCTTTACAAGACCGTCCCCAACTTAAGAGCCCTACAGCACCCTTAATTCGCCACTACGACGTGATTATCGTAGGCGGCGGGATTGTGGGGCTAACGTTAGCCAGTGCGCTGCGGTCTTCGGGCTTGAGACTGGCGATTATCGAAGCGCAGACACCGACTCAGGCGGCGAGTCGCGAACGGGCCTATGCCTTCTCTCTGACATCGGCAGAAATTTTTCAAAAGCTGGGGCTATGGTCCGCGGTGTCCCCTCGCATCACTCACTTCGATCGCGTCTGTCTGTCTGATGCTGACTATCCCACGGTGGTAACCTTTCGGCCTCAGCACTTAGGGACGGAAGCTGTGTACCATGCTGCTGAGCATCGAGTGCTGATGGAGGCACTACAAGCTAGCTTGGTGGACTGCCCCACCATTGATTACTGGGCTCCGGCTGAGCTGAAATCGGTGACATATGGGACTAATGAGGCGCAGTGTACTATCACGCAGGATGACCAAACGTGGAAGTGTACGGCTGATTTAGTAGTCGCCGCAGACGGGGCGCGATCGCGCTTGCGCCAGCAGGCTGATATCCCGACTTTTGGCTGGCAGTACTGGCAAGCCTGCATCACAACAGTTCTAGAGCCCGAGAAGTCGCACGACAATACAGCCTACGAGCGGTTTTGGCCCAGCGGACCGTTTGCAATTCTGCCCCTGCCCGGTGATCGCTGTCAGATTGTGTGGACAGCGCCCCGGGCTGAAGCCGAGGCCCTGCTGAACCTGCCCCCAGAGCAGTTTATGACTGAGCTGAAGCAGCGCTATGGTGCCCAGATGGGCGACTTGAAAATGCTCAACGAGCCACGACTGTTTCCGGTTCGTCTGATGCAAAGCCGGAACTATGTCCAGCCTCACTTAGCCCTCGTGGGCGACGCAGCCCACTGCTGTCATCCCGTAGGCGGTCAGGGACTCAACATGGGCATTCGGGATGCGGCAGCTTTGGCTGAGGTGCTAGCGGCAGCTCACGCCAAAGGTGAAGCAATTGGCAGCCTGCAAGTCCTGAAGCGTTACGAACGCTGGCGACGGCGCGAAAATTGGTTCATCCTTTCCATGACAGATGTTCTCAACCGCAGCTTTTCCAACAACCTGCTACCGCTCGTCTGGCTGCGTCGCTTAGGGATTAGCATTTTGGAGCACGTCCCCCCGCTGAAGTGGCTAGCCCTCACCATCATGACGGGACGGTTTGGCCGACGACCTCAAATCGCGCCCGGGAATTCTGGGGTTAAAGGATCGAGGCAGAGGAGGGAATAGGGAACAAAGGGAAGGCAGAATTCAAAATTCAAAATTCAAAATTCAAAATTCAGAATTCAAAATTCAATACTTCCACACCCTACTACTCCTTCATGCCATCACCCTCTTTTTATCCAGTTACCTGACTACTTTGCTATCCATCCACTCCATCCCTCCCCTACTCCACCGGACTCACCTTTGCCCGATGCAGCAGCGTATCGCCTCTAAAAAAGCCGGTATACCTGACCTTGACGGGGTCGCCGGGCTGAGCGGTCCCGTTCATTAGTTGATGATGGCTAGGATCATAGGAAATTTCTGAACCGACAGGCGCGATCGCTTCAACACCCCACTGGGTTAACAAATTCTGCACGGGCTGAACTAGTGGGATGACACGGCTAGCGGGCAAGTCAGGATTTTTCGCCACTGCATGGCTCACTGTTGGCCACTGCAGTAACCAGGATTCAATGGTTGTGAGAACCTCTTGTTGAAAGCGCTGGCGCAGGATGGATTCTTGTTCCTCAAACTGGGTCTGCAGACGCTGATATTCGGCTTCCAGAGCGGCAATGCGATCGCGACTAGCTTCGGGCGAGGCCGCAACTGTAGATAGCGAATCCGCGTTTTTTACAACCCCAAATTGACTGAGTAATTCAGTTAACTGGATTTGTAGCGCTGCTGCCAGCTTTTGCAAAGTCCCTAGCCGCATATCGGTGATGCGATCGCCTCTCAACTGTCGCACCGCCCACTCCGACACCCCAGCCCTTCGACACAGCTCCCGAAAACTGGAGATCTCGACCGCCTCCATCAAACCCCTTAACACCGTCGTTCTATCCATTTCCCTGTTCTCTAACCCTTTTGTTCGTGGTGGGCATTGGAGTATCAGTGAGGGGTTGATACGCTCTCCTACACATTAATTCCCACCCTACAACTGCGGCCCCATCATCCGACACATTGCCGAATTCCAAATTCCGAACTCCGAATTCCTATCACCCTCCTACTCATCCACTCATCTACCCATCCACTCATCTACCCATCCACGCTTCCACCCTCCTACCCTTCCACTCTCTCAAATCTATATCGTCATCAATTGCAAAGACAGACAAGGCGATCGCTCGGCTAAAATGCACAGAGCATTTGTTTGTAAGTGGAACTGACTAGCCATGGCGCGATCGCGGTCTTTTTTAATGTCTCCCTCTCGCTGGCTGGCTCCTTTAGCAGGATTAGCTGTCTTGGGAAGTCTGACCTGGCAGTCCCAGGCCCAAGCGCAAACACCGCAAAATCCTAAGCTGGAGATTGGTATCGTCCAGCGGTTTGGCAAGGATGACGCTGCGACCCTGACTCTAGAACCCTTGCAAGGAGATCAGTTCACAGTTTGGCTAGAAACCAACGGTGAAGTGGAGACTCTGACGACGAATAAAATCGTCTTAGACACGGCGATGATGGATTTAGCCGATCCGATGCTGCAAGAATGGGTGGTGCTCAGTACCCATCGCAGCTTTGAAAGTGCTGAAGACAGCGCTCACCAATGGCAGCAGCAGGGCATTGAAACCGAGATTGCGCAGCCCGGTGGTTGGCAGGTGTGGGCTAAGCGCGATGTCTACAACACGCCACTGCTGAAGCGGCTACTGCTAGAGAACTTACAGGCAGCAGGGTATCAGAACGTCTTCATTGATAGCTACGTACGGACAGCGGTTCCGAAGGCGGCTGTTATCGCCAACGGCTATCGCTACAACCGTGACCGGTTCAGCATTGCCACGCAAAGCCAGCGGGTACGCGTGACGCATAAAATTGGTGAGCGCGAAGAAAGCGTCCGTGTCTACGGCGGCAATCTGCGTCTGCAGCCGAATGCCTATGGCACCTACACGCTGGTCAATTTGGTCCCTATCGAGACTTACTTGCAGGGAGTCGTTCCCTATGAAATTGGTCTCGCCGCCCCGCCGACCACCATTGAAGCGCAGGCAATACTTGCCCGTACCTACGTGCTACGGAATCTCCGACGCTTTGCCATTGATGATTATCAGCTCTGTGCCGATACCCAATGCCAGGTCTATCGGGGACTGTCTGGGGCCGCTGAAGTGACGGATCGGGCGATCGCAGCCACCCAAGGGCTCGTCTTGACCTATGAAAATGAACTGGTAGACGCCCTCTATTCTTCTAATACGGGGGGTGTCACAGCAGCGTTCAGTGATGTATGGAATGGCCCCGACCGTCCCTATCTCCGTCCTGTTGTTGACTCGGTGAATAGCGTTTGGGATTTGGCCCAGCGTCCTCTGAACAACGAAGCCAATTTGAAGGCTTTTCTGGCCCTGGAAACTGGCTTCAATGAAGAAACCTGGGAGACCTTCCGCTGGCAAGAAGACAGCAGCCTTGCCGAGATTACTCAAGACTTGCAAGAGTATCTCCAAGCTCGTCAGCATCCCCTCGCCAATTTCACGCAGGTGGAACGTTTGGTCGTGACAGAACGCGCCGACTCGGGTCGGGTTCAAGCTTTGCAGGTCGCAACGGACTTAGGCGTCGTCACCCTAGAGAAAGATGAGGTAATTCGAGCGATCGCTGCCCCTCTGAGTCTGTTCTTTTACACGGCTGGATTATACGAGCAGCCGCCCGGCGCTACGGAGCCGCAGCTCAAAGGCTATCGATTTATTGGGGGTGGCTTTGGCCACGGAGTCGGACTAAGCCAAACCGGTGCTTACAATTTGGGCGATCTCCGCTGGAGCAGCGATCGCATCCTGCGCTTCTACTATCCTGGTACGGAACTCCAGCCCATCAGCGACGAGCTAGTCTTCTGGCGCGACCCTTATGAAATCCCAACTTCAGCAGCTTCTCCAAGCACGGAGCCTTAATGCTGATGGCCCAATTGAGTACGAAATTCCTATCGCTACAGCTGACTCAAATAATGCCAGCAGGGAATGAAATAATCTGCCAGAGCATTGTCGACTTGCCAAAAATCAGCATAGCTGTCGCCGGAGCAGTAGCGGCTGATAAATACAATCAACAAATCCTGAAAGGGGACAACCGTGTTTTGAGTGAACTGAGGATCGGTGTAGAGAGCATTAATGACGTTTTGCAGATGCAGCAGATTAAGGGCGATATCGGCAAACAGGCTCTCTTCTGTCGCCAGGGTCGGTAAATAGGTGGCGCTATATTCCGTGAGGAAAATTTGGTGCAGTTGCGCGATCGCCCGTTTCAGCTTTACCTGTAAGCGCATCACCTGCTCCGAGGAGAGCCGCTGCGTAGCGAGCGTAGCCAACAGCTCAGTTTCTAGGAGCGAAGCTTCCACTGGCGATGAATGCAGCTCTAATAGCGGCTGCAGCACCCGCAAGAAGAGAAAATCCAGGTCGGCCAAGGTGAGGTCGAGGTTGGTGGGGTAGTCGGTAAAGGCCGATGAACTAGGGAGCTCGTGAGCCGCGTTGGGATTACTCCAAGTGAACTTAAATTCGGCAATATCAGCGACCAGTTCCCCTAGCAAGTGAGTGAACAGCAGACCTAGACGCTGGCGAACTTCCCCATGAAAGAATTGCTTGGCTCGTTCGGGATTCAAAAAAACATCCGCGCCGTCAAAATGAAAGAGTTCGCGACAAGTAAGCGGCCCCGCCGAGGTGTAGGCAGTTTCCTGGGCTCGCAGCGGTTCGCCACAGTCTGCTAGGGTCGCATAGTCACTTTCAAACTGACTGAAGAGAAGCTGCCAGTAGTGCCCCCAAATATCATGAATGAGGAACATTTCGGCGTCTTTTTGGGGCAGCACGCCAATGCTTTGGGACAGACGCTGAATGACCGAGTCTGGCGTAGCAGGAGCGGTTTGCTCTGGCAAGGCATTGAGACCATCACACACTTGCTCCAGCCAGACGCTATCAATACCGGCAGGATCACAGGGACCAAAGGTCGGAAAGCGCTTGAATTTCTGAAAGCTAAAGCCCGTTAACTGCTGATGCAGTTGCTTCAGCGCAGCCTGATGATCTGCATCTGTGAGACTGGCCCAAGCGGCATCGGTTCCCTCATTCGGAAAGTCCACGCAGAAGTATAGTTGCGTCGGGGTGAAGAGTGCCGCCATCTTATCAGGGTTGACTTGAATGCCCCCAAATAGCTTTTGAAAAAGCGTCCCAAAGGGCTTTGATGACAGCGGATCAGGCGCATCGGGGGTGAGCCCAACCGTTGCCAAGACAGCCGTAACCAACCGACGCTGCTGGGCAATTTCTTGGTCTACCTGTTCTAGATGTTGCGCGATCGCATCCATCACCTCAGTTGGCAGGTCAAAGCGATCGCCCATAGCCTGGATGCCCGCCGGTGTGCTCCAGTTAGCTGGTGTCGGATCAGGTCGATATTTTGACAGCGTCGGCGACGCTAAAGTACCCCGCCAGCCCACACCCCCGACGGCAAAATAGCGGTTCACTAACAACGCTGCCTGCACAAAGGCCCGTCGTACTGGTAGAGGAATTGCCGTCACAGGCAGTGAGTCTTGACGGATCGGGTGAGCGCAGGACTGGAGCGATCGCTGAATCATACGAATTCGCTCGCGACGGCGCTGCACCAGTGCTGGATCAGCCTCTTTAGCATCGCTAATAAGGAAGCGAGAAAGCGTCAGAGCTTCGGCAATCTGCGATCGCTGGGTCGCATTCAAGCAAGGTGTGATCATCGGTTCCTCCACAGAGATGGTTTTATGAGACGAGTGGGGTGAGGCGAGTGGGGTGAGGCGAATAGTCAGATGTAGTGCAGTGAGCGATTGCTTTACTGTCTCCATGTCCTTCAAGCAGGTGGGGTCGGGACCGCAGGAAGGGTGAGGGGGCGGCGTTGGTTTATTGCCTATTCCCTGCGGGAAGGCTATACCAACGGCAAGGCTGTGCCAACGTTCCTCAAACGCAACCTACCTATAGCGATTGTTCAATTGCAGCCACCTACTTGGATGTGATGTGTCACGCTCAATTCACCCGCACGAGTCGAATTTCCGTACGCTGCTGGCGCGCATCGGTGGGGTCAATTCCTGACAGTGGCAGATAGAACCCTTTGCCCTCAGCCACGATGTTGTGCTGCACACCCTGGTTACGCAAGTAGTCCACCACCACCTGAGCCCGTTGCTCACTGAGCTGCTGATTGACATCAGCGGGGCCAGTCTGAGAAGTATGGCCAATGACCCGCACCGCTACCGTCGCGGGGTTAAATTCCTGAACTTCGGAGACAAGCCCAGTCAGGGTTTGCTGTCCCGCTGCGGTGAGCTGAGCCGATCCGGTCCCAAATTCCACCTTGCCTTGCACATTGAGGTTACCAATGTCAGGCGCTGCCTGCACCTCAGCAGCCGTTACTGTCGGAACTGCCACCGTCTGGCTGTCCCCACCTGCCAGCCGCTCGGCCAGTTCGGGGTTGTCTTCGCGGACGAGATCAATCAGGGTTTCCGTATTTTGTACGGCTTCCCGCAGAAAATCTGCCGTGAACAAGCTTTCTGGATTGGCCGGAATCTCATTCAAGCGACCCGATAGGACGAGAACCGCCGCGATCGCGCCAATGCGTCGCTGCAGCGTACCATCCGCCATCCAGGTTTGGGCTTCGGTCGCGGTGAAGAAATCAATCCCCTGAAGAATAGCACCCGCCTCGGCAGGGGAGAGATTACCATCTTCGGCAACCTGTGCTTGCAATTGCGAGGCTTCGCGGACATTCGAGTCAATCCGACGATAGTAGTCTTCAAGAAACGCCGAAACGACTTCAGGCTGAGAATTCACCAGCTGCTCTGACGCCACAATGACATCCACAATGGAGTTGGGGGCATCTTGACTGGAGAGCACAACGGTGTAGCCCTGTTGGCGGGCTTGGGTGACAAAGGGCTCCCAAAGGACGGCGATCGCCACCGTTTCATTCGGATCCTGCATCAGCGCCCAGGCTTCAGAGGCGTCGGCCACTCGGACGACTTCAAAGTCCGACAGATTAAACGCATCGAACTTCGTGTCGAGCACTAGAGCCAGATACTCGCTGGGCGTATCGCCCGCAAAGGCAATCTTCAACGACTGCCCATTGTTTCGAGCCGTCTGCAAGAGATTGCCCACATCTAAGAGTGAGTTGAGTGAGCCGTACTTAGGCGTATTGAGGACGACGGCATCCGCTCCTACCGTCCGATCAATGAGCCCTACAACTACCCCCTCCGGCTGCTGTTGTAGATACTGATCAAGCGTGGTGACAATCATGTCGGCTCGCCCTTGCCCCAGCGCCTCAGCCCGAGCTGTCTGATCAAACTCGTCTTCGTAATTGAGGGTAATCCCGCCTTCCGTCAGTACTGATTGGAAGGTGTCGTTGCGAAACGTACTGTAGCCACTAAAGGTATCTCCTAAAACGGTGATCTGGGCGTTACCACGAGGCGCAACCGCCGCTTCCCGATTAGGCTGGCTACCCGGGCCAAACAGGCCCGGAGATGTCTTGTTGAGATACCAAACTCCCCCACCCAACAAGCCTGCCGTAATTGCAAACGTTCCGATCAGAGCGGGATAGTTGACTTTCGCCATTAATGTAATTTCCTTAAGTTTGGAAATAGTTGCATACATCATAACTACACACTTTTTATTCAAAACTCCTCAAAAAGGCTAAAAATCTTGCGATCGCCTGATGGGTCTGAACATCAGCGCCTCAAGTTCATTGCCCTAGCGGTCCTTTAGCCATGCCGCCGTGCTAGAACACCCTTCTGAACCATGCACCCTGATGCTTTCAGAGCAATCGCTCGTACCAGAAGGTATGCCAAATGATGAAAAGCGCTGCCTTGCGGACGAAGTTGAGAGCACGATGGTTAGCTCGAAAGAAGTCACTTCATGCACGACTCCGCTCAGCCAGCTGTTGGACAGGATTATTTTCCAGGACAACATCCGATTGAGTGACGCACATTTTTTGTCGCTTCTTCACTGCCTTTTTCCTGCAATCAAATAAGGTATCCTCGGCCCAAAGACAGAAGACTATTTTTTCAAATGGGATCCTTTAGTGGTAGGTTGGGCTGCAGCGCTAGCAAAACCCAACAGAGCGGAATGTTGGCAATGTTGGGTCTCGTGCCTCGACGCCAACCTACAGTGGTACATTCATTTCTGGAAATCTCCTAAGACTATTTTTTCAAATGGGATCCTTTAGCTGTAGAACAGGCGTTTCAGTAATCTAAGAGAACTCTACAAAAAGTGACCGTTAATCAGAGCGTAATAAACGTTATGGGCCAGGTTATGAGCCCATCATTGCAGCCAGTAATCCTGTCATAAATGTGCGCCACTTGATTTTTGCTAAAGACCTACAGGAGTACGTCATCGTTATGTACGGATTCTCAAAGACGTTCGAGTGAACTTTACGCTGGTGCACTTAATCCTCTAACCTAGATCCCCATGTAACTGCAGGGTCACTTTTAGGGAAAGGCGCAATGTCTCGTCAAAGATCCAATTTTTTTAGGGGCTTGGCCTATAACTTTCGCAACGATATTTTTTTGAAGCGCTTGAGCCAGGTGGAAGGAAGCGTTTCAAAAGTACTTTCGATCGCGATGGTTTTAGTCATCTTGGTGACCACGGTAGATCTAGCAATTGTTCTGTATCAATCGCTCTTCATTTCTGATGAAAATGGTTTCTTTAAGACAAAGTTAACCGAGATTTTTGGACTATTTCTCAGCGTTTTAATTGCACTCGAAATCTTAGAAAATATCACAGCCTATATTCGTGAACATGTGGTGCAGGTAGAGCTTGTCATTGCAACGGCGCTGACGGCAGTCGGACGAAAGCTGATTATTTTGGATTTAGAGAAAGTTTCCGGAGTCAGCTTAATTGGACTGGCGATCGCTATCTTCGCGCTCGCAATTAGCTACTGGATTGTGCGATCGGTCCACAAAGTAGACAATCGCTAGATAGAGAATTCAGTCGCTAGACAGAGAATTTGGCCGTCTTATGGAATATGGCTAGTAACTTCGGCCTATTCCCAGTAAACTAGTCGTGGTTTTGTCACAAAACTTTATCGGTTGAGGCCATGAAACACTCTTTCTCATTGCTGAAGCTGTGTGCTTTGGCAGGTGCTTTAGGTATCAGCATCGTTCCCACCGCAGCGGCTGATGCGAGGGCTGTATCTGACAGTGCTAGCTTTACAGGAACACAACAGCTCGCTCAGGCAACTGACAATATCGTAGAGGTGGCTAGCAGCAGTCCTAACTTCAGTACATTAGTTCAGGCTGTTCAAGCAGCTGATCTGGTGGACTTACTCTCAGGTTCTGACCCATATACTGTTTTTGCCCCTACAAATGCAGCTTTTGACGAACTCCCCAGCGGTGTTCTGGATGATTTGCTTTTGCCTGAGAATCAAGATTTGCTGGCTGATGTGTTGGCCTATCACGTGGTACCGGGTGAGGTCATGTCCAGTGATCTGCAGTCAGGTGTCGTCGATACCCTCAATGGGGGTTTGGCTGTGAATGTCTCCCCTGATCAAGTCATTGTCAACAATGCCAGTGTTACCCAGCCCGACATTCCCGCTAGCAACGGGGTTATCCATGCCATTAATCAGGTTCTGGTTCCTGTCGGCTTGGTTGATGAGCTACAATCACGTACCGGTAGCGTCTACGGCAGCGATGACGTTGAAACAGTAGAAACTGAGACTGTTGAAACAGAGGAAACCAGCGCTCCCCAGGAACCTGTTCGGGGTCTATGGTAGTCAGACTATCTGGCTTGTGAGCACCATGGATGGAGGCATTCGATGAAGCAAATAGGGATTCACGGTCGCTGGCGATGGCTAATCGGAATCGTGCTGTGGGTTCCGATGCCTGTTGGGGCCAGCTCTGCCCCTGCCATTGGGATGCCTCCCCCCGTCACAGTTGACGTTGATTACACCCCTTCGCATCAGCCAACAATCGATGCCGCTGATTATGCTTCGGGAGAGGCGACTGACTATTTGCCCGATGCTCAGGCGCGGCCAACGCAAATTGTGCTGCGTCTGAGTGAGCGGCGCGTATACGTTTACGATGATGGTGAAGTGCTTGCCAGCTACCCAGTTGCGATCGGCACCAGCAATACGCCGACGCCGACTGGGGAGTTTGAAGTTTTTCAAATGATCGTTGATCCGGTTTGGCAAAGCCCCTGGACCGGCGAGATATTTCCACCGGGAGCAAACAGCGCGTTAGGATTGCGCTGGATTGGCTTTGCTGAGCAGTCTAACGGTGTTATCGGATTTCATGGGACACCTACGGTTTCTTCCATTGGCCACGCGGCTTCTAATGGCTGCGTCCGTCTCCGTAATGAAGATGTCTTGGCTCTCTTTGAATACGCACGCGTGGGTATGACGGTGGTGGTTGAACCGTAGGGAATTGAGTGAATGGATGCGTGATAGGGAATACTGAGATCTTGCACTAGTACATCAGCACCTTGCGTTCGCCCCCTAAATCCCCCAATTCTGGGGGAATTCAACCTCAGAACCCCCCAATTTGGGGGGCAGGGGGGCCAAACCAGGCGATGTAAGCTCAACTGCAATAT
>JBHJHM010000048.1:0-5300 GCA_050330865.1 Leptolyngbyaceae cyanobacterium
GTTGAGGTTGCATAGGCAGACTCTGCCGCAGCTGTTGAATAGCCTTGCGAGGGCGGTGAAGGTGGTGATGGCGGTGAAGGTGCTTCCGAGTCACCCGCTGAAGATGGCGGTGAAGGTGGTGATGGCGGTGAAGGCGGTGAAGGTGGTGAAGGCGGCGAAGGTTGTGAAGGCGGCGAAGGCGGTGAAGAAGGAGCCTACGTCGATGACTTCGAAGACACACTCGCCGGTGCCGAGCTAGTCAGTGCTTTGCAAGAGGGTGGATATGTCATTTTCTTCCGACATGCCCAAACAGAAAAGGACTATGCTGACCAAGCGGATCCTAATTTGAACGTCAACGATTGCTCAACCCAGCGGGCCTTGAGTGAAGCGGGGTGGAACGATGCAACATTAATCGGCCAGTCTTTTGAATCTTTAGGGATTCCCGTCGGCGAGGTTTACTCTAGCGAATATTGCCGGGCTTGGCAGACGGCAGCGATCGCCTTCAACGAGTACGAAAAGGTTCCTGGGCTCAACTTTGCTAAAGCTGAGGAGTATACCGATGAGCAGATAGAACAGATGCGTTCAGGTATTATGCCGTTCCTCACAGCAGTTCCTGCCGACGGAACCAATACAGTTGTCGTGGGTCACGATGATGTGTTTGAGTCGGCTACAGGTATCTATCCCGAACCCCAAGGAATTGCCTTCGTTCTCCAACCTGATGACCAAGGCAGCTTCGAGATTCTGGCAAACCTAGCACCCGATGAATGGGCAACACTCCAATAGGCGAGGGAATGCATCCTGGCTACATTCATATTCCCGATTTTTACTTAGGGGAAAACCCTAGTTTCCAAATCGGATGGGATTTAGTCCGGACTTTTGCAAAGAGAGTGCGCTGTTATTCCTAGAAGCACAGCACTCTGCAAATTATGATCAATCAATCCCGCCATCAACCGCCGGGCCTCTGGTCGCGGCGGCAGTTTTTAAGCTGGGGAGCCGCAGGTGTCGGTTTAGTTTCAGCTTCAGCCATACTCGGGACGAGGTTTTCACGACAGTCTTTGGCTGCCGACACACTTCCTTTGCTTAAGGACAACATATCCTCAACTGACAGCCTTTTCGATCCCACCGAACTATTGCGCGAGTTCGACTATGGCACCATTAAGCAGGAAGCAAATGGCCCTGTTAGAGAGTTTGTAGTGACGGCTAGCAGTTCGCTACTAAAGCTCAACGACGATATTTCGCTGGTTTGCTGGAACTTCAATGGCAGAGTACCAGGTCCTACATTACGTGCCAGGGAGGGCGATCGCGTACGGATCATTTTCCATAATCAGGAAGTGAATCCTCACAGTATGCACTTCCACGGTACCCATTCTTTTGAAATGGATGGAGTGGAACCAATTCACTATGGCCAAACGACGGTGTACGAGTTTGAGGCCGAACCGTTTGGCGTGCATCCCTACCACTGCCATATTGAACCCGTGACCCAGCACATTAGCAAGGGGCTGTATGGTCTATTTATCATTGATCCGCCGGAAGACCGTCCACCGGCGGATGAAATGGTGCTGGTGATGGGAGGCTTTGATATCAACGAGGATGGCCATAACGAACTGTATGCGTTCAACGGAATTCCTAACTACTATCGCGATCGCCCCATCTCTATTCACCAGAACGAGCTAGTACGGATCTATCTGCTCAACATGATTGAGTTTGACCCAGCAGTGACGTTCCATATTCATGCCAACATGTTCCACGTTTTTCCGACCGGGCGAACCCTTATCGCTTCCGAAGATTCCGATGTCATTACGTTAGGAACCGCTGAGCGACATATCTTGGAATTCTCTTACCCATACGCGGGGCAGTACATGTTTCATCCCCATCAGGATGCGATCGCCGAACGGGGCTGCATGGGTGTTTTCAATGTGTTATCTGCTAAGGGTTTCGGGAATAGTGCTACCTCACTGACATAGGCTGTTAATAGTTATTCGTCATTTAATGACAGTTAATGACAGCCTCTATGCACAGCCCCAGTAGCCTCGTACGAAAGGCTTGAAACTGTAGGCATCCGCTGCTGTCATACCGAACTCAGCCATCAGCTTTGTGTAAACAGCATCCACCTTCTCTAAATCATCCTCTTCCATAGGGCCAAACGGTACCCCCTGCCGTGCACCCAGACCGTACACATAATCGATATTGCCAGCCCAGCAATCATAGGTCAGGTACAGCCACCGCTCGGCATTGTCCAAGCCTAGCTGCTGCCGCAGCACTTCTACTTCAGTCGGTGCAGGAGCTCCGCCGAGTAGCTGGGGCAATCGCACACCTACTCCAGAAAAAGGTGAAGCAATCTCGCGCCAGGTAGCCTCTATTGGCAAGACACTTGGCGGTGGCTGCATGGGCATTGCAAAGAATCCCGCAAATCGATAGACCATCTATCTGAGGCATTCCTTGTCAGGAACATTCACATTGCTTGAGCAGAACTCATCGTCTGAAGATGGTGCTTCTGATGAAGAGAACGTGTGACATAGTAGCAACTTTGTGCAATGAGACGACTGCACGCAATTCGATCCGCTAAGACAGATGAGCAAAACTCATAGGTGTAAATTTCCAGAAACGCCTCAGGAGACGCTTGAAACGTCAGCCGTTGCCCAGGAGAAATAACACGCTCCAAACAGGAGGTCGATGTATTGGTTACACGGACAATCTGCAGTTGACTCGTCTCATTCACATAATGACAAAGAATTTGCTCCAATTTTTCAGGCAATGTAGAAGCCGATGCGGGTTTCATGAGTTCCGCTGATAATTTCTATCAGCTTCTTAACGCTGTTATTAATTTATGACAGCTTCTTGTCATTGAGCATCAGTCTTCTGGTAGAAGACAAGAAATAGAATTGATCGGAAGCAGCCTGGGATCAACTCAAAGCAAGGTAAAAAAATGAAATCAACTTTTTACAATACCTTTATCCAAACGTCGCATGGCTAAAGTAGCCGTAATGCCGTGAATCAGCAGCGAGGATAAGACAATGATGGTCGTAATTTGCCATAGCGTACCTATTTCCTCAAACGTGCCGTTATTTTGAGCGTAAGCCAGATAGTAAAACGAACCAAAGCCACGAATTCCGAGGAACGCGATCGCCCGTTTCTCAATACGCTTAAACCGTACCTTTCGCAACGATAGTAAACCTGATAACGGTCGCACCAGCAGCAAGAACAGCACTGCAAAAATGATCCCGTTTATCGAAGTGAGCTGAATACCACTCGTTGCGATGAAGCCACCGAACCCAAGTAATAGCAAACTCAGTAAGATATCTTCCATCTGGTCCGCAAACTGATAGGGTTTGCGATGATAGCTATCGGCTCTGGCCACATTCTGTCGCCCCGATACGGCAGCTGCAAACACAGCCAAGAAGCCATAGCCATGGATCAGCTCTGCCAAGCTATAGGCGAGAAAGATAGCTGCCATCACCATCAATCCTTCATGCGTTTCCTCTCGCTCAGTCTCATCCGAATAGTGAAAAACATAGTGACTCAGAACCCAGCCCACGCCGATACCCACCAGAGTGCCTATCACGACTCGATAAAGTAAGTCATAGGCAAACCAACCCAGCAGCCAGCCTCCTGCCGAGCCATGCTCAGCCAGACCTAACGCTAGATACACAAACGGAAAGGCAAGACCGTCGTTCAGTCCTGCTTCCGTAGTCAAGCTAAATCGCACGGGGTCTTCTCCCCCTTTATTGGGCGGCCCCACTTCAACGCTGCAGGCAAGCACTGGATCCGTAGGAGCGAGCAAAGCACCCAGCAGCACCGCAGCTGCTAACGACAAACCAAAGAGATACTGACCCAGCAGCACCGCGGCTCCAATTGAAATCGGCATCGCAATTCCCAGCAAACACCAGGTTGAGGTCCAAGCTTTGAATTGAAAAGGACAGTCGATCGCCAGCCCAGCACCCGCCAACGAGACAATTACGATGAGTTCGGTCAGGTATTCAGTAACTTTGGCATGGATCGAATTAGAAACGGGGTCAACGACAGGTAGTCCCAGTGGCAGGCTAAACAAAACTGCTGCTGCCAACACATACAAAACTGGCGCGCCGACGTAACGTACTCCCTTAGCCTCCGGTAGCCAAGTCAATCCAAGCGCTGCCAATCCAAACGTGATGTAGAGAATAATCTTCGGATCCATAATGCGTCCATTTAAGAAGCATCATCCATTCCGAGCATCTCCCTTTTGATAGAGGCTACGGCTGTATGTCAAAGATACGGTTCAAGCGGTATTGCCGCTACGGCAAAGCTTTTTCAATTGGTAGAGATAAACGCAGGAATAGTCGGCTTTATCTCTTTGAATAATCTGCAAAGCTTTTCAACACTTAGGATCTGCGCAAAAATAACTTGAACTATCCCGATTATTGAGAAGGCAATATCTGATAGTTCCACTCCCCATGAAAAGAGTCACGCTCAATCAGGATGGAATTAAACTGTTCCTGACTCACTTGGGTAGTGATCTGCAAGTAGTGGTGAGCCTCAAACCCTTACCAGTTGAGCATTATAGTCATGTATGAAATACCAGATAGCGCCAATATGGTTGTTCAAGTTCTTGGAGAAGGAGAGGCTCTTTCGCACGAGTCTTGAAAGGCGTTGTCGGAAGGTATTATTTAAGCGTTCGATATGATTGGTTTGTCCCGTTTCTTTGCCAACTGCCCGATGACGACTAGCAGGAATCACTTTTTCATTTATATTGCCAAAAGTCAGTATAGGCAACGGCACATTGTCGATAAATTCCGGGCAAAGAAGCCCATAGCTTGCGGGCTGATTTTCGCGTTGTATCACCCATAAAGCATCCCACAATTTCGCGCGTATATCGATCTATTGCTAGCCAAATGTAAACGACATTTTTCTTACTTCCTATAAAAGACCACATTTCATCGCATTCAATTGTCAGGGGTCCTTTTATTTTCTCTGAGACCTTTATCTGCCTTAGGATAGAGTTCATTTTATTATTGATATATGTTTGTAACCAATCCCAACTCACACCGGTCACTCTAGCGATTCCCCGGAGTAAGATACGCTCTAACAAAAGCTTGTCGATGAGCTGTTTTGTGGCTGATTAAATTTTAATATTTTAAGGCTTATTGACAAATTGTTTACCACAATCTTTACAAGCCTGTTTAGGTTTCCCATTATGGATAGAACTCAGATCTTGCAGTTGAGCTTACATCGCCTGGTTTGGCCCCCCTGCCCCCCAAATTGGGGGGTTCTGAGGTTGAAGTCCCCCAGAATTGGGGGATTTAGGGGGCGAACGCAAGGTGCTGATGTACTAGTGCAAGATCTCA
>JBHJHM010000049.1:0-10193 GCA_050330865.1 Leptolyngbyaceae cyanobacterium
GCGCCAACCCATTACAACAGAGGACGCGACAGCAGTTGCCCCAACTGTCGATAGCCCTGCACCGCCGCAACCTCCGGCCATCCAGCGTCAGCCTACATCCACGACTGAGCCTGCGGCGATTCCACAAACCGTCGAGCCCCCTGCGACCACTCACCCTCCGACCAACCAGCGTCAGCCTACACCCACGACTGAACCAGAGCCGATTTCACCCACTGTTGAGAACCCCGCACCCACTCAACGTCCTGAGCCTCTTCAGCGTCAACCTCTCACAACAGAGGACGCGACAGCAGGTTCTCCAACTGTCGATAGCTCTGCACTGCCGCAACCTCCTGAAACTATCCAACGTCGGTCTACAATCACGACTGAGCCTGCGGCGACTCCACAAACCATCGATAACCCTGCGACCCCGCAGCCTCCTGAGCCCCTTCAGCGTCAGCCTACATCCACGACTGAACCAGAGCCGATTTCATCCACTGTCCAGCCCCCTGCACCCACTCAAAGCCCTGAAAGAATCCAGCGCCAACCTGTCACGGCTGAGCCTGCGGCGACTCCACTCACCGTCGAGCCTGCGGCCCTGCAACCTCCGACCATCCAGCGTCAGCCTACACCCACGGCTGAGCCTGCGGCGATTCCACCCCCTGTTGAGCCCCCTGCACCCACTCAACGTCCTGAGGCCCTTCAGCGCCAACCCCTCACAACAGAGGACGCGACAGAAATCTCCCCAACCGTCGAGGACTCTGCGTCGTCGCCACCTCCGACCATTCGACGTCGGCCTATACCCACGACTGAACCAGAGCCGATTTCCCCAACCGTCGAGCCCCCTGCACCGCCGCTACCTTCTGAAACTATCCAGCGCCCCCCTGTTGAGAACTCCGCACCGCCGCTACCTTCTGAGCCAATCCAGCGTCAACCCATCACAACAGAGGACTCAACAGCAGTTTCCCCAACCGGCGAGAACTCTGCACCGCCGCCATCTCCTGAGACTCTTCAACGTCAACCCATCACAACAGAGGCCGCGACGGCGGTTTCCCCAACCGGCGAGGAAACGCCAGCAGCGGCCCCGCAGATCCTTCAACGTCAGCCTGCATCGATCGCGGATGCCACGACAATTCCACCGATTCCTGAAGGCACATCCGAGACAATCCCTCAAGCCAATGAAACTAGACCAACCACTCCATCCGCTCCGATTTCACCCACCACCCTTCAGCGCCAACCGGATGCAATAGCCGATAACCTAGCGTCGATCCAACCCCGCTTTGCCCCCTTTTCGGACCTTCCCCCCGCGCTCAAGGGTCCTGACCTGGAATCCCTCCCAGAAAACTTGGGGCTTCACTCGCCGCGATCGCACCCTCAACTCCCTCTAGAAGCATTAGGACTAGACCCTCTGATTCCTCAAATCGAGTCGCTGCCAGAGCGTTTGCATCTAGACTCGCTGATTCCTCAAGTCGAAGTATTGTCCGAACGTCTAGGAGCCGAGCTGCCATCCTTTACAGGTAATCCATTAGTCCCAGATTTGCCCGACCTAACCAGTAATCACCCACAGACTCCAGAACCAGCGTCCCTATCCGCCAATCTTGCCTCAGACTCACCCCTGGCACTGTTCCAGTCGCTGCCCACCCATCGAGGATTGGACTCCCTACGTGCAACGGCTGCAGCACTCCCAGAAACGCTAGGCATCGACTCGCTCCGTTCACAGATTGAGGCGCTACCGAGTTCCTTTAATCTGCCCAACGTCGACGCATTGTCCGAGGGGTTGAGCATCGACTCGTTACGCTCACGGGTCGAGGCACTGCCCAATGGATTCAACCTACCCGACGCAGGCGCACTGTCCGAGGGGTTAGGCCTCGACTCATTCCGTCCACAGGCTGAAGCATTGCCTGCGAATCTTGGCCTCAACTTGCTTCCCTTGGTAGGCAATCAGCCCTCTACTGCGCTGCCCAACCTTAGCGGCTTCCTGCCGAATGTAGGGCTTGATTCCCTGTCATCAGCTGAGAATTTGCCTTCATTCAACCGGCCAGACATATTCAATCTTCCTAATATGAGTGGACTGTCTGAAGGGCTAGACATCGACTCGCTACGTTCACAGGTCAAAGCGCTGCCTGCGAATCTTGGCTTCAACTTGGGGGAGAATCAGCCTTCTGCGGTGCCCGACCTCAGTGGTATTCTGCCGAATGTCGGTCTGGATACCGTGTCATCAGCTGAGAATTTGCCGTCCTTGAACCGGCCTGACGGATTGAACCGGCTTGACGGAGGCACATCTGAGAATTTGCCCTCCTTGAATTGGCCTGGATTCAGTTTGCCCGACGTAAGCACACTCTCAGAAGAGCTAGGTATCGACTCGCTGCGCTCACAGGTTCAAGCACTGCCGGCAAAACTAGGGCTCAATGCCTTGCTGGCAGATATTAAAGCACTGCCAGCAAAGCTCAGGGTGGACTCGTTGTTCCCGAACCTTAGTGCTATACCCGAAAGCCTGGGACGCGACGCCCTGCCGTTGGTTGGGAATCAGTCCGCTCCGGGTTTGCCTGCTCCAGCCGGGATGCCAGAGACCGCAGGGACAGAGATGTCATCGTTCGTTGAAAATCGGTTTCCGAAGGGCATTCCAGCGATCGAATCGCCCGCAGCGACGCCCTCATCGGTACCGCTAACCCCGTTGTCTGACGACACCCGAACACTGCCACAGTCGGCTTCTCCTGACACATCCACACCTGATACCGCCCAAAAGCGACCCCTCGCCTGGAAGTTTCTGCAGCCCTTAAACGTCTTCAAACAAGCCGCTGAGACATTGACCGCAACGGCTGAAGCAGTGGGCAATACCCTAACCGAGCAGCGCGATCGCCTCACTCAGCTGACCACCGATATGCCCCAAACCCTCACCGATGCCCTGACCCCAGAATCCTGGCAGCAGCAATTCCAGCTACCGACCAGCACCGATACAGCGTGGCAGCAGCAATTCCAACTAGAGTCGCGCGCGCGTCAGCAACAGGCCGAACCTGGGCAGTCCCAATTTAGCCTGAACGCCCCTGTCGGCTCAGGATTGCCCGTGGAGGAAGCACCCACCAAACTAATACAGAGAAGTCCGCGACCGACGACTGCCAAGTCCGCGGCATCAGCCTCAATACTCGCTGCCCCGCAATCCGCGCCCATCGCACGACAGCCCGAGACATCGGCGGCAACCTCGGCCCACGCTAGCGTTCCTTCCCAAACAAAATCCGCCACTGATGCTGCTGCCGACCCAACCGCCGAGAAAGTCACCGATGCTCAAGTCGAGCAGTTGGCTAGGATTTGTTATGGCTTGCTGCGATCGCGCCTTAGCCAAGAACGAGAAGCATATTTCGGTACCGCTAGAGATATCTTGCCCTGGTTAGATGTCGTGACTTATCCAGTAGACCAGGAAAGCACCAAAGAAAAAGGCACCCACAAAATAGATGTCGCCAATATCGATGCGATTGATCTCCAACAAGATCCTAAAATCCAGTCATTTCTTGAGGCAATTGACACCTTACTCAGAGAACGTTTACAGGGCGATAAAGATCGACTGAGTAGCCCCTACTTTACTGGTTTATAAAGGAGCATAGTTCATGGCAAATGT
The DNA here is from genome assembly GCA_050330865.1 of Leptolyngbyaceae cyanobacterium. Lineage (GTDB taxonomy): Bacteria > Cyanobacteriota > Cyanobacteriia > Phormidesmidales > Phormidesmidaceae > SIO1E4. Next base: position 3,590 of record JBHJHM010000049.1, read on the forward strand.
GAAGGCAATTCTTAAGAATCGGGATGGCGGTAAGGATATTCAGTTCATGTTTAATCCTAAAGAACTGTCCTTTCAGAACAACGTTGATACTGCCGACAATCCGGGAGCCCGTTCCGAACGAACTGGACGACCCAAGGTTAGCTTTTCTAACATTCCTCCTAAGACAATCACCATCGCCAATATCTTATTTGATACCTTTGAAACGGGAAAAGATGTAGTCGATCTTTACATCAAAGCTTTTGAAGAAGCAACCCGATTTATTAATGGTAAACAGCGCCCCCCTGTCTATTGTTTTCTCTGGGGTAAGCAATACTTGGAATACTGCTTCATTGAACAGGTTAACTATAAGCTCACTAAGTTTAGTAAAACGGGTGTTCCGGTCAGAGCAATCATCGACAACCTAACCCTGAAAGAGACTGAAAAACCTACCGATGATCGCTCCAGTTCGCCCGCGACTCAAGCGAATCCTCTCGCAGACAATATGCAAACTAGAAATCAACTATCGCTATGAACACAGCTTACCGCGCCCTTCCCGACATCACGATTGATGGGACTAAAGCAGACAGCGAAATTCTTGACAATATTCTACAAGTTGTTGTCGAGGAAAGTCTCCATCGACCTAGTCTATTTACGATTGTTGTGCGGAATGATTACAAACCGGGCAGCATGGATGATAGTCCTTGGAAGGTCCAGAAAAAGCTCCAGATTGGGCAGTCTGTTGAGATTGGCTTTGACCCCAGTACAACGTTCTCTACTGATGAACTCAAATCGCAGAAAGGAAGCCTTTGCCAGGGTGAAATCACCTGCATTGAAACCCAGTTTTCTGAGAGTACGCAGGCTCCTATTGTATTCCGAGGCTATGATCGCTCTCACCGCCTCCATCGAGGGCGATTTAACCGCTCATTTCAAAACATAACTGACAGCGATGTGGTCCAAAAAATTGCTGAAGAAGTGGATATCCCGACCGATACTATTGACGAGAGCAGTGAGCCTCATGATTACCTCTTTCAAGAAAACCAAACCAATATGGAGTTCTTGCGATCGCGGGCAGCACGAGTCGGCTTTGAACTATTTGTTAGAGATGGCAAACTAAACTTTCGCAAACCTAACGCTCAGGAAACTATAGCGCTCAAATGGTTGGAAAATCTCCGCAGCTTCCGCGTCCGAATGACCAGCACTGAGCAGGTTAAGGAAGTCGAGGTGCGTGGCTGGGACTACACCACCAAAAAGCCCATTATCTCTAACGCGACGTCTGAGGAGGTGCTAACTCAGAATGAAACAAGCCAAGCGCAAAAGGGCAGCGAAGTCAGTACCGCCTTCGAAAAAATGCAAACGCCCCCCAAGATGGTGATCGTCGATCAGCCTATGTTCAAGCTCAAAGAGGCTGATACTATGGCCCAAGCGCTCTGTGATGAATTGGGTGGTCAATATATCGTGGCCGATGCCAAGGCCGAAGGCAATCCCCAAATTCGCCCAGGAATATTTGTTGAACTGCAGGATCTTGGCCCTTACAGCGGCAAATACTACGTGACGGAAACGCGCCATACTTACTCCGAACGTCTCTACACCACAGAGTTTTGTGTGCGCGGACTCAGGAGTGGCGACCTAGTCACGACTCTGGCCCCACCGACCCAGTTACGACCCGGTCAGACTCTGCTCGTGGGCATCGTCACCGACAACACTGACCCCGAAGACATGGGGCGTGTCAAGGTCAAGTTTCCCACACTGACGGAGGAGCATACCAGTAACTGGGCGCGGGTGGTTAGCATGGGAGCTGCTAATAGCCGCGGGTTTGACTGTCTTCCCGAAATTGATGACGAGGTTCTGGTTGCCTTTGAACATGGCGATATCCATCGGCCTTACATTCTCGGTGGTGTTTGGAATGGTCAGGATACGCCTCCCAACTCAGCCGCGAACAACGTGCAGGATGGTAAAGTGCGACTGCGCACCATTCAAACGCGTACTGGGCACAAGCTTCAGTTTGTCGAAGAAGATAAGGGCGAAAAAGCCGGTGTGTACGTGCATACGACGGGTGGCCACAAAATTAAACTGAACGACAGTCAGCAGTTTGTTGAAATCGAGACCTCCGGACGGAATGTTGTCAAGCTCGACGACACCGGTAAGTCCATTCAAATTCAAACCAGTGCAGGGCAAACCGTTCTGTTGAGCGATCCTAGCTCAATCAGCATTGCCTCTAACGGAACATTGAGCTTGAGCGCTCCGGCTGGTATCAGCAACACAACGGGGGGAGGCGTCAGTCACACAGCATCCTCTATCAATACAACCGCCAGCGGAGCCATGACGTGGAATGCTGGCTCAGCTTTCACAGCGACTGCTGGCAGTGCGGTAACGGTAACCGCGCCCATCATCCTTTTGAATGGTCTCGTTAAAATTAATGGGATGATTCCCGTGTTGGTTCCTCCGCCTGTCTGATTTAGCTATCCCCCTTCAGGGAGCCAGCGCCGGTAACCCAACCTCGAACTTCAGCTGGGGGAATGGGGCGTTCTAGTTTGCTGTATTCACTTTGGGTAGCGCGTAAGAGATGAGCCATCGACAGTGGGCCGCCCTCAGTAGCAGCGAAAAAGGCAGCTGTGAGCGCAATGTTGCGGATATTCCCCCCCGCAACATTGAGGCGGGCTAGTTTGCGAAAGTCCAAGTCAGCCGTGGGCAGAGTCGAGGGAAACATGCGCTGCCAGATGCGTATCCGCTGCTCAAAATCAGGAAAGGGGAACCGCACGATGAAGCGAATGCGACGGAGAAAAGCAGCATCAATGGAGTCTTTGAGATTCGTCGTCAAAATAGCCAGCCCCCGATAGGACTCCATGCGCTGTAGTAAGTAGCTAACTTCCATATTGGCATAGCGATCGCGGCTGTCTTTGACATCACTGCGCTTGCCAAACAAGGCATCGGCCTCATCAAACAGCAAGATCACACCCCCCGATTCGGCGGCATCAAATATCCGGCGCAGATTTTTCTCTGTTTCGCCAATGTACTTGCTAACTATCGAACTTAGGTCAATGCGATACACATCTAGTCGGAGGGTCTGCCCCAACACGTTAGCCGCCATCGTTTTCCCAGTTCCACTGCTGCCAGCAAAAAGGGCACTGATACCCAGTCCTCGATTGCTTTGGCGCCCAAATCCCCATACATCATGCACCTGTGACCGCTGCTGCACATGCGCTACAATCTCCTGCAAAGATGCGGTTTCCCGGTCGGGCAATACCAAATCTTGCCAGGTTTCCCGAGGCGTAAGTCGCTGTGCTAATTCATCCAACCGCAGGCGCGTCTGTACCCGACAGGCCTCCCACAGTCTCACTGTCACACGCTTCTCGTCTTCATCAACAACACCCTGTCCCTCACTTCCGCTTCCCGCCTGCTCAACTTCTACCATTGCCTGCAAACTAGCTGACTGGATTTGATGACTACTGAGGTCAAATTGCCCAGCCAATGTAGGAGCAAACCCCTTAAGCATCGTGGCCTGATCGCCTAAGTGATGGTGCCAAAGCTGAATCTGCTCCTCGCGCGTGGGTGTCTGAATTTCGTACGTGATAAGTGGACGATAATCCAATGAGCGGCGATCGCGGCTGAGTAAAATCAGCGGACTTTGCAGGGTATTGAGCAGCAGTTCAATAGCGCCTATCCGTGCAGGTTCAGTGCCACTAACGACCTCCCAATCAATTAATAAGGCGACAGGTCTTATTTGGTTTTCTCGTTCCCATAGGCGGGTAAATTGCTGCAGTTCATTGGGATTGAGGGGAAGTGTTTGACTGGATAGCGTGTAGAGTACAATCCTCATTGCTTGACAAACAGATATGGCAATGGCCTGCATACTGGGGCGATCGATTCCACACAGTTGAATAACCGACCGTGACCGATTGTTGTCCGAAGAGTGCCATGCAGTCATCATTTGACCCGCAATGTGCTGATGTGAGGGAACCAGGGGACCGGAAGACGTGGTTCGGCTCACTAGGGTTGTTAAGCGATTGTCGAAATTAGGAAACCCAAGCAGCTCATGGAGAATGCGTTCGCTGAGGCGCAGAGGGGATGTCAGAAGCGCGTTACTGGGGCCGACCTCGATAATTTGCCAGTGGCGTAAGGCCCCGGTTGGTAAAAAAGCGCTCCAATGGCTTGAAGCCAGAACTTGCTGCGCCAACCCAAAAGTCGGAACTGGCTGGTAGGGTGGTCCGGCTGCGGCACAGAGCTGACCCCAGTCGGCCTGCAGTTCTATGCCAGCACACAGTAATACCACCGCTCGCTCAAAGGGACTCAGATCAAAACACTGACATAGGGACTCAAGAGCGGGCGGCGTATTCCACGCGTGAGTACTGAGTTCATAATCGTTTGCCGTCAGGCTGTCGGGCTCTGATGGTGAGGATTGCTTGCTATGTTGCTGAAGTGTCCGGCGAATGGGAGCGATCGCTGCCGCCATGTAATGCTGATTTGCTTCTTGCCAGGTTTGCATCATGGAAAGACTCAGGAAATCACCAGCGGTCAACTCAAGATAGCAATTACTCAAAGCTTGCAGTTTCTTAAAAGGAGGCAGTCGTTCAAAAATATCCTGCTATCCGAGAAAACAGGCTGGGTACAAACGGTTCAAATGATGGTTGCAACCCATGTCCAGGAGTCAGCCTAGCGTCTCCTGGCAACGCCTCATTTCCAGTTACGCACAAGAAGGCGCTATATTGCAGTAAAGAAATTGGGGGCCGCCGCCAGCCTAAGTTGCCATGAGGTCAATGGAATAAAGGGGGCTAACATGCAGCCACTGTGGAGACAGCCCAGTTCAATACAGATAAGAAAACATCGCTATCGACACAAAGTTGCTTTGACGCTTTTGGCTTGTATCGCACTGAGTCGAGCGGGATGGGCTCAGGATGCGAACGAAGTTCGCCGTCTGCGAGAAACCCGTAGCTGTCAAGGCTGCAATTTAGAGGCGGCTCAACTGCAGAATGCTTACTTACGGAATGCCTATCTTACAGAGGCTAGTCTTGCCGGGGCTGATTTAAGCGGCGCTGATTTGGGCGGGGCCAACCTCCGCAGGGCTGACCTGACTAACACCGATCTGCGTAATGCTGACCTCCGTGGTGCTAACTTGCAGGGAGCTAACTTACAGGGGGCCGAACTGCAAGGAACGCTGATAGACGCAGATACCTTGGATGATCAGTGGCTGTTAATCTGGCAACTGGTCAACGATCCGGATCAGGCGGCTGAGGCTATCCAAGCACAGCTGGCGGAAATGGAAGAGCGCCAAACAGAGGGTACAGAGAATGGCATTGCCCTTGAGACTGAATCCGCTGCATCCGAGGAGGTGCCTCTCTTATTCCAGCTAGAAGGAGCCAACCTTCGGCATTCTGACCTGAGTGCTCTGGATTTGTCAGCAACCAATCTGGCGAATGCGAACCTCAGTAGTGCATCCCTCAGCAACACAACACTCAGTACTGACTTGCAGGGAACTGACTTCTTTGGCACCCATTTGAACGAGGTTCAGATACTGCCTGGCACCAACTTACAGGGTGCCAATTTGACGCTTGCCGATGCATCGGAGCTTGACTTAACAGGGGTCAATCTGAGCGAAGCCAGTCTGGTAGAGGCCGATTTGTCAGGCGCTAATTTGACGGATAGTGTCCTTCGCGAGACCGATTTGAGTAACGCCAACCTCGAAGGGGCCAGACTGGAGGGACTGACGCTAGCGGGGGCAACCCTGCAAGGGGTTTCGCTGGACAATACGGCTTCCCTCAGGGGCACCGATCTCGCGGGCTTAGATCTGCAGGGTGTTGATTTTAGTAGCGTGGCCAGTCTAGAACGCACGCTCTTTACGGGGGCCAATCTTGAGGAGGCTGATTTTGAAGGCCGCACCCTAGTGGGGGCTGACTTTAGAGGGGCTAACCTGACAGGGGCCAATTTGCAGCGGGCTAATCTGGCAGCGGCTGATTTTGAAGGCGCGACCCTGGCAAGTGCTAATCTTTGCGAGGCAACAATTTATGCGACTCGATTTGTTGATGCTAATCTGGCCAATGCTAACCTTGCGTTGGTCAATCGCGATCGCCCCGCCGCGTTCTCAACTACTGCGAACACTGTAGACTGGCGCCCCAACAGTACGGTCGAAGCCAACTCAATATCGGACCGGGTGGGTCCGCGTTTGGGCCTATCAAGCTCGATCGCGGCTAATCTCGCTGCACCTGATTTTTCAGGGGCTAATCTTACTGGAGCCAACTTTGCAAAGGCCAGTCTCACCCTAGCTGACTTTACCGATAGTGACTTGACGGGCGTCGATTTTAGCCAAGCCCGATTGAACTACGCCAATTTTGAGCGAGCTGATATGGAGGGCATCCATGTGGCCGGTGCAACATTGACAGGTATCACCACCGATAACGCCCGCATCCGTTTTGTTCGAGATACCGAGGGAGCGTTGGCAACCTCCAGAACCACCATCAATGCCGCCAACCGCTGTCGATAATGTCGATAAACTCCTAAGAAACACAAACTAATTTGACCTAAAAAGGGCTGATTGTCGCCAAGAACAAGACAGTTGTGTTTCTTTCAGGTTTATCGAGCAGCACCGCTGTTCGTTCAAGGCTCAGATCTTGCACTTGGCCGGGAAACCGCT